>NZ_JBEZFJ010000007.1:0-359388 GCF_040649335.1 Micromonospora sp. NPDC048986
GGTTGGGGCACCCCGGAGCAGATCACCGACCCGCAGTACGCGACGACGGCGTTCCTCAAGGGTTTGAAGCAGGTCGACGGGTGGCAGGACATGCCCCTGACCGACGCCGCGCAGACCGTGCAGGTGTCGGCCTACCCGGACGCCTACGCCCAGTGGGAACAGCAGGCCACCGACCTCGTCGGCCAGCACTGGAACAGCTGACCACCAGCACCACCGCAGGACAAGCACCAACGGTAGAACCGCACGACACCGACCGCTGGCCGGCACCCGCAACCCCCGGGGTGCCGGCCAGCGGCCTTTCTTGCTCTGAACCCGCAGATCTTGGGAGATCACCGGTCAGTCAGGCGGCCCGCCGAGCCAGAGCAGGTCGCGGAAACCCGGCAACGCACGTCGCCAACCAGCCCCGCCCATCCGCGAAGCAGGTCGCGGACACGCGTCGCCGACGGAACCCGGGCGACGACGCCATGGCGTGGATCAGCGGACGGTGACGGCGATCGTGTGCCAGCCGGTGGCGCCATCCGGGACGACGTCCTGCGTACGCTCGGTTTGGGTTTCGCCGGTCGCGTCCGTCGCGCGGACCTGGAGCCGGTGCTCGCCCGGTGTGGCGTCCCAGCGCCAGGACCATTGCACCCAGGTGTCCACCGACACGGCCGGGGCCAGCACGGCGTCCTGCCACGGGCCGTCGTCGACGCGTACCTCGACTCGGCGGATGCCCCGGTGCTGCGCCCAGGCCACCCCGGCGACGGTCACCGGGCCGGCGGTCAGCCGGTTACGTTTCCGGGGCGTGTCGATCCGCGACTGGGTCTTGATCGGCCCCTGGGCGGACCAGCCGCGCGGCACCCAGTACGCGTCGAAGTCGGCGAATCGGGTCAACTCCAGTTCGGTCACCCATTTGCAGGCTGACACGTAGCCGTAGAGGCCCGGCACCACTACTCGGGCCGGGAAGCCGTGCTCGACCGGCAGTGGCTCGCCGTTCATCCCTACGGCCAGCAGCGCGTCCCGTCCGTCGCGCAGCGCGGCGGTGGGGGTGCCGCAGGTCCAGCCGTCGACCGACCGGCCGACGACCTGGTCGGCGTCGTCGTCCGGCTCGACCTCGTCCAGCAGTTCTCGCAGGGGTACGCCGAGCCATAGGGCATTGCCGATCAGGTCCCCGCCCACCTCGTTGGAGACGCAGGCGAGCGTGACGTACCGCTCGACCAGCGGTCGGGCCAGCAGATCCGCGTAGCTGTAGGTGCGTTCCCTGCCGACCCGTCCGTGGATCCGCAGCCGCCAGGTGTCCGGGTCGACCTGGGGCACCACCAGCGCGGTGTCGATCCGGTAGAACCCGAAGTTCGGGGTGACGTACGGCGCGAGCTGCGTCAACGAGAGGTCCGCGCCCGCCGGTACGGCCGGTGCGGGGGCGATCGGCGCGGGCAGGCGGATCGCGTCGCGGGCTGCGGACACGCCGCGCCGCCCTGCCAGCCAGCGCCCACCGAGGCCGGCCACCACGGCGGTGCCGAGCAGCACCCCGCTGCCGGTGAGGAACCGCCGCCGCGACTCCGGGTCCGCTTCGGCGGGCCCGACCGGTTCGGCAGCGGCCGTCGGCCCGGCGGGAGTCACCGGCACCGGCAGTGCCGGTGACACCGGCACCGACTCTGCTGGCGACCCGGGACCAGCCGACGACCCGGGACCAGCCGGCGACACCGGACCGGCGGACGCCACCGGGCGGGCAGGCGGCGTGGGTGGTGACCAGGTCCAGGGGTCCAGCTCGAAAGGTCCGCCGATGAACAGCCAGAGCACCAGTGCGCCAAGACCGGCGCCGACCAGTGACGGCAGCGCGTCAGCGAGATCGGCGCCGGAGCGGGTCAACGCGGCCGCCACGCCGATGGCGCCGAACGCGGCAATGCCGGCCAGGCCGAGTGCCAGTCGGCGGACCGCCAGGACGCCGAAGAGCGCGGCGAAGCCTCCCAGCAACACGGCAGTGCCGACCAGCAGCGCGATCTTGTCGGCGGTGCCGAAGAGGTCGATGGCGAGTTGCTTCAGCGATTCGGGGACGGCGTCGACGATGACCCCGCCGACCGCGACCAAGGGCGCCGACCGGGGACCGGTCAACACCGCGACCGGTTCGGCGATCCCGATCGCGACGGCGGCGGCGGTGATCCCGGCCAACGCGGCGTACCGCCGTGACGTGGTGCTCATCGGCCCAGTGTGCGCGATCATCTCGCCCGGTCGCCAACAACGTCAGCGTTCGGTAATGACCTACCAGCCCGCGGGAACGAGCCGGGGCGCACCGCCTGACGGCGGTGCGCCCCGGAACGGGTGTCGCTACCGGATCAGAAGCCCGGGCCGTGCTGGTGGCCGTGACCGTGGCCGTGCCCACCGGCGGCGGCCGGCTCGGCCTGCTCCGGCTTCTCCACCACGAGGCTCTCAGTGGTGAGCAGCAGACCGGCGATCGAGGCGGCGTTGGTGACCGCGTTGCGGGTCACCTTCACCGGGTCGATGATGCCGGCCTTGACCAGGTCGACGTACTCGCCCTTGGCGGCGTCGAGGCCGTTGCCCCACTTGAGGTCGGCGACCTTCTGCGTCACGACGTAGCCGTCGTGACCGGCGTTCTGGGCGATCCAGCGCAGCGGCTCGACGAGCGCCTTGCGCACTACCGAGACGCCAACCTTCTCGTCGCCGGTGAAGCCCAGGTCGTCGTCGAGCACCGAGAGGATCTGCACCAGGGCGGCGCCGCCGCCGGGCACGGTGCCCTCCTCGACCGCAGCCTTGGTCGCCGCGATGGCGTCCTCGATGCGGTGCTTGCGCTCCTTCAT
Organism: Micromonospora sp. NPDC048986; assembly: GCF_040649335.1. Lineage (NCBI taxonomy): Bacteria > Bacillati > Actinomycetota > Actinomycetes > Micromonosporales > Micromonosporaceae > Micromonospora > Micromonospora sp. NPDC048986. The sequence goes on from NZ_JBEZFJ010000007.1 coordinate 2,796, forward strand.
CTCGACCTCGGTCGCCGCGCCAGCCTTGATGACGGCGATGCCACCGGAGAGCTTCGCCAGCCGCTCGGCCAGCTTCTCCCGATCCCAGTCGGAGTCGGAGGCCTCGATCTCCTTGCGGATCTGGGACACCCGGTCGGTGACGTCGGCCTTCTGGCCACCGCCGTCGACGATCGTGGTGTTCTCCTTGTCGACCACGACGCGCCGGGCGGTGCCGAGCACCTCCAGGCCGACCTGGTCGAGCTTGTAGCCCAGCTCCGGGGCGACCAGCTCGGCGCCCGTGGAGATCGCGATGTCCTGGAGCATTGCCTTGCGCCGGTCGCCGAAGCCCGGGGCCTTGACCGCGCAGACCTTGAGGGTCTTGCGCAGCGAGTTGACCACCAGGGTGGAGAGCGCCTGGCCGTCCACGTCCTCGGCGATGATCAGCAGGGGCTTGCTGTTCTGCAGGACCTTCTCCAGCAGCGGCAGCAGCTCCTCGATCGCCGAGATCTTCTGGGTGGTGACCAGGATGTACGCGTCCTCAAGGACGGACTCCTGGCTCTCCAGGTCGGTGACGAAGTTCGGCGAGATGAAGCCCTTGTCGAACTGGAGACCCTCGGTCACGTCCAGTTCGGTGGTGAGCATCGAGCCTTCCTCGACGGTGATGACACCGTCGCGGCCGACCCGCTCCATCGCCTCGGCGATGAGGTCGCCGATGGTGGAGTCCTGCGCGGAGATCGTCGCCACGTTCGCGATCGACTCCTTGCTGGTGACCTCGGCGGCACGGCCGAGCAGCGCCTCGGAGACCTTGGTGGCCGCCGCGTCGATGCCCCGCTTGAGGCCGGCCGGGTTGGTCCCGGCGGTCACGTTGCGCAGACCCTCGCGAACCATCGCCTGGGCCAGCACGGTCGCGGTGGTGGTCCCGTCGCCGGCGACGTCGTTGGTCTTGGTCGCCACCTCCTTGACCAGCTGCGCGCCAAGGTTCTCGTACGGGTTGGTGAGCTCGATCTCCTTGGCGATGGTCACACCATCGTTGGTGATCGTCGGCGCACCGAATTTCTTGTCCAGGACGACGTTGCGCCCGCGCGGGCCGAGGGTGACCTTGACCGCGTCCGCGAGGGCGTTGACACCGTGCTCCAGCAGGTGCCGGGCGTCGTCCGAGAAGCTCAGGATCTTCGCCATTAATGTCCCTTCGAAGCGCCATTGCCCCGGCCCGGCGAGCCGGACCGGGGCAGTGGCACTGATCGGTTGCTTACTTCTCGATGACCGCGAGGACGTCGCGGGCGGAGAGCACCAGGTACTCCTCGCCGGCGTACTTGACCTCGGTGCCGCCGTACTTCGAGTAGAGGACGGTGTCGCCGACCTGCACGTCAACCGGAACCCGGTTGCCGTTGTCGTCGACGCGCCCCGGGCCCACAGCGAGGACAGTGCCCTCCTGCGGCTTCTCCTTGGCGGTGTCGGGGATCACGATGCCCGACGCCGTGGTGGTCTCAGCCTCATTCGCCTGGACCACGATGCGGTCCTCGAGCGGCTTGATCGCAACCTTGGTCGCGGTAGTCACGGGCATACCCTCCTGGGGTACTGGTTTCGTTGCTGGCCAGCGGGGCTGACCAGCGTCAATCTGCCTCATGCCACCGGGCGGTGCCGTCGTCGCGGGTGCCGGTCCGCCTGGCGTGCGCGCCCGGGTCGCGAGACCCGGAAGCTGGCACCCTCAGGGTGAGAGTGCTAATCGCAGGTTATTCCGTGGCTAGCACTCCGTCAAGGAGAGTGCCAGCGCGTCGCGCCCCGACAACCAGGATTTCCCTGTCGGCCGGGACAATGGCCGGGTGGATCTCGATCAGCTGGCGGCGCTGCGTACCCCTGAGGGGTCGGCCGCGCTCACGGCGGCGGCCGACCTGGCCGGCGGTGATCCACTGGTCGCGGCGTCGGCGCTGCGCGCGGCCGGGGTGCCGCCGACGTTGGCCGCGGCGGCACTGACCCAGGCCGAGCTGCGGCACCGGGCGGTGGGCAAGTTCGGCCCGGCCGCCGCTGGGATGTTCCTCACCCGTCCCGGCCTGGAGCAGGCCACCCGCCGGGTGGTCGCCGACAGTCGGGCGGCCCGGCTGTACGCGGCCGGCGTGCGCACCCTGGCCGACCTCGGGTGCGGGCTCGGGGCCGACGCGCTGGCCGCCGCCCGCGCCGGCATCAGGGTGTACGGGGTGGAGGCCGACCCGGTGACCGCGGCGATGGCCGCCGCCAACGCCGAGGCGGCCGGCCTGGCCGAGCTGTTCAGCGTCGAGTGCGGCGACGCGACCAGGTTCGACGTGTCAGGGGTCGACGGCGTCTTCTGCGATCCGGCCCGCCGCACGACCGGCACCGGACGTCGGATCTTCGACCCGCGCGCCTACTCGCCGCCGTGGGACTTCGTCACCGGGCTGGCCGATCGGGTGCCGCGCACAGTGGTGAAGGTCGCGCCGGGCGTGGACCACGCGCTCATTCCGGCCGGCGCGGAGGCCGAGTGGGTCGGCGTGGACGGCGACCTGGTCGAGGCCGCGCTCTGGTGCGGTGAGCTGGCGGAGGTGCCGCGTCGCGCCACCCTCTACCGCCAGCGCGGCGCTGAGGCCCACCGTCACCAGCTCACCGGCTCGGGTGCCGCCGAGGCACCGGTCGGGCCGCCGCGTCGTTACCTGTACGACCCGGACCCGGCGGTGGTGCGCGCGCACCTCGTCGCCGAACTGGCCACCGAACTGGACGCCACCCTCGGCGATCCGAGCATCGCGTATCTCTACGCCGACCAGCCGGTCCGCACCCCGTACGCGCGCTGCCTGGAGATCACCGACGTGCTGCCGTTCTCGCTCAAGCGCCTGCGGGCGCTGCTGCGCGAGCGCCGGGTGGGCCGGGTGGAGATCCTCAAGCGGGGTTCGGCGCTCACCCCGGAGCAGCTCCGGCGGGACCTGCGGCTGGCCGGGGAGGCGGCGGCGAGCCTGGTGCTCACCCGGGTCGACGGCGCACCGACGGTGCTGATCGGCCAGCCGGTCGACCAGCGCCGTCTCGACTAGCCTCGTCGCTGTGGCGGGACAGGGCACGCCGGCAACGGCACTGTTGGTCAAGCGCGGTATCGCGCATCGCACCCATCCGTACCGGGTGGCGGCGGACGCCCCGAACTACGGCGCGTTGGTGGCGGCTGCGCTCGGCGTGGCACCGGAGCGCGTGTTCAAGTCGCTGGTGACCACTGTCGACGGCGCGCTCACAGTGGCTGTCGTTCCGGTCACCGGCGAGTTGGATCTGAAGGCGCTCGCGGCGGCGGTCGGCGGCAAGCGGGCGGCGTTGGCCGATCGGGCGGTCGCCGAGCGGGCCACCGGTTACGTACGAGGTGGGATCAGCCCGCTCGGGCAGCGTCGACGGTTGCCCACGGTGCTGGACGAATCCGCGCTGGATTTCCCGACGATCTACGTCTCGGCTGGTCGGCGCGGTCTGCAACTCGAACTGGCGGCGGCGGATCTGGTGGCGCTGGCCGACGCCCGCACCGCTGCGTTGCAGACCCGCTGACGACAGTCGTTACGTCGACTTCCCCGTGGGATACCCAGGGAGTAACAGTCGCGTTGCTGAATTGTTATCGCCCCCAACAAACTATGCACCTGCGCGGTCTTGTGGATCCGGTGTGACGCGAAATACGTTGCCGGACACAACAAAACAACACCTCCCCCACCTCCGAAAGGACCCTGCACATGCGTAAGGGGATCCTCACCATCGCCGCCGTGGGCCTGCTCACGACCGGCGGCTTGACCGCCTGTGGCGACGACTCCGGCGACAAGGCCGCCGCCAAGACCCCCAAGATCGGCGTGATCCTCCCAGATAGCAAGTCCTCGGCCCGCTGGGAAACAGCGGACCGTCGGTTCCTGGAGGAGGCGTTCAAGGCCGCCGGCGTCCAGTACGACATCCAGAACGCGCAGAACGACAAGACCGCCTTCCAGACCATCGCCGACCAGATGATCACCGGTGGCGTCACCGCCCTGATGATCGTCAACCTGGACTCCGGCACCGGCAAGGCAGTGCTCGACAAGGCCAAGTCGCAGGGTGTGGCCACCATCGACTACGACCGGCTCACCCTCGGCGGCTCCGCCCAGTACTACGTCAGCTTCGACAACGAGACCGTCGGCAAGCTGCAGGGCGAGGGCCTGTCGAAGTGCCTGACCGAGAAGGGCGCCAAGAACCCCGTCGTGGCGTACCTCAACGGCTCCCCCACCGACAACAACGCCACCCTCTTCAAGGCCGGCTACGACTCGGTGCTCAAGCCGAAGTTCGACTCCAAGGAATACGTCAAGGGCCCTGAGGACGCGGTGCCGGCGTGGGACAACGCGCAGGCCGCGACGATCTTCGAGCAGCAGTTCACCAAGGCCAACGGCAAGATCGACGGCGTGCTGGCCGCCAACGACGGTCTCGGCAACGCGGCCATCTCGATCCTGAAGAAGAACAAGATCAACGGCAAGGTGCCGGTGACCGGGCAGGACGCCAGCACCGAGGGCCTACAGAACATCCTCGCCGGCGACCAGTGCATGACCGTCTACAAGGCGGTCCGGGAAGAGGCCAAGGCCGCCTCCGACCTGGCCATCGCCCTCGCCAAGGGCGAGAAGAAGGACACCGGCCAGACGGTCAAGGACGGTGACCGGGACGTCCCCTCGGTGCTGCTCACCCCGAAGGCCATCTACAAGGAGAGCGTCAAGGACGTCATCGCCGACGGCTACGTGACCAAGGAAGAGGTCTGCACCGCGGCGTACGTCAAGTTCTGCGCCGAAGCCGGCATCAGCTGACCGACGCCGCAGTACCCGCCGGAACGACAAGCGCCGCCCGGCACGGGAGCACCCTTCCCGTGCCGGGCGGCGCCCGCCGGACGGGCCCCGACCCTCCCTTAAGAAGGAGACCCCCGTGTCCGCGACCCCCCTGCTGGAACTCCGCGGGATCGACAAGAGCTTCGGTCCCGTCCAGGTGCTCCGCGACGTCGCCCTGACCGTCCACCCGGGCGAAGTGACCGCACTGGTCGGCGACAACGGCGCCGGCAAGTCGACCCTGGTGAAGTGCATCAGCGGCATCCACCCCACCGACGCCGGAGAGTTCCTGTTCAACGGTGAACCGGTGCACATCGGCAGCCCCCGCGACGCCGCCACGCTGGGCATCGAGGTCGTCTACCAGGACCTCGCGCTCTGCGACAACCTGGACATCGTGCAGAACATGTTCCTCGGCCGGGAGAGGCGCAGCGGCATCGTCCTCGACGAGCCGACAATGGAACAGCTCGCCGCCGAAACCCTGGCGGGACTCTCCATCCGCACCGTCACCTCGCTCCGCCAGCACGTGTCCAGCCTCTCCGGCGGTCAACGCCAGACCGTGGCCATCGCCAAGGCCGTGCTGTGGAACAGCAAGCTCGTCATCCTGGACGAGCCGACCGCGGCGCTCGGCGTGGCACAGACCGCCCAGGTGCTCGAACTGGTCCGCCGCCTCGCCGACAACGGCCTGGCCGTGGTGCTCATCTCGCACAACATGAACGACGTCTTCGCCGTCTCCGACCGGATCGCCGCGCTGTACCTCGGCCAGATGGTCGCCCAGGTGAAGACCACCGACATCACCCACGCCCAGGTGGTCGAGCTGATCACCGCCGGGCGCTCGGGCGGGCTCGGCCTCGCCACCGACCCGGGCAGCAACGGCGACGGCCCGCAGGCGGCCGACTCGATCTCAGGAGGCGTCCGATGACCACCACCGCCGTGCGGAAGGACGGCCCCGCGGCCGTCACACCCCCGCCGACCGTCGGAGGCCACGTCCGCAACTACCTGAGTCGCGTACGCGGTGGCGACGTCGGCGCGCTGCCAGCCGTGCTCGGCCTGATCGTGCTCTGCACCGTCTTCGGGATCATGCGGCCGTCGTCGTTCCTGTCGGCCGGCAACTTCGCCAACCTCTTCACCCAGGGCGCGGCGGTCACGCTGATCGCGATGGGCCTGGTCTTCGTGCTGCTGCTCGGTGAGATCGACCTCTCCGCCGGCTTCGCCAGCGGTGTCTGCGCGGCGGTGCTGGCCAATGTGGTCACAGTGCTCGGCTACCCCTGGTGGGTCGCCGTGCTCGCCGCGGTCGCCACCGGTGTGGTCATCGGCACCACGCTCGGCATGCTCGTCGCGAAGATCGGCATTCCGTCCTTCGTGGTCACCCTCGCCGGCTTCCTCGCCTTCCAGGGCGTCGTTCTGCTGCTGGTCAAGGAGGGCACCAACATCAGCGTGCGCGACGACGTGCTGGTCGCCATCGCCAACCGCAACCTCGCCCCCACGCTGGGCTGGGCGCTGACCGCCCTCGCGGTCGTCGGCTACGGGGCCGTGCAACTGCTGCGCCACCGCACCCGGGTGGCCCGCGGTCTGATCACCGACCCGATCGCGGTGGTGGCACTGCGGATCGGCGGGCTCGCCGTCATCCTCGTCACCGCGGTGTACGTGCTCAACCTGGAGCGCAGCCGCAACGTCCTGATCAGCTCACTCAAGGGTGTGCCGATCGTGGTGCCGATCATCGCGGTGCTGCTGATCATCTGGACCTTCGTCCTCCAACGCACCAGCTACGGCCGGCACATCTACGCCGTGGGCGGCAACCGGGAAGCCGCCCGCCGGGCCGGCATCGGCGTCGACCGGATCCGGATCTCGGTCTTCGTGATCTGCTCGTCCATGGCCGCCATCGGTGGCATCGTGGCGGCCAGCCGGGCCAACTCGGTCGACCCGAACACCGGGGGCAGTAACGTACTGCTCTACGCGGTCGGCGCCGCGGTGATCGGCGGCACCAGCCTCTTCGGTGGCAAGGGCCGCGTCCTCGACGCCGTACTCGGCGGCGCGGTGGTCGCTGTCATCGAAAACGGAATGGGCCTGATGGGGTACGACGCGGGAGTCAAGTACGTGGTCACCGGCGTCGTGCTGCTACTCGCCGCCAGCGTCGACGCGCTCTCCCGCCGCCGCGCGGCAGCCACCGGCACCCGCTGACCGCGCGGGAGGTAGCACCAGCATGCGCCCAGGACCGAGCCAGGATGACGTCCGACGGCAGAACCTCGGGGCCCTGCTGCGGCACGTGCACGTCCACGGGGCGACCACGCGGGCCGAGCTGACCACCACGCTGGGCCTCAACCGCAGCACCATCGGCGCGCTCACCGCCGACCTGTCCGCGGTGGGGCTGGTCAGCGAAGGTGCACCGAAGGAGACCGGCCGAGCCGGACGACCGTCACTGGTCGTCCGGCCCGAGTCGGCCCGGGTCTACGCGTACGCGTACTCAGTGGAGGTGGACCGGCTGCGCGCCGCCCGGATCGGGCTGGGTGGCGCGGTCCTGGACCGCCGGGATCTGGACCGGCCGCGCGGTCTGCTGGCCGCGGAGGCCGCGCCGCTGCTGGCCGGCGCGGTCAAGGAGATGCAGCAGCTGGTGCCGGCGGACGCGATCTGCGTCGGTGCCGGCGTCGCGGTCTGCGGGATGGTCCGCCGGGACGACGGCCTGGTCCGACTCGGCCCCACCACCGGTTGGGTGGACGAGCCGATCGGCGCGGCCCTCGCCGACGAGTTGGGCATCGACGTACCGATCACGGTGGGCAACGTGGCCGACGTCGCCGCGTTCGCCGAGCACGCACGAGGTGTGGCGGCAGGCTGCGACAACGTCGTCTACCTGTACGGCGACGTGGGCGTGGGTGCCGGCATCATCGCCGGTGGACGCCGACTGACCGGGCACGGTGGCTACGGCGGCGAGGTCGGCCACATGAAGGTGGTCCGCGACGGCAAGCCCTGTGAGTGCGGCTCCCGAGGCTGTTGGGAGACCGAGATCGGCGAGCACGGCCTCCTGCGCGCTGCCGGACGCTCCGACGCCCGGGGCCGCGACGCGCTGCTGGAGGTCTTCGACGCGGCCGACCGCGGGGACGCCCGGGCCCAGACGGCGGTCCGCCAGGCCGGCGACTGGCTCGGCTTCGGGGTGGCCAACCTGGTGAACGTCTTCAACCCCGAGATGGTCATCTTCGGCGGGACCATGCGTGACCTCTACCTCGCGGCGGCGGCCCAGATCCGCAGCCGGCTCAACTCCAACGCGCTCGGGGCCTGCCTGGAGCACGTCCGGCTACGCACGCCGAAGCTGGGTACTGACGCGCCCCTGATCGGTGCCGCCGAACTGGCCTTCGAACGGCTCCTCGCCGACCCCCTCGACGTGGGCTGATCCGCGTACGCTGTCCGGCGTGGATGTCGAGCTGCGCGCTTCCGACGACGACCGCAACCGCGTGGTCGCCGCGCTGCACCAGCACACCGCGGCGGGCCGGCTGACGCTTGACGAGTTCTCCGATCGCGCCGGTGCGGTGTGGACGGCCCGCACCCTCGGTGACCTGGCCGCGCTGACCCGCGATCTACCGGCTCTGCCCACAGCGGTCGTCGATGCCGGCCCGGTCGCGCGGGGGCGTCAGGAGTTGCTGATGGTCTTCGCCGCCGCGGCGATCACCCTGCTGCTGCTCGGCGGCCTGCTCGCCGTCACCCGCTGATCCGGGGCGCGCCACGATGAACTGATCGCGCGATCAGTCCGTACCAGTGGGCGGACGGGCAACCGGCAGGGTACGGCTGCCCGGTCCAGACGCGTTCCGGTCCGGACCGAGGAGGCACCACAGACATGGCACCGCTCAGATTCGCCCATCGCCGACTGGGCACCCGGACCCACCGAGCGGCGATGCTGCTCATCGCGGTCATCGCGGGGGTCGGTGTCCTGCCCGGCGTGGCCGTCGCCGCACCCGCCGGTGGCCAGCAGCTCAACGCTGCCGACATGACACTGCTCAACGGGGTGCGGCTGGCCGGGCTCTGGGAGATGCCAGCCGGTCAGATGGCCGCCGAGAAGGGACAGTCGGCGAAGGTCCGGGAGATCGGCGCCGGCATCGCCGGCGAGCACCAGAAGCTCGACCAGCTCGTGGTCGACGCGGCCAACAAGTTGGGCGCGACGATCCCCAGCGAGCCGACCGCCGAGCAGAAGGGCTGGCTGGCCGAGATGCAGAAGGCGTCCGGCGCTCGGTTCGACCAGATCTTCGTCACCCGGCTCCGGGTCGCCCACGGCAAGATCTTCCCGGTGATCGGCGCGGTCCGCGCCAGCACCCGGGACGCCACCGTCCGCAAGCTCTGCGAGGACGCCAACGGATTCGTCCAGCACCACATGCAGATGCTGGAGAGCACCGGCCTGGTCCGCTGGCCGGAGCTGCCGCCGGCAGCGCTGCCCGCCCCGGGCGAGGACGGGCTCCTGGCCGCCGCCTCGGCCAACTCCGGCCCGCAGGTCGGGGTCAGCAGCACCGTCGTCTGGCTGGTCTTCCTGGCCGCGCTGGGCACCGGCGGAATCGCCACCTACCGGATGTTGCGCCGTAGCTGACCAGTCAGCCGGCGGCCTGGATGGTGGCTCGCGTCAGCGGTCTACCTGGGTGAAGTCCCAGGAGTGCGGGGCGCGGGCCACCAGCAGGGCTGGCGGGTCCGGCAGCGGGCGAGGACTGCTGCGCCACTTGGAGATCACCACCACACGGTGGTCGGTGGAGGAGAAGACCTCGCTGGAGACGTGGAGCGGGTCGTGCTCCAACTCGGGCAGTGCGGTGTCGCACACCCAGGTGATCAGGTCGGCGACTCCGTACGCCTCGGCGCGCGCCTCCCACATCCGCACGATCATGTCCGCCGCTCCCGTCACACGCTGACAGTGGTCAGCGGCAGTGCCGAATCGGCTGGCAGGTCCAGTCGGCTCGGGGCGACACCGGCGGCGACCAGGTGCGAACCGAGTGCGGCCACCATCGCGCCGTTGTCGGTGCACAGCTTCGGCCGGGGCACCCGGACCCGGATGCCGTACTTTTCGGCTCGCTGCTCAGCCATCGCCCGCAGTCGCGAGTTCGCCGCCACTCCCCCGCCGATGACCAGGGTCTCGATGCCCTGCGCCCGGCAGGCGGCGAGCGCCTTGCTGGTCAGGACGTCACAGACCGCCTCCTGGAAGGACGCGGCCACGTCGGCCACCGGAACCGGCTCACCGGCGCGCTGGCGGGCCTCGACCCACCGAGCCACCGCCGTCTTCAGGCCCGAGAACGAGAAGTCGTACCGGTGGGCGGCAAGATCCTTCGCGGCGGTCAGACCGCGGGGGAAGGCGATCGCTGCGGCGTCGCCGGCCCGGGCCTCCCGGTCGATGGGCGGGCCGCCCGGGAACGGCAACCCGAGCAGCCGGGCGACCTTGTCGAACGCTTCCCCGGCCGCGTCGTCGATGGTGGCGCCCAGCGGGGTGACACCCCGGGCCAGGTCGTCCACGAGCAGGAGGGACGAGTGGCCGCCGGACACCAGGAGCGCGATGGCGGGTTCGGGCAGTGGGCCATGCTCAAGGGTGTCCACAGCGACGTGGGCGGCGAGGTGGTTGACGCCGTAGACGGGTTTCTCGGCGGCGACCGCGTACCCCTTGGCGGCAGCGACGCCGACCAGCAACGCACCGGCCAGCCCCGGCCCCGAGGTGACAGCGATCGCGTCGATGTCGGCCAGCGTGACACCGGCCTCGGTCAGTGCCCGGTCCATCGTCGGCACGATGGCCTCCAGGTGTGCCCGGCTGGCCACCTCCGGCACCACGCCCCCGAACCGGGCGTGTTCCTCGACGCTGGAGGCGAGCGCGTCGGCCAGCAGTGTGTGCCCCCGCACGATGCCGACACCGGTCTCGTCGCAGGAGGTCTCGATACCCAGGATCAGTGGTTCGTCAGCCATGGTCGTGTGGTCCGTCCCCGGTCGGCTCGGCGTCGCGCCGCATGACCAGCGCGTCGGTGTTGCTCGGTTGGTAGTAGCCGCGCCGCACCCCGATCGGCTCGAAACCGTACGTCGCGTAGAGCCGCTGAGCTGCGGCGTTGTCCACGGCAACCTCCAGCAGGGTGCTGCGGGCGTCGCGCCGGGCCGCCTCGGCGAGCAACTCCTCCAGTAGGGCGCGGCCTACGCCGCGCCGCTGGGCGTCCCGGCGGACGGCGATGTTCTGCACCCACACCTCGTCCGGCGGAACGCCGGCTAGCCCTGCGTAACCGAGCACCGACCCGTCCGCGTCGACGGCGAGCCGGTAGTGGTGCCCGTTGGCGAGTTCGCTCCAGAACATGGCGGGTGACCACTTCTCAGCGCCGAACAGGTCCGCCTCGATCGGCAGCACGTCGTCGATGTGCCACCAGCGGAACGGTTCGAGCCGTACCGCCGTCATGGCAGGACCGGTTTGCGGCCGGTCGCCGCCACCGCGTCGGGGCGGCGCAGGTAGAGCGGGGTGAGCCGCTCACTGGTGGCCCCCGCCCGGATCCGCTCGGCGGCGAGCAACGCCAGCACTGTCGCGTCCGGGTAGCGCGGCTCGACCCGAACGGGCAGGTCCAGGACCTCGGCGTACCGGTGCGCCCCGTCACCGACCGCGATCGTCGCGCCCAGTTCGCGGGCGCGCGCGGCGGCGACCGCCGGCGCGGACACCTCGGGCCCGACGATCCGCTGGCCGGCGCCGTCGTAGACGGCCCAGTAGAGCTCCTTGCGCCGGGCGTCGCTGGCGGCCAGGACGGGCGCGCCGGACGCCGCCGGGTAACCGATGGCGTCCAGCGAACAGACGCCGTACGTGGGGATGCCGAGCACCTGACCCATCGTCGCGGCGGTCACCAGGCCGACCCGTAGCCCGGTGAACGGACCCGGACCGAGACCGGCGACGATGGCGGCCAGGTCACGCGGGCGCGCGTCAGCGTCGGCGAGGACCGCATCCACCTGGGGCGCGAGCAGCTCACCGTGCGCGCGGGCGTCGACGGTGCACCGGTGCGCCCGCGACGCCACACCGTCTGCCGAGACCTCCACCAGCGCCGCGGTGACCGCGGGGGTCGAGCTGTCCACCACGAGTACGAGCACGGTAAGCCAGCCTAGCCGCCCCGCCCTCCGCCCCGGTCATGCCCCGCCCCGCCACCGCCCGCGGCCCTCGCCCCGCCACGGCCTTCACCCCACCACGGCCTTCACCCCACCACGGCCTTCACCCCACCCGGGGCCTTCACCCCACCCGCGGCCTTCGCCCCGCCGCGGGCTGGTCCGTCGCCGTAGCCTCTGGGTGCGGCCGGGCCAACCGCCTGGCCCTCGGACAAGCGCTGGAGCCACATTCCCCAATCAGCGTGATGTCTGTGAGTCATCGTGATGACTCACAGACATCACGCTCATTGAAGTAAGGCCCGCCAAACGCCGGGTCACGGGCCTGGCGATTCTCGGGTCCGGATCGGCGGCAAGTCGCCGATCTGCCGTAGCGGGATCGCGGACATCCCGCCGGTGGTCCACCATGCCGGGATGTCATCCACCCGCCTTGTCACAGTGCTCGGCGCTGCCGTGCGGCATCAACGACACCTGCGCGACCTGAGCCAGCGCCAGTTGGCCGCGCTCGCCGGGGTCGACCAGGCAGCGGTGGCCCGGTTCGAGCGCGGTGAGCGAGCGACGACCGTCCCGGTGCTGGAACGGTTGCTCGCCGCCATGGATGTGCAGTTGGTCATCGGGGTTGAGCCGCTGGACGCGCACCTCGACGCCCGGATCGACGACCTGGCCGCCCGGCCGATCGCGGAGCGGATCGACGGGCTGAATGTGAATCGGCTGCTGGATCGGCTCACCGACTTTCCGCAGGTGATCACCGGGTGTGCCGCAGCGCTGTTGCAGGGAGCGCCGGTGCCGGTCGACGCACTGGAGATCGCCCTGCGCTGGCAGGACGCCAAACTTTTCACCAGCTGGCTGGAGACGAACTACGGCCAGCGGTGGAACGCTCGCTGGGGTGAGTTCGGCGGCGTGTGGTTGGAGCCTGAAGAGCCGGGCGAACACTTTTGGTCGACCCGGTACGGAGAGATCAGGGCCACGATGTGCGACGAGCTGCCCGAGACGATCGAGGTGCGTCACGGTGAGCGGAGTTACCAGGTGGTGCCGCTCGTCGCGTTGGAACTGAGCGAGCCACGCGCCGCCGAGCTGTTGCGCCGCTACCGGGACCGGCGGTCAGCCAGCGGAAGCTGAGCCAGCGCCGGTAGCGCCAACTGACGGACGTCGACGGCCCCCCGACGGCCCCTTCGGGCCCTCAGGCGAGCAGCAGGACGTCGACGAGCGGGCTCAGCCGGCGGTGCGCTCCCAGTCGATGGTGGGCAGGCCGGCGTCGGCGAGTGCCTTGTTGGCGGCGCTGAACGGGCGGCTACCGAGGAAGCCGCGCGGGTTCATCGGGCTGGGGTGACCCGCCTCCAGCACCACGTGCTGCGGATTGGTGACCAGCGCCGCCTTCTTGCGGGCGTAGCCACCCCAGAGCAGGAAGACCACCCGGTCCGGTGTCGCGTCCAGCGCCCGGATGGTCGCGTCGGTGAACTCTTCCCAGCCGGCGTTGGCGTGCGAGCCCGGGGTGGCCTGCCGGACGGTCAGCACCGCGTTGAGCAGCAGCACCCCCTGTGCCGCCCACCCGTCGAGGTTGCCGCTGCGCGGCTTGGGGACGCCCACGTCCTCGCCCAGCTCCTTGAAGACGTTGCGCAACGACGGCGGCACCGTCACACCGTCGCGGACGCTGAAGCTCAACCCGTGTGCCTGCCCCGCCCGGTGGTAGGGATCCTGCCCGAGGATGAGCACCCGGGTGCCCTGCGGCGGGCAGAGCCGGTATGCCGAGAACAGATCCTCCAGCGGCGGGAAGACCGTCTGCGTCGCGTATTCCCGGGCGACGAAGTCGCCCAGCGCGGCGGTGCGTGCCGGGTCGAGGTGCGGGGTGAGCACCGTGCGCCACTGCTCCGGCAGCAGGGCAAGCAGATCCAGGGCGGGAGCGTCGTCGGGCATCGGGAACCTCTCACAGCACGGGTCGGTCTCCCGCACTCTAGGCATCGGGTACGACAGCCGCCGACCTAGCCCAGGTCGGCGAGCCGCCGGGCCCAGTCACCGCCGATCGGGTCCAGCTCGACGATGCGGGTGTCGTCGTCGCGGCGGTCGATGCGAACCCGCAGGTGCGCGTCCACCAACTGCTCCACCAGGCCCTCGCCCCACTCCACCACTGTCACCGAGTCGTCCACCGACGCGTCGAGGTCCAGGTCGTCGATCTCGGCGCGCGGGTCGGTGGCGTCACCCAACCGGTACGCGTCGGCGTGCACGAGCGCCACCCGGCCGCCCCGGACCGGGTCGGGGCGGTGCACCCGGGCGATCACGAAGGTCGGCGAGGTGATGTCCCCGAGCACACCGAGCCCGGCACCGATGCCCTGGGTGAGTGCGGTCTTGCCGGCGCCCAACGGGCCGGTCAACAGCACCAGGTCGCCGGCGCGCAGCAGCCCGGCCAGCCGCCGGCCGAAGTCCCGAGTGTCCTCGACGGTCGGCAGCTTGACGACGTGACTCACCGTTCCTCCACGCTCTGCAGTGATTCCAGGAACCGCGCCAGGGCGGCGTTGACCTCGTCCGCATGCTCCAACATCACCACGTGGCCGCTGTCCTTGATCTTCACGAACTCGGCGTGCGGCAACCGGCGGACGATCTCCTCGGAGTGGGTCACCGGCGTGATCATGTCCTTGTCGCCGACCACCACCAGCACCGGAGTCGCCGCCAGCGCCGCCAGCGCCGGGAAGCGCGAGTGGGTGGCCAGGGTCCGCAGGTAGCGGGTCACCGTGTCGGCCGACGTCCGGGAGTTCATCGTCTCCACGTAGGACACCAGCGACGGGCTGGGCTTGCGGGTGCCGAAGCCGTACTTGCGGGTCAGCAGCCAGGCCACGTTCGACGTCGACTTGCGGGCCTTGTCGATCACCGGGCCGCCGTACCGGGTGGCGTTGCTGACCATGTAGAGCACCGGGCCACCGACCCGGCCGAGCAGCGCGGGCGCGACCAGCTTGGTCTCCGCGATGAGCCCGCCCGACGTGGCCATCAGAACGGTGCCCACCACCCGGTCACCGAACAGCTCCGGAAACAGCTCGGCGAACGCCATGATCGTCATGCCGCCCATCGAGTGGCCGACAAGCACCAACGGCCCGTCCGGGGCGGTTCGGTCGATCACCTGGCGCAGCGTGCGACCGAGCACGGCGAGGTCGTACTCGCCGGTCTCCAGCCGGCCGGACCGGCCGTGACCGGGCTGGTCGTACGCCACGATCCGGTAGTCACCGCGGGCGGCGAGCATCTGGCGCTGGAAGTGGAACGTCCCCATGTCCAGGCAGAAACCGTGCACCAGCACCACGGTCGGTCGCCCCGGCACCGGCCGGGTCGGCTCGACCACCTCGACGTGGATGTCGGTACCGTCCGGCAACTCCAGGCGGAACGCCTCGTCGTACCGCTGCTGGTCGAACGTCTCGTGCGCGTAGCGGTCGGCCGGGTCGGCCTTGAGCCGGCGGACCAGGGTCCGCTCGGTCGCGACGCCAGCCGCCAGACCTGCCGCGGCCACCCCCACCGCCGCGCCGACGATCCCCGCGACCCGGCCCGCGGCCGTCCGCGGACGCGGAACGCGATAACTCATGGTTTCTCGCCGTCGTAGACCCGGGGCACCCGCGTGCCGCCGAACCGGGTGACGATCTCGTAGTTGATCGTGCCGACCGCCTCGGCCCAGTCGTCAGCTGTCGGTTCGCCGTCGACGCCGCTGCCGAAGAGCGTCGCCACGTCGCCGTCGGCCACCGGGTCGTCGCCGCAGTCGAGCACGAACTGGTCCATGCAGACCCGCCCCGAGATCGTCCGGCGTACACCGCCGAGCTGCACCGGGCCGGTGTTCGACGCGTGCCGGGGAACCCCGTCGGCGTACCCGAGCGGCACCACTGCCAGGTTCGCGTCGGCCTCAGTGGTGTAGGCGTGCCCGTAGGAGATACCGGTGCCGGCGGGCACCCGCTTGGTGAGCATCACCCGGGCGCGGGCGGTCATCGCCGGCCGCAGCCCGTACGTCTCGCCAGCCACCGGGGACAACCCGTAGATGGCCAGGCCGGGGCGGACCAGGTCGAAATGGGTGTCCGGGCGGGTGAGGGTGGCGGCCGAGTTGGCGAGGTGCCGCCAGCGCGGCCGCAGCCCGGCCCGCTCGACCATGGCCAGTCCTTCGTGGAAGACGGCCAGTTGGCGGTCGGTGGTGGGGTGGCCGGGCGAGTCCGCGTACACGAAGTGGCTCCACACACCGACCACCTCGACCAGGCCGTCGGCCTGCGCCTTGGCTGCGGCGTCCAGCAGCGCGGGCCAGTCGGCGACCGTCGCACCGCCCCGGGACAGCCCCGTATCGATCTTGAGGTGCAGCCGGGCGGGACGCCCGGCGAGGCGACTCGCCTCGATCATCTCGTCCAGTTGCGCCAGGCTGGCCGCGCCCAGGTCCACCCCGGCGCTGACCCCCTCGTGCAGCGGCAACCTGGGGGCGAGCAGCCAGGCCAGCACCGGCACTGTCACCCCGGCCCGCCGCAGGGTGAGCGCCTCGTCGAGGGTGCAGACACCGAGCCAGTCAGCGCCGGCGTCGAGCGCCGCGCGGGCGGCCGGAAGCATGCCGTGGCCGTACCCGTCGGCCTTCACCACCGCCATCAACTCGGCGGTGGTGCCGGAGCGGAGCCTGCTCACGTTCTCGCGGATGGCGTCAAGATCGACGCGTACCTCGGCCTGCCACATGCACCCAGCCTACTTTCCGCCGTGATCACCGCGGGCGGCGACGCACGTCCCGACACGGCGATCCGGGCACCGCATCCGGAACCGCCCGGTTCAGCCCAGCCGGGCCAGCACCGGACGCAGGGCGGTCGCCACGTCGGGCGCGGTCACCGGCCCACCCCGCGCCGCCTCCCGCCCGGCGAGCCCGTGCAGGTACGCGGCCGAGGCGGCGGCCCGATCGGCGGGTACCCCGGCCGCCAGCAGTGAGCCGAGCAGCCCGGCCAACACGTCGCCGGTGCCGCCGGTGGCCAGTGCCGGGGTGCCGGTCGGGTTGACGTACGCCCGACCGTCCGGCGTGCCGATCACGGTGCGATCGCCCTTGAGCAGCACCACCGCGTTCATCCAGGCGGCCAGCCGCAGCGCGGCGCCGACCCGGTCGGCGCCCGGCTCCTCCCCGCAGAGACGGGTGAACTCCCGGTCGTGCGGGGTGACCACGATCGGCGCGTCCCGACCGCGCAGCCGGTCGGCGAGCGAGCCGTCCACCAGCAGGGTCAGGGCGTCGGCGTCGAGCACCACAGGCACCGGCGCGGCCAGTACGGCGCGCAACTCGGCCGCCGCGTCAGCACCGGTGCCCAGCCCGGAGCCGCAGACCCAGGCCTGCACCCGGCCCGCGTCGGCGACCCGCCCACTGGCGATCACCGACGGATGCTGGTGCAGCACCTCGGCGCGGGCGCTGCCGGCGTAGCGGACCAGGCCGGTCGGCCCGGCCAGGGCGCCGCCCACGGAGAGCACCGCCGCACCGGGGTAGGTCGCCGAGCCGGTCGCCACCCCCACCACGCCCCTGGTGTACTTCTCCGACTCCGGGCCCAGCCGGGGCCACCAGTCGACCAGGTCGGACCACTCGGTGACCCGCAGCGCCGGCGTGCCGCGAAGCCACTGCCGCAGCCCGATGTCGACCAGCTCGACCTGCCCGGCCAGGGCGGCGGCCGGCCCGACCACAAGGGCGGGCTTCAGCGCGCCGAAGGCCACGGTCACGTCTGCGCGGACCGCGGTGGGCCGGCCGGACGCGGACAGCGGCACGTGGCCGGTGTCGACAGCGACTCCGCTGGGCACGTCGACAGCCAGCACTGTGGCCCGTCCCCCGTCGCGTCCGCGCAGCTCACCGAGGCGCTGGACCACCTCGTCCGCGTTCGCCCGTAGCCCGCCGGTGCCACCGATGCCGACGATGCCGTCGAGGACCAGGTCGACAGGGCCGGCCGGTTCTGGCACCAGCCGGCCACCGGCGGCTCGCAGCGCGGCCAGGCCGGCGGCGTGCGCCCGCCCGGGGGTGAGCAGCAGTGCGGACACCTGGACACCTCGGCGTGCCAACCGCTCCCCCGCGTACAGCGCGTCGCCGCCGTTGTCACCGGAGCCGACCAGCAGCAGAACCCGGCCTCCGTAGACTCCGCCCCGCTCGGCGAGCAGGAGCGCGGCCCGGCGGGCCAGGCCGGCGGCGGCCCGCTGCATCAGCGTCCCCTCCGGCAGTGTGCCCATCAACCCCGCCTCGGCCGCCCGTACGTCGGCCACCCGCCACACCGCTCTCATGCCACCGTGTCCCATTCCATTAGCGGGCGGACCTGACCGGCCCTCCCGGCCGACGTCATCGTTCCGCGACCACCATTGCCGAGGCGATCCCGCCGTCGTGTGACAACGAGAGATGCCAGTGGTTGACCCCGCGTGCGTCGGCCACCGCCGCGACGGTGCCGGAGACGGCCAGCCAGGGGCGGCCATCCGGGTCGGGCACGATCTCGCAGTCGTGCCAGCTCAGCCCGGCCGGGGCGCCGAGGGCCTTGGCCACCGCCTCCTTGGCGGCGAACCGGGCGGCGAGCGACTCGGGCGAGCGCGGGCTGCCGGCGCGGGTGTGCCGCTCGGCCTCGGTGAAGAGCCGGTCGGCGAGCAGCGGCGTCCGTGCCAGGGCCCGGGCGAACCGGTCGACCAGGACCACGTCGATGCCGACAGCGACGATCACCACATCACCCTACCGGCGGTCGAGGCCGCAGATTAGCCGTCGGGCTCGCGCTGGGCAACGCCTGTGGACACCGCGAGGTACGCCTCGGCGTCGGCTGTCCACAGGGCACCGCACGACCTTCGGTACCTGCCTAGCGTCAGCGCGTCGATGCCTGTCGTCAGTGGGGGTGTGGTCATGACCGACGAGCCGTTCGCCGTGCAGCCGGAGGAGTTGCGGGCGGTCGCCGTCCTGCTCGACGACGAGGCGCGCCGGTTGGCGTCGGGCCTCGCGGGGTTGCCCGGGCTGGTGGTGGCGGCGCCCGAGTGGCGAGCTGCCGCGGCGTTGGCCGGGTTGGAGGCGGCCGGGCACGCCTGGTTCTGCCGGCTGGGCACCCGGGTCGCGGCGACCGCCGGCGGGGTCCGGGTGGCGGCCGAGGCGTACGAGACGGTGGACGACCGGGCCGCCGGCCGGTTCGCCTCCCTACCCCGGTGAGCAGCGTCGGTTACCGCCAGCTGTGGGCTGTCGATCCCGGCGGGTGGCGCGCCGCCGGGGCGGCGTGGGCGGGGTTGGCCGGGCCACTCGATCGGCGCCTCGGCGAGCTGCGCGCGGCCACCGGGCGGTTGCGGGGCGGTTGGTCGGGTGCGGCAGCCACGGCTGCGGACACTCGACTCGGCGGTCTGCGTGACGAGCTGGCCTCGATCGCACCCGCGTTGATCGAGGTCGACCAGGTGCTGGCCGAGTTGGCCGGTGGGCTGGCGGTGGCGAAGGCGCGGCTCGCCCAGGCGGTCGCCCAGGCCGATGCGGCCGGCCTGCTGGTGGACCGCTCGGGTGGGGTGCGGGTCGATCCCGCCCGGCTTCGGCCCACCGAGCGGGCCGGGGTCGCCGCGGCGGGGGTGGCCGCGGCCCTGCGGGCCGCGCTCGACGGGGCAGCCGCCGCGGACCGGGTCGCCGCCGAACGGTTGGATGACCTGGCGAGGGCCGCCAGCACCGGTTGGGCGTCCCCGCCCCCGCCGGGCCGACCGGCCCTCGGCGCGGCACCCTCGCTGGTCGGCGCCTGGTGGTCCGGGTTGACCCCGGCACAGCGACGGTGGCTGATCGGGCGCGAGCCGGCCCTGGTCGGGCGGTTGGACGGGCTACCGGTGGCCGCCCGCGACCAGGCCAACCGGTTACGGCTCGACGCTTGGCGTGCCGAGCTGCTGGCCGAGCGGCGACGGCTGTTGTCCCGGGTGCCGCCGGAGCCGCTCGCGTTGATCCGGTTGCGGGGGGTGGCCGGACGGCTGGCCGGTCTGGAGGCGCTGGGCGGGCGGCTGACGGCCGGCGGGGCACCCCGGGCGTACCTGCTCGGGTTGGATCCGGCGGGTGAGGGCCGGGCGGTGGTGGCGCTCGGCGACCCGGACCACGCCGACCGGGTGCTGACCTACGTGCCGGGGATGACCGCCGGCCTGGACGACGCCTCCGGCGAGCTGGGCAGAGCGGCCCGGGTGCTGGAGCGGTGCGCCGCACTCGCCCCGGATGAGCGCAGCGCGGCGGTGCTCTGGTTGGACTATGACGCTCCGGACCTGCTGACCGAGGCCGCTTCGGCGGGTCAGGCCCGGGATGCAGGCCCGGCGTTGCACCGCTTCCAGGAGGGGCTGCGTGTCAGCCACGACGGGCCGCCGGCCCGGCAGACGGTGCTCGGGCACAGCTACGGGTCGCTGGTGGTGGGGGTGGCCGCCCGGGAGCACGGTCTGGCCGCCGACGCGCTGGTCTTCGTCGGCTCCCCCGGTGTCGGCGCGTCGCACGCCGCTGAGCTGGGCGTACCGCCCGGGGAGGTCTGGGCGAGCAGCGCCGGAGACGACGTGATCCGGGCGGCCCGGTCTCCGGAGGAGCTGGGCCGACGGGCCCTGCTCGGCGCGGCACCACTCGCCGCCGTGCTGGGTTGGCCCGGGCGAACGGGGCACGAGCTGTGGTTCGGCCACGACCCGGCCGACCCCGGCTTCGGCGGGCGGGTGTTCCCGAGCGGTCGAGGCGGGCACACCGGCTACTGGGAAGCGGGAAACCCGGCGCTGGACGGGATGGCCCGGGTCGTGCTGGGCCGGTGACGACGGAACCCCGACCGCCGCGAGGTGCGGCGAGCGGGGTTCCGGACGTGGGTGGCGGCTACTCGACGGTGACCGACTTGGCCAGGTTGCGGGGCTGGTCCACGTCGTGCCCCCGGGCGGCGGCGATCTCGGCGGCGAGCACCTGCAACGGCACAGTGGTGACGAGCGGGGCCAGCAGGGTGGGCGTACGCGGCACGTAGATCAGGTGGTCGGCGTACCGGACGACCGCCTCGTCACCCTCCTCCGCGATCACGATGGTCCGTGCGCCCCGCGCCCGGACCTCCTGGATGTTGGAGACGACCTTGTCGTGCAGCATGCCCCGGCCCACCGGCGAGGGCACCACGCAGATCACCGGGGTGCCCTTGTCGATCAGGGCGATCGGGCCGTGCTTCAGCTCACCGGCGGCAAAGCCCTCGGCGTGCATGTAGGCCAGCTCCTTGAGCTTCAGCGCACCCTCCAGGGCCACCGGGTAGCCGACGTGCCGGCCGATGAACAGCACTGTCGGCTCGGACTTCAGCTCCCGGGCCAGTTCGCGGACGGGCTCGATCCGGTCGAGCAGCTCACGCAGCTTGCCGGGAATCTCCTGCAACTGCGCGACCACGGCGCCCACCTCGTCGGCGAACTTGATCCCGCGCACCTGGGCCAGGTGCAGGCCGATGAGGTAGCAGGCGACGACCTGGGTGAGGAACGCCTTGGTGGAGGCGACGGCGATCTCCGGCCCACCGTGGGTGTAGAGCACGGCGTCGGACTCGCGGGGGATCGTCGAGCCGTTGGTGTTGCAGATCGCCAGCACCCGGGCCTTCTGCTCCTTGGCGTGGCGCAGTGCCATCAGGGTGTCCATCGTTTCGCCGGACTGCGAGATGACCACGATCAGCGTGGACCGGTCGAGCACCGGGTCGCGGTAGCGGAACTCGCTGGCCAGCTCCACCTCACACGGGATCCGGGTCCAGTGTTCGATGGCGTACTTGGCGACCATGCCGGCGTGGTACGCCGTGCCGCAGGCCACGATGAAGATCTTGTCGACGTCGCGCAGGTCCTGGTCGCTGAGGCGGACCTCGTCGAGGGCGATCTCGCCGCTCTCGGTGAGCCGGCCCAGCAGCGTGTCGGCGATGGCCTGCGGCTGCTCCTCGATCTCCTTGAGCATGAACCAGTCGTAGCCGCCCTTCTCCGCGGCCGAGGAGTCCCAGTCGATGTGGAAGTCCTTGCCGGTGGCGGGCTGGCCCTCGAAGTCGGTGATCTCGATGCTGTCGCCGGTGATCAGCACGATCTGGTCCTGGCCCAGTTCGACCGCTTCCCGGGTGTGCTCGATGAACGCGGCCACGTCACTGGCCAGGTAGTTTTCCCCGTCGCCGCGGCCGACCACCAGCGGCGAGTTGCGCCGGGCGCCGACGACCGCACCGGGCACTGCGGCGTCCACCGCGAGCAGCGTGAACGCGCCCTCCAGTCGCTGGCAGACCACGCGCATGCCGGCGGCGAGCAGGTGCGGGCTGTCCGGTTGGCCGGCGGCGCGCAGGTCGGCCAGCGCGGCGGCGAGCAGGTGTGCGGCGCACTCGGTGTCGGTGTCGCTGGTGAACTGGACGCCGTCGGCCTCCAGCTCGGCGCGGAGCTTGGCGAAGTTCTCGATGATGCCGTTGTGGATCACCGCGACCCGCCCGTCGGGGGCGACGTGTGGGTGGGCGTTGCGGTCGGTCGGACCGCCGTGGGTGGCCCACCTGGTGTGCCCGATGCCTGTGGTGCCGTCACCGATGCCGATCGGGCTGGCCGCGCAGGAGGTCGGGTCGTCGGCGGCCCGCTCGGACAGCACCTTCTCCAGGTTGGCCAGCTTGCCGGCCTTCTTCTCGGTCAGCAGTTGGTCGGCACAGACGATCGCGACGCCTGCCGAGTCGTAGCCACGATATTCCAGTCGCCGCAGCCCGTCGAGGACGATGCCGAGTGCGGGGCGCGCGCCCGCGTATCCCACGATTCCACACATGGCCCGCAGCCTAACCCAGTTTCACTCATCATGGTTGCTCGAAAGTCGGGTTATCAATCACGGAATCTGAGCGATCGGTGGTCGGGGGTCGGAACGGGACGAGCGTCACAACCGCTCGCGCCCCGCTCTGACGGGCGGGGTTGCAACACGCCTTCCGGTGCGAAAGTCTCTCGGCGGGTTTGGCGCTCCCGTCCACGGCCCGTTCGTTCCATACCCACTCCCGCCCGGAGCAGCCATGTCCGATACCCCGTCGCCCGACCCGACCCCCTCATCCGCTCCGGAACCGGCCTCCCCCGCACCCCCGCCGGATCCGACGGCGCCGCCGTCCTCGACTCCGTTTCCGGCCCCCGACCCGCTGGCTGCGGGTCAACCGTGGGCACCGCAGGCCCCCTGGTCGCCGCCTCCGCAGGCCGCGCCCTGGACGCCGCCTCCGCCCACCACCCAGTGGACGCCACAACCGTCGGCGACGCCGTGGGCACCCGACCCGCAGGCGCCGCCAGGATGGCCCGACGCTTCAGGCGCGCCGTCGGCCGGATCGCCACCGTCAGCGGGGTGGCCCATGCCCGACCGGCAGCCGCCGGCCGCCGGCTGGCCGCCGCCCGGCACCGGCTATCCGCCGCCCGGCTGGCCGCCGCCCGGCTATCCGCCGCCGTACACCTACCCCGGGTATCCGCAGGTCGCCGGCAAGCCGGCCACGAGCAGCGGCCGGATCGTCGGGATCGTCGTCGCGGCCGTCGTGGCACTCGTCCTGCTCGTCTGTGGCTGCCTCTGCGCGGGTGCCCTGTGGCTGGACACCACCAATCCGGACCCGATCGCCGGGGATCCGTGGGTGGTCCCCGACGACGACGGCTGGACGGAGCCCACCGCTGGGCCGGTCATCCCCGAGCGACCCACCGCGCCGCAGCCGCCCACCGCGTCTCCCACCACCAGCAAGAAGCCGATCACCCGACCGACCTCAGGTCCGGCACCCGTGACCGTCGTCTACGAGCTCAGCGGGTCGGGTGTCGTCGACCTGGCGTACTTCGACGCCGAGAGCGACCTCATCCACGTCGACGGCCAGAGGCTGCCCTGGCGCACCACCATCCGCACCAACGGCAAAACCAGGGTGCTGGTGGAGGCCCGATGGGCCGACGACGAGGGTGAGAGACCGCTCGACTGCACAGTCACTGTCACCGGTACCGGCAAACCGGTCGTCAACAAGACCCGGGGGTACTGGGCGACCAGTTGCGCACCCGAGTGAGGCTGGGGTTCGGGCGGCGGGTGGCCGTAGGCTTGCGCAGGTGACGACGAGCACCGATGTCGACCCGCTGGTGGCCCGGATGCGGCCGTTCGGCACGACGATCTTCGCCGAGATGTCCGCCCTCGCCGTACGCACCGGCGCGGTCAACCTCGGCCAGGGCTTTCCCGACACCGACGGCCCGCCGGAGATGCTGGCCGCCGCCGCGGAGGCGCTGCGCAACGGGCAGAACCAGTACCCGCCCGGCCCGGGGATCCCCGCCCTGCGCGCGGCCGTCGCGGCGCACCAGCGGCGGTTCTACGACCTGGGGTACGACCCGGACAGCGAGATCGTCATCACGGCGGGCGCCACCGAGGCGGTCGCGGCGAGCATCCTCGCGCTCTGCGAACCGGGCGACGAGGTGGTCTGCTTCGAGCCGTACTACGACTCGTACGCCGCCTCGATCGCGCTGGCCGGCGCGGTCCGCCGACCGGTGACACTGCGCCCCGCGGCCGACGGTCGGTACGCCTTCGACCCGGCGGCGCTGCGTGCGGCGTTCGGTCCGCGCACCCGGCTGGTGCTGCTGAACTCGCCGCACAATCCCACCGGCAAGGTCTTCACCCCGGCCGAGTTGGCGCAGGTCGCCGAGTTGTGCCAGGAGTTCGGCGCGTACGCGGTCACCGACGAGGTGTACGAGCACCTGGTCTTCACCGACGCGACGGGCCCGCACGTGCCGTTGGCCAGCCTGCCGGGGATGCGGGAGCGGACGTTGCGCATCTCGTCGGCCGGCAAGACGTTCTCCTGCACCGGGTGGAAGGTCGGCTGGGCGAGCGGCCCGGCGGCGCTGGTCTCGGCGGTGCTTCGGGTGAAGCAGTTCCTCACCTATGTCAACGCCGCGCCGCTGCAACCGGCGGTGGCCGTGGCGCTGGCCCTGCCGGACGACTACTTCACCGGCTTCCGCGACGGTCTCCAACAGCGGCGTGACCAGCTCGTCGGTGGTCTGACCGATGCCGGGTTCGAGGTGCTCGACTCGGAGGGGACGTACTTCGTCACCGCCGACATCACCGCCCTCGGCGGCCGGGACGGGGTGGAGTTCTGCCGCTCGTTGCCGGAGCGCTGCGGTGTGGTGGCGGTGCCCACCCAGGTCTTCTACGACGACGTCGACGCGGGCCGGCGGCTGGTCAGGTTCGCCTTCTGCAAACGCCCGGAGGTGCTGACCGAGGCGGTCACCCGGCTGCGCGCTCTGGGCCCAAGCCGCTGACCCGCCCGGAGCTGGTCGATCCCGGGTCGGTGGCCGACTGATCCGCTGTCGACGTCGCGAGTCGGGTAAGCAGTTGACCCTCGTCACCGAGCAGCACGGCCTCAGCGTCGTCCACGAACGACAGGTCGGCTGTCACGTGCCGGCTGGCCGCGGTAAGCAGCAACCCGACCACCGGGTCCTCGGCGGCCCGCCGTAGGCCGTCCAGATTGCGCAGCTCGCGCAACAGGTGCCCGCGCTGGTTGCTGAGCACCGCGCGAACCGTGGCCGCAGAGCCTGACCGGGCGGCGGCGGTGACCTTGAGGAAGAAGTCGTCACGGAAGCCGCCACTGCGCGGGCTCGGCTCGGCCAGCCACCGCGTCAACTCCGCGCGGCCGGCCGGGGTGATCTCGTAGACCACCCGATCCGGCTTGATCGGCTGCGGCTGCCGTTCGGCGACGACCAGCTCGTCCCGGGAGAGCCGGTCGAGGATCTGGTAGAGGTGGCCGATGTTCAGCGGCCCCCACTGCGGGCCGACGGCGGCCTCGAACGCGCCCTTGAGCTGGTAGCCATGGCTCGGGCCACCAGCGAGCAGGGCGAGGACGGCGTGTTGGATCGCCATGTCACCTCCGGTGCGGGTCTTGCATTGTCACAATGTATCGCGCAGAGTGAGAGCCAGCACACGGGGAGGCGCGATGCTCGGCTTCATCTGGAGACAGCTACGCGGCCGTGCGGGACGGTCGGTGGCGCTGCTGGTCGGCGTGCTGGTGGCAACCACCGGCTTCGTGGTCCTGACCGGCGCCACCACCACCTCTCGTCTGGACGTCACCGGCACTGTCGAGCGCAACACCCAGGTCGCCTACGACATCCTCGTCCGTCCTCAGGGGACCCGCACGCCACTGGAGGCCGAGCGCGGGCTGGTCCGCCCCAACTATCTCTCCGGGCTCTTCGGCGGCATCACCACGCAGCAGTACGAGCAGGTGACAGCAGTCCCCGGCATCGAGGTGGCCGCCCCGATCGCGATGCTCGGCTATTCCACCACGCTGCTACCGACGCCGATCGACCTCACCGACGCCGTCGACCGCTCGCTGGACCAGCAGGTCATCCGGGTCGACCCGACCTTCCACGCCGAGCGCGGTCTCTCCAGCGCACCGGGCAAACCCCGGTACGTGTACGTGACCACGAAGCCGTTGATCTACCCCCGGATCGAACGGGGATTCGACAGTCACGCCGTGCCGTACTCCGATGGGCGGTCCTACCCCGCGTCGGACACCTGCGGGCCGACCCCCCGCGAGGTACAGCCCGACGGGCGCAGCCTGCCCATCTGCGATCCTGGATACGCGCTGCTGGGCAACCCGGGCACCTACTCCGAGCGCGAGGACTGGTCCCTGCACGCCGTTCAACTGTTGCCCGACGGCCGGTTCCAAGCCGACTCCTCCATCCTCGCTACCGACCGGGACGGCTCCGCTGCACCCGCCGACCGGCTGGTGATGGCGTACGACCTGACCGTGCCGTTCCTCCTCGCCGCCGTGGACCCGGTGGCCGAGGAAAAACTCGTCGGACTCGACGACGCAGTGGTCAACGGTCGAGCCGTCCGCACTGACGACACCGTCGCCGTGAGCCGCCGGGGCGCGGTGGACAACCACGAGGTCCCGGTCCTCGTCACCAACCGGCCCTTCATCGACGAGTCGCTGACGGCCAGGTTCACCCGGCTCGCGATCAGCCCCGCCGGGGTGGAGGCGATCGACCTGGAGAAGACGTTGAGCCGCCCCGGGGGAACTCCCGCCGGGTCCGGTGGGTACGACCTCACGGCCGGGCACCAGGCG
Source organism: Micromonospora sp. NPDC048986 (assembly GCF_040649335.1). Classification (NCBI taxonomy): domain Bacteria; kingdom Bacillati; phylum Actinomycetota; class Actinomycetes; order Micromonosporales; family Micromonosporaceae; genus Micromonospora; species Micromonospora sp. NPDC048986. The sequence continues at coordinate 29,620 of NZ_JBEZFJ010000007.1, forward strand.
ATGCTCACCGAGGAGCTTTCCCTCGCTGGGTGCTGCCACGGCCAACTTCAGACGGTCGTGCAGTCGACCGAGGTGCAGCACGACCGGCTACCCGACGGCAGCCTGCGGGCACGCCAGCAACCGCCCGGCGATCCCGAGGTGTACGGCAGGATGGAGACGTTCAACCCGCTGCCCCGGCCCTGGCTCGCCGACGACACCGGCTCCCGATCGATACGGGCGCTGCCGCTACCGACCGACGCGAGCACCCCCACTCGTTTCTGGCGGGCCATCGGTGTCTTCGACCCGGGCCGGCTGGCCGGGTTCAGTGACCTCGGCCAACTGCCGCTGGAGACCTACCAGGCGCCGACGGCAGAGGGTGCCGACGACCGCAGCCGGGCAGCGCTGGGCGGTCAACCGCTGGCGCCCAGCGGCAATCCCGCCGGCTACCTCTCCGCGCCACCGCTGCTCCTCACCAACCTCGGCAGCGTGCCGAAACTCCTGGAGGGTGGTGGCGGGCCGCAGGCCAGGGCCCCGATCAGCGCGATCCGGGTACGGGTGGCCGACGTGGGCGGCTACACCCAGCGATCGGCCGAGCGGGTCCGACTGGTCGCCGAGCGGATCGCGGCGCGTACCGGGCTGGACGTCGACATCACCCTCGGCTCGTCGGCTGCGCCGCAGACAGTGGAGCTGCCCGCCGGCTCGTTCGGCCGGCCGATGCTGCGGCTGACCGAGCACTGGTCGGCACTCGGCGTGGCGTCGACCATCACGAGGGCGGTGGACCGTAAGAGCCTGGCGCTCTTTGTGCTGGTGCTGGTGGTCTGCGCGCTCTTCCTCGGCAACGCGGTCAGCGCCGCCGTCCGGGACCGGCGCTCCGAACTGGCTGTGCTCTCCTGTCTCGGTTGGCCGGTCCGCCGCATCGCTGCGTTGGTGCTGGGCGAGGTAGCACTGCTCGGGCTCATCGCCGGTCTGCTCTCGCTGACCCTCGCGATTCCGCTCGGGACCGCGCTCGGCATCGACGTCGACTGGCGGCGGTCCGTCCTGGCCGTACCCATCGCCCTGCTGCTCGCGGTGGCCGCGGGCCTGGTGCCGGCGCTGCGGGCCGCGCGCACCCACCCGGCCGCCGCCCTCCGCCCGATCGTCGCTCCCGCCGGCTGGGCACGCCGGCCCCGCACCCTCCTCGGGCTGGCGCTGGTGAATCTGGCCCGCACTCCCGGGCGTACCTTCCTCGGCGCCGGCGCGCTGGCCATCGGGGTGGCCGCGCTGACGCTGGTCACCGCCGCCGCCTGGGCGTTCCGGGGCGCGATCGTCGGCAGTGTGCTCGGCGACGTGGTCTCGCTGAGCGTGCGCGGCGCGGACACCGTGGCTGCCGCGGCCACAGTGCTGCTCGGTGCCGCTGCGGTGGCGGACGTGCTCTACCTGAACATCCGCGACCGGGCCGCCGAGCTGGCCACCCTGCGGGCGATCGGCTGGACCGACGCCGAACTCGGCCGGCTGGTCGGCTACGAGGGGCTGACGCTGGGGCTCGTGGGGTCGACCGCCGGCGCGGCGGTCGGCCTGGCCAGCGCGGGTTGGCTGATCGGCGCCCTTCCCGGCGCGCTGCTCCTGGTGGCTGTGCTGGTCGCGCTGGCGGGCGCGTTGCTCAGCGCCGTCGCCGCGCTGGTGCCCGCCGCCCTGTTGCCGCGCCTACGACCCGCCCGACTTCTGGCAGAGGAGTAGCAGTCATGAGCGAGCAGATCGGCAGCGCGATCTCGGTCGACCACCTGACACGGCGATTCGGCACCGGGGCGGACCGGCTGACTGCTGTCGACGACGTGTCCCTGACCGTCGCGGCTGGCTCGGTGGTGGCGTTGACCGGGCCGAGTGGGTCGGGCAAGTCGACGCTGCTGCATCTCATCGGCGCGATCGAGCAGGCCGACGAGGGCACTGTGACAGTCGACGATGTGGTGGTCAGCGATCTGCGCCGGGCGGCACTGGCCCGCTACCGGCAACGGGTCGGGTTCGTGTTCCAGCGCTACCACCTGCTGCCCGCACTCACAGTGCTGGACAACGTGATCGCGCCGGTCCTCCCCCGCCGGGGCCGGGCCGATCACGCCACCCGGGCCCGCGAGTTGCTCGACGCGGTCGGACTGGCCGGACGGGAGCGTGCCCTGCCCGCGCAGCTCTCCGGTGGCCAGCAGCAACGGGTCGCCATCGCCCGCGCCCTGATGGGGGCGCCGGGCCTGCTGCTGGCCGACGAGCCCACCGGCAACCTCGACTCCAGCACCGGCGGGCAGATCCTCGACCTGCTGCTCGACCTCCGTGAACGGCACGGCATGACCATCCTGCTCGCCACCCACGAACAGGCCATCGCTGCCCGCTGCGACCGACTGGTCCGACTGACCGACGGACGCGTCACCGAGGACCTCGACCTCACCGACGGCGAGGACCCCGCCGACACGTACGAGCGGGCGGCCCGACTGCGGTTGTGACGCCAGCCCCCGGAGGTGACCTCAGGCGACCGGGCTCGCGGTCCGGACCAGCTCGGCGATCCGCTCGGCCACCGCCCGGGCGGTCGCCTCGGTGGCCGCCTCGACCATCACCCGGACCAACGGTTCGGTGCCCGACGGGCGCAGCAGCACCCGGCCGGTCTCCCCCAGCTCCGCCTCGGCCCGCTCGACCTCGGCGCGGACGGCGGGTGCGGCGGCACCGATGGTCCGGTCGCCGACCGGCACGTTGATCAGCACCTGGGGCAGCTTGGTGACCACCGAGGCCAACTCGGCGAGGGACTGGCCGGTGGCCGCCATCCGAGCCATCAGGTGCAGGCCGGTGAGCACCCCGTCGCCGGTGGTGGCGTGCGCCGGCATCACGATGTGGCCGCTCTGCTCACCGCCGAGCGCCAGCCCGGAGGCGCGCAGCTCCTCCAGCACGTACCGGTCGCCGACCTTGGTCTCGATCAGGCGGATGCCCTGCGCGGACATCGCGAGCCGCAGCCCGAGGTTGCTCATCACGGTGGCCACCAGGGTGTCCTGGGTGAGCGTGCCGGCGTCCCGCATGGCCAGCGCGAGGATCGCCATGACCTGGTCGCCGTCCACCTCGTCGCCGTCGGCGGTGACCGCCAGGCAGCGGTCGGCGTCGCCGTCGTGGGCGATGCCCAGGTGGGCGCCGTGCTCGACCACCGCGGCGCGCAGCGCCTCGATGTGGTTGGAGCCACAGTCGTCGTTGATGTTCAGCCCGTCGGGCTCCGCGTGGATGGCGATGACCTCCGCGCCGGCCTCCCGGTAGGCGACGGGGGCGACCTCGGCGGCGGCGCCGTTGGCGCAGTCGACCACTACCTTGATCCCGTCGAGCCGGTGCCCAACGGTGCCCACCAGGTGCTGGACGTAGTGGTCGGCACCGTCGAGCAGGTCGTGCACCCGGCCGACGCCGGCACCGATCGGCCGGTCCCAGGCGGTGGTGGCGTTCGTCTCGACGGCCGCCTCGATCTGCATCTCGATCTCGTCGGGCAACTTGTGCCCACCGGCGGCGAAGAGCTTGATGCCGTTGTCCGGCATCGGGTTGTGCGACGCGGAGAGCATCACACCCAGGTCGGCCTTGGCCTCCGCGGTGAGGAACGCCACCGCCGGGGTGGGCAGCACGCCGACCCGCACCACGTTGGCGCCGGCACTGGTCAGCCCGGCGACGACCGCGGCCTCCAGCATCTCGCCGCTGGCGCGGGTGTCGCGACCAACCACGGCGAGCGGCGGATGACTGCGGTCCGTCTCGGCGAGGGTGTGCGCGGCGGCCACCGCGAGCGCCAGCGCCAATTCCGGGGTGAGATCCGCGTTTGCCCGCCCGCGTACGCCGTCCGTGCCGAACAACCGACCCATACCCGCCAACCTCCGAAAGAGCACTGCCAGTGAGGAGAAAGCGGAACGGCCGACCCGCCTCCCCCGAGGGGGAGGCGGACCGGCCGTCCGTCAGAAGTACAACGCGCTGGAAAAGATCAGCGCTTCGAGTACTGGGGAGCCTTACGGGCCTTCTTGAGACCGTACTTCTTGCTCTCCTTGACGCGGGCGTCACGGGTGAGGAAGCCGGCCTTCTTCAGGGCCGGGCGGTCGTCCGGCTCGTTGATGATCAACGCGCGGGCGATGCCCAGCCGGAGCGCACCGGCCTGGCCGGTGGTGCCGCCGCCACGCAGGTTGGCGATGACGTCGAACTGCTCGAGCTTCTCGGCGGTGACCAGCGGGTCCTTGATGAGCTGCTGGTGCACCTTGCTCGGGAAGTACGCCTCGAGGTCCTGGCCGTTGCAGGTGATCTTGCCGGTGCCCGGGACGATGCGGACCCGGACGATGGCCTCCTTGCGGCGGCCCACGGTCTGGATCGGCCGGTCACCACGAGGCGCGCGGGCAACGGGCGCCGGTGCCTCGGTGACCTCGGGGGCCTCGGTGGCTTCCGGGGTGACCTCGGTCTCGATGATGTCGGTCATGCTGCTTCCTTCGCCCGCGCTCACTGCGCGATCTGCTTGATCTCGAACGGCACCGGCTGCTGCGCGAGGTGCGGGTGCTCGGCACCGGCATAGACCTTCAGCTTCTTGATCAGCTGACGGCCGAGCTTGTTGTGCGGGAGCATCCCCTTCACGGCCAGCTCGATGGCCCGCTCGGGACGCTTGGTCAGCAGCTCGTCGTAGCCGATCTGCTTCAGACCACCCGGGTAACCGGAGTGGCGGTAAGCGACCTTGGTCTGGCGCTTGTTGCCGGTCAACGCAACCTTGCCCGCGTTCACGATGACGACAAAGTCGCCCGTGTCGACGTGCGGCGCGAAAGTCGGCTTGTGCTTACCACGCAGCAACGTGGCGGCGTGGGTGGCCAGGCGGCCCAGCACGACATCAGAGGCGTCGATGACGTGCCACTGACGCTCGATCTCACCCGGCTTCGGGCTGTACGTACGCACAGGTCTACCTTGTCTCGTCGTCGGTCTGGGGTCGCGCGCCGAGGTGACCAGATCTAGCAGGCCGGACCAGCGCGCACGAACGACCAAGCGTACCTGATGGGGCACGCCTCTGGATGTCGTACAACAGCAGGCAACGATACCCGGCGCCCCGTCCGCAGGTCAAAACGGGGGTGCGGTCCCGCGCGGCGACGCGCCGAGGGTGTCTCAGCTCACACGTTGGCGAGTCGACCGGCCCTCGGACGGCGGAAGACCACCCAGGTGACCGCGAAGCACAACGCGTACCAGCCGATGAAGGCCAGGTAGGCGGCGTCGGCGTTGCCCGAGCTGAGGAACGACTGGCGGAACGCGATGTTGACCAGCACCCCGCCGAAGGCGCCGATCGCCCCCGCTATGCCGATCAACGCGCCGGTCATCCGCCGCGCCCACCGCGCCGCGGCCTCCGGATCACGCTGACCCGTGGCCACCGCGTCCGCCGACCGGGCCCGGAAGATCGCCGGGATCATCTTGTACGTGGAGCCGTTGCCGATGCCGGAGAAGACGAAGAGGGCGAGGAACCCGGCGAGGTAGAGCCCGAACGAACGCTCCCGCGCCGCGTACAGCACGGTGCTCGCGCCGGCCGCCATCGCCACGAAGTTCCAGAAGGTCACCCGTGCCCCGCCCAACCGGTCGGCGAGGTGCCCGCCCAGCGGCCGGATCAGCGAGCCGACCAGCGGACCCAGGAACGTCAGCCAGGCGGCGTCGACAGGGGTCGGGAACCGCTCGGCGAACTGGAGCTGGAGCACCTGACCGAAGGCGAAACCGAAGCCGATGAACGAGCCGAAGGTGCCGATGTAGAGCAGCGACATCACCCAGGTGTGCGGATCTCGGGCCGCCTCCCGCAACGCGCCCGGCTCGTTGCGCGCCCCGGGCACCGTGTCCAACCAGCGGGCCGCCGCCAGCGCGGCCAGCACGATCAGCGGCAGGTAGACCGCCGGCACCAACCGGGGGTACGCGGCGCCCGCCGTGGCGAGGACCGCCAGGCCGACCAGCTGCACGGCGGGTACGCCCAGATTGCCGCCTCCGGCGTTGAGCCCGAGCGCCCGTCCCTTGAGCCGCTGGGGATAGAACAGGTTGATGTTCGCCATCGAGGAGGCGAAGTTGCCGCCGCCGACGCCGGTGAGGCAGGCGAGCACCATCAGGGTGGTGTAGGAGACCCCGGGTTCCAGCAGCACCGTCATCGGGACCGCGGGCACCAGCAACAGCAGTGCGCTGATCATCGTCCAACGTCGTCCGCCGAAGCGGGCCACCGCAAGCGTGTACGGCAGCCGCAGCACCGCGCCCAGGGCGGCCGGCACTGCGGTGAGCAGGAACTTCCCGGCCGGGTCGATGCCGTACGCGGGGCCGAGGAAGAGCACGGTGACCGACCAGAGACTCCACACCGAGAAGCCGACGTGCTCCGCGAAGATCGAGACCCAGAGGTTGCGTCGGGCGATCGGCGCGCCGGTGGCCTGCCAGAAGTCCGGGTCCTCGGGGCGCCAGTCGTGCAGCGGTTGCCGGCGACCGGTGACGGCAGGCGGCTCGGCGGTGACTACGGTGCTGGTGAGCGTGCTCACGGCGGCTCCTCCTCGTCGATGTGACGAGGGGAAACGCTAGGAACACCCGGTTACCTGGCAGTGCCCGTCGCGGGTCGGGCCGGAAACGGGGATCGCACCACGGGCCGGTGGCGATGGTGAGCACGCCACCGGGGCGGCGTGCTCAGAGCTGCCGTTGCGGTCAGAGCTGCTGGAGGATGCGCAGCGCTCGGCCGACCCTCAGCATGGTGTCGGTGTCGGCGACGTCCACGCACGCGGTGAACCACTTCTTCATTGGCGAGGAGATCCGGTCGGGCATCACCACGTACCGGCCCATCGACACGGCGAGCGGCGAGTCCCGCAGGAGCGACTCCTCGACCACCTCGACCACGATCACGATGGGCACGTCTGTGGAGTTGTACACGTCCGAGCTGATCACGAGGCCGAGGCGTTCCCGGGCGCCCTCGATGCGCCAGATCTCACCCCTACGCAGCACGCGGCCGTCCGCCGGAGAACAGGTCGTTGACCATGCCCACCTCGCGGGCGTCGGCGAGCGCGGCGGACTCAAGATCCAGGCTGGCGCGGCCCACGGCAGCGGCATGCGCGGTGAAGACCTCGCGCAGCGCCTTCTCCCGGGCGGCCTGGTCCATCCACGCGGAGAGCGACAGCCCCTCGCGCTTGGCGAACCGCCGCGCCTCCTCGATCGTCTCGTCCGTGAACGAGAGAGTCACCTTGGCAGTCATGCCGAGCAGACTACCCACGGGTATGACCAACAGTCATCAGCGCGCTCACCGACTCGCCCCCGGGCGACGAAACGCACATTCCGGGGGGCTTACCCGGCCCGGCCGCCGAACACCGCGAAGCGCCACTCCTTGAAGTAGCAGTCGACGTCGGCCAGGCCCGCCTCGGCGAGCCACCGGCACTGGTCCACCACGGTGGCCGGGAGGTCGTGGCGCATCCGCTCCCGGGAAGCCGCGATCTCGTCGGGGGACGCACCCAGCTCGGTGATCCGCTCCTGCCACACCTCGTCGTATCGGCGGTCCAGCTCCGGGGTCGGGCCGGCGACCTGCTCGGCGTTGACGAAGACCCCGCCCGGTGCCAGCGCGGCGGCGGCCCGCCGGTAGAGCGCACGCTTGCCAGCGTCGTCCAGGTGGTGGATCGCCAGCGCGCTGACCACCGCGTCGTACCGGCCCGGCGGCAGGTCGTCGGCCAGGTCGGCGTGGACCGTTCGGTGTGGCACGGACCGCGCGTCCAACTGGTCGGTGGCGCGGGCGAGCATCGCCGGCGCTCCGTCCACCAGGGTCAGCCGGACTCCGGGCACCGCTGCGGACAGCAGCAGGGAGAGCAGGCCGGTTCCGGCACCCAGATCCAACACCTCCGGGGTACGTCCGGCGGCGAGCGCGGCCCGCAACGGCGGCGCGGCCACCTGGACGGCGCTGCCGTAGAAAGCGTCGAAGCACGGGATCAGCCGCCTACGCGACTCGTCGTACGTGCCGGCCACCGCGTCGAAGACGTCCGTCACGCCCATCGCAGCCTCCCATAGTTTGAGACAACTTTCCCACATTGTAAGCGCTGCTGAGTCAGCGTCGCCGACCCGCACATCCGAAATGCCCCCGGCTCGAAGGTCAGCGTCCCGCTGTCGCGGTCCTTGGTGCCGACGGGGCTGCGGCGGATGGCGCGGCCGGCAGGGACTTGAGACTCGGCGGACGCGTTCGTGCCGGGGCCGTCCTCGCCCCGCCGATTGGCTCTGAGCGCCCCCACGAGGTGGAGCGCGCCGCCGCTTCCGAGCTGATGTCGCAAACGAATCAACCGCCGATGTCGTCGGCGATTCAGCTCCAAAGGCTCCGAGTCGCCCTCCAACGCGCGCGCTGCCCCTGTGCGGTGTGAGCCCCACTTGACAGGACCGAAACAGAAGGGACCCGGACCGGAAACCGCCCGGCGGCACGCTTTCCCGACATGACAGACGGTGCACGGTCGGCGACTCCGCCGGGGCTGACGCCCCGGGAAGTGGCGACGCACTGCCCCTACTGCGCGCTGCAGTGCGGGATGACGCTGCGCGCGGACGACGCCGGGGTGACGGTCCACCCGCGCCAGTTCCCCGCGAACCGGGGCGGGCTCTGCCAGAAGGGTTGGACCGCCGCCGAACTGCTCGACCACCCGGAGCGACTGACCACCCCGCTGGTGCGTGACGCGGCCACCGGCGAACTGCGCCCGGCGAGCTGGGACACCGCGCTCGACCGGGTGGTCGCCGGCATCCGCGCCGTCCAGGACGACGCCGGCCGGGACGCGGTCGCCGTCTTCGGTGGTGGGGGCCTGACCAACGAGAAGGCGTACGCCTTGGGAAAGTTCGCCCGGATCGGGCTGCGCACCCGGCACATCGACTACAACGGACGGTTCTGCATGTCCTCGGCGGCAGCCGCCGGGATGCGCGCCTTCGGCATCGACCGTGGGTTGCCGTTTCCCCTCGCCGACCTGGGTCGGGCCGACACCCTGCTGCTTGTCGGAGCGAACCCGGCGGAGACCATGCCGCCGCTGGTGCGCTGGCTCACCGAGCAGCGCCGCGACGGCGGGAAGCTGATCGTCATCGACCCCCGGGTCACCGCCACCGCCCGCCAGGCCGACCTGCACCTGCAACCGCTGCCCGGCACCGACCTCGCGGTGGCCAACGCGTTGCTGCACATCGCCCTCACCGAAGGTTGGGTCGACCGGGCCTACGTGGCCGACCGCACCACCGGATTCGACGCGGTCCGCCGAGGCGTCGCCGCCTGGTGGCCGGCCCGCGCGGAACAGCTCTCCGGCGTGCCGGTGGCCGACCTGGAGGCGACCGCCCGAGCGTTGGGCACCGGGGGTCGCGTGATCATCCTGACCGCGCGCGGCGCCGAGCAGCACGCCAAGGGGGTGGACACCGTCACCGCGTACGTCAATCTCGCCCTCGCCCTCGGCCTGCCCGGCCGCGACGGTTCGGGGTACGGCTGCCTCACCGGCCAGGGCAACGGCCAGGGCGGGCGGGAGCACGGGCAGAAGGCCGACCAACTGCCCGGCTACCGGCGGATCGACGACCCGGCGGCCCGCGAGCACGTGGCCGGGGTCTGGGGCGTGCGAGCCGACGAACTGCCCGGCCCGGGAGTGCCCGCCTACAAACTGCTCGACTCGCTCGGCACCCCGGGTGGCCCGCGCGCGTTGCTGGTGTTCGGGTCGAACCCGGTGGTCTCGGCACCCCGGGCGGCCCGGATCGAAGGCCGACTGCGCGACCTCGACCTGCTGGTCGTCGCGGACCTCCTGCTCTCCGAGACGGCAGCGCTGGCGGACGTGGTGTTGCCCACCGCGCAGTGGGCCGAGGAGGACGGCACCATGACCAACCTGGAAGGTCGGGTGCTGCGTCGGCGCGCGCTGCGGCCGCCCCCGCCGGGCGTCCGGACCGACCTCGCCATCATCTCCGACCTGGCGGCGCGGCTGGCCGACGCCGAGTCGCCGAACGCCACCCCAGCCGACGCCGACCCGACCGACGCCAGCCCGACCGACGCCACCCCAGCCGACGCCGACCCGACCGACGCCAGCCCGACCGACGCCAGCCCGACCGACGCCGACCCGACCGACGCCAGCCCGACCGGCGTGCGACCGGCCGCCGTCGCGGCGGCTCGGTTCCCGGCCGACCCGGCCGCCGTCTTCGCCGAGCTGCGCCGCGCCTCCGCCGGTGGAGCCGCCGACTACGCCGGCATCAGCTGGGACCGGATCGACGCCGACGACGGGGTCTACTGGCCCTGCCCTACCGAGGACGGGCCGGACACACCCCGACTCTTCGCCGACCGGTTCGCCACCCCGGACGGCCGGGCCCGCTTCCACCCCGTCGACCATCGGCCGGCCGCCGAGGAGGTCTGCGCCACATACCCGCTGCACTTCACCACCGGTCGGGTGCTGGCGCAGTACCAGTCGGGCACCCAGACCCGACGGGTGGCCGCGCTGCGGCGCGCCGCCCCGGAGGCGTTCGTCGAACTGCACCCCGACCTGGCCACCCGGCTGGGCATCGACGACGGCGACCCGGTACGGGTCACCTCGCGCCGAGGTGAGTTCAGCGCGCCGGCCCGGCTCAGCGCCGGGATCCGACCCGACACCGTGTTCGCCCCGTTCCACTACGCGGGAGCGGGACGCGCCAACTCGGTGACCAACGACGCTGTGGACCCGATCTCCGGGATGCCCGAGTTCAAGATCTGTGCGGTCCGGGTGGAGAAGGCATGACCGCGCGGGTGGTCATCGTCGGCAACGGGATGGCGGGCGCGCGTCTCGCCGGTGAGCTGCACGCCCGGGAGGGAGACCGGAAGGTCACAGTGCTCGGGGCCGAGCCGCACCGCGCGTACAACCGGATCCTGTTGTCCACCCTGCTTGCCGGCCGGATCGACGAGCCGGACGTGGAGCTGACCGAAGCCGCCGGGCACGGCGTCGACCTGCGCAGCGGCGTACCGGTGATCGCCGTCGACAGGTCCGCCCGGGAGGTCCGCACCGACGACGGCGAACGAATCGGGTATGACCACCTGGTGCTCGCCACCGGCGCCCGTGCGGTGGTGCCGCCGCTGCCCGGCCTCGACCCGGCGAACCTGCCGGAGCGGGTGGTCCCCTTCCGGACCCTCGACGACTGCCGGCGGATCCTCGCCGCGGCGGAGGGCGCCCGCAGCGCGCTGGTGCTCGGCGGCGGGTTGCTCGGCCTGGAGGCCGCCCGAGGGCTGGCCACCCGAGGGCTGGCCACCACAGTGGTGCACCCGAGAGAGCACCTGATGGAACGGCAACTCGACCCGGCTGCCGGCGCGGTGCTCGCGGGCACGCTCGCCGGTTTCGGCGTCACCGTCCAACTGGGGGTGTCGGCGACCGGCGTGGCGGCGGATGCCAGCGGTGTCCGCCTCGACCTGGCCGACGGCCGCTCCTTTCGCGCCGACCTGCTGGTGCTCTCCTGCGGTGTACGACCGGACACCGCCCTCGCGCAGGCCGCCGGCCTGACGGTGCGGCGTGGTGTGGTGGTGGACGACCGGCTGCGCACCAGCGACAGGTCCATCTCGGCGATCGGCGACTGCGCCGAGCACGACGGCGCGCTCACCGGGCTGGTCGCGCCCGCCTGGGCCCAGGCCCAGGTGCTCGCGGACGTGCTGACCGGTACGGACCCACTGGCCCGATACCGGCCCCGGCCGGTGGTGACCCGGCTGAAGGCCGCCGGGATCGACCTTGCCTCGATGGGTGAGGCGGCCAGTGGCGGGCCGGGCGAGGAGTTGACCTTCGTCGACCCGACCCGGGGCACCTACGCCCGGTTGCGGATCCGGGACGAGCGGCTGATCGGCGCGATCCTGCTCGGCGACAACCCGGCGGTCGGCACTGTGATCCAACTCTTCGACCGTGGTCAGCCGGTGCCGAGTGACCGACGGGCACTGCTGCTCGGCCGGGCACTCGGCGCGGTCGGCGCGACCCCGGCCGCCTCACCGGCACTCATGCCGGACGCGGCAACGGTCTGTCAGTGCAACACGGTGAGCAAGGGCGCACTGGTCAGAAGCTGGCGCTCCGGCGCCCGGACCGTCGATGCGGTGGTGGCCGCGACCCGGGCCGGCACCGGTTGCGGCGGATGCCGGGACGCGGTGAGCGGCATTGTCGACTGGCTGAGCCAGGCGGAATCGGTGGAGGTGACGCGATGAGCGGCGGCGAACTGGTCGTCATCGGCAACGGCATGGTCGGGCAGCGTTTCGTGGACGCGCTGCGCGCCCGTGACCCACAGGGCAACTGGCGGGTGACAGTGCTGGCCGAGGAGGGGCGCCCGGCGTACGACCGGGTGCGGCTCTCGGCGTACTTCGACGGGGTCAGTGAGAGCGAACTCAACCTGCACACCCCGCACGACGGGGTGCGGCTGCGACTCGGCGAGCCGGCCGTCGCCATCGACCGGGACCGGCGGGTGGTGACCACAGCCGTCGGCGAATACCGCTACGACGCGTTGGTGTTCGCCACCGGGTCGTACGCGTTCGTGCCGCCGGTGGCCGGCACGGAACTGCCCGGGGTCTTCGTCTACCGGACCCTTGACGACCTGGCGGCGATCCGGGCGTACGCGCGGGGGCGGCGGGTCGGCGCGGTGATCGGTGGCGGGTTGCTCGGTCTGGAGGCCGCGAACGCCCTGCGGCTGCTCGGCCTGAGCACCGACGTGATCGAGTTCGCGCCCCGGCTGATGCCGGTGCAGGTGGACCAGGCCGGCGGTGCGATGCTCCGCCGCTACGTCGACGAGTTGGGCGTACGGACGCATCTCGGGGTGGCGACCACGGCGATCCGTTCCGGCCCGGACGGCGGCGTCGCGGCCCTGGAACTCTCCGACGGCACCGCCCTCGACGCCGAGCTGGTGGTGGTGGCCGCCGGCATCCGGCCCCGGGACCAGTTGGCCCGGGACGCCGGTCTGCCGCTGGGCCCGCGCGGTGGCGTGCTTGTCGACGCGACCTGTCGTACCGCCGACGAGCGGATCTGGGCTGTCGGCGAGTGCGCGGCTGTCGAGGGCACCTGCCACGGTCTGGTCGCTCCGGGTTACGCGACGGCCGAGGTGGTGGCCGATCGGCTGGTCGGCGGCGCGGCGACCTTCCCGGGCGCGGACACGGCTACCAAACTCAAGCTGCTCGGCGTCGACGTGGCCTCGTTCGGCGACGCCCACGGTACGACGGAGGGCTGCCTGGACGTCACGTTCACCGACCCGGCCACCCGGGTCTACGCGAAGCTGGTTCTCTCCGACGACGCGCACACCCTGCTCGGCGGGGTCCTGGTGGGTGACGCCAGCGCGTACCCGACGCTGCGGGCCAGTGTGGGCGGCCCGCTGCCGGCCGCGCCGCTGGCGCTGCTCGCCCCCGACGGCGGCGGCGCGGACGCCGGGGCGCTGCCCGCCGCCGCGCAGGTCTGCTCCTGCAACGCGGTGACCCGGGGCGACGTGGACGCCGCCATCGCCGACGGTTGCGCTGACGTGCCGGCGTTGAAGGCGTGCACCAGGGCCGGCACCAGTTGCGGCTCCTGCGTGCCGATGCTGAAGCAACTCCTGGACGCGGCCGGGGTGGCACAGTCCAGCGCGCTCTGCGAGCACTTCGACGTCAGCCGGCGGGAGCTGTTCGAAATCGTCCGTGTTCGTGGCATCCGCACGTTCTCCCGGCTGGTCGCCGAGCACGGTCGGGGCCGCGGCTGCGACATCTGCAAGCCGGTGGTGGCGTCGATCCTCGCCTCGCTGGGCAGCGGGCACGTGCTCGACGGTGAACAGGCGTCGTTGCAGGACACCAACGACCACTTCCTGGCCAACCTGCAACGCGACGGCAGCTACTCGGTGGTGCCCCGGATCCCGGGCGGCGAGATCACCCCGGAGAAACTGATCGTGATCGGCGAGGTCGCCCGGGACTTCCAGCTCTACACCAAGATCACCGGTGGGCAGCGGATCGACCTGTTCGGGGCGCGGGTGGAGCAGCTACCGCAGATCTGGCGGCGGCTGGTCGACGCCGGCTTCGAGTCCGGGCACGCGTACGGCAAGGCCCTGCGCACCGTGAAGTCGTGCGTGGGCGAGACCTGGTGCCGGTACGGGGTGCAGGACTCGGTGGGGCTGGCCGTCGCGCTGGAGCTGCGCTATCGCGGGCTGCGCGCTCCGCACAAGCTGAAGTCGGCGGTCTCCGGTTGCGCCCGGGAGTGCGCGGAGGCGCGCAGCAAGGACTTCGGCATCATCGCCACCGAGACCGGTTGGAATCTCTACGTCGGCGGCAACGGCGGTTTCCGCCCCCGGCACGCCGACCTGTTCGCCACTGATCTGTCGACAGAAACCCTGATTCGACTAATCGATAGATTCTTGATGTATTACATCCGCACCGCCGACCGGCTGCAACGCACCGCCGGCTGGATCGAGGCGATGGACGGTGGCCTGGACCACCTGCGCTCGGTGATCGTGGACGACTCGCTCGGACTCTGCGAGGACCTCGACGCGGCGATGGCCCACCACGTGTCGTCGTACTCCGACGAGTGGCGCGACGTCCTGGACGACCCGGATCGGCTGCGCCGCTACACCTCCTTCGTCAACGCCCCCGACGTACCGGACCCGTCGATCACCTTCACCCGGGAACGCGGCCAGCCGGTTCCCCTACGCGACCAGTCCCCGACCGGATCCGAGCCGACAAACGGTCACCGCCGGCAACCGGTCACCCTCGGCCTACCGGAGGTACGGCGATGACCCAGACCCTCACGCTGACCTGGACCACCGTCTGCCTGCTCGACAGGTTGGAACCGGATCGGGGCGTCGCCGCCCTGGTCGACGGAGTACAGATCGCCCTCTTCCGGACCGCCGACGAGCTGTTCGCCATCGACAACCGCGATCCGGTCTCCGGGGCGTACGTGCTGTCCCGGGGCATCGTCGGCAGCCGTGGCGGAGTGCCGACTGTGGCGTCACCGCTGCACAAGCAGGTGTACGACCTGCGCAGCGGACACTGCCTCGACCTGCCCGGGGTGGCAGTGGCCCGACACGACGCACGTTGCCGCAACGGGCTGGTCGAGGTGCGGCTGCGACAGGAGGGTTGATGCGGGAAGAACTGGCGGGCTTCACCATCGGGGTGACCGCCGACCGGCGGCGCGACGAGTTGGCCGCGCTGCTCGAACGACGGGGCGCCCGGGTGGTGCTCGCCCCGGCGCTGCGGATCGTGCCGCTGTCCGACGACACCGAGCTGCGCGAGGCGACCCGCGCCTGCCTCGACCAGCCGCCGGACATCCTGATGGCGAACACCGGCATCGGCATGCGCGGCTGGTTGGAGGCGGCCGAGGGCTGGGGGCTGGCCGAGCCGCTGCGCTCCGTGTTGGCCAGCTCGTACGTGGTGGCGCGCGGCCCGAAGGCACGCGGCGCGATCCGGGCGGCCGGGCTGCACGACCAGTGGTCGCCCGCCTCGGAAAGCTGCGACGAGGTGGTCGACCACCTGCGTCGGCGCGGCGTGGCCGGGCAGGTCATCGCCATGCAGTTGCACGGCGAGCGGCAGCCCGAGTGCACGCTCGCGCTGGAGGCGGCGGGCGCCACTGTCATCGAGGTGCCGGTCTACCGCTGGGCGCCGCCGACCGATCCGGCGCCGCTGCACCGGCTGATCGACCTGATCGCCGGTCGGCTGGTGGACGCGGTGACGTTCACCTCGGCGCCGGCGGCCGAGGCGTTGCTGCGGGCCGCCGGGGACCGCACCGACGCGGTGCTGTCCGCGTTGCGCAGCGACGTGCTCGCCAGCTGCGTCGGGGCGGTGACCGCCGAGCCGCTGCTGCGGCACGGGGTGCCGGTGAGCGCGCCCGGTCGGGCCCGGTTGGGCGCGCTGGTGCGGACCATCGTCGACGAGCTGCCCCGCCGGACAGTGACGTTCAAGGCCGGCGGGCACCTGCTCACGTTGCGCGGGCACGCCGCAGTGATCGATGGTGAGCTGCGGCCACTCGCGCCCGCGCCGATGGCGGTGCTGCGGGCGCTGGCCCAGACCCCGGGTCGGGTGTTGTCCCGCACGGCGTTGCTGAGGACGCTGCCCCGGGGCGCGGACGAGCACGCCGTGGAGATGGCCGTTGCCCGGCTACGGGCCGGCCTGCGCGCACCCCGCGTGGTGCAGACGGTGGTGAAGCGCGGCTACCGACTCCGGGTCGACTAGGGCGTGTGCCGAAGTCCTCGGTCCAGGCCAGGCGGAGGCCAGGCGGCGGTCCGGCAGGGGGCTTCGACCACGCCGTGAAGGCGTCACGGCCGGCCGTCGCGAGCCGGCCGTGACGCGACGTTTCAGCCGACCGGCGTCGGGAAGCCCCGCCCGTGCTCCGACTGGAGCCGGAGCATGGCGTGCTCGACCACCGTCACCAGCACCTGCTTGACCGAGTCCCGCTGCCGGGCGTCGGTCATCACCAGCGGCACCTGCGGCGAGATGGCCAGCGCTTCGCGGACCTCCTCGGCCTCGTACTGCGGTGCGCCGTCGAACTTGTTCAGCGCCACCACGTACGGCAGGTTGCGGTTCTCGAAGTAGTCCAGCGGGGCGAAGGCGTCGGTGATCCGGCGAGTGTCCACCAGCACGGCGGCACCCACCGCCCCCCGGATGATCTCGTCCCACATGAACCAGAACCGAGTCTGACCCGGTGTACCGAAGAGGTACAGGATCAGGTCCTGGGCCATCGTGATGCGGCCGAAGTCCATGGCGACCGTGGTGGTCTCCTTGCCCGGCACCTTGGACGGATCGTCGATGCCGACACCCGCCGCGGTCATCAACGCCTCGGTGGTCAGCGGTGTGATCTCGGAGATCGCCCCGACCAGTGTTGTCTTACCGACGCCGAAGCCGCCCGCGACGACGATCTTCGCGGAGACGATTCCCCGGCCCGGCCGCCCCCCTGCGGGGTCATAGCCTGCGAAGTCCACTTAGCACCCTTCCAAGCAGTTCCATCCGCTCCTCGAACCCCTCGGCGGGAGCAGCAGTGTGTAACGTCAGCAGGCTCTCGGCCACCATGTCGGCGACCAACACCCGGGCGACGCCCAGCGGCATCCGGGTATACGCGGCGATCTCCGCCAGCGACTGTGCTCGGCCCTCACAGACCGTGGCGATGCGGTGCTTGTCGTGCCCGGCGAAACGGGACTCGGCGACCTGGGTGGGAGAGGCGGTCAGGACGGCCTCAAGAGCGATGTCCTGCCGGGGCTCGGTACGACCACGGGTGACCGCGTACGGACGCACCAGCGCGCCACGCGGGTCAGCGCGTCGTTGGTCCATTCCCGATCACCTCCTCGCCCCCTGCTGAGCCGGACTGCGCCGCCTCTCGTCCCTGGTCCGGCGCTCGGAAAGAGCGCCGCCTTCCGGTGCTAAGAGCGCACCGCGTCGCGCGGCAGCGGCACCAGCGCGGCACCCACCCGCTCGACCAGCAGCGCCATCTCGTAGCCGACCTGGCCCACGTCGCAGCTGCGGGCGGCCAGCACTGCCATCGAGGAGCCGTCGCTGATCGACATCAGGAAGAGATACCCGCTGTCCATCTCGATGACTGTCTGCAACACCCCGCCCGCGCTGAACATCCGGGCCGCGCCCTCGGTCAGGCTCACCACTCCGGAGGTGATCGCGGCGAGCTGGTCCGCCCGGTCCCCCGGCAGATCCCGGGAGGACGCGAGCAGCAGCCCGTCGGCGGACACCGCCACCACGTGGGCGATGCCCGCCACGCTGTCGGCGAAGTTGGTGAGCAGCCAACCCATGTCCTGCATGGCAGCTGGCCTGTTCATCGGCTCTCCTTGGTCGAGGTGCTGTTCAGGTCCGTTCCGGCCGTGCGGCCGCGTTGCACACCGCGGTGGTAGGCCGACAGCAGACCACGTACTTCATCCGGGGTCCGCCGGCTGCGGTCCCGGCCGCTCTTCGGTTCGATGCCACCCGGCACGAGCTGTGCCTGCGGCACCCGCTTGGGCAACCCGGAGCGGGTGGTCCCGGCGGGAGCCGGCTCGGCAGCCCGGCTGGCCCGGGACCAGCCCTCGTCCGCCGCCGTACGCCAGGCCTCCGGGTCCGGGGCGGGAGCGGGGGCGGGCGCGGGCGGAGCCGTCCGGCCGGCCGGGGCCGGGGCGTACGTCGGCGGTGCCGACGGCCGTGCCCCGAATCCGTCCATTGTGGCCCCGAGGCCGTCTGCGCCCGGGGTGGCCGTCCCGTCGGTGCCGGAGCTGCCCGGGGTACGGGTCGGCAGTTTCGGTCGGGCCGGCGACGCGGCCGGCACCGATCCGGCGCTGGGCGGGCCCCCGTTGCCGGTGCGCAGGCCGGCGTCGGCCGCTGTGGTGGTGGCGGGCGCGGGCGGCTCGTCGAAGTTGGGCCGGGTGAAGATCGCTGTGGCGTCGTCGCCGTGCGACCGGAACCAGACCGCCTCCATCTCCCGGAAGATCGGCGCCTCGGCTGGGAAGTCGGGCCGGGTGCTGACCGGAGCGGCGGGCACCGACGGAACGGCCGGCGGCGCCACGGTGCTCGGCCCGGCGACCGGCCCGACCGGGAGGCCCTGGGCACCGCGCCCATCCGCGGTGTCGGCGGTGTCCGGGGTGGAGCCGCGTCGGGGCAGCGGGTCGACTGTCGGGTAGGCCACTGTCGGGCTGCCCAGCGAGGCGCCCGCGCCGTTGCCGTAGGCCGGCTGGGCCGGTGGGAGCGGGGCGGCGGGGGCGGGGGCGGCGGCGGCCGGTGGCATCGTCGAGCGCGGACCGGTGTAGCCACCCGCCTGCACGGCCGGGGTGGTGTCCCGCGAGTTCAGCGGCGACTGCCACTGGGCGGGTGCCGGCGTGCTGGTCCGCCACTGGTCGGGCAGCGTCGCCGCCGTCGTGGCGGCACCGGCGAACTGCTCGGCGTGGCCGGCCGGGGAGAGCGGCGCCTGCTCCACGGCCATCGGCTGACGCGGCCGGCTGAGCACCTGATCGCGGCCCCGGTTGGTGGGTAGCAATACGGTGGCGGCGGGCAACGTCACCTGGGCGACAGTGCCGCCCTCGACGTTGCGGCGCAACTCCACCCGGATGCCGTAGCGGGAGGCGAGCCGGCTCACGACGGCCAGACCCATCAGTCGGAACGCGGCGACGTCGACGCTCGGCGGGGCTGCCAGCCGCCGGTTGAGCGAGTCGAGCTGGTCGTCGGTGAGGCCGAGCCCGCGGTCCTCGATCTGGATCAGCACGTAGTCGCGGATCCGGCGACCGTCGGCGACCACCGTGGTGTTCGGCGGCGAGAACCGGGTGGCGTTGTCGAGCAGCTCGGCGACGAGGCGTACCACGTCGTTGACCGCGTGCGCGGCCACCGAGATGTCCGTGTCCACGGTGCCGAACTCGATGCGGTTGTAGAGCTCAACCTCGGATTGGGCGGCGCGCAGCACGTCCACCACGAGCGCGTTGTCGTGACGCGGTGCGGCGGAGTCGGCGCCGGCCAGGACCAGCAGGTTCTCGTCGTTGCGGCGCATTCGGGTGGCCAGGTGGTCCAGTTCGAAGAGCTGCGCGAGCCGCTTCGGGTCCTCCTCGCCGCGCTCGATCGCGTCCAGCTCGCCGATCATCCGGTCGACCAGGGTCTGACTACGGCGGGCCAGGTTGAGGAACATCGCTGAGACGCTGGTACGCAGTGCCGCCTGCTCGGCGGCGACCCGCACCGCCTCCCGGTGTACGACGTTGAAGGCCAGCGCCACCTGACCGACCTCGTCGCGGGTGTTGAGCTGGATGGGGTCCCGGACCTGGCGGACGATCTCGTCCACCCCGCCGTCGCCCACGCTGCCCATGTTCTGCAGCCGCTGCACGGCGTCGGGCAGGTCGTGGTTGGCCACCGAGAGAGCGCCCTCGCGCAGTCGGCGCAGCGAGTGGTTGAGCGAGCGGGCCAGCACCACTGCCAGCGACACGGCGATGATCAGGGTCAACAGCACCAGGACCGACTCGACGACCGCCTGCCGGATGACGTCCGAGCGGGCCTGGTCGGCCTGCTGGAACAGTCGGTCCTGCAGTTGGATCTCGGCCCAGCGCATCAGGTCGTTCACCGCGCCGATCGCGGCGGTGGCGTCCTGCGCGGTGACCAGCGGACGCTGCCCGACCGAGCGGGTGATGTCGGTGGCCACCCGGTCGGCCAGGCCGACCGCGTCGCCGGAGACGGTGCTGTCGACCAGGGCGCGCTGCACCGGGTCGGCGGCCAGCGAGAAGGCGACCAGGGCCTCCTGCTGACCGGTCAACGTTGCCACGAAGGAGGAGAACTGCTCCGAGTCGAGCTGCCCGGCCGTCAGCGCGGTGAAGGCGACGGCTTCTTCCTCGGCGACCGAAGCCTTGGCGCGGGCGAACGCGGCGACCGCGCGGCGACTGTCCGAAAGGCTCTCGTCGCCGGGCAGTTGGGCCAGGCCGTCACCGTACGAGACCAGGTCGGTGAGGATGACTCCGTAGCGGAGCACCGCCTCGGCGACCGCCATCTGCCGGCGGTCCAGCACCTCCTGACGGGTGCCGTCCAGGGTGGCCAGGTGATCGTCGATGGCGGCCAGCCGGTCCCGCAGGGCGGCCGGCACGTCGCCGATCCGGCCCCGCTCGGCGCGGTACTCGTCCACCCGTTGCTGCGTCTGGCGGACCCGCAGGTTGTACGCGTCGGCCGGCTGCTGCGGAGCGGCGAGGTAGGCGGCCGCGGCCATCCGTTCGGCCTGGAGGTCCTGGGTCAGGGCGCTGACGTCGACCGAAAGGGCCGTCAGTGACCGGGCCCGGGTGGCGTCGAACGCGCCCTCGCCGACGGAGATCAGGCGGACCGTGGCCAGCGCGATCACCGCCGCCACCGGGACGACCAGAATCAACGCCAACTTGGACCGGATCCGGGCGTCGCGCAGTCTCGGCATCCGTCGGCGCGCAGGCCGACCGCTGTCGCCGAGCGCGGGCAGGGTCGTCGGTCCGGTGCTCACGACATCGCCTCCGTCGTTTCTTCCCCGCCTGAGCCGCCGAGCCATGCCGTAAGCGGAGGGGACCACGCGCGGCACGGCCGCGATTTCATCAGAGATGATCGTGTTTGGGAAGCCGCAGTGAGGTAGGAAACGGTCGGACGGAGCGCATCCCGTGATCCGGGCAACTGATACCTTCATTTCCGCAAGCCCCTGAACAGGGCATGTAACTCCAGAGTGGTCACGCGTGTATGCAAAGTGAGCTTTTGCAAACATTGCGTTACCCCAGCATGTGGGATGGCCGTCCCGAAAATGCTGCCGGGGTCCGCGCTTGACCACAGCGCCGGCCATTGGCAAGGTTTTGCAGGCTTCGCGCACACCGTACGGCAGAGGAGATCCCGTCCTCCACTGAGGACGGATTAGCGGCGGTGACCGGGCAGCGCCCGCGCCCGCACCTGGAGGACTGAGTTGAGCCCCATCCGCTCCGCGACCATCGCGGCGCTCGCATCGGCCGTAGTGGCCACCACGCTCACCGGCTGCCAGTTTGGCGAGGCGGAGAAGGACACGAGTCCGATCGTGATCGCTGCCGATCTCGAACTCTCCGGCGCCGCGGCCACTGTTGGCCGGACATACCAGCGAGCCCTCAAACTCAAGGTCGATCAGTTGAACGCCTCCGGAGCACTGAACGGCCGGAAGATCGACCTGAAGGTGAAGGACAACCGTTCCGACTCGGCCGAGTCACTTCGCAACATCGTCGACTTCAGCAGCGATTCGAAGGTCAGCGCCATCATCATGGGCGGCTGCAACGAATGCGCTGTCGGAGCGGTCGGCACCATCAACGAGAAGCGGATTCCCACCATTGCGCTAGCCGCTTCCGGCGCGATCGCCGCGCCGGCCGCCGAACGGCGCTACGTGTTCAAGCTGGGCCCCAACGCCCCGGACAGCGCCGCCGCACTGACCACCGAACTGCGCCGCAACAACATCCGCAAGGTGGGGATGCTGGTCAGCGACGACGACTACGGCCAGGAGGGCGCCACCGCGCTCAAGAACGAGCTGGACAAGGCCAACATCACGCTCCGACAGCAGCGGGTCAAGACCACCGACACCGACGTCAGCCGGCAGGTCCAGCAGCTCGCGTCGGGCAAGCCCGACGCGATGGTCTTCTGGACCCCGCCGGAGCAGGCGACACTTGCCGCCACCAGCGTCCAGCAGACCATCTTCCGTGGGTCGATCTACTTCGACGCGGCGGCGGCCGGGGACCTCTTCCTCGGCGCGGCGGCCAAGGCGACCGAGAAGGCCACGCTGATCTTCACGCAGACCATGGTGATCGATGACGTCATCGCGACCACGCCGGCCAAGGCGGCGCGGCGGCAGTGGTTCCAGGACTACACGGCCCGCTTCGGTGGCTACAACGGGTCGTCGTCGTTCGCCGCGGACGCCGTCCAGCTGATCGCCGACGCCGAACTGCGCGCCGGTGGTGAGATTGGGAAGGTGGACCGTAACGGCATCCGGGACGTGCTGGAGACGTCCCAGATGGACGGCCTCTCCGGCCCGATCCGCATGACGCCTGACAACCACAGCGGCCTGATGCCGCAGGCGCTCACCACGCTGGTCGCCCGCAACGGCCGCTGGCGGTTGGCTGGGTAACGCTCGGCCCTTGCAGCTGGCGGGTTCGTCGGGGTGCGGGTGGGGGTGTGGCCTACCGTGCCCGGCTCCGGGCGGTCAGGCTTGATCCCTCCGCCGGGCACGGCAGGCCACACCCTTCTGCGCCAGCGGCTTTCACGGAACGGGCCGGCCTCCATCTGGGGGCCGGCCCTTCGCGCTTCTTCTGCTTGGTCTCTTCTGTTGGCTCAGCGGCTGCTTGTGGTTTCGCGTACCCAGGGCAGGGCGAACCGCTCGATCAGCAGGAGCGCCGAGTAGAGCAGGATGCTCACCAGCGCTACCAGCATGATCGCCGCCCAGGCGGTGGCGGTGTCGCCGACGCCGGCGTACTGCGTGATGACGTAGCCGAGGCCGCTCTCGCCCGCCTGGAACTCACCGATCACCGCACCGATCGCGGCCAGTGGCATGGCCACCTTGAGCCCGACGAAGATCTGCGGCAGCGCGGCCGGGAAACGTACCTTGCGGAACGCCTGCCAGCGGGAGGCGTTCCAGGAACGCACCAGCTCGGCCAGGTCGGACGGCGTGGTGGTCAACCCGGTCGCCGTGGAGAGCACGATCGGGAAGAAGCAGAGCAGGAACACCATGGTCAGGATCGGCTTCTGGCCCCAGCCGAGCGCCACCACCAGCAGCGGGCCCAGCGTGATCTTCGGCACCGCGTTCACCGCCACCAGCAGCGGCGTGAACATCCGCTCCACGGTGCGGGAACTGGCCAGGGAGAGCCCGATCAACACACCGGCGGCCACCGACAGGGCGAACCCGGTCAGGATCTCCAATGTGGTGTCCCAGGTGTGCTCCAGCAGCTGCGCCGGCTTGTCGACGAACGCGGTGAGCACGTCGCCGGGCGGCGGCAGGGCGGCGGGGTGGACCAGCTCCAGCCGGGCGATCAGCCACCACGCCGCCAGCGCGACCAGGATGCCGACAGCGGGCAGCACCGCCTCGGCCCCGGCCCGCAGACCGGCACCTCGACCCGTGCGCCCCACCGCGGGGCCGGCACTCGCTGGCGGGGGTTGCGCCACCGCCGGGTCCGCTGACCGGACGTCGGTCATCTCTGTCCTCCTCGAAATCCCACGGCCCGCCGGGGGCC
The DNA here is from genome assembly GCF_040649335.1 of Micromonospora sp. NPDC048986. NCBI lineage: Bacteria > Bacillati > Actinomycetota > Actinomycetes > Micromonosporales > Micromonosporaceae > Micromonospora > Micromonospora sp. NPDC048986. Next base: position 53,149 of record NZ_JBEZFJ010000007.1, read on the forward strand.
GACGAGCGACGGGGGTACGCCCCACCGGGATCGGCGGGACGTACCCCCTGATGACGACCGGACGATCAGGCCTTCGGCGCGAGGCTGAAGTCGATGATCTGCTCGGGGGTGATGTTCTGCTTCAGCGCGCCAGCGCCCTGCAGGATGGCGATGCTCTTGGCGACCCGACCGCTGTCCAGGGTGCCGATCGCGGTGCCGGTGTTGCCGGAACGGACGTACGCGGCCATCAGCTCCAGCTCGGCGGCGGCGGAGACCGGGTTGGTGGCGTCGACGTTCTTCTTCAGGATGTCGGCGGCCTCCTTGGAGTTCGCCAGGCTGTACTCCAGGCCTTTGAGCAGCGCGGCGGTGAACTTCTTCACCATCTCGGGCTTCTCCTTGGCGATCTTCGAGGAGGTGATCAGCACGTTGCCGTAGAGGTCCTGCATCACGTTGCTGTACGGCAGCATGACTGCCTTCTTCTTGGCCACCGCCTCGATGGTCGGCTGACCGACGACGAACTGGCCGATGCCGTCGACCGAACCCGCGGCCAGCGTGCCGATCAGGTTCTGCGCCTCACCGTTGACCCAGGTCACCTTGCTCGCGTCCACACCGGCGAGCCGGGCGTACGTCGGGAAGAGGTTGCGGACCACGGACCCGGGGGTGTCGGCGAGCTTCTTGCCCTCCAGGTCCTTCGGCGAGCTGATGTTCTTGCCCTCGACGGTGGCGATGCCCGCCATGGTGCGTTGCTGGATCGCGGCCACCGCGGTGAAGTCCTTCGCCTGGCCGTTGCCGAGCTGGAGCAGGCCGCCGGTGAGGTCGATCGGGCCGAAGTCGGCCTGACCGCCGACGACGGTCTGGATCACACCGCCGGTGCCCTGGCCCGCCTTGATCTCGACGTCGAAACCGGCTTCCTTGAAGAAGCCCTTGTCCTTCGCCACCCAGGCGTAGGAGTCACGGCCGAAGTTGCCGAACGAGGTGAGGTAGGTCACCTTCGTCAGCGTCGTCCCGTCGCCGCCCTTGGCATCGTCGGCCGAATCCGACCCGCTGCTGCAGGCGGAGACAAGGGCGAGGGCGGTGGCCAGCGCGGCCGTAGCGACCGTACGGGTCAGCCTTCTCATCAGTTGCACCATGTCCTTTCCGACCGGGGCCGGCAGGCCACCGGAGGGGGTTGTTATGACGGGCCGGCGGGAGGGGTGGAAGCCGGCTCCCGCCGTCGTGGGGGGACTCTTCGCGGGCACAGCGTACGAGAAACCCACACTCCCGACGCCAGGCGCATCGGGTTGCGGAACGGAAACAACCTGACGACCACCCCAGCCGGTCCCATACCTCGACAGGGCGGTTAGCCTTTGTCGGATTCCTGACCGTCCACTCAGCGGAGGTGCGCCGGAGATGATCCGACTGTCCGGGGTGTCCCGTACCTTCGAGGGCCGATCCGGCCGGGTGGAGGCGCTGCGCGGCATCGACCTCGACGTCGCCGAGGGCGAGTTCGTCGCGGTGCTCGGCCGCTCCGGCTGCGGCAAGTCCACACTGCTGCGGCTGATCGCCGGGCTGCTCCCGCTGAGCGCCGGGGAGATCACCGTCGCCGGTACGCCGATCGTCCGCCCCCGCCAGGACATCGCGATGCTGTTCCAGAAGCCGGCGCTGCTGCCCTGGCGCACGGTGCTGGACAACGTCCTGCTGCCGGTGGAGATCTTCGGCTGGAGCCGCGCCAAGCACCGGGAGCGGGCCCGGGAACTGCTCGACGTGGCCGGGTTGGCCGGCTTCGAGAAGCGGCTGCCGCACGAACTCTCCGGCGGCATGCAGCAGCGGGTGTCGCTGTGCCGGTCGTTGATCGGTGAGCCCCGGGTGATGCTGATGGACGAGCCGTTCTCCGCACTTGACGCGCTCACCCGCGAGGAACTGTCCGGCGAACTCCAGCGGGTGCACATGGAGAACAAGCCGACCATCGTCTTCGTCACCCACTCGATCGACGAGGCGGTGCTGCTCGCCGACCGGGTGGTCGTGCTGAGCCCCCGCCCCGGTCGGATCCGCAAGGTCGTCGACGTGACCATCCCCCGGCCCCGCACCCTGGGCCGCAACGCCCACCTGGCCGACGTCGCCCAGGTCAGCGCCGACCTGCACGAACTGCTGATGGAACGCGAACAGCCGGCCACCGCCGGCGCGGAAGGACACTGACCATGCGGGTGTCGGTCTTCACCGAGCCGAACCGTGGCGCCAGCTACGACACCCAGCTCCGGTTCGCCCGGCTGGTCGAGGCCTGTGGCTACGAGGGCTTCCTCCGCGCCGACCACTACCAGTCGATGGGCGCCGATCCGGGCCTGCCCGGCCCCACTGACGCCTGGCTGACTCTCGCCGCGCTGGCCCGGGAGACCGAGCGGATCCGACTCGGCACCCTGGTGACGTCGGCCACGTTCCGCCTGCCCGGCCCGCTCGCGGTGATGGTCGCGCAGGTCGATCAGATGAGCGGTGGCCGGGTCGACCTCGGCATCGGCGCCGGCTGGTACGAGCGCGAGCACACCTCGTACGGCATCCCGTTCCCGGCTGTCGGCGAGCGCTTCGACCGGCTGGCCGAGCAGCTTGAGGTGATCACCGGGTTGTGGGGAACCCCGCCCGGCGAGACCTACAGCTTCACCGGCGACCACTACCGGCTGGTGGACGCGCCCGCCCTGCCCAAGCCGGTGCAGGTGCCCGGCCCGCCGATCATCGTGGGCGGGCGTGGCCCCAAACGCACTCCCGAACTGGCCGCCCGGTACGCCGACGAGTTCAACATGCCGTTCAAGTCCGTGGCCGCCACCGCCGAGGCGTACGACCGGGTGCGCGAGACGTGTGAGCGCACCGGACGGACGGAGTCCGGGCGCGCGCCGTTGGTGCTCTCCGCCGGGATCGTCGTCGCCATCGGCCGGACCGACGCGGAGGCCCAGCGTCGGGCCGCGCCTCTGCACGAGAAGAGCGCGCTGCCACCGGAGGACCCGGTGGTCGGCTCCCCCGCGCAGCTCGCGCAGCGGCTCGGTGAGTTCGCCGCGATCGGCACCACCCGGGTCCACCTGCGCCTGATCGACTTCGACGATCTCGACCACCTCGAGCTGATCGCCGCCGAGGTGCTGCCCCAACTGGACGGAGCACTATGACCGACGTGATCGACGGAACCGAACTCGGGCCGGTCGGCCAGGAGATCGTCTTCGAGAACGACAGGGTCCGGGTCTGGCACATCCGCCTCGAGCCGGGCGAGCGGCAGCCGCTGCACCGGCACGACCACCCCTACCTGGTGGTGGCGATCGAGGGCGCCAAGAACGTCGTGCAGACCATCGACGGCACCCGGATCGACGCCGACGAGCCCACCGGCGGAGTGGTCTACCGGGACCCGGGCGCTGTGCACATGCTGACCAATGTCGGGGATACGACTTACCTGGCACGGCTGGTCGAACTCAAGTAGACCCGCCGATCGCCACCGGCGTGCCTCGCGGCGCGCCGGTGGCGATCGGGTGTACCAGGTGCGTAACGTGCCGGACATGGCCTTTCGGACCTGGGGCAGACTGCTGCTCACGGCGCTCGGGGTGAGCGTGCTGGCCGGAGCCGGCCAGCTCGGCGTCGCGTACGGTTTCGGCATCGTCCGCCTGACCGGCGCATTCACCGGTACGACAGTCAACCAGTGGCCGGCCCAGCTGGTCTGGGTGGGCTGGTTCGCCGCCAACGCGGCAGTCGCCGGTGCCGTCCTGACCGGACGCCTCGCTCGCCGCGACGCCCCGGCGGCCAGCACCGGACGGCAGTTGGCTGTCGGCGGCGCGGCAGCGCTCGGTGCCACAGTCATCGCCCCGCTCTGCATGCAGCCCGCCCGCGCCGCGGAGCTGATCTCCGTTGACCCGGTCTGGGCGGTGGGCATCTGCGCCATTGTCGGTGCGGTGATCGGGGCGGGCGCGGCGATCGCCGTCCTTTTCCGGCCCGAGCTGGGATGGAACATGACGGCAGTGGCCGGCGCGGTCTGGCTACTGGCGCTGATCTCCGTCCTACCGTCGCTCGGCACGGCCGGCCCACTGCCGACCGTCCGGCTCGGCGTACTGGAGCCGAGCTGGCTCGACGACGCCGCCGCGCAGCGGCTGGCGCTGCTCCTGCTGCCCATCGTGGCGCTGCTGGCCGGCGCGGCGACGGCCGGGCTGGCTCGCTGGCGGGGCCAGGCTCCACTGGTCAGCGGGGCCACCGGGGTGGCCGGTCCGGTGCTGCTGGCGTTCGCCTACCTGACCGCCGGTCCGGGTGACGCTGTGGACCGCTACCAGGCCGCCCCCTACTACGGCTCGTTGATCGCGATCCTCGCCGGAGCGCTCGGCGCGGCCGCCGCCGCGCTGCTGCGCTGGCCGACGGGCACCCGTACCGCCGATCCGCAGGCGATCGAGCCCACCGCCATCCTGCGCCCGCTGCCGGCCGGCCCGGCGCTGCCCAGCGCGGCGAACGACCGGGACAGCGCGGCGAACGTCAGGGACGGCGCCGAGCGCACCGACACGGAGACGACCAACGCCGAGCTGGCCACCAGCACGAAGCCCGCCGGCGTCATCGCGGGTCCGTGGGCGACGGGCGACCCCGATGCCGTACGCACCGTCCCGGCCCACTGGGACTGGCCGGAGACCACAGCGAGCGGACAGCACGGTCCGGGGCCCGCCACCGCGACTCCCGCCGCACCGAAGCCCGCCGCCCCGACTCAGCCCGCGGCCTGGCTGACCGCGCCGACCGGTGAGTTCACCGCCGCCGGGCAGACGCCCCCGCGCCAGGATGATGTCCTGGCCACTACCGAGCCCTCGGCCGGCACCGGCGTCAGCATCGACACCGACGCCACGGCGAGCGGCACAACGGCCGGACGCGTCGACGCCGCGCCCCCGACGGGCGGCCCAGCGGTCGACGAGCCGACCAGCAGCACAGCGACCGGCGCGAGCGGCACGGCGACCGGTGGCAGGCCGACCGGTGGGCGCGCCACAGGCAAGTCCGTCGACACTCCACGCGGCACTGGCACACCCGGTTCCGGCACACCCGGTTCCGGCACGACCAGCGCGGCCGCGACCAGTACGGGCAGCGGCACCGGGGCGACCAGCACAGCACCGGCTGGCACTGACACTCCCACGGCCTCGACGGGCACGGGGTCAGCCACGAACACGGAGGCGAGCGGTGCGGGCACTGCCGACCACGGCACGGCTGAGGCGCCGCTGACGATCAAACCGCGACGCGGCCGGAAGTCCAAAGCCAAGCCGGACGCCACCGCCTCCGACGTGGCTGACGACATCTCCCCTGCCGGTCCGGCAACCGCAGCCGAGACGACCACCGACGCAACGACCACCGGCCGCGTCGCGAAGGGCACCCGGCCGGGCAGGTCAGCCGACACCACCGCCTCGGACGCGGGCACCGACACTCCGGCGCCCAGCCGGGAAAGCGTGGGTGAACGGTCGGGTTCGACCTCCGGGGTCACCTCGGCTGCCAGTTCCGGCGCGGCAGCATCCCGGACCACCACTACCGGTACGAAGCGAACACCTGCCACCCCCGCCACCGGCGCGAAGCAAGCACCGGTCGCCTCGACGACCGCCGAAACCGGCACAACGCAGGCGCCGGTCGACAGGGAGCCCCCGACCACGGCGACCGACGCCGCACAGACACCGACCAGCGGGAGTGGGGCGACACCAGCACCGACCACCGCGGCCAGCCAGGTTGGCGCGGACGCCAGTTCACGCGTCCCCACTGCCGGCACGGGCAGCACTGCGGCACCGGCCGACGCGACCTCTGCGACCGGTGATTCTGCAATCGCCGACGCTCGTGGCACCGACGGCGAGCGGCCCGCCGCCGAGGATGTTCCCGTCGCCGGGTTGTTCGGAGCCACCGCCGCCAATGACCCGGACGGGGACCGGTGGACGCCCGCGCCGTCGGCCTGGCCCGTCACCGCGACGTGGACGGTGCCACCGCAGGCCGCCGAGCCGGAGGCAACGGAATCGCAGGGGTCGAGCAGGCCCGACGCGCCGACCGGGCCGACGCCCAGGCCCCGGCATCGGGCACCGTTGCCGGACCTGAGCCGGGCCGGCACCTGGAATGCGTTCGACACCTCTCGGCGCCGCGGGTCGACCGGATCGCAGGACAGCTCGACGGCACGGACAGCTCCGACCGAAGCCGGCGAGACGACCGCTCCGCCCGAATCCCAGGGCCGGCCGGAGTTCCCCGGCATGGCGGGCGCGCCCTCCGGTGCCGCCGCCAGTGCCACCACCGACACCACCGGCGCCGGCACCGGCGATGTGGCGGCTACCGACGCCACGTCGGGAACTCCGACGCATCCGAAGGTGGCAGAGCAGCCCTCCCGGCGAGGGCGTCTCGGTGGGTTGTTCCGCCGCAACCGGGCCCGCGCCGACGAGGAGAGCCCGAAGACGTCGGACGCAACCGAGCCGCTGGCGTCCCAGGACGAGGAATTCGTCGACTGGGTCGCCGGTCTGAGTAAGCCGGTGTCGGACAACGAGCCCGAGCAGGAGAACGGCCGCCGGTCGTTGCGCTCCACCGGCCGCCACCACCGCGACTGACCCACAGCGGCTGACCCGCACCACCCAACGCACAGGAGCACCGGCCACGCCGGACGTCCCCCGCGAGGCCATGCGCGCCGGGCGACGCCGGCCGTCCCGGCGTCGCCCCGCAACACCGGGACGCCACCGGGACAGCCCCACCTGGGCAGGGGTCAGGCGAGCGGCAGGTAGACCCGACTTCCGCCGGAGACGAACTCCTCCGACTTGTCCTTCATGCCGCGCGCCGCGTACTCCTTGAGCTCCTGGGTGATCTTCATGGAGCAGAACTTCGGGCCACACATCGAGCAGAAGTGCGCTGTCTTCGCCGGCTCCGCCGGCAGTGTCGCGTCGTGGTACGAGCGCGCCGTCTCCGGGTCCAGCGAGAGGTTGAACTGATCCTCCCAGCGGAACTCGAACCGCGCCTTCGACAGGGCGTCGTCCCAGGCCTGCGCGCCGGGGTGCCCCTTGGCCAGGTCCGCCGCGTGTGCCGCGATCTTGTACGCGATCACGCCCGCCTTCACGTCGTCCCGGTCCGGCAGACCGAGGTGCTCCTTCGGCGTGACGTAGCAGAGCATCGCGGTGCCGAACATGCCGATCATCGCGGCGCCGATCGCCGAGGTGATGTGGTCGTACGCGGGCGCGATGTCGGTGGTCAGCGGACCGAGCGTGTAGAAGGGCGCCTCGTGGCACCACTCCTGCTGAAGGTCCACGTTCTCCTTGATCTTGTGCATCGGTACGTGACCGGGGCCCTCGATCATCACCTGGACGTCGTACGCCCAGGCGATCTTCGTCAGCTCACCGAGGGTCCGCAGCTCGGCAAACTGCGCCTCGTCGTTGGCGTCGGCGATCGACCCGGGGCGCAGCCCGTCGCCGAGAGAGAACGTCACGTCGTAGCGCGCGAGCAGCGCGCACAGCTCCTCGAAGTTGGTGTAGAGGAAGTTCTCCTCGTGGTGCGCCAGGCACCACGCCGCCATGATCGAACCGCCGCGGGACACGATCCCGGTCACCCGGTCCACGGCCAGCGGCACGTACGGCAGGAGCACCCCGGCGTGCACAGTCATGTAGTCCACGCCCTGCTCGGCCTGCTCGATCACGGTCTCCCGGAACACCTCCCAGCTCAACTTCACCGGGTCGCCGCCGACCTTCTCCAACGCCTGGTAGATCGGCACCGTCCCGATCGGCACCGGCGAGTTCCGCACGATCGCCTCACGGGTCTCGTGGATCCGCTTACCAGTGGACAGGTCCATCACCGTGTCCGCGCCCCAGCGGGTGGCCCAGGTCAGCTTCTCCACCTCCTCCGCGACCGACGAGCTGACCGCCGAGGTGCCGATGTTGGCGTTCACCTTGACCAGGAACGCCTTGCCGATGATCGCCGGCTCGCACTCCGGGTGGTTGACGTTGAGCGGGAGCACCGCCCGACCGGCGGCGATCTCGGCCCGCACCAGTTCCGGGTCGACGTTCTCCCGGATCGCCACGAACTCCATCTCCGGCGTCACCAGACCGGCCCGCGCGTACGCGAGCTGGGTGGGCCGACGGCCGTCCACCCCGGCGAGTGGCGTGCCCGCACCCCGTACCGGGGCCACGTCACCCCGCTCGGCGATCCACGGCCCGCGCAGCGGCGGCAGCCCCACCTCCGGGTCCGAACCAGGTCCGGACGTGTCGTAGAGCCGCACCGGCGGCAGGTCCCCGGTCAGCCCCACCTCCGCGAACGGCACCCGGACATCCGGCCGCGAACCCTCGACGTACACCTTGCCTCGTGCGTGCATGACAGCCTCCCTGGTGATCAAGCGGACCAGCCGAAGTGGTTCAGCGGTCCGCGCCCCGCGCCCAGCTCCCAGCCCCGCGCGCCGGTCAGCGCACGGAGCACGTACTCCTTGGCGGCCCCCACGGCGGCCGGCACCGCATCGCCCAGACCGAGCCGCACCGCGATCGCCGCCGAGAACGAGCACCCGGTGCCGTGGGTGTGCCGGGTGGCCACCCGGGGTGCGCGCAACACTGTGGTGACGCCGCCGCCGTGCAGCACGTCGACCGCTTCGCCCCCGTCCAGGTCACCACCTGTGACCACCACGTACTCCGGGCCGCCGGACACCAGGGCCTCGGCGGCCACTACCATCGCGGCCACGTCGTCCACCGGGCGTCCGGTGATCGCCGCGGCCTCCGCGCAGTTCGGGGTCGCCACAGTGGCGTACGGCAGCAGCCGCTCCACAGCGCCCACCACGCCGAGCCGGTGACCACTCGTGGCGACCAGCACCGGGTCGACGACGAGGTGAGGTAGCCGACCGTCCCGGGCGGCCTCGGCCACCACGTCCGCGATCGCCGGGGTGCCGAGCATCCCCGTCTTCACGGCGCAGACGGTGAAATCGGTGAGCACGCTGTCCAACTGTTCGGTGACGGTGCGCGGGGGCAGCGGCAGCACCGCGTCGACACCCCGGGTGTTCTGCGCGGTGACCGCGGTGAGGACGCTGGTGCCGTACCCGCCGAGCGCGGCGAAGACCTTGAGGTCGGCCTGGATGCCTGCGCCGCCGCCGGAGTCCGAGCCAGCGATGGTCAGCAGTGTTCGCGGGGTCATCTTTCCTCTTTGGTTGCGGTTGGGGGCTGCGGCCGACAGTGCCCACTCCGGGCGGTCAGGCTTGATCCCTGCGTGGGCACTGTCGGCCGCAGCCCTGACGTGGAGACCTGGGTGACCCCGCGCCGGGTTTGGGTCAGCACAGGGGTGACCGCCTCGACATAAGCGCTGGTCAGGCTCGCCGCTGCCTCGGCGGGGTCTTCTGCTCGCATGATTGCGCCCAGCACTGCCACCCCGACGGCTCCCGCCTTCACGCAGGCGGTTACCTGTTCTGGGGTTTCGATGCCGCCGAGGGCGAGCAGGGGCACCGGGCTGGAGCGGACCAGGCTGCCCAGGCCTGCAACATCCAGGGGTGGGCCGTAGCCGGGCTTTGTCTTTGTGGGCCAGACCGGGGAGATGGTGGCGTAGTGCTCGGTGGTCAGGCGGTCCAGCTCGGGTTGGTGGTGGCAGGAGCGGCCGACCAGGCCGACGGTTGGCGGTGGGTACGGGCCGGCGGCGGGCAGGTGCACGGCGTCGCCACCGAGCGGGTCGGGGCCGGCCACGATGAGGGTTCCGCCGACGTCGGCGAGGATCGCGCGCAGGTCCGCGGCGAGGGCGGCGCGTTCGGCGCGCGGCAGGTCCTTCTCCCGCAGCACCACCCAGCGCACTCCCCCGGCCACGGCCCCCGCCACCACCCGGTCGAGCCCGCCCCGCGCGACGAGCCGGTCGGTCAACACGACAACCCCGGACGGCGGGGTCACAGCTCGGGTCTTCCCTCGTCAGGGGTGGAGGCGAGCGCGTGGAAGCGGCGCTCGATCCGACCGGCCCGGGCCGCCAGTCGGCCCGCCTCGACCGCGTACCGCATCGCGGTGGCCATCGCCACCGGGTCGGCCGCCCTGGTGACAGCACTCGCCAGCAGCACCCCGTCACAGCCCAGCTCCATTGCCAGCGCCGCGTCGGACGCGGTGCCGATGCCGGCGTCGAGGATCACCGGCACGTCCACACCCTGCCTTATCAGTCGAATGTGGTGCGGGTTGCCGATGCCGAGCCCGGAGCCGATCGGGGAGCCGGCCGGCATCACCGCGGCGCAGCCGACGTCGGCGAGGCGACGGGCGAGCACCGGGTCGTCGCTGGTGTACGGCAGCACCGTGAAGCCATCGGCGACCAGCTCCTCGGCGGCGCGGAGCAGTTCCACCCCGTCGGGCAGGAGGGTGCGCTCGTCGCCGATCACCTCCAGCTTGACCCAGTCGGTGTCGAACGCGTCCCGGGCCAGCCGGGCCACCTTCACCGCCTCCGTGGCGGTGTGGCAGCCGGCGGTGTTCGGCAGCAGGCGTACGCCGCACCGGTCCAGCAACTCCAGCAGCCCACCGGTGGAGCCCGGTGCCGTGCCCACCCGGCGCAGCGCCAGCGTGACCAGCTCGGTGCCGGACGCCCGGATCGCCTGCTCCAGGACGTGCAGGTTCGCGGCGCCGCCGGTGCCGAGGATCAGCCGCGAGGTGAAGGTCTTCCCACCCAGTTCGAGGGGCACGCCGCTCACCCGCCCTGCGCCGCGGTGAGCACCTCGACCCGGTCACCGTCGCGCAGTGCTCGGGCCGGCCAGCCGGTCCGGGGCACCACCTCGCCGTTGACAGCGACCGCCACCCCACGTGGGTGCGCCACGATGTCGCGGACCAGGTCCGCCACTGACGCGCCGGCGGCGACGCTGCGCCCGGCCCCGTTCACAGTCAACTCCACAGGTCCCCCTCCAACGTCGGTTCAGGGCCGCCCGACGCGGTCACCGCGGCGGCAGCGCCGAAGCGGTCGGCCCGCAAGGGCGCGAGCAGCGGGTCGGGTACGCCGCCGAGCACCAGGTCGACGATCAGGTCGGCGGTGATCGGGGTGAGCACGATGCCGTGCCGGTGGTGCCCGGTGGCGGCCAGGACGTCCGGTCGGCCGGGCAGCGGCCCGAGGATCGGCGCGTTGTCCGGGGTGCCCGGGCGCAGCCCGGCGACCGCCTCGACCAGGTCGTACTCGGCCAGTTCGGGAAGCAGGTCGACCCCGGCACGCAGCAGCCGTTGCACGGCACCGGCGGTGACGGTGGTGTCCGAGCGCTCCTCGACCGTCGCGCCGAGCACCACCTCACCGTCGGCGCGGGGCACCAGGTAGACGTGCTCGCCGTCGGCGTACCCCCGGATCACGTGCCGGAAGCCCGGCGCGACGCCGTCGGGCGCGCGGAGCCGGAGGATCTGGCCCTTCACCGGCCGCACGGGCAGGCCGGTGAGCGCGGCGGCCCCGCAGCCGGCGGCGACCACTGTGACCTGCGCGTCCACGTCGGACAGTTGTCGGACCGGCCGTGGCACGAGCACCGCGCCGGCCCGCTGCGCGGCAGTGCGCAGCGCCGGAACCAGCAGCCGGGGGTCGACCTGGTGGTCGGTGGGCGCGATCGCGCCGCCGCGCACCCGTGGGGCGAGCGCCGGTTCGCGGTCGCGCAGCTCGCTGGGGCGCAGCGGCGTCACGGGCAGTCCCAACCCCTGCTGGTACGCCCACAGCCGGCGCGCCTCGGCCAGGTCGTCGCCGGTGAGCCCGACCATCAGTGTGCCCTCGGTCCGGTAGCCGATCTCAGCTCCGGTCGTCTCGGTCAGCTCCGCGGCGAACGCCGGCCAGCGGGCGGCCGACGCCAGCAGCAACCCGGTCAGCTGCCGCTCACCGAAGTACGCCTCGGCGACCGGGGAGAGCATGCCGGCGGCCACCGCCGACGCACCCGAGCCGGGTGCCGGATCGTGCACCACCACCCGCAGCCCGCGCGCGGCGCAACGCCAGGCGATCGCCAGCCCGATCGGCCCCGCCCCCACCACTGCCACGTCCGGCCGGACCCGGTCGCGCGACGGCGGTGACGGGGACCGGCCGGTCAGCACGTCAGGGCCTCGATCAGTTCGGCGGTTGCCAGTGCCGGGTCGGCGGCGGCGCAGACGGCGCCGACCACCGCCACCCCGTACGCCCCGGCGGCCCGCAGCGCCGGCACCCGGGCGGCCGTCACTCCGCCGATCGCGATGACCGGGACGTCGACGGCGTCGACGATGGCGCGTACACCGGCGGGCCCGATGGGGTCCGGCAGGCCGGTCTTGGTGCTTGTGGTGTGACACGGCCCGACGCCCAGGTAACTGGCGCCCGCCGCGACGGCCTCGCGCGCCGGGCCCGGAGCGCGAGCGGTGGCGCCCAGCACACCGGCGGGGCCGAGCACCCGGCGGGCGGCGGCGACCGGCAGGTCGTCGGCGCCGACGTGCCCACCGGCGGCGCCGACCGCCAGCGCCACGTGCAACCGGTCGTTGACCAGGCAGGTCGCCTGGTACGACGCGCAGAGCGCCAGCACCCGCCGGGTCAGGTCGTACGCCTCGCGGTCGGTGGCGGAATCCTCGACCCGCACCTGCACCACCAGGTCGGCGTGGGCCACTGTGAGGGCGGCGCGAACCACTGCGAGTGGGTCGCGACCCGGTCGGGTGTCGGTGATGAGATGCAATCGCCCCAGGGACGGCACGGCAACGCTCCTCCCTGCGCCGGCATTACCCGGATCAGGTTCGACGGTCGGGGGCTGTCAGCCCCCCTCTCAGCCCGGTACACCGGGCTCCCGTGGGTTACTTGCGTGTCACCGTACGACAGATCCGCCGGCCTGCCAAGGCGTGGGGTCGGCGGTGGCCGGCCGACCGGGCCGCGTCAAAACAAGCGAGATCCAATGGGGCACTTCATACAGTCCTGTTCGGAATGTCGCCCCCCGTTGCAGAACCGTTACCCGTCCGCATCTTGCCCGACATCGAGCCAGCCGAATTAATTTGTTCAGCGATTCGACAAAATGTCGGTGGGGGCACCCTGGCACGGTGTGACCACCGGCTCCATCAGGGAGGGCCTTCGGCGAGCCGACTCCCTCGAGCTCTGTCACTACGACACAGGAGGCGGCGTGTCCCGTTCTCGTCGTGCCCGCGTACCCATCACCGCAACCCTGATCTCCCTGGCCATGGCCTCGACCACCCTGTTCGGCGCGCCCGCGCAGGCGGCCGCCCAGGTTCCCCCACGGGATGCGAAAGCCGCAGCCCCGGTCAGCCAGGTGGCGCCGAAGGCGCCAAAGGCCGCGGCCGATCCCTTCTCCGTCCTCGTCTTCTCCAAGACCGCCGGCTTCCGGCACGACTCCATCCCCACCGGCATCGCCGCCATCCAGCAGCTCGGCGTCGACAACGGATTCACGGTGGACAACTCCGAGGACGGCGCCGCATTCAACGACGCCAACCTGGCGAAGTACAAGGCGGTGATCTGGCTCTCCACCACCGGTGACGTGCTCAACGCCGACCAGCAGGCGGCGTTCGAGCGCTACGTGAAGGCCGGCGGCGGTTACGTCGGCATCCACGCCGCGTCGGACACCGAGTACAGCTGGGCCTGGTACGGCGACCTGGTCGGCGCGTACTTCGCCAACCACCCGCAGAACCAGACGGCGACGGTCAAGGTGGAGGATCACGCCCACCCGTCCACTGCCGGATTGCCGGACCGGTGGTCCCGGTTCGACGAGTGGTACAACTACCAGAGCAACCCCCGGCCGGACGTGCACGTGCTGGCCAGCCTGGACGAGAAGAGCTACACCCCCGGCGCCGGTGCGATGGGTGCGGACCACCCGGTCGCCTGGTGTCAGGACTACGACGGTGGCCGCTCCTGGTACACGGGCCTGGGGCACACCCGGGAGTCGTACGCCGAGCCCCAGTTCCTCTCCCACCTGCTCGGCGGCATCCGTACCGCGGCCGGCGTCGAGAACGCCGATTGCGGCGCCTCGAAGACCTCGAACTTCGAAAAGGTCACGCTGGACAGCAACACCAGCAACCCGATGGAGCTGGACATCGCCCCCGACGGGCGGGTCTTCTACATCGAGCGCGACGGTCGGGTGCAGATCGTGAAGCCGGACACCGGCAACACCGTCACCGCCGTCGACCTGGACGTCTTCACCGGTAACGAGGACGGCCTCATCGGCATCCGGCTCGACCCGGACTTCGCCACGAACAACTGGGTGTACCTGTACTACGCCCCGAACGACGGGGTCACCCGCAACCTGCTGTCCCGGTTCACGGTGACCGGCGACACCATCAGCCTGGCCAGCGAGAAGCAGGTGCTGCGGGTCGACACCCAACGCAACACCTGCTGCCACGCCGGCGGCAGCATGACCTTCGACGGCGACGGCAACCTCTACCTGGCCACCGGTGACAACACCAACCCGTTCGAGTCGAACTCGTACTCGCCGCTGGACGAGCGGTCGGGCCGCCAGGACTACGACGCGCAGCGCACCTCCGCCAACACCAACGACCTGCGCGGCAAGGTGATCCGGATCCACCCGGAGGACGACGGGACGTACACCGTTCCGACCGGCAACCTCTTCGCGCCGGGCACCGAGAAGACCCGTCCCGAGATCTACGCGATGGGCTTCCGCAACCCGTTCCGGATCGGCACCGACCCGAAGACCAACACGCTGTACGTGGGCGACTACGGGCCGGACGCCAACACGGACAACCCGAACCGGGGCCCCCGCGGTCTGGTCGAGTGGAACATCGTCACCCCGGGCAACTACGGCTGGCCGTACTGCACCGGGACGAACGAGGCGTACAACGACTACACGTTCCCGTCCGGCCCGAGCGGCGCGAAGTTCGACTGCGCGGCGCCGGTGAACAACTCGCCGAACAACACCGGCCTGACCAACCTCCCGCCGGTGGTCCCGGCGACTGTCGACTACGGGTACGCCGGTGACGCGCGTTACCCGGAGATCGGTGGCGGTGGCGCTCCGATGGGCGGCCCGGTCTACCGCTACGACGCCGACGTGAACTCGAACCGCAAGTGGCCGGCGTACTACGACGGCAAGGCTCTGCTCGGCGAGTGGAACCAGAACAAGATGTACACCATGCAGGTGACCCCCGACGGCAAGTCGTTGGTGGACATCAACCAGCTGCTCACCGGCATGAGCATGATCCGACCGATGGACTTCGAGTTCGGCCCGGACGGGGCGCTGTACCTGATCGAGTGGGGCAGCGGCTTCGGCGGCAACAACGACAACTCGGGCGTCTACCGGATCGACTACACCGCCGGTGACCGCGCCCCGATCGCCGCGGCGTCCGCCAACCCGACCTCGGGTCCGGCGCCGTTGACGGTGACCTTCTCCAGCGCCGGCTCCCGGGACCCGGACGGTGGCACGCTCACCTACGCCTGGACGTTCGGCGACGGGCAGACCTCGACCGAGGCCAACCCGACCCACACGTACGCCACGGCGGGCAACTACACCGCCCAGCTAACCGTCACCAACCCCAAGGGTCGGACCGCTGTGGCCAACGTGCCGGTCACAGTGGGCAACACCGCGCCGACGGTCTCCATCGAGTTCCCACCGGACGGCGGTTTCTTCAACTGGGGTGACCAGGTCCGCTACTCGATCAAGGTGACCGACCCCGAGGACGGGCAGATCGACTGTGACCGGGTGCAGCTTCAGGTGCTGCTCGGTCACGACGAGCACGCCCACCCGCTGGAGCAGCACACCGGCTGCACCGGCACCGTCCAGACGTCGCTCGCCTCCGGGCACGGCGCCGAGGCGAACGTCTTCGCGGTCTTCGAGGCCACCTACACCGACGAGGGTGGTGCCGGCGGCGCCGGTGCCCTGACCGGCCGGCAGATCGAGGTCCTCCAGCCGAAGCAGAAGCAGGCCGAGTACTTCACCGCCACCGGGCGCGCCCCGGTGAGCACCGGCGGCGGCGACCCCGGCGTGCAGCGGGAGGCCGGCGCCGACACCGCCGGTGGCGGCCAGAGCATCGCGTTCATCGAGGACGGTGACTGGTGGTCAGTCGCTCCGGCGGACCTGACCAACATCACCGAGATCCGCTTCCGGGCCGCCTCCGCCGCCGCTGGCGGTCGGATCGAGGTTCGCGCGGGTGCCGTCGACGGACCGGTGGTCGCCACTGCCGTCGTACCGTCGACCGGCGCGTGGCAGACGTACACGGACGTGAGCGCACCGGTCACCGGCGCCGCGAGCGGCTCGCTGTACTTCGTGGCCCGCGATCCGAACGGCGGAACGGGTTCGCTGTTCAACGTCAACTGGATGGACTTCGTCGGCCGCGGTGTCACCGAGAACGGGCCGCCGGTGGTCAGCGCCACGGCCACCCCGGCCACCGGCACCGCACCGGTCACCGTCGCCTTCGACGGCGCTGCCACCGACGCCGAGGGCGACACCCCGTTGACGTACGCCTGGGACTTCGGTGACGGAGGCTCGGCGACCACACTGGACGCCAGCCACACCTACACCAGTCCGGGCACCTTCACGGCCACCCTCACGGTGACCGACAGCAAGGGCGCCAAGTCGTACGCCACGGTGCCGGTAAGGGTCGACGCACCTGACACGTCCTGCTTCGGGGCGCGTTCGGACGACTTCAACGGCAACAGCCTCGACAAGGAGCGCTGGACCAGCATCGTCCGGGAGAACCAGCTCTACTCGCTCAGTGGCGGTGCGCTGCGGCTGCCCACCGGCGTGGGTGATCTCTACGGTGCTCGCAACGACGCCACCAACCTGGTGCTCCAGGCGGCCCCGACCGGCGCGTGGGAGATGACCACCAAGGTCACCCTGCCGGTGACTGCCAACTACCAGCAGGCCGGCCTGCTGGTGTACGGCGACGACGACAACTACGCCAAGGTGGACCTGCTGTACAACGGCAGCCGTCGGGTGGAGTTCATCCGGGAGACGGCGGCAACGCCTCGCAACGAGTCCGCCGACGCCACCGCCGCACCTGCCGGTGACACCGTGTACCTGCGGATCACCAGCGACGGGACGAACCTGACCGCGTCCGCCTCGGGCGACGGGCAGACCTTCACCCCGGTCGGCCGTTCGGCAGCGCTCGAGGGCATCACCAACCCGCGGATCGGGGTCTTCGCGCTCAACGGAGGCACCGAGGCGCCGGTTGTCGACGCCGCGTTCGACTCCTTCCAGGTCACGCCGGACGCTCCGGCCGGCCCGGTCGACCCGTCGGACGAGTTCACCGGCAGCACGCTGGACAAGTGCCGGTGGGACGCCGTAACGCGGGAGGACCCGAGCGGTTACCGGGTCACCGATGGCGCGCTGCGGATCGACGTGCCCAACGGTGACATCTACGGCACCGACAACACCGGGCCGAAGAACTTCATCCTCCAGACCGCGCCGTCCGGCGACTGGACCCTGGAGACGAAGGTCGACGGCAGCCTGCTGAACGAGCAGTACCAGCAGGCCGGTCTGCTCGTGCAGGCGGACGACGACAACTACCTGAAGCTCGACTTCATCGCTGACAACCAGGCCGGCCAGGCGGTGACGCGGCGGATCGAGTTCCGCAGCGAGATCGCCGGGGTGGTCCAGAACCCGCAGCCCGAGGCGGGCAACCTGACCTCGGCGGTGTGGCACCTGCGGCTGGCCCGCACGGGCGACACGTTCACCGCGTCGTACTCGGCCGACGGGACGACCTGGACCGCGTTGACGGCGCTGACAAACAGCGCGGTCGGGGCAACCCCGAAGGTCGGGCTGTTCACCCTCGGCGCCAACCAGACGGCGTCGAAGACCGCCTCGTTCGACTACTTCCGGCTCAGCACGAAGGTGGCCGACGAGACGGCGCCGGTGACCACCGCGGCGGTATCCGGCACCCCGACCGACGGGTGGCACACCGGGCCGGTGACGATCACGCTCACCGGTGCCGACGAGGCCGGCGGTAGCGGGCTCGCCGGTACGGAGTACCAGCTGGACGGGGCCACCACCTGGACGGCGTACACCGCTCCGGTGGCGGTCAGCGGGGACGGCGAGCACGAGCTCCGGTTCCGCTCGACGGACAAGGCCGGCAACGTGGAGGCGACCAAGACCGTCTCGGTCAAGATCGACGCCACGGCGCCGGTGACCTCGGCGACGTTCGCTCCGGCGAACGACGCCGGTTGGCACAACGGGACCATCCCGGTCGTGCTGGCCGCCACCGACGCCGGTTCCGGCGTCAAGACGGTGGAGTGGTCGCTGGACGGTGGTGCGTGGGCGCCGTACTCGACGCCGATCGAGGTGACCGGTGACGGGCAGCACGAGCTGCTGTTCCGCTCGGCGGACAAGGCGGGCAACGTCGAGACGCTGAAGTCGGCGGTGCTGCGCATCGACGGCACCAAGCCGACGCTGCTGGTGTCCGGGCTGGCCGACGGCCAGCTCTACGGCGACAGCCAGGACGTCCGGGTGGCCTGGCAGGCCGTCGACCCGTCCTCGGGCATCGCGAGCGTGGTCGGTCAGCTCGACGGTCAGGCGTACACCAGTGGCACCCTACAGGCCATGTACGACCTGTCACTCGGCCTGCACGAGCTGACGGTGACCGCTACCGACAAGGCGGGCAACAAGACCACCTCGACGGTCCGGTTCTTCGTCACCACCTCGTTCCGGGACATGCAGAGTCTGCTGGACCGGTTCAAGGCGACGGGGCGGCTCTCGACCAAGGCGCACAAGCAGCTGTCGAACAAGCTCGACGCTGTTCGCGCGTCCGAGGCGGCCGGCGACGACAAGGCTGCCGTCCGGCAGCTGACCGCGTTCCGGACGCTGGCCAGCGACGCCACGCTGGTGCCCGAGGCGGAGGTTCGGGACGTCCTGATCCGGGACGCCGACGCCATGATCGTTCGGCTCGGCGGCGCGGCCAGCAAGGCCGGGGTCAAGGCGAACGACGGTGACTCGGTCAAGGGCACCGGGCGGCTCGGTGGCGACGCCACCCGGCTGGCACCCGGTCGTCAGCTCTGATCCGACGAGGCCCCTCCTCGACGCTGCGGCGTCGGGGAGGGGCCTCCCTCATTCGGTAGGGAGGGGATGTCCGTGACGGGTATCCGCAAGGTGTTGGCCGCCGGGTCCGTCGGACTGGCCCTGACCCTGTTCGTCGCCGCTCCGGCGGCGCAGGCCGCCCCGGCGGCGCAGGCCGCCCCGGCGGCGCAGGCCGCCCGGGTGGCGCAGGCCGACAAGCTCAAGCTCACGGTGGCCGGCGACGGCGCTCAGGGTGTCACCATCCAGGCCAGCTACACCGATGGCCGCCGGCTGGAACAGGTGGTGCGGCTGGTCCTCACCGCCACCGGCCCCGACGGGCAGAAGGTCGGGCCGGTGCAGTTGGAACCGCAGCCCGAGGGGCACGGTTTCTACAGCAGCGGGCCGGTGCTCTCCACCGGCACCTGGAAGGTGACTGTGAACTCCCCCGCCCCGTTGCCGGGCAAGGCCACCGCCACGGTGCAGGCCCGCGCGGCGCAGTCACCGCCGGCGCCCGAGCCGGTCGCGGTGACCAGGCCAACGGACGGGGCAGGCGGGGCGGGCGCCGGTTGGTGGCCGTTCGCGGCGGCTGGCCTCGTCCTGGTGGCCGCGGCGATGGGGGTGGCCATGCTGTTCGGCCGCCGCCGCACCAACTGACGAAGACGATCTCGCCGCCGCACCGACAGATCACCACGATCTGGCCGCCGCACCGACAGACCGCGACAATCTCGCCGGGGCGGCCGACTGACCGACACTGACGACGAAACGGGCCGGGCCGCAACCAGCGGCCCGGCCCATCGTCATCTCAGCCACCGAACCGGGGTCGGTCGGTCACCGCCAGCCCGCGCTGGCGTCACCTGGCCGCGGTCATGATCGACTCGACATTCACGAAACCGCGCCTTCCCCGGCCCAAGGTCACCCCGACTTTCAGGAACGCGAGTGGATCAAGGCCCGCGCCGGCCGCACCGCGCCGAACCGAGCCAGGCCGAACCGAGCCCGGCCGGACCAAGCCAGGCCGAACCAAACCAGGCCGAACCGAGCCCGGCCGAACCGCTCAGAGGATGGCGCGCAGCGCCGCCAGGTCGTCGTCGCTGGGCTCCCAGGTGCCGGCGACGGCGTTGGCGCGTACCTGCTCGGGCGTGGTGGCACCGGCGATCACCGAGGTCACCGCCGGCTGGGCGGCCAGCCCACCGATCGCCACCTGGAGCATCGTCAGCCCCCGCTCGGCCGCGTACGCCTCGACCGCCTCGATGGTGTCCCAGTCGGCGGCGGCGAGCCGCTCCGCGTACCGGCCGCCGCCGGAGAGCCGGCTGCCGGCCGGGGGCTGCTCGCTGCGCTTGTACTTGCCGGTGAGCAGACCGTTGGCGAGCGGGAAGAACGGCAGCATGCCGAGGCCGAACCGCTCACACGCCGGGATCACCTCGGCCTCCACCGAGCGCTCCACCAGGCTGTAGTGGTTCTGCGCGCTGATGAAGCGGGACCGGCCGTTGGACGAGGCGACCCAGTCCGCGTCGGCGATCTGCCAGCCGGTGAAGTTGGAGTTGCCCAGGTAGCGCACCTTACCGTCGCGGACCAGGTCGTCCAGGGCGGCAAGGGTCTCGTCGATCGGGGTGCCGGGGTCGGGCTCGTGCATCTGGTAGAGGTCGATGTGGTCGGTGCCGAGCCGGCGCAGCGACGCCTCCACAGCGCGGGCGATGTAGCGCCGCGCACCCCGCGCCCCGTAGTCCGGTCCGTTGAGGCCGTTCATGTCCATGCCGAACTTGGTGGCCAGCACCACATCGTCCCGGCGGCCCTTGAGCGCCTGCCCGAGCAGCTCCTCGGAGCTGCCCTGCGGCTCGCCGTATATGTCGGCGGTGTCGAAGAGGGTGATCCCGGCGTCCAGCGCGGCGTCCACCACCGCCCGGGTGCCGTCGAGGTCGAGCTTGCGGCCGAAGTTGTTGCAGCCGATGCCGACCACGGACACCACGAGCCCGGAGTCGCCCAGCCGGCGATAGGTCATGTCAGTCACGAGATCCACCCTATGCCGGCTCGGTGCGGGCCACCTCGGCGGCGGCTCAACCGACGACCTCACTGACCAGCTCACGGGCAGCGTCGATGGTCGCGGCCAGTTCGGCGGGGCCGCGACCGACGGCTCCCAACAGCGCGTGCGCCCGGCGCGCGAAGTCTGGCGGCGCACCCGGCAGCCGTCCCGCGGCGGCGATCATCCCCTTCTCGTTGATCAGCCACCGGCCGGCCCGGGCGTGCAGCACCTGGGCGAGCACCCCGACCGTCC
Organism: Micromonospora sp. NPDC048986; assembly: GCF_040649335.1. Classification (NCBI taxonomy): domain Bacteria; kingdom Bacillati; phylum Actinomycetota; class Actinomycetes; order Micromonosporales; family Micromonosporaceae; genus Micromonospora; species Micromonospora sp. NPDC048986. Next base: position 74,220 of record NZ_JBEZFJ010000007.1, read on the forward strand.
GGAACAGGCAGCCCGCGACGTACCCGCTGTCCCCGCCGACGGTGGCCTTGGCCGCTGCGGTCAACAGGAACCCGGCCTCCCAGCCGCCGGCCACCAGCGCGTCGGCCAGCGCGGGCGGATAGTCCTGGCTCTGCTCCTTGAGCCGGGTCAGCTGGCCGGTCGGGTCGGCCAGCACCTGGCACAGCGCCACCTCCCCGACGTAGGCGGACGAGTAGAACCCGAGCGGGTGCCCGGCCTGCACCCCGACCTCGTACCTGCCGGCGCGGCAGTCCGTCCAGACGCGGCGCACCCGGTCGAGGTCCCGGTAGATCCAGTCCACGGCGATCCCGCCGATCCGCAGCCAACCGCCGCCGTCGACCCACTGCCCCCAACCACCGGGTGCGGTGAGCACCACCGCCGGGTCGTCGGCGACCGTAGCGGCTATCGCCCGCAGCGCCGGTACGTCCGGCTCATCCTGGTAGTACAGGCCGAGGTCCCAGTCGGAGTCGGGGCGGTGCTCGCCGCGTGCCCGGCTGCCGCCGAGCGCCACGGCGACCACGCCGGGCACGGCGCACAGCCGGTCGGGCAGGTCGGTGGGGATCACCCGACGTCCCAGACCGGTTCCGGGGTCTCCACCACCTCGCTGTCGCCTCGGAACAGCACGAACCGGTCGAACGAGCGGGTGAACCACCGGTCGTGGGTGACAGCGATCACCGTCCCCTCGAAGGCGTTCAGGCCCGCTTCGAGCGCTTCCGCGCTGGCCAGGTCGAGGTTGTCGGTGGGCTCGTCGAGCAGCAGCAGAGTCGCCCCGGACAGCTCCAACAGCAGCACCAGGAACCGGGCCTGCTGCCCGCCGGAGAGCGTGCCGAAGCGCTGGTCGCCCTGCGCGGCCAGCTCGTAACGACTGAGCACACCCATCGCCGCGTGCCGGTCCATCCCGGTGCGGTGCTCGTCGCCCCGCCAGAGGATCTCGACGAGCGTCTTCGACATCAGCTCCGGCCGGTCGTGGGTCTGGGAGAAGTGCCCCGGGCGGACCCGGGCACCGAGGCGGGCCGTGCCCTCGTGCGCCACCGGGGCGAGCGCGCCCGCGCCGTCGACCGGCCCGTTCGCCGGGTCCGGGTCGGTGCCGCCGCGGGCCAACAGCCGCAGGAAGTGCGACTTGCCGGTGCCGTTGGCGCCGAGCACCGCCACCCGGTCGCCGTACCAGATCTCCAGGTCGAAGGGGAACGTCAGGCCGTCGAGCTCCAGCTGCTCGCAGACGACAGCGCGCTTGCCGGTTCGCCCGCCGGCCAGCCGCATCCGGATGTCCTGGTCCTTCGGCGGTACGGGCGGCGGCCCGGCCTCCTCGAACTTGCGCAACCGGGTCTGCGCGGCCTGGTAACGCGAGGCCAGCCCGTCGTTGTACGCGGCCTTCTGCTTGTACATCAGCATCAGCTCGCGCAGCTTCTGGTGCTCCTCGTCCCAGCGCCGGCGCAGCTCGTCGAGGCGGGCGTGCCGAGCGACCCGGGCCTCGTGCCAGCTGGCGAAGCCGCCCGGGTGCACCCAGGCACTACCACCCTCGACGGCGACCACCCGGTCGGCGCTCTGGGCCAACAGCTCGCGGTCGTGCGAGACGTAGAGCACCGACTTCGTCGACTCGCGCAGTCGCGCCTCCAGCCAGCGTTTGCCGGGGACGTCGAGGAAGTTGTCCGGTTCGTCGAGCAGCAGCACCTCGTCCGGGCCGCGCAGCAGCAACTCCAGGGCGAAGCGCTTCTGCTGGCCGCCGGAGAGGGTACGCACCGGACGGTCCCGTACGGCGTCCCACGGCTGGCCGAGCACGATGGTCGCGACGGTGTCGAAGAGCACCTCGGCGTCGTACCCGCCGGCCTCACCCCAGGCGCCGAGCGCGTCGGCGTACGCCAACTGGGCCTTGCCGGCGGCGTTGCTGAACTTGCCGTGGGCCTCGGCCGCCCGCATGGCCGACTCGGTCTCGCCGAGCCGCCGGCCGGCATCGCGAAGCGCCGGCGGGGCCAGCGACAACGCCAGATCGGCGAGGGTGGACTCGTCACCGATCATGCCGATGAACTGGCGCATCACACCAAGCCCGCCGGCCCGCGCGACGACGCCGCTGCGCACCGGCAGGTCGCCGGCGACCATCCTCAGCAGCGTCGTCTTTCCCGCGCCGTTCGGCCCGACCAGGGCGACCTTGCTGCCCTCCCCGACCCGGAACGACACGTCGGCGAAGAGTTCCCGACCGTCGGGCAGGATGTGCCCGACCGCTGCCACGTCCACGTATCCCACGCCGGGATCCTGCCCCAGTGAGGGTCGGGGGGTATATCCAATTACCGGGTGACGCGCAGCACCCGGAAGCCCTTTTGGCTGGCGTACCGCTCGACCTGCCAGCTCTGTTCGGTGAGCCAGCGTTGCAGCGAGTCGCCGCCGAGGTGCCGGGCGACGACCAACCAGCCGACGCCGTCCGGGGCGAGTCGGGGCAGCCAGCGCAGCAACAGCTCGTGCAGCCCGTCCTTGCCGATCCGGATGGGCGGGTTCGACCAGATCTCGGCGAAGCGGACGCTGTCCGGAACGTCGTCCGGCGCGCTGACCCGGACCCGGTCGGCGGCGCCGACCCGAGCCGCGTTGGCTGCGGTCAGCTCGCGGGCCCGGGCGTTGACGTCGACGGCCCAGACGGTGCTGGTGGGCGCGAGGTCGGCGAGCACGCAGCTGATCGGTCCGAACCCGCAGCCGAGGTCGAGCAGGTCGCCGGTGGTGTCGACGGCGGGCAGCTCGGCCTTGCGCAGCAGCACCGCTGTGCCGGGGTCGAGGCGGCTGGCGGAGAAGACCCCGCCGGCCGAGGTGAGCCGGTAGTCGCGGTCGGCGACGGAGAACTCGACCTCGCGCGCCGGGGCGTCGCTGGTGGGCTGAGCGGTGAAGTAGTGGTCGCCGGTCACCCGGCAATTCTCGCACCGCGCCGGGGCGGACCTGACGCGGCCCACACGCACATTTCCCCGATATTACCCCCTAAAGGGACAATAACTCCTACTCTGGGCGACATGGTGTATCGGTACCAGTCCGATGAGGACGCTTTCGAGGAGTACCCGGAGCCCGGGTCCGACCTGTCGGTGCTCGGCGCCGGTCCGCCCCCAGCGGCCGGGCCCTCTCCGTCGCGCTTCCCCACGCCGTCGCTGCCTCGACCGAACCAGCTCTCGCTGCCCTCGTCGCAGCCGGCGCCGGCTCGTCCGCAGCTCGGGCCGGCCGCCCGCGCCGACGCGCCGCAGCCACTGCCGACGCGTGCCGACATCCCGCCCGCCCCGCCGCGCAGCCAGATCTACACCTCGGCCACGTCGGCGGAGCCGCCCACCCGGCGCGGCGGCGGCCGGCTGTGGCAGGTACTGATCGGCGGCGCAGCCGTCCTGGTGCTGCTCGCCCTCTGCGGCCTCGGCGCCGCCGCGCTGCTCATCAACCGCAACGAGCAGCCGCAGAGCAACCCGACGTACCAGCCGAACGCCGCCCCGACGTCGGCAGCGGCGGAACGGCTGGCCCTCGACTCCCGGGACACCGACCAGGCCCCGCTCACCGCCAAGGAACTCTTTCCCGGCAAGGAACTGAAGCTCACCGACGGCCAGCCGAGCTACCAGGTGCTTAAGACACAGTCCAGCGGCAGTTGCGCCGTCGCCGCCACCGACGAGGTCGCCGACCTGCTGGTCCGGCTCGGCTGCAACCAGATCGTCCGGGCCACGCTGAGCACACCCGACGACAGTCACCTGGTCACCGCCGGCCTGTTCAACCTCACCGACAAGGTCACTGCGGAAAGAGTCCGCGACCGGCTCCGGCAACTGCTCGACGAGCGGCAGGGCCGCTTCCGTGGCCTCACCGCCGACGACGTCGACGGCACCGACGTCCTGGCCAGCGCTCCAGCACGCGTCGGCTGGCAGGTCCGTGGCCACTACCTGGCGTACGCGCTGGTGGTCCGCAAGGACGGAGCGGCGGTCAAGGCGGGTGACGCCAAGGTCCGCGAGATCCTGTTCGACATGATCGAGCTGCACCTCAGCCGGGGCGTGCTACAGAGCCGGGCCGACGGTGGCACCGCCGCACAACCGACGACGGCACCTACCGGCAGCAACGCCGACCAGGGCGATCTGCCGGGCGACTGACCCGCCGACGGTCAACCCTCGATCGGGACCCGCAACCGGCGGGTGAGGGTGGCGCGGTGGGCGTACTCGGCCGGATCTGCCGGGTAGCCGACGGCGACCAGTGTCAGCCCGCGTGCGGGGGCCACCGTCACCTCGCTGGACCGCTCCCGCTGGGTGAGCAGAGTCCCCGGCCACTCGACCGGGCGGCGGCCGTCCCCGGCCACCAGCATCGCACCCACCAGGCTGCGCACCATCGCCTGACAGAACGCGTCGGCCTGCACGGTCGCGACCAGGATGCCGTCCGGGTCGCGACGCCAGTCCAGCCGGGTCACCTCGCGCAGCGTGGTGGCGTGCTCCTTGCGCCGGCAGTACGCGGCGAAGTCGTGCTCCCCCACCAGCCCGGCCGCGGCGGCGTTCAGCGCGGCCAGCTCCAACGGCTTCGGCCAGGCCAGCACCTCGTGGCGGCGCAACGGCTCGACGCCGAACGGCGCATCGGTGACCCGGTACTCGTAGCGCCGGAAGGTGGCCGAGAACCGGGCGTCGAAGTCGGCCGGCACCTCGGTCATCGCCCGTACCCGCACGTCGGTGGGGAGCAGCCGGGCCAGGCGACGCAGCAGCAGTCCCTCGTGCTGCCGCCACACGTCCACCGGCAGGTCCACATGGCACACCTGCCCAGTGGCGTGCACTCCCGCGTCGGTCCGCCCGGCCACCGTCAGCCCGCTGGCCGTACCGACGCCGAGGACCAGGTCCAGGGTCTCGACGAGCACCCCCGCGACGGTGCGCCTGGTCGGCTGGGCTGCCCAGCCGGAGAAGTCGGTGCCGTCGTACGAGACGTCCAGCCGCAGCCGGATCCGCTCGTCCACCTCGTACCTCCTGTTACGGGTCGGGCCCGACACCCCGATGGGGTGCCGGGCCCGACAATGCCCTTTGATCAGGCCTTGTTCTCGGTGGCCTCGTCGCTGTCCTCGCGGGCGGCGTCGGTGTCACCGGACGCCGACACCGGCGCCTCGGAGTCCTGGTCGGCCGGAGCCGACGTCGGGGCCTCGTCGGCCGGGGCGAGCGCCTCGACCTTGTCCTGCTGCGCGGCCTTGCGGGCGGCGGTCTTCTTGTTCGCCTTCGGCTCGGCGACCTGAAGCTCCTCCACCAGCTCGATGATGGCCATCGGCGCGTTGTCACCCTTGCGCGGACCGGTCTTCACGATCCGGGTGTAACCGCCGGGGCGGTTGGAGTACCGGGGCGCGATCTGGTCGAACAGGGCGTAGACCACGTCCTTGTCCTTGACGACACCCAGCACCCGACGCCGCGAGGCGAGGTCACCGCGCTTGGCCTTCGTGATGAGCTGCTCGGCCAGCGGGCGCAGCCGCCGGGCCTTCGTCTCGGTGGTCTGGATCTTCCCGTGCTGGAACAGCGCGGTCGCCAGGTTGGCCAGCATCAGCCGCTCGTGCGAGGGGCTGCCGCCGAGGCGGGGGCCCTTGGTGGGCGTGGGCATTTTTGGTGCTCCTCAGTTGTGGCGGCAGCGCGGACTAGAGCTGCTCGGTCTCGCGGTAGTCGTCGGTGTCGTAGTCGGCCTCGCCGAAGGTGTCCACGACGTTCGCCGGGTCGAAGTTCGGAGCCGAGTCCTTCAGCCCGAGACCCATCCCGGCGAGCTTCATCTTGACCTCGTCGATCGACTTCTGACCGAAGTTGCGAATGTCGAGGAGGTCGGCCTCGGTACGCCCGATGAGCTCACCAACGGAGTTGATGCCCTCGCGCTTGAGGCAGTTGTAGGAGCGGACGGTGAGGTCCAGCTCCTCGATCGGCAGAGCGAGGTCCGCCGCCAGCTGGGCGTCCTGCGGGGACGGCCCGATGTCGATGCCCTCGGCGGTCTCATCCAGCTCCCGGGCGAGCCCGAACAGCTCCACCAGCGTCGAACCGGCGGAGGCCAGCGCGGTACGCGGACCCATCGACGGCTTGGTCTCGACGTCGATGATCAGCCGGTCGAAGTCGGTGCGCTGCTCGACACGGGTTGCCTCGACGCGGTAGGTGACCTTCAGCACCGGCGAGTAGATCGAGTCGACCGGGATCCGGCCGATCTCGGCGCCGGACTGCTTGTTCTGCGCCGCCGTCACGTAGCCCCGGCCCCGCTCGACGGTCAGCTCCATGTCGAGCCGGCCCTTGCCGTTCAGTGTGGCGAGCTTGAGATCCGGGTTGTGCACCGAGACGCCGGCCGGGGGCTGGATGTCGCCCGCGGTCACGTCGCCCGGACCCTGCTTACGCAGGTACATGCTGACCGGCTCGTCGTGCTCGGAGCTGACGCACAGCTCCTTGATGTTCATGACGAGCTCGACCACGTCCTCCTTGACACCGGGGATCGTGGTGAACTCGTGCAGCACACCGTCGATCTTGATCGAGGTGACGGCCGCGCCCGGGATCGACGACAGCAACGTACGCCGCAGCGAGTTGCCCAGGGTGTAGCCGAAGCCCGGCTCCAGCGGCTCGATGGCGAACCGGGACCGGGTCTCGTTGATCGACTCCTCGGAGAGGGAGGGTCGCTGGCTGATGAGCATCTTTTCTCTTCTCTTCCGGGGCGCCCGCTATTTGACGCCCACGACACAAACTGTTCCGGTGGCCCGCCCCGAAGGGCGGGCCACCGAACGAGCTCGGACTACTTGGAGTAGAGCTCGACGATCAACTGCTCCTGGACCTGCGTGTCGATGACCTGCCGGGCCGGGAGGGAGTGCACGAGCACCTTCATCTGGCTCGGGATGGCCTCAAGCCACGCCGGAACCGTCTTCGAGCCGGCCTGAGCCTGCGCGACGACGAACGGGGTGAGCTCCTTGCTCTTGCCCCGAACCTCGATGATGTCGTGCTCCTTGACGCGGTACGACGGGATGTCGACCTTCTTGCCGTTCACGGTGAAGTGACCGTGCTTGACCAGCTGGCGGGCCATGTCCCGCGAGTGGGCGTAGCCGGCCCGGTAAACGACGTTGTCCAGCCGCGACTCGAGGATCTGCAGGAGGACCTCACCGGTCTTGGCCTGCTTGCCAACGGCTTCCTCGTAGTAACCGCGGAACTGCTTCTCCAGCACGCCGTAAACCCGACGGGCCTTCTGCTTCTCACGGAGCTGGAGCAGGTACTCCGTCTCCTTGGTGCGGCCGCGGCCGTGCTGCCCGGGCGGGAACGGCCGGGACTCGAACGGGCACTTCGGACCATCGCACTTGCTGCCCTTGAGGAACAGCTTCATCTTCTCCCGCCGGCAACGGCGGCAGTCTGCACCGGTGTAACGAGCCATCTCTCTCTACCTCTCAGACCCGGCGACGCTTCGGCGGACGGCACCCGTTGTGCGGCTGCGGGGTGACGTCGGCGATCTGCCCGACCTCAAGGCCCACTGCCTGCAGCGAACGGATGGCGGTTTCCCGGCCGGAGCCGGGGCCCTTGACGAACACGTCGACCTTGCGCATGCCGTGCTCCATGGCGCGACGCGCGGCAGCCTCGGCGGCCAGCTGCGCAGCGAACGGAGTCGACTTGCGGGAGCCCTTGAAGCCGACCTGGCCAGCGGAGGCCCAGGAGATGACCGCACCGGTCGGGTCCGTGATGGACACGATGGTGTTGTTGAACGTGCTCTTGATGTGCGCCTGCCCGTGGGCGACGTTCTTGCGTTCCTTGCGCCGGACCTTCTTTACAGCGGCTCCGGCACGAGCCTTCGGTGGCATAAGTCTGTGCGCTCCTAGTTGACTTTCCGGATCGGGTTGCGGCCTGACCCACCTCGGCGGCGGCCGACCCCGTCATCCGGTCAAGAACTACTTCTTGCCGGGCTTCTTCTTGCCGGCGACGGTCCGCTTCGGGCCCTTGCGGGTCCGTGCGTTGGTCTTGGTCCGCTGGCCACGCACGGGCAGGCCCCGGCGGTGCCGGATGCCGGCGTAGCAGCCGATCTCAACCTTGCGGCGGATGTCAGCGGCGACCTCGCGGCGCAGGTCGCCTTCAACCTTGTAGTTGCCCTCGATGTGGTCGCGGAGCTGCACGAGCTCCTCGTCCGTGAGGTCCCGAGCGCGCTTGTCCGGCGAGATGCCGGTGGCGGCGAGTGTCTCCAGGGCGCGGGTGCGACCGACCCCGAAGATGTAGGTGAGCGCGATCTCCAACCGCTTTTCGCGGGGGAGATCCACGCCGACTAGACGTGCCATGTGCGGGCGTACTCCTCGTGATGTGTGGCGGAGGTGTGGACCCGTCCCACCCCGCTACCGGCCGTCCCGTCTTTCCGACGCGGTGAGCGCCGGCGACCGGGATCGGTCGCTGCCCGAGCGGGCCCCGGCCTCCGACCGGGGGTCAACCACGCAGAGGTACGTCTGGCGTACCGCTCGCGGCTGGGACGAGCATGTGTGATGTGTGTGTCGCTGGGGACCTGCCTGGACCAACGCCACCCGGCCGTGCTCCGGCCGGACGGGCTGAGTCAGCCCTGGCGCTGCTTGTGGCGCGGGTCGCTGCAGATGACCATGACCCGGCCGTGCCGGCGGATAACCCGGCACTTGTTGCAGATCCTCTTGACGCTCGGCTTGACCTTCACGGTTGCCTTACTTCCCATCTGGCCCGGCTACGCGCTCAGCGCGACGCCGGACGTCGAAGACGGACACGGGACTTCCCGGCCGTCGTCAGGACTACTTGTAGCGGTAGACGATGCGCCCGCGGGTCAGGTCGTACGGCGAAAGTTCGACGACGACCCGGTCCTCCGGAAGAATGCGGATGTAGTGCTGCCGCATCTTGCCGCTGATGTGAGCCAACACCTTGTGGCCGTTCGCGAGCTCCACCCGGAACATGGCGTTCGGCAGGGGCTCGATGACCCGACCCTCGATCTCAATGGCTCCGTCTTTTTTCGGCATGTCCTCCGCTGTCCTGACGTCGATTGCTCCGGGCGGCCCACAACGTCTTACACGGAAATCTGATCAGAATCAGAACCCCGCGCCAGCCGCGGCTCCAGCTCCCACCGAAGCGCAGGGTGGGCATGCCGGAGTGGACGCTGTGCGCCGATCTGAAAGTGTACGCCGGCCTGCAGTCCCCCGCCAAACCGACCACCCACCCACCCGCGCGTCACCCCGACCGACCCCACCTCCAGCCCTGTTGATCATGAAGTTGTTGCCACCAGCCCCGGCGTGTGAGGGCAATAACTTCATGATCAACGGAGAGGGGGTGGCAGGGCTCGGGGGTTATTGGGGGTTGTCTGGGCTGATGGCGCGCTTTGCCTGTTTGCGTTCCCGGCGGCGCTGGCGCTTGATGGCCTGGCGCTGGGGCTCGCGCCCGGCCAGCCCGGTAACCGTGCGGACCACCAGCACCGCACCCCACGGTCCCGCCACCCAGGCCGGCCAGAAGTAGAGCAGATCCCGGCTGAGCACCGACGTCACCGCCCAGATGGTCACCACGAAGCCGATCACCCGCAGGTACGGGAACCACACCTCAGCCAGCCAACGGGCGGTGGCGCCCCGGGTGAGGGCCTGACCGAGCGGGTCACCCAGCGGGCTCACCGTCGGCCCGGCGGTCGGGGCCAGGCCGGACCACTGAGTCGGCGTCACCGGCGGCAGGTCGGTGAGCAGGGCTTCAAGATCGGCATACGTGCGTGCCGCATAGGCCAGCTGCAACCGCTCGTCATACTCGTGCAGATCCAGTCGGCCCTCGTCGAGGGCGACCCGCAATCGGTCGGCCACCGCCGCACGGTCCGAGTCCGCGGCTCGCATCCCGTCGCGCCCGCCCATCCCGTCCATGCCGGCAAGCATGCCACCGTCACGCCAGCCCAACCGACCCCGCACTTCGGTCGATCATGAAGTTGTCGCCAGCCTCACCGGCGTGTCAGGGCAATAACTTCATGATCAACGGAGAGGGGGTGGGTCAGGGGGTTTTGGTGGCTGCGGGTTGGCGGGCGGTCACCAGGTCGCCCAGGCGGGCGCGACCGCCGTCGAACGCGGTGAGCACCCAGACGCCGTCCGGCAACAGCGCCATCGAATGCTCGACGTGCGCGGCCACCGAGCCGTCCCGGGTGACGACCGTCCACCCGTCGGCCAACTCGGCGGTACGCGGGGAGGCCATGGTGATCATCGGCTCGATGGCCAGGGCCATACCCGGGACCAGTCGCGGACCCTTGCCCGGCCGACCGTGGTTGAGCACGTGAGGGTCCTGGTGCATCTCGGTGCCGATGCCATGCCCGCCGTAGCCGTCGACGATGCCGTACCGGCCGCCCTTGCGGACAGCGGTCTCCACGGCGTGCGAGATGTCGGTGAGGCGGCCCTTGCCGCTGGCCGCACCACGCGCGGCGGCGGCGATGCCGGCCCACATCGCGTCCTCGGCGACCTCGGCCATCCTCAGCAGCGCCGGGTCGACGTCACCGACCCCGACCGTGATCGCGGAGTCGCCGTGCCACCCGTCCAGCACCGCACCGCAGTCGATGGAGATCAGGTCACCGGCCTGGAGCACCTGCTTCGGCGACGGGATGGCGTGCACGATCTGCTCGTTGACCGAGGAACAGATCGACGCCGGAAAACCGTGGTAGCCCTTGAACGACGGAACGCCGCCCGCCTCGCGGATGGTCGCCTCGGCGATGGCGTCCAGATCGGCGGTGCTCACACCGGGGGCGACAGCCTCCCGCATCCGGCGCAACGCCTCGGCCACCACCAGCCCGGCGGCCCGCATCTTCTCGATCTGGTCAGGGGTCTTCAGCTGGATGTCCAGCTGGGGACGACGCATGGAGCGGTTACCTTTCGTTGCCGAACAGCGGGGCACATAACGCGTACCCCGCTGTTCGCACTCTATCCGCCGTGGCCCGGCCGGACCTCAGCCGCCGTACGACCGCAACGCGTCGATGGCCCGGGTGGTGACGTCCTCCACCGGCCCGGTGGCGTCGATCCCGACCAGCTTGCCCTGAGCGCCGTAGTAGTCGACCAGGGGTGCGGTCTTCTCGCTGTATTCGCGGAGCCGCGTGGCGATCGTCTCCGGCTTGTCGTCGTCGCGCTGGAACAGCTCGGCGCCGCACCGGTCACAGATGCCGGGCCGGGTGGTGGCATCGAACTCGACGTGCCAGATCTTGCCGCAGCCCCGGCAGGTACGCCTGCCGGAGAGCCGCCGGATCACCTCGTCGTCGTCGACGACCAACTCCAGGACCAGATCCAGGGCGGTGCCCAGATCGGCCAGGAGCTTGTCCAGAGCGGCCGCCTGCGGAGTCGTCCGCGGGAAGCCGTCGAGCAGGAAACCCTCGCTGGCGTCGGGCTCGGCCAGCCGGTCCCGGACCATGTTGATGGTGACCTCGTCCGGAACCAGCTCGCCCGCATCCATGTACCGCTTCGCCTCGACACCGAGCGGCGTGCCCTGGGTGACGTTCGACCGGAAGATGTCTCCGGTCGAAATCTTCGGCACCGAGAGGTGCGCGGCGATGAACTCGGCCTGCGTGCCCTTGCCCGCGCCCGGCGGGCCAACCAGAACGAGTCTCATCTACCGCAGGAACCCTTCGTAGTTCCGCTGCATGAGTTGGCTCTCGATCTGCTTCACGGTCTCCAGACCGACGCCGACCATGATGAGCACAGCGGTGCCGCCGAACGGGAAGTTCTGGTACTGCTGGTTGTCCAGCCAGATGAAGAAGAAGTTCGGCAGGATCGAGATGACGCCGAGGTAGAGCGCGCCCGGCAGGGTGATCCGGCTGAGGATGAAGTCCAGGTAGTCGGCGGTCGGCTTGCCCGGGCGGATGCCCGGCACGAACCCGCCGTACTTCTTCATGTTGTCAGCGACCTCGGTCGGGTTGAACGTGATCGAGACGTAGAAGTACGTGAAGAAGATGATCAGCAGGAAGTAGACCGAGATGTAGATCGGGCTGCTCGGGTTGACCAGGTTGTTCTGGATCCACGACTGGGTCTTGCCCGGGTCGGTCTGGTCGAAGAACTGCAGCGCCAACTGCGGCAGGTAGAGCAGCGACGAGCCGAAGATGACCGGGATCACACCCGCCTGGTTGACCTTGAGCGGGATGTAGGTCGAGGTGCCGCCGTACATCCGCCGGCCGATCATCCGCTTGGCGTACTGCACCGGGATCCGGCGCTGCGCCTGCTCGATGAAGGTGACCGCCGTGATGACCACCAGGACCAGCGCGATGACCAGGGCGAACATGTCCCAGCCCTTGCTGGTCTTGATCTGCCAGCCCTCGCTGGGCAGCCGCGCCGCGATCGAGGTGAAGATCAGGACGGACATGCCGTTGCCGACGCCGCGGTCGGTGATCAGCTCACCGAGCCACATGACCATGCCGGTGCCGGCGGTCATCGTCATCACCAGGATGGTCAGGGTCAGCCAGTCCGGGATGCCGGTGCCGGTGGGGATGATCGGGAACTGGTCGCACTTGTTCTGGAACAGCTGGCCCGAGCGGGCCAGAGCCACGAACGCGGACGCCTGCAGCACACCGAGACCAAGAGTCAGGTAGCGGGTGTACTGGGTGATCTTCGCCTGACCGGCCTGGCCCTCCTTGCGGAGCTGCTCCAGGCGGGGGATCACGACGGTCAGCAGCTGCAGGATGATCGACGCGGTGATGTAGGGCATGATGCCCAGCGCGAAGACCGAGAGCTGTAGCAGCGCTCCGCCGGAGAAGAGGTTGAGAAGGTTCACCACCCCGGTGGTGTCACCCTGGATGGTGTCGAGGCACTTCTGCACGTTGCCGTACGAGACGCCCGGGCTGGGGAGCGTTGCACCCAGCCGGTAGACCGCGATGATGCCTACTGTGAACAGCAGCTTCTTGCGCAGGTCAGGCGTACGGAACGCACTGAGAAAGGCGGACAGCAACTTCTTCCTCCTGCGCGAGGCGGGCCGCCGGTGATCCCTGGCGGGTCGGGGTGGATCACGAGCGAGTGCCCGCAATCCATGGCTGGGATGGGACTCTAACAGCCTCACCCCGGTCCGGGCAGATGCGCCCGACTACATAAATCGATTCCGATGTTACCGGGCGCTCAGGCCCCAGGCAGACCACGGCGCCCGCCAGTTGCTCTCAACTGGACGGGCGCCATGGTCGTAGGCCTTACAGCTCGGTGACGGAGCCACCGGCAGCAGCGATCTTCTCCTTGGCCGACGCACTGAACGCGTGCGCGGACACCTGGAGCGCCACACCGCCGAGATCCCCGGTGCCGAGAACCTTGACCGGGTGACCCTTGCGGACCGCGCCGGACTCAACGAGCTCCAGCGGGCCGACCTGACCACCATTCGGGAACAGCTCAGCGAGTCGGTCCAGGTTGACCACCTGGAAGACCACCTTGAACTTGTTCTTGAAGCCCTTCATCTTCGGCAGGCGCATGTGGATGGGCATCTGCCCACCCTCGAACGCCGCCGAGATGTTCTTGCGGGCCTTGGAACCCTTGGTACCGCGACCAGCGGTCTTGCCCTTGGACCCCTCACCGCGACCCACACGGGTCTTCGCGGTCTTGGAACCGGGCGCCGGGCGCAGGTGATGCACCTTGATCGTCATTACTCGACCTCCTCGACCTTCACGAGGTGGCTCACAGTGAAGATCATGCCGCGGATCTCGGGCCGGTCCTCCTTGACCACCACGTCGTTGATCCGCTTGAGACCGAGCGAACGCAGCGACTCACGCTGGTTGTGCTTGGTCCCGATACCGGACCGGAGCTGGGTGACCTTCAGGCGTGCCATCAGTGCGCCACCCCCGCACGCGACGCCAGCATGGCGGCCGGCGCAACGTCCTCCACCGGCAGACCACGACGCGCCGCGACCTGCTCGGGGGACTCAAGCCCCTTCAGGGCCGCCACAGTGGCGTGCACGATGTTGATCGGGTTCGACGAACCGAGGCTCTTGGAGAGCACGTCGTGGATCCCAGCGCACTCCAGCACGGCACGCACCGGTCCGCCGGCGATGACACCCGTACCGGCCGAGGCCGGCTTGAGCAGCACCACACCAGCGGCGTCCTCACCCGTCACCGGGTGCGGGATCGACTGACCGATCCGCGGGACCTTGAAGAAGTGCTTCTTGGCCTCCTCGACGCCCTTGGCGATGGCCGCGGGCACCTCCTTGGCCTTTCCGTAGCCCACGCCGACCGTGCCGTCGCCGTCGCCCACGATCACCAGGGCGGTGAAGCTGAAGCGACGACCACCCTTCACGACCTTGGCGACGCGGTTGATCGCGACGACCCGCTCAAGGTGCGGGGTCTTCTCGACGGGCGCGTTTCCGCGGCCGCCCTCACGGCGGTTGTCGCGGCGACCACCCTCGTTGCCACCGGACCCGCCGCCACGGCGCTGTTGACCTGGCATCAGCAGCCTTCCTTCTCTCTCGTGACGGGGTTGTTAGAACTCGAGCCCGGCTTCGCGGGCGGCGTCGGCAAGCGCGGCGACTCGCCCCGCGTACCGGTTGCCGCCGCGGTCGAAGACGACCTTGGAGACGCCGGCGGCCTTGGCCCGCTCGGCGAGCAGCGCGCCCACCTTGCCAGCCAGGGCGCTCTTGTCGCCCTCCGCACCGCGCAGCGAGGCGTCCAGGGTCGACGCCGACGCCAGGGTGTGACCCTTGGTGTCGTCGACGACCTGGGCGACCATGTGCCGCAGCGAGCGGGTGACGACCAGGCGCGGACGCTCGGCCGTACCGCTGACGTTCTTGCGGACGCGGAAGTGTCGACGCGCACGCCCAACGGCGCGCTTGGCGGCGACACCGCGGCGGCGCTTGAGCAGCGTGGCGCTCACTTCTTACCTGCCTTTCCAGCCTTGCGGCGGATGACCTCGCCCTGGTACTTGACGCCCTTGCCCTTGTAGGGCTCCGGCGGGCGGATCTTCCGGATGTTGGCGGCGACCTCACCGACCTGCTGCTTGTCGATGCCAGCCACGTGGAACAGGGTCGGCCGCTCCACCGTGAAGGTGATGCCCGCCGGGGCGGAGACGACCACCGGGTGCGAGAACCCGAGCGCGAACTCGAGGTCCGAACCCTTGGCGGTGACCCGGTAACCGGTGCCGGCGATCTCCAGGCTCTTGCGGTAGCCCTCGGTGACCCCGACGATCATGTTGGCAACCAGCGTACGGCTCAGGCCGTGGAGTTCCTTGGCCTTGCGCTCGTCGTTCGGCCGGTTGACGCTCAGCTGCCCATCCTCGGCCCGCTCGATCGTGATCGGCTCGGCGAGGGTGTGCTGGAGCTGGCCCTTGGGGCCCTTGACCTTGACGGTCTGCCCGTCGATCGTGATGTCGACGCCGGCTGGCACCGGGATCGACTTACGTCCAATTCGCGACATTTCTACCTGTCTCCCGTTACCAGACGAAGGCGAGGACTTCCCCGCCAACACTCCGCTTGCGGGCCTGCCGGTCGGTCAGCAGCCCCTGGGACGTCGAAATGATCGCCACGCCCAGCCCACCGAGCACCCGCGGGAGCCCGTCCGACTTGGCGTACACCCGGAGACCGGGCTTGGACACGCGCTTGATGCCGGCCAGGCTCCGCTCGCGGTTCTGGCCGTACTTCAGCTCGACGACCAGTCGCTTGCCGACGGCGCCCTCCTCGGGCTCCTCGACCGACCAGGTGGCGATGTAACCCTCGGCCTTCAGGACCTCGGCGATGTTCGCCTTGATCTTGGAGTAGGGCATCTTCACCTGATCGTGGTACGCCTGGTTGGCGTTACGCAGACGCGTGAGCATGTCTGCGATCGGGTCGGTCATCGTCATGGATTTCGTCAGCCTTTCTCGCCGGGGTTCCCGGGGCATCAGCCCCGGGCCTACGGCGAAGAGCAATACCTAATCGGTGCAGGAGTTCCCGGCCGACGGCCGGGACGCGGTCGCCCTTACCAGGAAGCCTTGGACACGCCCGGCAGCTCACCGCGGTGAGCCATCTCCCGGATGCAGACCCGGCAGAGCCCGAACTTGCGGTAGACCGCCTTCGGACGCCCGCACCGCTGGCAGCGGGTGTACGCGCGAACCGAGAACTTCGGCTTCGCGGCCGCCTTGATGATCAGCGCCTTCTTGGCCATCTCAGTTCTCCTTGAACGGGAAGCCCAGGAGCTTGAGCAGCGCCCGGCCCTCGTCGTCGGTCGTGGCGGTCGTGACCACCGTGATGTCCATGCCCCGCTGGCGATCGATCCGGTCCTGGTCGATCTCGTGGAACACCGACTGCTCGGTCAGACCGAACGTGTAGTTGCCGTGCCCGTCCAGCTTGCGCCCGTCCAAGCCGCGGAAGTCGCGGATACGCGGCAGCGCGATGGAGAGCAGCCGGTCCATGAACTCCCACATCCGGTCGCCGCGAAGGGTGACCTTCGCGCCGATCGGCATGCCCTCGCGGAGCTTGAACTGCGCGATGGACTTGGTCGCCCGACGCACCTGCGGCTTCTGGCCGGTGATCGTGGCGAGGTCGCGGACCGCGCCGTCGATCAGCTTGGCGTCGCGAGCAGCCTCGCCGACACCCATGTTGACGACGATCTTGACCAGCCGCGGCACCTGCATGGGGTTGCCGTAGCTGCGCTGCTCACGCAGCTGGGCCACGATCTCGTTGCGGTACCGCTCCTTGAGGCGCGGCAGGGTCTTTTCGGTAGCCGTGGTCATCACAGGTCCTTACCGGTGCTACGCGCGATGCGGACCTTCTGGCCGTTGTCGTCGATCCGGTAACCGACGCGGGTCGGCTTGCCGTCGGAGTCCAGGACCTGCACGTTCGAGACGTGGATCGGGGCCTCCTGAGTGACGATGCCGCCGGTCTTGGCGCCACGCTGGGTGGTGCTGATGCGGGTGTGCTTCTTGACCCGGTTCACGCCCTCTACAAGGACCTTGTCCTGCCGCGGGTAGGCCTGAATGACCTTGCCCTTGGCACCCTTGTCCTTGCCGGCGATGACGACGACCGTGTCGCCCTTCTTGACCTTCACGGTCACAACACCTCCGGCGCGAGGGAAATAATCTTCATGAACCGCTTGTCCCGCAGCTCCCGGCCCACCGGGCCGAAGATACGGGTTCCACGCGGGTCCCCGCCGTCCTTGATGATGACGGCGGCGTTCTCGTCGAAGCGGATGTACGAGCCGTCCGGACGACGCCTCTCCTTGGCCGTGCGAACGACGACAGCCTTGACGACGTCGCCCTTCTTCACACCGGCACCCGGGATCGCGTCCTTGACCGTGGCCACGATGACGTCGCCGATGCTCGCGTAGCGCCGACCCGAGCCACCGAGAACCCGGATGCACAGGATCTCCCGAGCACCCGTGTTGTCGGCGACGCGCAGTCGCGACTCCTGCTGAATCACGTCTATCTCCTATGTCTGCCGGTTCTCCGGCCGCCGTAGCGGCCGGAGCCTGGCGGAACCTACGCCCGACGCAACGCCGGGCGAGCTCGAGCCTTCGCTACTTGGCCTTTTCCAGGATCTCCACGATCCGCCAACGCTTGGTGGCGCTCAGCGGCCGGGTCTCCATGATGAGAACCCGGTCACCGGTGCCAGCGGCGTTCTGCTCGTCGTGCACCTTCAGCTTGGCCGTGCGGCGCATGATCTTGCCGTACAGCGCGTGCCGAACCCGGTCCTCGACCTCGACCACGACGGTCTTGTCCATCTTGTCGCTGATCACCAGGCCCTCGCGGACCTTGCGGCGCGACCGCGCGGCGGCGGTGGCGGTCTCTTCGGTCATGATGCAGTCACCTCAGTCGGCGCGGCCGAGAGCCCCAGCTCGCGCTCACGCATGATCGTGTAGATCCGGGCGATCTCCCGACGGATGACCTGCAACCGCCGGTTGTTGTCCAGCTGCCCGGTTGCGGCCTGCACGCGGAGGTTGAACAGCTCCGCCTTGGCCTCCCGCAGCTTCGTGACCAGCTCCTCTTCGGAGAGCTCACGCAGCTCGGTCGCCTTAACGCCCGCTGCCATCAGGATTCACCCACTTCGCGCGTAACAATGCGGCACTTCATCGGGAGCTTGTGGATCGCGCGACGCATGGCCTCTCGCGCGGTCTGCTCGTTGGGGAAGGACATCTCGAAGAGAACCCGCCCCGGCTTGACGTTGGCAACCCACCACTCGGGCGAACCCTTACCGGAACCCATCCGGGTCTCGGCAGGCTTCTTGGTGAGGGCCTGGTCCGGGAAGATCGTGATCCAGACCTTGCCACCACGCTTGATGTGGCGAGTCATCGCGATACGTGCCGACTCGATCTGCCGGTTCGTCACGTACGCCGGCTCGAGAGCCTGGATCCCGAACTCGCCGAACACCACCCGGTTACCACCCTTGGACGCGCCACTGCGGTCCGGGTGGTGCGGCTTGCGGAAGCCCTTCGGGGGCTTGCGCGGCATCAGCATCTGTCAGCCCTCCTGCTGCGTTTCTGCCGGAGCAGCAGTGGCGGCGACAGCTGCGCTGTCCACCGGCTCGCCGCTCGGCGTCTCGGCCTGCTGCGCGATGGTGGTCGCAGCAGCCCGACCGGCCTCGGTGCCACCAGCCGTGGTGCCGGACGAACCCGACCGGCCACGGCGCGGACGCTCGGGACGGTCGCCGCGCTCACCACGACGCGGGCGGGACGGACCGGCCTCGGCCGGAGCTTCCCGGCCCGGGACGGCGTCGCCCTTGTAGATCCAGACCTTCACACCGATCCGACCGAACGTGGTACGGGCCTCGAAGAAGCCGTACTCGATGTTGGCCCGCAGCGTGTGCAGCGGAACCCGGCCCTCACGGTAGAACTCGGTCCGGCTCATCTCGGCGCCGCCGAGGCGACCCGAGACCTGAACCCGGATGCCCTTGCAGACCGGGTTCTTCATCGCCGACTGCATGGCCTTGCGCATCGCCCGACGGAAGCTGACCCGGCTGGACAGCTGCTCGGCCACGCCCTGCGCGACCAGCTGAGCGTCCGACTCGGGGTTCTTCACCTCGATGATGTTCAGCTGAACCTGCTTGCCGGTGAGCTTCTCAAGCTCGCCGCGGATCCGGTCGGCCTCCGCACCCTTACGGCCGATGACGATGCCCGGCCGGGCGGTGTGGATGTCGACCCGGACCCGGTCGCGGGTGCGCTCGATGTCGACCTTGGAAATCCCGGCACGCTCGAGGCCCTTGGACATCATGCGGCGGATCTTGACATCCTCGCCGATGTAGTCCTTGTAGAGCTTGTCCGCGAACCAGCGGGACTTCCAGTCGGTCGAGATGCCGAGCCGGAACCCAGTGGGGTGAACCTTCTGACCCATTACTCGGCGTCCTCCGTCTTGCTCTGCGCTTCGGCCGGTGCGGCCTCCGTGGCCGGGGCGGCCTTCTTCGCCGCGGCCTTCCTCGGCGCTGCCGGCGCGACCGCTTCGACCGCCACAGTGATGTGGCAGGTGCGCTTGCGGATTCGGTACGCCCGACCCTGCGCCCGCGGCTGGAACCGCTTCATCGTCGGGCCCTCGTCCACGAAGGCCTCGCTGACGAGCAGCGCGTCGGGGTCCAGCCGCTCGTTGTTCTCCGCGTTGGCGATCGCGCTAGCGAGCACCTTGTACACCTGCTCGCTCGCAGCCTGCGGCGCGAACTGCAGCACCGTGAGCGCCTCCTTCGCGGGCAGGCCGCGGACGAGGTTGACCACCCGGCGCGCCTTCATCGGCGAGATGCGCACGTGCCGCGCAACCGCCCGCGCGCCCGGAAGCACCGGAGCGTCGCCCTTTCCTGGCATCGCTGTAACCCCTTGTTCCCTCTATCCGTATGCCCGCGGCGTCAGCGCCGACGGCTCTTCCGGTCGTCCTTCTCGTGACCCTTGAACGTGCGGGTCAGCGCGAACTCGCCGAGCTTGTGCCCGACCATCGCCTCGGTCACGAACACCGGGACGTGCTTGCGTCCGTCATGCACGGCGATCGTGTGCCCCAGCATCTCGGGGATGATCGTCGAGCGCCGCGACCAGGTCTTGATCACGTTCTTGGAACCCTTGTCGTTCTGAACTTCCACCTTCTTGAGCAGGTGGTCGTCTACGAACGGGCCCTTCTTCAGGCTGCGAGGCATGTCTTATCTCCCTCAGCCGCGCTTACGCGTGGCGTAGCGGCGGCGGACGATCAGCCGGTCACTCGGCTGGCCCTTACGGCGGGTGCGGCCCTCGGGCTTACCCTGCGGGTTGACCGGGTGGCGACCACCGGAGGTCTTACCCTCACCACCACCGTGCGGGTGGTCGACCGGGTTCATGGCGACACCACGGACGGTCGGGCGCTTGCCCTTCCACCGCATCCGGCCGGCCTTACCCCAGTTGATGTTCGACTGGTCGGCGTTGCCGATCTCGCCGACGCTGGCGCGGCAGCGCACGTCCACCCGCCGGATCTCGCCGGACGGCATTCGCAGGGTCGCGTACGCGCCCTCGCGGCCGAGCAGCTGGATGCCGACGCCGGCGGAACGGGCCAGCTTGGCCCCGCCACCCGGACGCAGCTCCACGTTGTGGATCGTGGTACCGACCGGGATGTTGCGCAGCGGCAGGTTGTTACCCGGCTTGATGTCGGCGCCCGGGCCGGACTCGACGCGGTCGCCCTGCTTCATGTCCTTCGGCGCGAGGATGTACCGCTTCTCGCCGTCGGCGTAGTGCAGCAGCGCGATGCGCGCCGTGCGGTTCGGGTCGTACTCGATGTGAGCGACCTTCGCCGGCACGCCGTCCTTGTCGACCCGCTTGAAGTCGATCAGACGGTACTGACGCTTGTGACCGCCACCGTGGTGCCGCGTGGTGATCCGGCCGTGGGCGTTACGCCCGCCCTTCTTCGGCAACGGAGCCAGCAGCGACTTTTCCGGCGTGGACCGGGTGATCTCGGCGAAGTCAGCGACACTGGAGCCACGTCGGCCCGGCGTCGTCGGCTTGTACTTACGGATAGCCATTGTCTACACCCCTCAGCTGACCGGGCCGCCGAAGGCCTCGATGCGGTCACCGTCAGCCAGCTTCACGATCGCCCGCTTGGTCGCCTTGCGCTGACCGAAACCGGTCTTGGTGCGCTTGCGCTTACCCTGGCGGTTGAGCGTGTTGACCGTCAGGACGCGGACGTTGAAGATCTGCTGGATAGCGATCTTGATCTCGGTCTTGTTCGCGTCCGGGTGCACCAGGAAGGTGTACCAGTTCCGGTTCAGCTCGCTGTAGCTCTTCTCCGAGACGACCGGCGCCACGATGATGTCGCGCGGGTCGGCGATCGTGCTCACTTGCCACCCTCCTCGGTGGTCTCGGCGGGCACGCCCAGGAACTCGTCCAGGGCGTCCTTGGTGAAGACCACGTCGTCGGCCACGAGCACGTCGTACGTGTTCAGCTGGCCGGACTCGATCAGGTGCACCCGCGGCTCATTGCGCAGCGACACCCAGTTCAGCTCGTCGGTGCTGCTCAGCACGACCAGGACCCGACGGGCCTCGGTGAGCTTGGTCAGCGTGGCCAGGGCCGCCTTGGTCGACGGCTTCTCGCCCGAGACGAACGCCTCGACGACGTGCACCTGCCCGGCGCGGGCCCGGTCGGAGAGGGCACCCCGCAGAGCGGCGGCCTTCATCTTCTTCGGGGTCCGCTGGCTGTAGTCGCGCGGCACGGGACCGTGCACGACGCCACCGCCGGCGAACTGCGGCGCGCGGATCGAGCCCTGCCGGGCGCGACCGGTGCCCTTCTGCTTGTACGGCTTCTTGCCGCCACCGGCGACCTCGCCGCGGGTCTTGGCCTTGTGCGTGCCCTGTCGGGCCGCCGCGAGCTGGGCCACCACGACCTGGTGCATCAGCGCGACGTTGGCCTGCACGTCGAAGATGTCCTCCGGCAGCTCCACGGAGCCGCTGGTGGTGCCTTCGACGGTGCGCACGTCAACGGTGGTCACTTGGCCGCACCGCCCTTCTTCACCTTGCTCTTGGCCGCGGTACGGACCAGAACGAGCGCGCCCTTCGGACCAGGAATGGCACCCCGGACGAGCAGCAGGTTGTTCTCGGTGTCGACCGCCTGGACGGTGAGGTTCTGCACGGTGTACCGCACGCCACCCATCCGGCCGGCCATCCGGGTGCCCTTGAAGACACGACCCGGAGTGGCGCAGGCGCCGATGGAGCCGGGCGAGCGGTGCTTGCGCTCGACGCCGTGCCCGGCGCCCAGACCGTGGAAGCCGTGCCGCTTCATCGGGCCGGCGTAGCCCTTGCCCTTAGTCTTGCCGGTGACGTCGATGGTGACGCCGGCCGGGAACTCCTCGACAGTGACTTCCTGGCCGAGCGAGTATTCCCCAGCGTCAGTGGTGCGCAGCTCGACGATGTGCCGGCGCGGCGCCACGTCCGCCTTGGCGTAGTGCCCGCTGATCGGCTTCTTGACCTTGCGCGGGTCGATGGTGCCGTACGCGAGCTGGACCGCGGAGTAACCGTCCTTCTCGGCGCTACGAACCTGGCTGATGACGCACGGGCCGGCCTCGACCACGGTCACGGGAACAACGCGGTTGTTCTCCCAGACCTGGGTCATGCCGAGCTTGGCGCCCAGGATCCCCTTGACTTGCCTGTCCATTTGTCCGGTCCCTACAGCTTGATCTCGATGTCGACGCCAGCCGGCAGGTCGAGGCGCATGAGCGAGTCGACCGTCTTCGGGGTCGGGTCGATGATGTCGATCAGCCGCTTGTGTGTGCGCATCTCGAAGTGCTCGCGCGAGTCCTTGTACTTGTGCGGCGAGCGGATAACGCAGAAACGGTTGATCTCCGTGGGCAGCGGCACCGGGCCCGCGACCTGCGCCCCGGTGCGCGTCACCGTCTCGACGATCTTCCGAGCCGAGGAGTCGACGACCTCGTGGTCATAGGCCTTGAGCCGGATGCGGATCTTCTGTCCCGCCATGGTGGCTTCTGTTCCTTCTCTCGATGCCGCTGTGTTGCGGGCGCCTGTACCGGCTGGCACAGGCCCACTTCGCCGACCCCCGCGGTCGGGCGTGTCGCGCCCTCGGGCCGAGCTCCGCCCCTAGGTACCGGAGTGGTGCTGACCGCACGGGGGGTCAAGGCGCCGATCGCATTACCGCGACCTGAACGCCGTGCGAGGGTGGTTGGCGACTGGGTCGCCAACCACCCTACGCTCGACTGCCTCGCCACCCGGAGGTTCAGCGAAAGCCGAACACAGGCGACGAACTGTCGTTACGCAACCTGACTAGTATGCCGCACGACCGGCGGCGGGTCTAATCGGGGTTACCTAGTTCACTTGTTAATCTTGGTGACGAACCCGGCGCCGACGGTGCGGCCACCCTCGCGGATCGCGAACTTGAGGTTCTCCTCCATGGCGATGGGCTGGATCAGCTTCACCGACATGGACGTGTTGTCACCCGGCATGACCATCTCGGTGCCCTCGGGGAGGGTGACGACACCGGTGACGTCAGTGGTCCGGAAGTAGAACTGCGGACGGTAGTTCTGGAAGAACGGGGTGTGACGGCCACCCTCCTCCTTGGAGAGGATGTAGACCGTCGCCTCGAACTCCGTGTGCGGGGTGTTCGAGCCCGGCTTCACGACGACCATGCCGCGCTCGACCTCGTCGCGCTTGGTACCACGCAGCAGCAGGCCGACGTTCTCACCTGCGCGGGCGTCGTCCAGGGTCTTCCGGAACATCTCGATCGCGGTGACCTTGGTCTTGAAGCTCTTCTCCTTGATACCGACGAGCTCAACATCCTCGTTCGGCAGGAGAACGCCGCGCTCCACGCGACCGGTGACGACGGTGCCACGACCAGTGATCGTGAAGACGTCCTCGACCGGCATCAGGAACGGCTTGTCAACCTCGCGCTCCGGCTGCGGGATCGAGGTGTCGACAGCGGTCATCAGGTCCAGCAGCTTGCCGGTCCACTCGGGGTCACCCTCGAGGGCCTTCAGCGCCGAAACCCGAACGACCGGCAGGTCGTCACCCGGGTACTCCTGCGAGGAGAGCAGCTCACGGACCTCGAGCTCGACGAGCTCCAGGAGCTCCTCGTCATCGACCATGTCGCTCTTGTTGAGCGCCACGACGATGTACGGCACACCGACCTGACGGGCCAGCAGCACGTGCTCGCGGGTCTGCGGCATCGGGCCGTCGGTCGCCGCGACCACCAGGATCGCGCCGTCCATCTGCGCGGCACCGGTGATCATGTTCTTGATGTAGTCGGCGTGCCCAGGGCAGTCGACGTGCGCGTAGTGCCGCGACTCGGTCTGGTACTCGACGTGCGCGATCGAGATCGTGATGCCGCGGGCCTTCTCCTCCGGCGCCTTGTCGATCTCGTCGAACGGCGTGTAGGGGTTCAGGTCCGGGTACTGGTCGTGCAGGACCTTGGTGATGGCCGCCGTCAGCGTCGTCTTACCGTGGTCGATGTGACCAATGGTGCCGATGTTGACGTGCGGCTTAGTCCGCTCGAACTTAGCCTTCGCCACTGGTGTCCTCCTGTGGACTTCTTGGTTCGTACGCCCGGCGCGCCGGTCGGCGCTTAGGACTCTGTCGACAGCCTTTCCGGCCTGACGGCCGGAGAGCCTTTGTGGGTTCTGCGGCGATGAAGCCTACAGGCCCGGTCTCACGCGATCCGATCGTGGTGGCCGCGGGCGGGTGAACCCTCCCGCGACCAACCACGAATCACCTGCTCAGAGCGTTACTCGCCCGTTGCCTTGGCGATGATCTCCTTCGCGACGCTCTGCGGAACCTCGGCGTAGGAGTCGAACTGCATGCTGTAGCTAGCCCGGCCCTGGGTCTTCGACCGCAGGTCGCCGACGTAGCCGAACATCTCCGACAACGGCACCAGGGCCCGGACGATGCGGGCGCCGCTGCGCTCCTCCATCGCCTGGATGATGCCGCGGCGGGAGTTGAGGTCACCGATGACGTCACCCATGTTCTCCTCAGGAGTGGTGACTTCAACGGCCATCATCGGCTCGAGCAGTGCCGGATCGGCCTTGCGGGCCGCGTCCTTCATCACCATCGAGCCGGCGATCTTGAATGCCATTTCCGACGAGTCGACCTCGTGGTACTGGCCGTCCAGCAGGGTCAGCTTCACGCCGACCAGCGGGAAGCCCGCCAGGATGCCGTACTGCAGCGCGTCCTGCGCACCGGCGTCCACCGAGGGGATGAACTCCCGGGGGATGCGGCCGCCGCTGACGGCGTTGGCGAACTCGTAGGTCGGCGAGTCGTTGTCCAGCGGAAGCGGCTCGACGCTCACGATCACGCGGGCGTACTGGCCGGAACCACCGGTCTGCTTCTTGTGGGTGTACTCGACCTTGTCCACCTTGCGGCGGATGGTCTCGCGGTACGCCACCTGCGGCTTGCCGACGTTCGCCTCGACGTTGAACTCGCGGCGCATACGGTCGACCAGGATGTCCAGGTGCAGCTCGCCCATGCCGGAGATGACCGTCTGACCGGTCTCCTCGTCCAGCTGGACGCGGAAGGTCGGGTCCTCCTCGGCCAGGCGCTGGATGGCAGTGCCCAGCTTCTCCTGGTCGGACTTGGTCTTCGGCTCGATCGCCACCGAGATGACCGGCTCCGGGAAGGTCATCGACTCCAGGATCACCGGGTTCGCCGGGTCGGAGAGAGTGTCGCCGGTGGTGGTCTGCTTGAGACCCTGCACGGCGATGATGTCGCCGGCCTGCGCCGACGGACGCTCTTCCCGCTTGTTGGCGTGCATCTGGTAGATCTTGCCGATCCGCTCCTTGCGGTCCTTTGTGGAGTTGACCACCTGGGAACCGGAATCGAGCGTGCCGGAGTAGACCCGCACGTAGGTGAGCTTGCCCAGGTGCTTGTCCGTCTGGATCTTGAAGGCCAGGCCGGAGAAGGGCTCCGAGTTGGACGGCTTACGCAGCAGCGGGGTCTCGCCGTCGGTGGCCGTACCCTCGATCGCCGGAACGTCCAGCGGCGACGGCAGGAAGTCGACAACGGCGTCGAGCATGGGCTGAACGCCCTTGTTCTTGAACGCCGAGCCGCAGAGCACCGGGTTGGCCTTGCCGGCGATGGTGGCACGCCGGATGGCGGCCTTGATCTCCTCGACGGAGATCTCGTCGCCCTCCAGGTACTTCTCCATCACCGCGTCGTCGACGTCGGCGAGGGTCTCCATCAGCTTCTCGCGCCACTCGGCCGCGGAGTCGGCCAGCTCGGCCGGGATCTCCTCAACCGCGTAGTCCTCACCCTTCTGGGTCTCCCCGCGCCAGGTGAGCGCGCGCATGCCGATCAGGTCGACGACACCGATGTGGTCACCCTCGAGCCCGATCGGGATCTGGAGCACCAGCGGGGTGGCGTTCAGCCGGTCGATCATCATCTGCACGCAGCGGAAGAAGTCGGCGCCGGTCCGGTCGAGCTTGTTGACGAAGCACATACGCGGGACGTTGTACTTGTCGGCCTGCCGCCAGACGTTCTCCGTCTGCGGTTCCACGCCGGCGACACCGTCGTAAACCGCTACCGCACCATCCAGGACCCGCAACGACCGCTCGACCTCGACCGTGAAGTCGACGTGGCCAGGCGTGTCGATGATCTGGATCGTGTGGTCTTTCCACTCACACTTGGTAGCAGCGGAGGTGATGGTGATACCACGCTCCTGCTCCTGCTCCATCCAGTCCATGACGGCAGCGCCCTCGTGGACCTCACCGATCTTGTACGTGATGCCGGTGTAGAACAGGATTCGCTCGGTGGTCGTGGTCTTACCGGCATCGATGTGCGCCATGATGCCGATGTTGCGTACCTTGGCGAGCGCGTCTGCGGCGGCCACTTCAATCCCTACTTATCGTCGTCTCGACTCAACTGGTGGCGGTTCCGGCGCCCGGAGGCGCCGGAACCAGGGTGTTACCAGCGGTAGTGCGCGAAGGCCTTGTTCGACTCGGCCATCTTGTGCGTGTCCTCGCGCCGCTTGACGGCGGCACCGAGGCCGTTGCTCGCGTCCAGCAGCTCGTTCATCAGCCGCTCGACCATTGTCTTCTCGCGCCGGGCGCGGGAGTACGTGACCAGCCAACGCAGGCCCAGGGTGGTCGCCCGGGTCGGGCGGACCTCGACCGGAACCTGGTAGGTGGCGCCACCTACACGACGGCTGCGCACCTCGAGGGTCGGCTTGACGTTGTCCATCGCCCGCTTGAGGGTGACGACCGGGTCGGTGCCGGACTTCTCGCGGCAGCCCTCGAGGGCCGCGTACACGATGGACTCGGCGAGCTGACGCTTGCCGCGGAGCAGGATCTTGTTCACCAGCTGGGTGACCAGCGGCGAGTTGTACACCGGGTCAGCGACCAGTGGCCGCCGCGGAGCGGGTCCCTTACGCGGCATGTCAGCTCTTCTCCTTCTTCGCGCCGTACCGGCTGCGCGCCTGCTTGCGGTTGCGGACACCCTGGGTGTCCAGCGAGCCGCGAACGATCTTGTAACGCACGCCGGGGAGGTCCTTCACCCGACCGCCGCGAACGAGCACGATCGAGTGCTCCTGCAGGTTGTGACCGACGCCGGGGATGTAGGCGGTCACCTCGATCTGGCTGCTGAGCTTCACGCGAGCGACCTTGCGCAGCGCCGAGTTCGGCTTCTTCGGGGTGGTGGTGTACACGCGGGTGCACACGCCGCGCCGCTGAGGGGAACCCTTCAGCGCCGGGGTCTTGGTCTTGGTCGTCTTCGCCTGGCGGCCCTTTCGGACCAGCTGCTGGATCGTGGGCACCGGGTTTCTCCGCTCCCTTCGGCCGCATCCGCGGCCGCGCCGTCTGCTCGTTAGCCGACCTGATGACCGGCTCTCCTACATTCCGACCAGGGTCGCCTTGCGGAGACCCCGGCACCCGCGGTCGGGCGTGTCGCCCTCGTCACGGCCCCGTTGCGACGCTCTCGCGTTCGTACCGGGTTTTGTCACCGGCACGCGGGTCGCCCCGCCCCGGATCTTTGGCTTGTCGTGCCGCCGTCCGTAAGCCGGAAACAGCGCACGCACGAGTTGCCCGGGCATGCCCGGGCACAAGGGGAAAGAGTACCTACCACAACCGCCCAGGTCAAAACGGAATGGCCCGGCGACTGTCTCACACCCGCCGGCCGGATCTCGTCCTGCCCCGTCGCCCGCGATGGGCACCTACGAATGCAAGTGTACCGGCTTCCCCGCAGAAGCACCCATCGCCCCCGGGGTGACCGGAAGCCTTCCGCGGAAAACCCCCGTCAGGTGCCGGATCTCTCGGTGACGACCCTCACGTCAGTGTGAGAAGCAGGGCAAGACCCAGGCCCAGCAGGCTGAGCAGTGCCCCCGCCGCGCCGCAGCTGATCCCGGCCATCGCCAGCCCGCGGCCGGTGAACTGGACCGCGGATGGTGCTGTCGGCCGCCCGATCTGCCGCCGGCCGAGCAGCCCGATGACGACCGCCGCCGCGCCGGCCAGCACACCCAGCGCGGCGAACGCCCCGGAGGCCCAGGCCCCGCCGTCGTTCTTGAAGGCCACTCCGAAGCAGATCACCAGCAGTGAGACCAGAAGTGAGGCGATCCCCGCCACCAGCGCCCCGATGGCCAGCCCGGAGGTGACCGGCGCCACGTCCAGGTGCACGACGCCGAACGGCGTACCCGAAACCGCCTCCACCCGCTTCGGCGGCCGACGCTGGTCGTCGGTGGGCGGCGGTACCGAACGCCCCGGTGTGCCACCCCACCCCGGGCCGTGCCCCGGCGGCGGCGGACCCCAGCCGGGCGGCGCAGCCGACCCAGACGCCGGCGGACCCCAGCCGGGCGGCACCCCAGGCCCAGACGCCGGCGGACCCCAGCCGGGCGGCACCCCAGGCGCAGACGCCGGCGGACCCCAGCCGTACGGCACCCCAGGCGCAGACGACGGCGGACCCCACCCGGGCGGCGCAGAAGACGGCGGACCCCAGCCGGGCGGCGCAGTCGGCGCAGAAGACGACGGACCCCAGCCATGCGGCGTCGAGGTCGGTGCGCTGGAGACCGGGTACGGCTGGTCGGAGCCGGGCACCGCGGTGGTGCCCCAGCCGTTCGGACCCCAACCCGGGGGCGGCGCCGCGGGGGGCGGCGGGCCCGGGTGGGAGACCGGTTGGTGCGTCTCGCCGCTCGGACCGGGTCGCGCCCAGTCGCTCGGCTCGGCTGGCGGAGCCGGGGGGTCCGGCGGGCCGGCCGGTTCGTCCGCAGGGGGCCGCGCCGGTTCCGTCACGAGGTCCTCCTGTCGAAAGGCCGCCACCGCCACTCGGCGGACACCGGCCAGGCTACCGCCGCGAGCACCGCCGCCCGCGCCGGGCGCGGCCACCGGTGGCTCAGTCCATGTTCGCCGGGTAGTCGTGGCCGAACGGGGCGCCGGCCAACCGGACCACCCCGATGACCACCGCGGCCACCACGCTGACCGCCACCAGCACCAGGCCGGTCCAGGCCATCCACTCCCCCCGTCGCAGCCAGACGCCGCCGGTCAGGAAACCCCCGGAGGCGTACGCCTCCCGGCGCGCCTGGCGGGCCAGTTGCAGGGCCACCGTGGCCGGCACCACGCCACCGATGAACAGCCCGGTCAACATGCCGAGCAGGCCCAGCGCGAAGACCGCCCGTGCCTTCGTGGCGCGGGCCGGGTCCGGGTCCAGCGGGTGGCGCATGCCCTGCTGGGCGACGGACACCTGCCCGGGTGCTGTCGTCATCTCCCCATCATGCCGAACCCGGCGCAGGGGTGGGTGGGCACGGACACGACGAGGCCCCCGGCTTTCACCGGGGGCCTCGTCGTGTGACTGGTGCTTAGCGGTACGACCCGAAGTCGAAGTCGTCCAGCGGCACTGCCTGCCCGCTGGCCGGCCCGAACCCGTAGTCGGTCTCCGGGTAACCGGTCATCGAGTAGACCTTGGCCTTGGCCTCCTCGGTCGGCTCGACCCGGACGTTGCGGTACTTGCTGATGCCCGTACCGGCCGGGATGAGCTTTCCGATGATCACGTTCTCCTTGAGGCCGACCAGCGAGTCGCTGCGCGAGTTGATCGCAGCGTCGGTCAGCACCCGGGTGGTCTCCTGGAAGGAGGCCGCCGAGAGCCAGGAGTCGGTGGCCAGCGAGGCCTTGGTGATACCCATCAGCACCGGACGACCAGCGGCGGGCTCGCCGCCCTCCGAGACGAGTCGGCGGTTCTCCGACTCGAACAGCGCCCGGTCGACGAGCACACCCGGCAGGAACTCGGTCGAGCCGGAGTCGATGACCGTCACCCGCTTGAGCATCTGGCGGATGATGATCTCGATGTGCTTGTCGTGGATGAGCACACCCTGCGAGCGGTAGACCTCCTGGACCTCACTGGTCAGGTGGACCTGGACCGCCCGCGGACCCATGATCCGCAGCAGCTCGTGCGGGTCGATGGTGCCCTCGGTCAGCTTCTCGCCGACAGCGACGTGACCGCCGTCGTGGGTACGGAGCTTGACCCGCTTCGAGATCTTGTCGTACACGATCTCTTCGCTGCCGTCGTCCGGCACCACGATGATCTTGCGCGAGCGCTCGCCATCCTCGATCCGGATCCGACCGGGGGTGTCGGCGATGGGCGCCTTACCCTTCGGGACCCGAGCCTCGAAGATTTCCTGAACACGCGGCAGACCCTGGGTGATGTCCTCACCCGCGACACCACCGGTGTGGAAGGTACGCATCGTCAGCTGCGTACCGGGCTCACCGATGGACTGGGCGGCGATGATGCCGACCGCCTCGCCGATGTCGACCGACTTACCGGTCGGCAGCGACCGGCCGTAGCAGGCCGCGCAGACGCCCAGCTTCGACTCGCAGGTGAGCACGCTGCGCACCCGGACCGTCTCCACACCAGCGGCGACGATCTTGTCGACCCCGATGGAGTTGATGTCCTGACCGCGCTCGGCCACCACGGTGCCGTCCGGCCCCTTGATGTCGTCGGCGAGGGTCCGGGCGTGCACGCTGGTCTCGGCGTGGGTGTGGACGACGAGCTTGCCGTCCAGCTTCTCGCCGATCTGCATCGGGATCGCCCGGTCGGTGCCGCAGTCCTCTTCGCGGATGATGACGTCCTGCGAGACGTCCACCAGACGACGGGTCAGGTAACCCGAGTCGGCGGTACGCAGCGCGGTGTCGGCAAGACCCTTACGGGCACCGTGCGTGGAGATGAAGTACTCCAGCACGGACAGACCCTCCCGGTAGCTGGCCTTGATCGGCCGCGGGATGATCTCGCCCTTCGGGTTGGCCACCAGACCACGGATCGCCGCGATCTGCCGGAGCTGGAGCAGGTTACCGCGAGCACCCGAGTTGATCATCTTCCACAGCGGGTTCTCCTGCGGCAGCGCGGTGTCCATCTCCTTGGCGACCTCGTTGGTCGCCTTGGTCCAGATTTCGATGAGCTCGCCGCGACGCTCCTCGGCGGTCATCAGACCACGCTGGTACTGCTTGTCGATCTGGTCGGCGTCCTTCTCGTACCGCGCCAGGATCTCCGCCTTGCGCGGCGGAGCGATGACGTCCTCCATGCCGATCGTCACGCCGGACCAGGTGGCCCAGTGGAAACCGGCCTCCTTGAGCCCGTCCAGGGTGGCGGCAAGCGCCACCTTGGGGAAGCGCTCGGCGAGGTCGTTGACGATCGCGGAGAGCTGACCCTTGCGGATCTCGTAGTTCACGAAGCGGTAGCCCTGCGGCAGCGTCTCGTTGAACAGCACCCGACCCAGCGTGGTCTCCACGGTCAGCGGGTCACCCTCGACCCAGCCCTCCGGGGCGCTCCACGCCTCGGAGCCGTTGCCGTTGTCGACACCGACCACGCCGCGCAGGCGGATCTTCACCGGCGCCTGGAGGTGCAGCTCGCCGTTGTCGAAGGCCATCCGCGCCTCGGCGTCCGAGCTGAACGCCCGGCCCTCGCCCTTCTCACCGGCGGTGAGGTGGGTGAGGTGGTACAGACCGATGACCATGTCCTGGGTAGGCATGGTGACCGGCTTACCGTCGGCCGGCTTGAGGATGTTGTTCGACGACAGCATCAGGATCCGCGCCTCGGCCTGAGCCTCGGCGGACAGCGGCACGTGCACCGCCATCTGGTCACCATCGAAGTCGGCGTTGAACGCGGTGCAGACCAGCGGGTGGATCTGGATCGCCTTGCCCTCGACCAGCTGCGGCTCGAAGGCCTGGATGCCCAGGCGGTGCAGGGTCGGCGCCCGGTTGAGCAGCACCGGGTGCTCGCCGATGACCTCTTCCAGCACGTCCCACACGACCGGGCGCTGACGCTCGACCATCCGCTTGGCGGACTTGATGTTCTGTGCGTGGTTGAGGTCGACCAGCCGCTTCATCACGAAGGGCTTGAACAGCTCCAGCGCCATCTGCTTGGGCAGACCGCACTGGTGCAGCTTGAGCTTCGGGCCGACCACGATGACCGAACGGCCGGAGTAGTCGACGCGCTTGCCCAGCAGGTTCTGGCGGAACCGGCCCTGCTTGCCCTTGAGCATGTCGGACAGCGACTTCAGCGGGCGGTTACCCGGGCCGGTGACCGGCCGGCCGCGACGACCGTTGTCGAACAGCGCGTCGACGGCCTCCTGGAGCATCCGCTTCTCGTTGTTGACGATGATCTCGGGCGCGCCGAGGTCGATCAGCCGCTTGAGGCGGTTGTTCCGGTTGATCACGCGGCGGTACAGGTCGTTCAGGTCGGAGGTCGCGAAGCGACCACCGTCGAGCTGCACCATCGGGCGCAGGTCCGGCGGGATGACCGGGACGCAGTCCAGCACCATGCCGAGCGGCGAGTTACGGGTGTTCAGGAACGCCGCGACGACCTTGAGTCGCTTGAGCGCCCGGATCTTCCGCTGGCCCTTGCCGGACCGGATGGTCTCCCGCAGGCTCTCGGCCTCGGCGTCGAGGTCCATGTTCTGGACCAGCGCCTTGATCGCCTCGGCGCCCATGGAACCGGTGAAGTACTCACCGAACCGGTCGCGCAGCTCGCGGTAGAGCAGCTCGTCGGTGACCAGCTGCTTCGGCTCCAGCTTGCGGAAGGTGTCCAGCACCTCGTCCAGGCGGTCGATCTCGCGCTGGGCCCGGTCGCGGATCTGGCGCATCTCGCGCTCTCCGCCCTCCTTGACCTTGCGCCGGACGTCCGCCTTGGCACCCTCGGCCTCCAGCTCGGCCAGGTCGGCCTCGAGCTTGGCGGCCCGCTTCTCGATCTCCGAGTCGCGGCTGTTCTCGGACTGCCGCTTCTCGGCCAGGATCTCGTTCTCGATCGTCGAGAGGTCGCGGTGACGCGACTCCGCGTCCACGCTCGTCACGACGTACGAGGCGAAGTAGATGATCTTCTCGAGGTCCTTGGGAGCGAGGTCCAGCAGGTAACCCAGCCGGCTCGGAACGCCCTTGAAGTACCAGATGTGGGTCACCGGAGCGGCGAGCTCGATGTGCCCCATCCGCTCACGGCGGACCTTGGAGCGGGTCACCTCGACGCCGCAGCGCTCACAGATGATGCCCTTGAACCGGACGCGCTTGTACTTACCGCAGTAGCACTCCCAGTCCCGCTGCGGACCGAAGATCTTCTCGCAGAAGAGCCCGTCCTTTTCCGGCTTCAGGGTGCGGTAGTTGATCGTCTCAGGCTTCTTGACCTCGCCGTGCGACCACTGACGGATGTCGTCGGCGGTGGCGAGACCAATGCGCAGCTCGTCGAAGAAGTTGACGTCGAGCACTATGTCCCCTATGTCGTCGTCTGTACTGCTAATTCTCGGGTGGGGTCGGGGGCCGGCGAGCCGGCCCCCGACCGCTCACCTCAGACCTCTTCGACCGAGCTCGGCTCGCGCCGGGACAGGTCGATGCCCAGCTCCTCAGCGGCCCGGAACACCTCGTCGTCGGTCTCGCGCATTTCCAGTGCCACACCGTCGCTGGAGAGCACCTCAACGTTGAGGCACAGCGACTGCAGCTCCTTGAGCAGCACCTTGAACGACTCCGGGATGCCCGGCTCCGGGATGTTCTCGCCCTTGACGATGGCCTCGTAGACCTTCACTCGGCCGAGCACGTCGTCGGACTTGATCGTGAGCAGCTCCTGCAGGGCGTAGGCAGCGCCGTACGCCTGCATCGCCCAGCACTCCATCTCACCGAAACGCTGACCACCGAACTGCGCCTTACCACCCAGCGGCTGCTGCGTGATCATCGAGTACGGTCCCGTCGAACGAGCGTGGATCTTGTCGTCGACCAGGTGGTTGAGCTTCAGGATGTAGACGTAGCCGACCGCGATCGGGTCCGGCAGCGGCTCGCCGGAACGACCGTCGAACAGCTGCGCCTTGCCGGTACGACCGATCAGCTGCTTGCCGTCCCGGTTGGGCAGGGTCGACTCGAGCAGACCGGAGATCTCCTCCTCGCGAGCACCGTCGAAGACCGGGGTGGCCACGTTGGTGTCGCCCTCGGACTCGTGCGCGTCGATCGAGCGCAGCTGACGCTTCCAGTCGGCGTCGTCACCCTCGACCTTCCAACCGGTCTTGGCGACCCAACCGAGGTGGGTCTCCAGCACCTGGCCGATGTTCATCCGGCTCGGCACACCGAGCGGGTTGAGCACGATGTCGACAGGAGTGCCGTCCTCAAGGAACGGCATGTCCTCGATCGGCAGGATCTTCGAGATGACACCCTTGTTACCGTGCCGGCCGGCGAGCTTGTCGCCGTCCTGGATCTTGCGCTTCTGGGCGACGTAGACCCGGACCAGCTCGTTGACACCCGGCGGCAACTCGTCGCCGTCCTCGCGGGAGAACGTGCGCACACCGATGACCGTGCCGGTCTCGCCGTGCGGCACCTTCAGCGAGGTGTCCCGAACCTCACGCGCCTTCTCACCGAAGATCGCGCGGAGCAGACGCTCCTCCGGGGTCAGCTCGGTCTCACCCTTGGGCGTGACCTTGCCGACCAGGATGTCACCGGGGACGACCTCGGCGCCGATCCGGATGATGCCGCGCTCGTCGAGGTCAGCGAGCATTTCCTCGCTGACGTTCGGGATGTCGCGGGTGATCTCCTCCGGACCGAGCTTGGTGTCCCGGGCGTCGACCTCGTGCTCCTCGATGTGGATCGAGGTGAGCACGTCCTGCTGCACGAGGCGCTGCGACAGGATGATCGCGTCCTCGTAGTTGTGGCCCTCCCAGCACATGAACGCCACCAGCAGGTTGCGTCCGAGTGCCATCTCGCCCTCGTCGGTGCACGGACCGTCGGCGATGACCTGACCGGCCTCGACGCGGTCGCCCTCGAAGACGACAGGCTTCTGGTTGACGCAGGAGCCGGCGTTGGAGCGGCGGAACTTGTGCAGCAGGTACGTCCGGCGGTGGCCGTCATCCTGGTGGATGGTGACGTAGTCGGCGCAGAGATCCTCGATCACACCGCCGACCTCGGCGACCACCACGTCGCCAGCGTCGACAGCGGCCCGGTACTCCATGCCCGTACCCACGAGCGGCGCCTCGGCCTTGACCAGCGGCACCGCCTGGCGCTGCATGTTCGCGCCCATCAGTGCCCGGTTGGCGTCGTCGTGCTCGAGGAACGGGATCATGGCGGTCGCGACCGAGGTCATCTGCCGGGGCGAGACGTCCATGTAGTCGACGGCACCGGGGACGACGTCCTCGGTCTCGCCGCCCTTACGACGGCAGAGCACCCGGTCCTCGGCGAACGTGCCGTCAGCCTTCAGGCGCGCGTTGGCCTGGGCCTTGACGAACCGGTCCTCCTCGTCCGCGGTCAGGTAGTCGATCTGGTCGGTGACCCGACCCTCGACGACCTTCCGGTACGGCGTCTCGATGAAGCCGAACGGGTTGACCCGGGCGAAGGTGGACAACGCGCCGATCAGGCCGATGTTCGGGCCTTCCGGCGTCTCGATCGGGCACATCCGGCCGTAGTGGGACGGGTGCACGTCGCGGACCTCGAAGCCGGCCCGCTCCCGGGACAGACCACCCGGGCCGAGCGCGCTCAGCCGACGCCGGTGGGTCAGGCCCGCCAGCGGGTTGGTCTGGTCCATGAACTGGGACAGCTGGGACGTCCCGAAGAACTCCTTGATCGCCGCCACCACCGGGCGGATGTTGATCAGGGTCTGCGGGGTGATCGCCTCGACGTCCTGCGTGGTCATCCGCTCGCGGACGACCCGCTCCATCCGGGACAGGCCGACCCGAACCTGGTTCTGGATCAGCTCGCCCACGGTACGGAGGCGCCGGTTGCCGAAGTGGTCGATGTCGTCGGCCTCGTAGCCGTCCTCACCGGCGTGCAGCCGGCACAGGTACTCCACGGTGGCGACGATGTCGTCCTCGGTCAGCGTGCCAGTGGTGATCGGCACGCCAACTTCGAGCTTCTTGTTGAACTTGTAGCGCCCGACCTTGGCGACGTCGTACCTCTTCGGGTTGAAGAAGAGGTTGTCGAGCAGGGTCTGGGCGTTCTCGCGCGTCGGCGGCTCGCCAGGGCGCAGCTTGCGGTAGATGTCGAGCAGAGCCTCGTCGGCGCCGGCGATGTGGTCCTTTTCGAGCGTGGTCATCATCAGCTCGGACCAGCCGAACTTCTCACGGATTCGCTCGGCCGACCATCCGATGGCCTTGAGCAGGACGGTGACGGCCTGCCGACGCTTGCGGTCGATGCGCACACCGACCGTGTCGCGCTTATCGATGTCGAACTCCAGCCAGGCACCCCGGCTCGGGATGACCTTGACGCTGGAGAGGTCGCGGTCGGAGGTCTTGTCCGGCTGCTTGTCGAAGTACACGCCCGGAGACCGGACGAGCTGGCTGACCACGACGCGCTCGGTGCCGTTGATGACGAAGGTGCCCTTGGGCGTCATCATCGGGAAGTCACCCATGAACACCGTCTGGCTCTTGATCTCGCCAGTGGTGTTGTTGGTGAACTCCGCGGTCACGAAGAGCGGAGCGCAGTAGGTCAGGTCCTTCTCCTTGCACTCCTCGATCGAGGCCTTGACCTCGTCGAAGCGCGGCGCTGAGAAGGAGAGCGACATGGTGCCGGAGAAGTCCTCAATGGGACTGATCTCTTCAAGGATCTCCGCGAGACCCGATCGTGCGTGCGGGTCGTCCGCCGACCGGCCCTGCCAAGCCTCGTTGCCGACGAGCCAGTCGAAGGACTCGTTCTGAATGGCAAGGAGGTTGGGGACCTCGAGGTGTTCGGTGATCCTGCCGAATGAAACTCGGCGGGGAGCGAATGCGCTCGACGTACGACTGGTCTTCGCAGGGCGGGAAGCTGCCAAGATGCGTCCTTCCGAGGACCGGTGCTGCAGAACGGCTGGTACGCGTGCACTCCAATGACCCCACCAGAAATATCCGTAAACGGACATTTCCGAGCAGGGGTCAAGTCGGAAGGCAGCGCAAACTAGCAGTGTAGCCGAGAGGCTAACCGCTGTCCAGCCCACCCCGCAGGTTGTTTGCGGAGCGCGCCTCGGCCCCCGTCAACCGGGGTCTGCCGGGCCGCTCAGAACGCAACTCCCCACTGGGCCGCTCGGGTTACAGCGGCTGATGGTGCCGCCGCTGTCATACCCACGTCGTGGCCGTCGCAAGCGCGGTGTCTTGCTGGTGTCAGCGTGCCTGGCAGCCCTGGGCCGCGTCAAGGGCCGGTATCCGGGTTGTCCCTTGTTTCCCACTGGAGGGCGACCCGCCACGCTCGTTCGGGTCAAGGGTACCCATGGTCGGAGCCCAGCTCAGGACCGGTCGCAGCCAGATCCACCAATACGGCGGGCGGTGATCCGTGTCGGATCACCGCCCGCCGCGACGCGATGGTGTCCCAGCTCACGAGCCGGGTACGCGTTGGTGGAACGTCAGGTCACTTGAGGGTGACCTTGGCGCCCTCACCCTCGAGCTTGGCCTTCGCCTTGTCGGCGGTCTCCTTGTTGACCTTCTCCAGGATGGCCTTCGGCGCGGACTCAACCGCGTCCTTGGCCTCCTTGAGGCCCAGGCCGGTCAGCTCACGCACGACCTTGATGACCTGGATCTTCTTGCCACCGTCAGCCTCGAGGATGACGTCGAACTCATCCTGCTCCGGCTCGGCCTCGGCAGCAGCGCCGCCGCCGCCGCCACCCTGGGCGATCGCGACCGGAGCGGCAGCGGTGACCTCGAAGGTCGTCTCGAACTGCTTCACGAACTCAGAGAGCTCGATCAGCGTCATCTCCTTGAACGCGTCGAGCAGCTCGTCGGTGCTGAGCTTCGCCATATCTGGCGTCCTTTCCTGATTCTGTTAAGTAAGAACTGGTGCGCCGTGGGGGCCTCAGGCCGCCTCGGCGCCCTCCTTCTCGCGCTTGTCCTGCAGTGCAGCCGCCAGACGGGCGGTCTTCGACAGCGGGGCCTGGAACAGGGCCGCGGCCTTGCTCAGGTTGCCCTTCATCGCGCCGGCCAGCTTGGCCAGCAGCACCTCGCGGGACTCAAGGTCGGCGAGCTTCGTGACCTCGGCCGCGGTGATGGCCTTGCCCTCGAAGACACCGCCCTTGATGACGAGCTT
This sequence comes from Micromonospora sp. NPDC048986, assembly GCF_040649335.1. Lineage (NCBI taxonomy): Bacteria > Bacillati > Actinomycetota > Actinomycetes > Micromonosporales > Micromonosporaceae > Micromonospora > Micromonospora sp. NPDC048986. The sequence continues at coordinate 112,426 of NZ_JBEZFJ010000007.1, forward strand.
CGGGTTGGCCTTCGCGAAGTCGCGAAGGCCCTTCGCCGCCTCGACGACGTCGCCCGAAACGAAAGTCAGCGCGGTAGGACCGGTGAACAGCTCGTCGAGGCCGGTGATGCCCGCGTCCGTCGCAGCACGCTTGGCCAGCGTGTTCTTCGCGACCGTGTAGCTGGTATCGGCGCCGAGCGAGCGCCGAAGCTGGGTGAGCTGGGAAACCGTCAGACCGCGGTACTCGGTCAGCACGGTGGCGCCCGAGCTGCGGAAGCTCTCGGTCAGCTCAGCGACGGCCGTGGCCTTGTCGGCCCGGATCGGCTTGTCCGCCATGTCCCTCCTCTCTCGTTACTCGAGGCTGGTCCCCGTCTCGGCCGAAGCCGGAACGGGGGCGGAGGCAGCGCGACAACGAAAAGCCCCGGCGCAGGGCGCACGGGGCGAGGGCCGGCGGATCGTCATGGTCGGCGGACCACGCTCACTGCCGAGTTACGCTTGCCGCCCTACGCGGGTCGCCCGTTGTCGCGGGACCTTCGACCGTGCCGAAACACGGTGACCAGCGGTCTCTGGGTGGTTCCTCATCCATGAGAACACGGATGACTGTTGAAGACTACGCGCCCCGACCAGCAGCGCCAAATCGCGCCTGGTGAGCCGCGTCACCCGCACCGGGGCCGGTCAGCCCTGGGCCCGCCGACGCCACAGGTAACCGCCGACGACAGCGGCGCTCCAGGCCAGCGCCCACCCGCTCAGCCCCAGCATTGTCAGCGCGGCGGCGTCGCCGGCGGTGGTGCGAGCAGCCGCCATGATCGGCGGTGCCAGCCAGGGGGCCACCGAGCCGGTCAGACCGAACACCACAGCGCCGACCCCGCCGAGGGCCAACACCGCGACGCCGTACCCGGCGCCGCCCACCGACGCGCGGCTGGCCAGCGCCCCAAGAGCAACCGCAGCGGGTACGACCAGCACATGCGCCCACAATCCCAGGGCGAGCCCGACCGGAATCGACCGGTCCCCCGGGTCGACCGGGCCGGACACCCCGCCGACCAGCCACGGAAAGAGCAGCGCGACGGCCACCGTCACCAGCGCCGTCACCACGGCGGCGAGCAGCCCGGCCGACCGCTCCCGGGCCACCCCGACCGTCACCTGCGCCAGCCGACGTTGCACGTCCGGCTCGACGTCCAACAAGATCTTGGTCTGCCAGGCGAGCACCGGAAAGAGCACGACCGCGGAGACCCCGTACGCCTCCGCCGGCTGGGCGCGGCCACCGCCGTAGAGGGTGCCGAGCGTGATCAGGCCGGCGAGCAACGGCGCCAACGCCCGGCCGGTCCGCAGGAAACCAGCCAACCGCATCCGGACCAGGGCGCTCACCGGGTCTCCCCCGCTGCCGACTCGACCGCGGCGTCATCGGCGTCGGGCTGCTCGGCTGCCAGCTCCCCGGCCATCCCGAGGGGCGGCTCGGCGGGTCGGGCGGCACCGGCCGACCGGGGCTGCTCGACGGGTAGGGCCTGGGATGCGGCGGTGGCGGCGTCGGAGCGTACCCGCAGCACCTGGTGGCCCTCGGCGCGCAACCGGGCGACGGTGCCGGCGACCCGCGCGGCCGGCACCGCTACCTCGACCACAGCGATCGTCTCGTCCGTCGACGCCGTCTCCTCGCAGAGCGAGCCGTCGGCCACCAACCAGCGGCGCGCGGCCGGGAGCCGGACCGTCTCGCCGCGGTGGTCGCTGACCAGGACCGACCCGTCGGCCGCGAGCACCTCGGCGATCAGTTCGGGCACCAACTCACGGGTGGTGGCGTCCAGCCCCTCCCACGGCTCGTCGAGCACCAGCAGGCCCGGTGGGCGCAGCAGCGCCTGGGCGAGACCGACCTTCTGCGCGGTGCCCTTGGACAGTTCCGGCAACCGGACCGAGCGGAACGCGGACAGCCCGAGCCGATCTGTCCAGGAGGCCACCGCCTCGTCGGCCGCAGCCCTGTCCAGCCCCGCCACCCGGGCCATCCCGGTCAGATAGCGGGTGACCGTGAACGGTTGGTCCGCGGGGAAACGCTCCGGCACCCAGCCCACCCGCGTCGGACGGTCGGTGACCCGGCCCCGGCCCGGGCGGAGGACCCCCGCGGCCACCTGGAGCAGTGTCGACTTGCCCACCCCGTTGCGACCCAACACGATCGCCACCTCGCCGGGACCGATCCGCACGTCGATGCCTTGCAGCACCCACGGCCCCCGCCGGTGGTACCGCAACCAGACATTCTCCAGCCGCATGGCGTCGAGCCTGCCACACCTGAAACGCGCCGGGGCGCCGCCACGGTCGTGGCGGCGCCCCGGCGGAGCGATCTGTCGACTCAGGCGTCGGCCTGGTCCTCCCGAAGGTTCTTCACCAGGTTCGGGTCGACCGGGACGCCCGGGCCCATCGTGGTGGTCAGGATGACCTTGCGGAGGTACTTGCCCTTGGCCGCGGACGGCTTGGCGCGCAGCACCTCGTCGAGCACCGCCGCGTAGTTGTCCACCAGCTGGGTCTCCGTGAAGGAGGCCTTGCCGATGATCAGGTGCAGGTTGGAGTGCTTGTCCACCCGGAAGGTGATCTTGCCGCCCTTGATGTCCTGCACCGCCTTGGTGACGTCCATGGTCACCGTGCCGGTCTTCGGGTTCGGCATGAGACCGCGCGGGCCCAGGATCCGCGCGATCCGGCCGATCTTGGCCATCTGGTCCGGCGTGGCGATCGCCGCGTCGAAGTCGAGCCAACCACCCTGGATGCGGGCGACCAGCTCATCGGTGCCCACCTCGTCCGCACCCGCGGCGGCGGCCTCTTCGGCCTTCGCGCCGCTGGCGAACACGATCACGCGGGCGGTCTTACCGGTGCCGTGCGGCAGGTTGACCGTGCCGCGGACCATCTGGTCCGCCTTGCGGGGGTCGACGCCGAGGCGCATGGCGACCTCGACCGTGGCGTCGAACTTGACGTTGGTGGTCTCCTTGGCCAGCTTCACGGCCTCGGTGGGGGTGTAGAGCTTCGACCGGTCGATGACATCGGCGGCCTTGCGGTAGCTCTTGCTGCGCTGCATTGCTGATTACTCCTGTGGTCTCTGGCGGGCCGCTCGGCGCGAGCCCTCCCACTGTCGGGTCGAAGGCCGGGGCCGACGTCAGTCGTTGACGGTGATGCCCATCGACCGGGCGGTGCCGGCGATGATCTTCTCGGCCTGGGCGATGTCGTTGGCGTTGAGGTCGGCCATCTTCTTCTCGGCGATCTCACGCAGCTGGGCGCGGCTGACCGAGCCGACCTTCTCGGACTGCGGAACACCCGAACCCTTCTGCACACCGGCGGCCTTGATCAGCAGCCGGGCAGCGGGCGGGGTCTTCAGCACGAACGTGAAGGACCGGTCCTCGAACACGCTGATCTCGGCGGGGACGATGTCGCCCCGCTGAGACTCGGTCTGCGCGTTGTAGGACTTGCAGAACTCCATGATGTTCACGCCGTGCTGGCCGAGCGCGGGGCCGACCGGCGGCGCCGGCGTGGCCTGGCCCGCCGGCAACTGAAGCGTGAACGTCTTGACGAGCTTCTTCTTCGGAGGCATGTCACTTCCTGGGGCTTGGAGCTGGGAAAATGCGGCTGTCGCCGCCCTCGGGCGCGCACGGTCAGCGCGGTGCGACAGCGGCGACATTCAAGAGTAGCGCAGGCCGCAGCCCACTCGTCCGCCGAGGTCGAGCGAGAGCGCGTACGCCGACGTCGGCGGCGGGTCGGGCCCGCCGCCGACGACCAATCAGATCTTGGCGACCTGGTTGAAGTTGAGTTCCACCGGAGTCTCACGACCGAAGATCGACACCAGCACCTTGAGCTTCTGCTGGTCGGCGTTGATCTCGCTGATCGTGGCCGGCAGCGACGCGAACGCGCCGTCGGTGACGGTGACGGAGTCGCCCACCTCGAAGTCGAGGACCTTGATCTCCGGCTTCGACTTCTTCTGCTCGGTCTCGACAGCCGGCGCCAGCCACTTCAGCACCTCGTCGAGCGAGAGCGGAGCCGGCCGGTCGGCCCTGTCGGTCGCGCCGACGAAGCCGGTCACACCCGGAGTGTTCCGGACACAGGAGTAGGACTCGGCGGTCAACTCCATCCGAACCAGGATGTAACCCGGGAAGACCTTGGCCTGGATCTGCGAACGCTTACCGTTCTTGACCTCGACCTCTTCCCGGGTCGGCACCTCGACCTGGTAGATGAAGTCCTCCATGTCGAGGCTCGTGATCCGGGTCTCGAGGTTGGTCTTGACCTTGTTCTCGTAGCCGGCGTACGAGTGCACCACGTACCAGTCACCCGGCGCGTAGCGCAGCTTCTGCCTCAGCTCCGCGACGGGGTCGTAGTCCTCGTCCGGTGCGGGCTCGGTCGTAGGGAACTCCGGCTCGCTGGCGGCCTCAACCGACTCGTCACCAGCCGCCGTCGCGACCGTGGACTGCTCGTCCACCGGTCCGGCGGTCTCGTCGTACTCAGGCACGCTCGCTCACTTCCGTCACTATGGCTGGAGGCAGCCGGTCAGTCCGAGTTGCCAAAGACAAACAACACGACCTTGGCGAAGCCGAAGTCCAGCACACCCACGATCGTCAGCATCACCGCGACGAACGCCACCACCACGGCGGTGTAGGTCAGCAACTCCTTGCGGGTCGGCCAGATGACCTTACGCAGTTCAGCTACGACCTCGCGGAAGAACCGGGCGATGCGGCCGAAGACGCCCACCCGACCCGTTTCCGACCGCGTGGTCGGCCGGCTGTCCGCCGACTCCGCCCGGGCACGGGACCGCGTGGCGGTGCCCCCCCGGGAAACCGGCTCGTCCGCGCCGGAGGCGTCGTCGTCGGCCACGTCGTCGACGATCTCGTCGTCCAGACGATCGTCGCCGTCGTCGTCGCGCCGCTTGTTGTCGGCCACTTCGCCCTCCGTCGCGGAATCTGGGGTCGCACGCCGAGTGGCGTACGCGGCGCTGGTCACGCCGGCCGGACCCAACCGTCCCGCGACGGGCCGCGGCCGGTGGATCGCCCGGAGGGCCCCGATTGCCTCGGAGCCACCCCGCCGATGCCACCACCACGGGCCGGACGCCGCCAAGCTGGCGGCGCGACCCACGGGAACGGTCAGGCCTGAGGCGCAGGGGTGACAGGACTTGAACCTGCAGCCTGCGGTTTTGGAGACCGCTGCTCTGCCAATTGAGCTACACCCCTATGCGGCAACACTCGCCCCACGCGGCCACAGACGACCGAGCAGGGGTCACTTGCCCCACGGCGGACCAGTGTACGGGTAGCCGCCCGACTTTCCCAACCGGTCTCCGCGCCACGCGTGGCGGGCTCGGTTCAGCGTGTCGTCCGGACGGTTGCCCGCGCCTGCGACAGCACCTTGTCACCCAGGCAGGTCGCTGTCACCTCGAGTCGGGTGAGACCGTCCTCGGTCACCTCGCGGACCCGCGCGGTCACCTCGATCTCAGTCCCCTGGTCGTCGTCGGGGACCACCACCGGTCGGGTGAAACGCACGCCGTACTCGACCACCGCGTCCGGCGACCCGGCCCACTCGGTGACCGCCCGGCCGACCAGCGCCATGGTGAACATGCCGTGGGCGATCACCCCGGGCAGGCCCACAGTGGTGGCGACCCGGTCGCTCCAGTGGATCGGGTTGAAGTCGCCCGAGGCACCGGCGTAGCGGACCAGGTCCGCGCGGGTCACCTGAAACGTCTGTGCCGGCAACTCCATCTCAGGCCTCCCCGCGAATGACATACCTGGCCCAGACCGCGACCACTGGTTCCCCGCCGACGGTGCTCACGTCGGTGCGCGTGGTCAGGAAGCCGTGCCCACCCCTGGTGCTGACGTCCTCGATGGTGTTGGTGCAGACCAGCTCGTCGCCGGCGACCACCGGCCTGGTGTACGCGAACCGCTGGTCGCCGTGCACCAGGCGGCTGTAGTCGACGCCCAGGGCCGGGTCCTCGATGATCTGGCTGCTCGCGGCCATCGTCACGATCACCGGAAAGGTCGGCGGGGCGACCACGTCGGGGTGACCCAGCGCCCGCGCGGCCTCCGGGTCGTGGTGAGCCGGGTCGGTGGCACCGATGGCGCTGGCGAACTCGCGGATCTTTTCTCGGCCCACCTGGTAGGGGGCGGTCGGCGGATACGTCCGGCCGACGAAGGAAGGGTCCAGAGGCATGCCGCGAACCTACACGGAAAGCCCAATCGCCGACCTGATCGGTAGGCGGCGGCGGAGCCGCACCAAACCGGTCAGATCGGCGATCGTAAAGCTTCGACAACGGCCGGCCCTGAGGCCGACCAGCAGTCAGCGGGTCTCGCGGTGGACCGTGTGCCGACCGTCACGCGGGCAGAACTTCTTCAGCTCGATGCGGTCGGGGTCGTTGCGCCGGTTCTTGCGCGTGATGTAGTTGCGCTCCTTGCACTCCACACACGCCAAAGTGATCTTCGGCCGGACATCGGTAGCCTTCGCCACGGCGGAGTGCCTTCCTCGCTAACGGAAACAACTACGACGCGCCAGCCTAGACGCTGACAGCGCGGACATGCAAAGTGGGCGCCAGAAGCGCCCATTCTTACGACCACCGGCAACGAGCCCGGAAGACGAGAGTAGCGGTGGCCGGACTTGAACCGGCGACACAGCGATTATGAGCCGCTTGCTCTACCATCTGAGCTACACCGCTGCGATGGGTCCAGCTGAACCCTCGAGCCCCCTTACGGAATCGAACCGTAGACCTTCTCCTTACCATGGAGACGCTCTGCCGACTGAGCTAAGGGGGCCTGCGCGATCTCCCGTGGGGCGCGCAGGAGTAAGAGTACACGGCCCGGCTCGACAGGTGAAATCGGATCCCCGGTGATCGTCCGCGCCCTGTTCAGGGCACGACACGCAGGCGCGGCAGCTCCCCGTTCGAGGTCGTCTCCGGCTCGACCTGAGCACCGAACCAGGCGGCCAACCGCTCGTACGGCAGCGGCCGGCTGAACAGGAAGCCCTGCCCGATCTCGCAGCCGATGTCCTGGAGAAGCTCCAGGGTCAGCTCGCTCTCCACCCCCTCGGCCACCACCGCCAGGCCGAACTGCTGGGAGAGGGTGACCACCGCGTTGACGATCGCCAGGTCCCCCGGGTCGGTCGCCATGCCCTGCACGAAGGAGCGGTCCACCTTCACCTCGTGCACCGGCAGCCGGCGCAGGTGCGCCAGAGACGAGTCACCAGTGCCGAAGTCGTCCACCGACAGCCGTACGCCGAGATCCCGTAGCCGCTGCAGGGTGGGGATCGGCCGGTCCGTGCCGTCCAGCACCCCCGACTCGGTGATCTCCAGGGTGAGGCGCTGCGCCGGCACCTGGTACTCGGTCAACAACTCCTGGACCCGGTCCGGGAAGTGCCTGTCGATGAGCGTACGAGCCGAGAGGTTGACAGCGATGGGCAGCGGCTGGTCGGCCAGCGCCCAGTCCCGGCTGCGCCGAAGGCCCTCCCGGAGCACCACCTCGGTGAGCCGGCTCAACTGGCCGGTGTGCTCCGCCACCGCCACGAAGTCCTCGGGCGCGACAGTGCCGTGCGCCGGGTGCTCCCAGCGGGCCAGACACTCCACACCCACCAGGCGCCGGTCCCGCAGAGTCACCTTGGGCTGGAAGTAGACCTCCAGCTCGTTCTGGTCCAGTGCGCGACGCAGATCGCCGGCCAGACCCAACCGGCGCAGTGAACGGGACTCCAGCGCGGGATTGAACAGCTGCACGCTGCCCGGCACCGACTTGGCCGCGGTGGCGGCGAGGTCGACCCGGAGCAGCAGGGTCGCCGCGTCGCTGCCATGATCCGGGTGTACGGCCACCCCGACGGCAGTGTCCACGTCGAGGGTGAGCGCGTCGAAGACCATCTCGTCGCGGATCTGGTCGCGCAGTTGGGCGGCCAACTCAAGCGCGGCCTCGGCGCTCTCCAACCGAAGTGTCACCAGGAACTCGTCCCCACCGGCACGGCCAACCAGAGCCGACGACGGCGCGCTGGCCCGCAACCGAGTGGCGACCTCGGTGAGGACCTTGTCCCCGGCCGCGTGCCCCAGGGACTCGTTAACCTGGCGCAGCCCGTCGACGTCGAAGAGCAGCAGCGCCACCACCTCGCCCGGTGCGCGGATCTTGACCGACTCGTCCAGCGCTCCGGTGATCCGCCGCCGGTTGGGCAGTCGGGTCAACGTGTCGTGGTGGGCGTCGTGCCGAAGCCTGTCGACCAACCGCGAATTCTCCAGGGCCACTGCCGCATGAGCGGCGACCGTCTCGAAGACGGGGATGTCGCCCGGGGTGAAATGACCGACGTCGCTGAGGCGGTTGACCACCTCGAGCGTGCCGATCACCGCCTGACCCGAGTAGAGCGGCACCACGATGATGTCCTTCACACCGGTGGCGCGCAGCGACCCTCGCAGGCTCTCCTCGTCGCCGAGGCGAACACCCATGGCCAGACTGCGACGCTGACGGCGGGCCTCCTCGCGGACGACCACCGGCGTCGGCGACGTGTCCAACAGGCCGGCGTCGTCGACCCGCGCGGTCAGCATCACCTCCGGGTGACGCCCCTGGGCCGGCAGCCACAGCGTCGCGTACTCGGCCTGCATCAACCCCCGGATCCGACCGAGGAGGACGTCAGCCAAGTTGCCGCTCTGCCCGTTGGCGGTCATCGCCTGGGTGAGTTCGTACATGTCGCCAAGCGTCCGGTGCTGCCGGAAGAACTGCTCGTACGACCGGTAGACCTTCGCGAGCGCGACCCCGAGCACGACGATCAGAACGGCCGACCACCAGGTGCTGTCCACCGCGATCAGGACGATCAACCCGACTACGAGGTTGACGCCGTTGGCCAGCAGAGACGGCAACCCGCTACGCAGCACACCCAGCGCGGCGTGCCGGCCGTGCATGATCGCGATCACCCCGGCCACACCCGCGAGGGTCGACACCACGACGGTACCGACGGACGCGAAGAGCACTCCCCACGTCCGCGGTCCGACACCCACGACCGGCGGGAGCGCCAGCAACACGAGGCCGGCCAGCGATACGGCAGCGGCGGCGTTGGCGACGTTGAAGGCCAGCTTTTCCGCCCCGAAGCGGTACCGCAGGTGGGTTATCAGCGTGGAGAGGGTGTAGACCAGGACGACCATCAACGGCGGAAGAAAGACGAACGCCGGCACCAGCGGGATCTCGACGAGCCGCACCCCGAAGGACTGCCGCCCGATGACGAAGTTCAGCATCGGCAGGCCGGCGATCACCATCACGCCCAGCAGGACGGCGGCGAGCCCCCAGGACCCGGAGGGGTGCGGCCGGTTCGGGGTCACCAGCCCGATCGTCATCGAGAAGACGACGGCCAGGAACATCAACGGGCCGGTGATGAACCATGCGTACTGCGCCGGGCGCCGAGGAGACCCCGAGCCACCCGACGCGGACCGGCGGCCAGCCATCCCACTCCTTACCGGTCACTGCTGCGAAGGACGCACGGCCGGAAACGAAGCTGACGACACCGTCCGATACGACAGTGGTGTCACCAGCCTCGGCTAGCGCTGCGGCGCCGTCCAGACATAGTCAAAGGCCTGGAACTCCCCGAAACTTCCGGAAGCCCCGCCTGCCATCACAACGAAAGCCAGTGCTGCGAACACCATGCCGACCCGCCGGGCCAGCCTTTGACCAGACATCGTGTGCTCCTCATGGCAGGGGTGTCGGGAAGGCAAGATTCCACGATGGTGCCACACACGAGGCAGCCCGCAAAGCGGTCGGACGGCTGAGCAGCGCAGGCCCGTCCAGTCGGCCCGAACGCTTCAACGACGGAAGCCCTGCAAGGTCGTTGGCTGGTCTCGGGAGACGCGCAGATGATGCGTGTTCAAGTTATAGCCACAATTTGGATCTACGTCATGGAAGCCGCTTCCAGTCGCAAAGCCCGCCGCGAACGCAAAGCCGGCAGGTATGGGCGGCACCGGACCTTCCCGACCACCGAAACTCCCCAGGACCACGGGCGCCGGTTGGTCGGGTTCGCAACCGGTGACCAGTTGAACACAACAATCCTCTCGGATCCATAGGATCGGAGTCCCTCGATTATCACCCCCGGAGACGGACGGTTCGAGACTCTGTAGCCTTCGCGACCGATCGGCGAGCTCCACACGTCTCCTCCCAGGCCGCGAAGTGGCCGCCACAGCCGCGAAGTGGCCGCCGCGGGCAACCTCGTTGACGTACGAGAGGCCGGGTAGACCGACTCGGTCAGCTCCGCGGAACGGCCCAGCCTCACCGGGAGCTTGGCGGAGCCGACCCGAACCGATACCAGCGGCGGGGCCTGGCCGACCGCCTGAGCCGCGGCCTGAAATCGCTCGAAACTCCCGGTACCACCGGGCGGACGACGTGACGGCGCCGGTCAGCCAGCACAGCGTCCGGTGTCGACAAGGGACTCGCGAGTGGAGACCGCCCGTCGGTGCGCCATCGAACAACGGTGCCGTTCGTGGGCAACCAACTCACCAAGGGCTACTCATACGTGGTCCGCTGGAAGGTGGCGGGCGAGCCCTTCCGCAAGACGTTCGCCACCCACGCCCTGGCCGAGAGCTTCCGATCAAAGCTGGTGGTGTCTCAGCAAGAGGCGTCGCGTTCGACAAGGCCAGCGGTCTGCCCGAGCCCATGGCCCGCGCTCTCACTGCCCGTTCGTGGTACGAGCACGCGGTGGCCTACGTCGACATGAAGTGGCCCCGCGCGTCGGCGAAGCATCGCAAGGGCATCGCCGAGACGCTGGCCACCGTCACCCCGGCTCTGCTATCGACCGACCGGGGCGTGCCCAGCGACAAGGCGCTACGCGCCGCGCTCTACGGGTGGGTGTTCAACAAGGCCCGCCGCGACGCGGGCGACCCCGCCCGCCCATCTAGCCGCAGCCGTGCGCTGGCTCAAGGCCAACACCGTCGATCTGACGGCGCTTGCAAACGCTGCCTTGGTGCGCGAGGCGCTCGACACGCTCGCCCTGCGGATGGATGGTGCCCCCGCCTCGGCAAGCACGATCGTCCGTAAGCGGGCAGTCTTCTCCGGCGCTCTCAAGTACGCCGTTGAGCTGCGACTACTCGACACGCACCCGATGTTCCTGGTGAGCTGGACCGCCCCAAAGACGGCCGATGAGATCGACCGGGGAGCGGTGGTCAACCCGGATCAGGCGCGGGCACGGCTCGCTGAGGTCGGCCGAACGGTGCCGGAGTTGGAAGCGTTCTTCGGATGCATGTACTACGCCGCCCTACGCCCCGAAGAGGTGCTTCACCTACGCGAAGACGAGTACGAGCGGCCCGCCCAGCGTGGGGGGTGGGGCGTGCTGCATCTGACCGGCTCGACGGTGGCCGTGGGCCGGGACTGGGGCGACGGGGACGACACGGCCGAGGACCGGGGGTTGAAGCACCGAGCGAAGAGGGCCACTCGGGATGTGCCGGTGCCGCCGCTGCTCGTGCGGCTGCTCGACCACCACGTCAAAGGGGGATCAAACGGCAAGCTGTTTGTCACCCGGCGCGGCCCCGGCGGGCGGTACGTGCCTACCGCCGGCCAGCCAATTCCGAACAACACCTACGGAAAGGCGTGGCGCGACGCGCGGGGAAAGGTGCTCACGTCGGCACAGCAACGCTCCCCGCTGGCTCGCCGGCCGTACGACCTGCGGCACGCCGCTGTGTCGCTATGGCTCAATGCCGGGGTGCCGGCTACTCACGTCGCCGAGTGGGCCGGGCACAGCGTGCACGTCCTCATGCGGGTCTACGCAAAGTGCGTTTACGGCCAGGAGGAAGCCGCTCGTCGCCGAATCGAGGCGGCGCTAGCCGGGAAAACAATCGATCAAAATGTGGCCGAGGTCACTCTTAGCCACAAGGAGTTATGCGACCCCTAGAAAGACATCAGGTGTGACGCGCCACGGACCCGCCTTACACATCATGTGTGATGTGTGCTCTATGTTCACCGGCCTGGAAAAGCACCCAGAACGGACAACCCTGTTCGCTACGTTCCGTAGCTGTAAACCTCAGTTTTCAGCACTCTCCGCACTTGCCTCACCGCTGCCGACGCGCTGAAATCGAGCGCAGCAAGCAGAGAGTCGCCTAGATGGCACGAAAAGCGGCACCCGGCTGGACCCCGGATGCCGCTTCGGCTCTCTGCTTCGAAATGCCCTGCTGAGGCCATAAGAGCAAGGAGGCCGCGTGCCGAAGCTAGCAAGCCCGCTGACACGAAGCAACGCGCAGCGTCGTCAGCGCAAGAACCGGTGCAGTCACCCACCCGAATGGGCGAAGGCGCTACCGGGCACCCTCACCGGACTTGCGATGGTGATCGGAGCCGTGACGAGCCTTTTGCGCCTGCTTCTCTAGCCGCCCAGCGGCGACACGCATACGACACAGCCAGCGAGATCAAGCGGGCTAGAGCGAGACTGAGCGAGACTCACGAAAAAGGCCCTTGACCGGCGTTCACGCTGGTCAAGGACCTTTTTCTGCACCTGGTGGCGGGTAGAGGATTCGAACCTCTGAAGCTTTCGCGACGGATTTACAGAGCGCCAATCAAAAGCCCGCTGACCTGGGGTTTCACCCTTAACCATGCCCTCGACGACGCGCATGTGACACAAAGGTCATTTCCCAGGCAGATGCAGACTCTCCGGCGGTAGCCCCTCCGGCCACGGGTCGAAGATGGGCGGTGCCGCTTTGACCTCTACTCCAACAAGATCCACCAGCCCGCGACGACGAGCAGCAGACCAAGCTGAACAAGTGCTCCGCCCCGCCGCGATCTTGACTATGCGTCGATCATCTGCTTATGTCGACGGCATGACCCGACCCTTCGCGTCGATGCGCGAACCTACCTACTTCATCTTGGCCGCCTTGCAGGACGAGCCCCTACACGGCTACGCGATCGTCAAGCGGGCGCAGGAGCTGTCCGACGGGCGGGTGCGCCTCACGACGGGCACCCTCTACGCCGCTTTGGACCGGCTGACCGGGGAAGGAGCGGTACGGGTGGCCGAGGAAGCGGTGGTCAACGGCCGTGCCCGCCGTACCTATGCGCTGACCCAGCGAGGTATGTCCGCGCTGCGTGCGGAAGCGGAACGGATGGCTGCGGCGGCGAGCATCGTTCGTGATCGTTCCATCCGTTCGACGCCTGCGGCGGCTTGGGGAGTGCCGGCATGACCGAGATAGAGCGCCGTTACCGATGGCTACTGCGGGCCTACCCCCGTGCCTACCGGCAGTATCGAGCCGACGAGATGCTGGAAACCCTGCTCGCCACAGCCGATGACGAGCGGCAGCGGCTGGACCTTCGAGAAGCGGCGGCGCTCGTAGTCGGAGGGCTGCGAGCCCGCACCGGCATCAATCAGATCGGCTCGCGATCGGCGCTGGGTTACTCCGCGCTGCGGCTGTCCGCGCTGTCCCTGCTTGTGTACGCCTTGACGTTCTGGTCCGGGGGTCTGGTCTCGTTCCTGTTGACGACGCTGTCGGAAGGCCCTTATAACCCGGGGTCATGGTGGTTCGTCGTCATTCCGGTGCTGTTGACGATCGCGCTCTTCGCCGCGGCTCTGGGTGGTTACCGGCTGGCATGCGCGGCGGCGATCTTGACCGTGGCCGCCCAACATTGGACGTCGAATGGGTGGGGCCTATCGTTCTGGATCTCATCGGTCTACGACCTCCAAGATGCGATGGTTCCCCAGTTTTGGGCAGCGCTGCTGGCTTCGCTGGCATTGCTGCGACTGATCCGCGCACCCCGAACGCCCGTGATCCGACCGTGGACCTGGCCCGTCCTCGGGGTAGCAGCCGTCGCTCTGGCGCCGAGCCCGATCAACGGCTGGTGGGACGCGCCTCTGGTGTCCCTGTGCGCGCTCGCCGCACTGGCCGTCATCGCCGCGCCGATCGATGCCCGGATACCCATCGTCGCCTCGACGATTCTCCTGGCGCCAGCCCTGGCTCAAGTCACCGATCTGCTCTGCTCCAGACGAGCGGGATGGCCGCTAGAAACCTCCCTCAGCGCAATCCTTATCCTCACCGCGATCACGGTCATCACGCTTGCGGCCGCCACGATCGCAGGCCGCCGCCAAGCCCGCATGTAGATACGCAAACTTCTCCGCCACCTCTCGTGGCTAGCCGGCCGCGCGCGACTGCTCATCCAGATCGCAAGCTGGGCTCGGCCGAAGTTGGCCGACAAGACGGACCTCGTCCGGATCGCCGGGGCTCGGTGGCGATAGAGAAATGTGTCCAGCAGGCCAAGAACGAAGCTGGTCTCGACGAATACCAGGTCCGCGACTGGCGAGCCTGGTACGCCCACATCACCCTGTCCATAGCCGCCCACGCCTGGCTACCCGTCGCCCGACCCCTTGCTACAAAAGGGGAACCAACGTCGGCGGCGACATGATGATCGACTACACCGTACCGGAGATCCGAAGACTGCTCACCGCACTCGCAGTGCGATCAACCCACCCACCCGAGCACGTCTGGGCCTGGTCCCACTGGCGCCGACGACGCCAACACCAAACCCGAACCTGCCACTACCGACGACACGGCTACCCCTAACCAACTGCCGTTGCAGTATTAGGGCAAGCCGCACTGCGGTGGCGATATCGGCCACGTGCACGAAGTCCCGCACCGCCGCCCCGTCGCCGTTAAGGGTGACGTGGTCAAGTTCTCCGGTGATCGCGCGGAAGACGTTCGGGATGATCCGTGTGCGGTCGGTGTCGGTGACGCCGTCAACGGCCCCAGCGATGTTGAAGGGCCGGAGGATGACCGCGCCGATTGCTCCGGTCGCCGCGCACGCCGCGACCATGTGCTCAGCCGCGACTTTCGAGGCCGCGTACGGGCTCTCGGGGTGCGGGTCGAGGTCTTCGGACAGTGCGCCGTGGTTCTGCGACCCGTAGACGATGTTGGTGGAGGCGAAGACCAGAGAGGCCGGCGGGGTGCTCGTCCGTGCGGCGTCTAGGGCCATGAGCAGGTTCAGGGTGCCGGTTGCGTTGACGTCGAAGTAACCCATCGGGTCAGCAAACGAGTTCCGGCCGCTGGTCAACGCCGCAAGGTGTACGACTCCGTCGTACCCGCCCTCCTGGGCGATCTCGAAGACCCGCGCACGGTCCCGGATGTCCCCCGTGACCAGCTCGACGCCGGGCGGTGCGGTTCGGTCACCGCGACCCTGGGTCATGACCGTGACCCGGTCCCCGGCGGCAAGCAGGTCGCGGGCTACGGCGCGGCCGAGAAATCCCAGGCGAAGTGCGTCTACGGCCAGGAGGAAGCCGCCCGCCGCCGGGTCGAAGCGGCATTGGGGACCAGCAGCGACGCTCTCAGTCGCTTAGGTCGGGGGTCATGTTCTTGTGCAACGCGCGTGTGACTCGAGCTCGCGCCCCCGCAAGATCACCAGAGTCCGTCTGCTCTTGCGAGCACTGATAGGCGGCGGCAATGTACTCCGAGGCCAGCCCGAACATCTCGGGACCGCCTAGAACCGCTAGTTCGCCTGCGAGCGCACCCAGCCGGGCTGCGCAACTATTGAGCAGTTCTAGCTGACGTGCACGCTCCTCGTCCGCAACCTCTCCTACTGGACTAGCTTCAATGGCGGCATCAAACAGCGACTGAGCTTCGGCCAGGAATCTCGAATAAGCCTCGCGCTTCGCCGTGAAGAGGTCCCGTCTATCTTGGGCCGCAATCTGCGTCTCAAGGATCTTCAGTTGCATCTCTTGGGCTTGGACGTCGCTTCGCGCCGTCACCCTGGCGCTTACGACCGCTGCCATCGCGCCAACCGCCGCTCCGCCCACTGCTCCAACCGGTGCCAGCCACTCCCATGCCATCCAGCCATGCTGTCCTACGAGTTCCAGCATGATCGGCCCGCGACACGTATACGACACAGCCAGCGAGATCGAGCGGGCTAGAGCGGGACTGAGTGAGACTCACAGAAGAGGCCCCTGACCAGCGTTCTCGCTGGTCAGGGGCCTCTTCTGTGCACCTGGTGGCGGGTAGAGGATTCGAACCTCTGAAGCTTTCGCGACGGATTTACAGTCCGCTCCCATTGGCCGCTCGGGCAACCCGCCAGGGCACCCCACCGCGTCGTAACGCGGCGGCGGAAGCAAGGATAGCGGCTCCCCCCGGCACCTACGCAACCGGGTACGGTCAGGGGGTCGTGCCGCTGGTCGGCGGCCGACGGCAGGCCCAGACCGCCGGACAGCAGGAGCAGAAACATGGCAGCGAACCCGTCGTTCGACATCGTGAGCAAGGTTGACCGTCAGGAGGTCGACAACGCCCTTCGGCAGGCGGAGAAGGAGCTTGCGACGCGGTTCGACTTCCGCGGCACCGGCGCTGAGATCTCCTGGTCTGGCGAGGAGGCGATCGGTCTTCAGGCGGAGACCGAGGAGCGCGTCCGCGCCGCCCTGGACGTGTTCAAGGAGAAGCTCGTCAAGCGGAACATCTCGCTGAAGTCGCTGGATGCTGGGGAGCCGCGCCCGTCGGGCAAGATCTTCAAGATCGACTGCAAGGTGATCCAGGGCATCGAGACGGACAAGGCCAAGGCGATCAGCAAGAAGATCCGCGAAGAGGGCCCCAAGGGCGTGCAGGCGCAGATCCAGGGCGACCAACTGCGCGTGACCGGCAAGAAGCGCGACGACCTGCAGGCCGTCATCTCGCTGCTCAAGGGCGAGGACTTCGGAGTCGCCCTCCAGTTCAACAACTACAGGTAGGACGGCGACCGCCGCTCAAGCCGCCGCCGACCAGCCGGGGCTTCCCGACATCGAAGTCAGGCAGCGCGGGGCCTGGCTGGGTGTGGCGAGACCGGGGACCGCCGGATGCATCGGACGCCTCCTCACAGGGCTTCGTCGGTTCCCGGCGTTGCTGCCTGCTGGTGGACGGCGTTTGCCGGTGTCCTGCCCACCATCTGCGCCCCGAGCGCCTGCCGGGCGGCTTCGCCCATGGGATCGTCGCGGGTAGGCAGCCCGCAGATGGTCGGCAGCACCTCTTCCCGAAAGACGCCGTGCAGCCGGTGCAGCTCCCGCGCCGGATGCTCGGCGTCGTCGACTCGCACGTCCCAGAGCGGGTACGGCTGATCCCCGGTCACCACGACGGTCGCCGAACGCGCGCCGTGCCTGTCACCGCCGGCCTCCTCGCCGGCCCCGATGGCCAGGACGAGCCGCTCCGCCAGGTCGAGTTCCGCTCTCTCCTCGAACACTCGGATGATCTCCGTGAGGGTCTGCGGGCCTACCAGGCGGTTGCCCTGCACGGCGTAACCCGGCCCGGTGCGGTGTCCCGCCCAGCCCTTGGTGCGGCAACCGGTGAAGGCGTACGAGCGGCCGTGGCGATCGACCATGCCGACCTGCCGCACCTCCCGGCCCGGGTCGTGGGTCAGCAACTCGGTCAGGACCTCCTGCGGCGAGCGGCCCTGGTCGAGCAACGGCAGGCCGTGATAGGCCAGAAACGGATTGGGGGTGGCCTGGGTCGCTACCGCACCGCCGCCCGACTGGACGTGGGCGACGAGCTTGCCGACCGCAGGTCTGGCTGTCAGGGCTCCCACCCCCAGCTGGCCGGTACGCCGGCACCGTGCGGCGATCGAGAAGGTCACGCCTGGAGGTACCCGTGCCTACTCCCGGCATGCCCGGAGGCCGCCTGGTTGCCGTCGCGGGACCTCCCCTTGCGCGCCATCCGCTCGCCAGCGTCGACTCACCCGAGCCGACGTCATCCGCTCGGGCCGGCGCCTTCCCTCAGACCGGCATCAACCATCCGAGTCGACCTCACCGCCCGAGCCGGCATCAACCGCCCGGGCCAGCATCAACCGCCCGGGCCAGCATCAACCGCCCGGGCCGGCGTCGGCCGCCTGACAAGCGAACCGGGACAACCGCCAGACCGAGGAGGCGCGGCCCGGTCGAGGTCACCGTCGACGCGGTGGTCGTCGCCCTGTGCGTCGGCTCGCCCGCTGGTCAGGCTGGTTCCGCACGGAGTCCGTCGACCACGAGTGCGTGGACAGAGCGCAGCACGGCGGCCTCCTGGTCGTGGCCCACGCTGCTGGCGACAGCGGCCCAGTGCGCGGCGCACTGGGCAGCCAGCTCCCACTGTCTGCGCGACAGCTTGACGGCGACTTCCTCGTCGTCGGTCGGCCAGTTCCCCGAGCCGGCGACGCCGGGGGTCCAGTGCGCGATCTGGTCCCATCCTGCTTCCCGGATGCCTGACCCTGGCTGCACGACCTGGTGAGGATCGCCGCTCTCCGCCGCAACGCTGACCTCGCTGTCGACCGCGCCATCCAGGTGGCGCCACTGCCGGGTGGTCATGCGCAGGCTGAAGGCTCGATCCGGGTCGTCGACCTGTTCCATGTGGCTCACCCCATCCGTACGCGGGCTCAGTAGACGACGCGGTACCAGTGCTCGGTCTCGCCGGGCAGCGACTTGAGCCGCACTGTGGTGCCGCCGGGGTGGTCGAACATGCGCACCCCGTCGCCGAGCAGCACCGGGGCGAAGAACATGAGGACCTCGTCGAGCAGCCCGGCCTCGATGCACTGCTTGGCGACGTTGGCACCGAGGATGTTGACGTGCCGGTCCCCGGCGGCCTCCTTGGCCTGGGCGACGGCGGTGTGCAGGTCACCGACGAACGTGACGTCCGCGGGTGGCCCGGCCGGTGGCCGGTGGGTGAGGACGAACACCGGCCCGTGGTACTGGCCGCCGAACGCGCCTTCGCTGTCGGTGCCACGGTTGGGATCGTCGCCGCCGAATGTGCCGTTGCCGGCCAGGATCGCGCCGACGTTGTTGAGCAGGCGCTCCGCCGTCGGGTTTTCGCCGCCCAGGTGGTCGCTCAGCCACGACATGTCGCCGCCGGGGCCGGCGATGTAGCCGTCGAGCGACGCCGTCGCTGAATATAGAAGTTTGGCCATGAGCCCAGGGTAGGCGGGCAGAACCCGGGTTCCTGAAAATCGGGGTGTCCGCCGCGTAGGAACACCCCGACTTCCAGGAACCCGAGTGGATCAAGCACGCACGGCCCCGCCGGGTGGGTCAAGCGGCACGGCCGGGTGGGTTAAGCGCGCACGGCCGCCGGGTGGGTCAAGCCGACCGGGAGCCGCACTGAAGACAGGCAGAAGCGAGCAGGTCAGACGGGGACGGGCTGTTCGGCGCGTACCGCTGCGGTTTCCGCGCGGGCGATGGGCCCGGCGGGTAGTGCGGCGACCGCGGCCCCGATGGCGACCGCCGCCCCGGCGAACAGGAACGCCCAGCGGACACCGCCGGCGTGGTCCACGATCACGCCGGCCAGCGAGCCGCCGGCGGCGCTCGCCGCCACCGCGACGGTGACCACCCAGGTGTACGCCTCGTTCAACATGCCGGTGGGGGCGATCCGGCCGACCAGGGTGTTCTCCAGGGTCAGCGCGGGCGCGATGGTGGCCCCACCGGCGACCAGCGCGACACCCAGCGCGAGCGGGGTGGGCATCACCGCGAACACGGCGAAGGTGGCGGCCAGCGCGGCGAGCAGCAGGGCGAACTGCCGGGTCATGTTCGGTGCTGGCTTGCGGACGCCGAACCAGAGCCCACCAAGGGCGCTGCCGACTCCCCAGACCGCGAGCAGGACGCCGGCGAGGCTCTCCGGGTCGCCGGTGGAGTGGTCGCTGGCGAACGCCGGCACGATCACACCGGCGGCCCCGAATGCGATGCCCAGGCCGGCGACGCAGATCAGCAGGGCCGGGAAGCCGGGGACCCGCAGTGGGCCGAGCCCACGGGCGTGGTGTTCCTGTGGGTGCGGACGCCAGCCGCGCATGACCCGGCCGAGGGCCACGGCGGTGGTGCCGACCAGGGTGACCACTGCCGCGCCGATCAGCGCGGCTGCCGCGTCGGCGACGAGGACGAAGCCGGCGACGAGCAGTGGGCCGAGGACGAAGACGATTTCGAACAGCGTGGTCTCGGCGGCGAGCGCGGTGTTGCGGAGGTGGTATCTGCCGGAGTTGGGGCCGGTCAGGTCGTTCCAGGCGCCTCGGATGGCGGCGCTGAGCGGCGGGTAGGTGGCACCGGCCACGCCTGCGGTCAGGTAGATGACGGGGAGCGCGTCGTCGCCGGAGCGGCTGGCCAGCAGCAGCCCGATGAGCGCCAGCGGGTGGGCCACGGCGGTGAGCAGCAGGACGGGGCTGGGGCCGATCCGGTCGGCGATCCGTCCGGCCACCGGGCTGAGCGCGGCCCCGGCGAGGGCGTAGATGCCGCCGGCGATGGCGGCCAGCGAGTAGCGCCCGGTCACCTGCTCGACGACCAGGAGCAGCGCCAGCGGGGTCATGCCGATTCCGAGCCGCCCGATGATGCCGGTGATCAGCAGCATGGGCGCGCCGGGGATCCGCCAGACACCCAGGTACTGACGCAGCGCGGTCACCGTGAACCTCCCGAGGATGTAACGAGCGTGAGCCGTTATGACCCTAACGCCGCTGCCTGACAGCAGGACAGCGGAATAGTCTCCGACACAGCGATCCGCCCGTACCCGGCACGGGACCGGGTACGGGCGGAGGCGGTGGATCAGCGGGTCAGCGCTGGAACTGCACCGGCCCCGAGTTGCGGGCCATCTGCTCCAGCCGGGCGACGCGGTCCTCCATCTTCGGGTGGGTGGAGAAGAGCGCCGCCATGCCGCCGCCCCGGAACGGGTTGGCGATCATGAGGTGGGCGGTGCTGGTGAGCTGGCCCTGGGCCGGCAACGGCCGACGTCGGGCCACCGCGTCGATCTTGCGGAGCGCGCTGGCCAGGGCCAGCGGGTCGCGGCTCAGCTCGGCGCCGGAGGCGTCCGCCTGGAACTCGCGGCTCCGGCTGATCGCCAACTGGATCACAGTGGCCGCGATCGGGCCCAGGATCAGGGTGAGCAGCAGCACAGCCGGGTTGGGTCGGTCCTCGTCGTCCCCGCCGCCCAGCGGGATGAAGAAGGCGAGGTTCGCCAGCAGGGTGATGATGCTGGCCAGGCCGGCCGCCACGCTGGAGATCAGGATGTCCCGGTTGTAGACGTGGGACAGTTCGTGCCCGATCACGCCGCGCAGCTCACGGTAGTCGAGGATCTCGGTGATGCCCTGGGTCACGCAGACCGCAGCGTGCTGCGGGTTACGGCCGGTGGCGAACGCGTTGGGCTGCGCGGTGGGGCTGACGTAGAGCCGCGGCATCGGCTGCCGGGCGTCGGTGGCCAACTCCCGGACCATCCGGTACAGCTCGGGGAACTGTGCCTCGGTGACCGGTTGCGCCCCCATCGAGCGCAGTGCGAGCTTGTCGGAGTAGAAGTAGGTGACGCCGTTCATGACCAGAGACACGACGACGGCGATGACCAGGCCGCCGCTGCCGCCGAACCAATAGCCCACCGCCAGGATCAGGGCGCTGAGCAGGCCAAGCAGCGCTGCGGTCTTCAGACGGTTGTGGTGCACGATGTCTCCTTCGGTGCACGGATCGCCGGGATCCGCTGACCGGTGTAACAACCCGGTACCCACCAACCATCCGTCTCAACGCTGAGAGTTGACTGAGACCGAAGCCCAGGTGGGGTCAGCGGGCGGCCAGGTCGAGCACCAACTGCGGGGCGACGCCGAGCACCACGGCGGCGACCGTCGCCACCGCGAGCACCACCGCCACCACACCCACCAGGGGTACGGCCGCAGCGCCGCCGCCACTCGCGGCGGCGCGGGGCGTCGGCGCCCACAGCGCGGCGGTCACCCGCAGGTAGTAGGCGAGCCCGATCACGGCGTTCACCGCCACCACCAACGCCAGCCAGGCCGCGCCACCGTCCAGCAGCGCCCGGACCACCGTCACCTTCGCGAACAGGCCGGCCAGCCCCGGCGGCAGACCAGCCAGGCCCACCAGCGCGAGACCGAACGCCGCGGCCCGCCACGGGTGCCGCCGGGCTGCCCCGCGCAGGTCGTCCAGCGTGCCGCCGTCCGCACCGGCCGGCCGCAGCGCTGTCACTCCGGCGAACGCGGCCAGCTCCAACACCACGAAGAACACGGCGTACGCCAGGGCGGCCGCGTACGCGGCGGACAGTGCCTCGTCAGTGCGTCCGGCGGCCAACGCCAACGCTCCCAACGGGGCGAGAATGTACCCGGCCTGCGCGACTGACGACCAGGCGAGCAGCCGGACGGTCCGCCGCTGACGCAGGGCGACCAGGTTGCCGACGGTCATGGTGAGCACGGCGAGCAGAGCCAGCACCGGACCGGTCTGGTCCGCCGGCAGCGCCCGTTGCACAACGGCGAGCAGGGCGACCAGGCCGCCCAGCTTCGACGCGGTGGACAGGTACGCGGCCACCGGCAGCGGCGCGCCGTCGTAGGTGGCCGGCGCCCAGGCGTGGAACGGCACCGCCGCCACCTTGAAGGCCAGGCCGACCAGCAGCACCGCCACCGCGGCTGTGGTCAACGGCAGGTCCCGCAGCTCTGGCTGCTCGGCGAGCAACGCGCCGAGCCGGTCCAGGTGCAGCCCACCGGTCACCGCGTACAGCAGCGCCGCGCCGAGCAGGGTCAGCGTGGTCGCCACCACGCTGACCACGAAGAAGGTCACCGCCGCCTCGGCGCTCGCGAGGCTCCCCCGGCGCAGGCCTACCAGCACGTACAGCGGCAGGGTCAGCGTCTCCAGCGCGACGATCAGCGTGATCAGGTCGCCGGCCGCGCCGAGCACCACGCCGCCGGTCATCGAGCACGCCAACAGGAAGGCGTACTCCCCGGCCGGTGACCGTCCGGCCCGCAGCGCGGGCACCGACAGCCCGAGCACGCCCAGCGTGAGCAGCGCGACCACCACGCCGACCACCGCCGCCCGACCGCCGAAGATCCAGGAACAGTCGGCGCCCACACAGAACGTCCGCCGCTCAGCACTCAACCCGACCAGCGCGCAGCCGACGGCGGTGCCGAGTGCGCCGAGCGCGGCCACGGCGATGGTGGCCCGTGGCCGGGCCACGAGCAGGTCGGTGATGAGCACGAGCACGGCCGTGCCGGCGGCCAGATAGGCCGGCAGCAGCGCGACGCTGTCCACGCTCTGCACGACGTTCATGGTTTGACCACCCCGATCAGGGCGTCGACGGGGGCCTCGGCGACGCCGAGGACCAGCGTCGGCGCCAGCCCGATGGCCAACGCGAGCAACACCAGCGGCACCCAGGCGGTCAACTCCGCACCGGCCAGGCCGGGGCCGACCCGACCGACGGCGGGGCTCGGCCGGTTGTGGGTGACCTGGCGCAACAACCGCAGGAAGTACGCGGCGGTGAGCGCCCCACCGACCGCCGCGAGCACCCCGAGGGTGGTCCAGAGCGGACCGCCCACCTGCACTGCGGCGATCACCGCGAACGCCTCGCCCCAGAAGCCGGCCAGCCCGGGCAGGCCCAGCGACGCGATCGCCGCGAACGCGAGCAGACCCGCCAACCGGGGCGAGGTCTCCCGCAACCCGGACAGCTCGGCGAGGGTGCCAGTGCCGGTACGGTCCTTCACCGCCCCGGCCAGGAAGAACAGCAGGCCGGTGATCACCCCGTGCGCGATGTTGCCGATCAACGCCGCCTGGATGCCGGTGGCGGTCAGCGTGGCGACGCCCAGCAGCACGAAGCCCATGTGCCCCACGCTTGAGTACGCGATGAGCCGCTTCACGTCCGACTGGGCCAGGCAGACCAGCGATCCGATCAGGATCGCGGCGACGGCGAGCACGCCGAGCACCGGCGCCGCCCAACGGGCGCCCTCCGGCGCCACCCCCACCGCGACCCTTATCAGGCCGTACGTGCCCATCTTGAGCAGCACACCGGCCAACACGACACTGCCCACAGTGGGTGCCTGGGTGTGCGCGTCGGGCAGCCAGGAGTGCAACGGCCACAGCGGGCTCTTCACAGCGAACGCCAACGCGAGCAGTGTGAACGCTGCCAACTGGGTGCCCCGGGACATCCCCGCGCCACCGGTCAGTGTCACCAGGTCGGCGGTGCCGGCGGCGGCGACCACCACGTACACACCGACCAGCAGCAACACCGAACCGAACAGCGTGTAGAGCGCGAACTTCCGGGCCGCCCGACGCCGCTCCGCGCCACCCCAGCCGGCGATGATCGCGTACATCGGCAGCAGGACGACCTCGAAGAAGAGGAAGAACAACACCAGGTCCAGGGCGAGGAAGGTGCCCAGGATGCCCACCTCGACCACCAACAGCAGCGCGACGAGCGCCCGCCCGCTGCCGCCGTCCGGAACCCGCCACATCGTGTACGCGCAGCAGAGCAACGTGAGCAGCGCGGTCAACACCACCAACGGCCAGGAGATGCCGTCGACGCCGAGGTGGAAGCGCAACTCCAGGCCGGGCACCCAGGGCAGGTCCAGTTGGTGCCACGGGCGCACCGCCGGCTCGTTGCCCGACCAGACGACCCAACCCCGACGGTCGAACACCAGCGGCACCGCGGCCAACAGGGTCAACGCCGCCGCGACAGTGCCGACCAGCCGGGCCACCCGGTCCCGGGGCGTCGCCGCCACCGCCACCGCACCCAGCGCCGGCACCGCCAGCACCGCGACCAGCAACCCCTGCCCAAGCGTCATCGGACCGCCTCTGTTCGCGACTGCGGGGCTCGCAAACCCGGCTCACTCCTCGCGCTCACCGGTTGACTCCCAGCAGTGCGGCGGCCAGGCCGATCAGCAGCGCGCCGGCCAGTACACCGGCGGCGGCCCGGGGCAGCGCCGCACGGTGCAGCAAGGCCAACCCCGCGCCCAGACCGGAGGCGGCTCGCCCGCTGCCCTCGACAGCGCCGTCCACCACCACCTCGTCACCCGTGCGCGCGGCACGGGCCAACGCGCGGACCGGGCGTACCACAAGGGTGTGCTGGACGTCGTCGAGCCGGAACGCGCGGGCGAAGACCGGCCGCAGCGGACCCAGCGCGGCCGCCGGGTCGGCGGCCCTGTCGCGCCGCCAGCCCAGCAGCACCAGCGCGGCGCCGAACAGCAGGAACGCCAGCGGCAGCAGCACCCCCGACCCCAGGTGGACCAGGCCGTCCTCGGAGCCCGCCACCGGGACGGTGGGGAACCGCAGACGGTCGGCGAACGCCCCGACGAACCCGGCCAGACCGAGCAGCGCGGCCGGCACGGCCAGCAGCAGCACCGGCCAGCGCAGCACCGCCGGCGGGTCGTGCGGCTGGACCAGGGGCAGACGCGGGGCGCCGAAGAAGGCGCGCAGCAGCAGCCGACCTGCGTACCAGGCGGTGACCGCCACGCCGAGCAGCCCGGCGATCCAGACGATCCAACCCACCCAGGACGGGGCCGGGCCGGTGCCCTCCAGCGCGGCCGACTCGGCGACGGTCAGCACGCCGTCCTTGCTCCAGAACCCGGCCAACGGCGGCACCCCGGCCAGCGCACCCAGGCCCACCACGGTGCACCAGAACGTCACAGGCATGGTGCGCCGCAGCCCGCCCATCTCCGACATCAGCGTGGTGCCGACGGCATGGATCACCGCGCCGGCGGCGAGGAACAGCAGCGCCTTGAAAGCGGCATGGGTGAGCAGGTGGAACAGTGCGGCCGACGGTGAACCGACCGCCAGCGCGCCGGTCATGTAACCCAACTGGGACACCGTCGACCAGGCCAGCACGCGTTTGATGTCGTCCTGGGCGGTGGCGGCGAGCGCGCCGAGCAGCAGCGTGATCGCGCCGAGCACCCCCAGCACTGTCAGCGTCACCGGCGCGGCGGTGAACAGCGGATAGAGCCGGGCCACCGCGTACACCCCGGCGGCGACCATCGTCGCCGCGTGGATCAGCGCGGAGATCGGGGTCGGGCCGGCCATCGCGTCCGGCAGCCAGGTGTGCAGCGGGAACTGCGCGCTCTTGCCCGCCACACCGGCGAGCAGCAGCAGGCCAGCGGCGGTCAACGTCGCGCCGGGGTGGTCGTGGGCGAGCACGTCGGCGATCCGGAAGCTGCCCGTCGACACACCCAGCAGCGCGATGCCGAGCAGGAACCCCACGTCGCCGACCCGGGTCACCAGGAACGCCTTCATGGCCGCGGCGGGGGCGCCGGCCAGTCGGCGGTCGTGGGCGATCAGCAGGTACGAGCAGAGGCCCATCACCTCCCAGCCGACCAACAACATGATCAGGTCCCCGGCGACCACCACCAGCAACATGGCACCGGTGAAGAGGCTGATCTGGGCGGCGTAGGGCGGGTAGCGGTGGTCCACGTCGACGTCGTCGTGCGGACCGCGCCGCAGGTAACCGATCGAGTAGACCTGCACGGCCAGGGCGACAGCGGTGACCGCCACCGCGACCAGTGCGGCGGCCCCGTCCAGCCGTACGCCGAGGGTCACCGCCAGCCCGCCGAAGTCGACCCAGGTGGCCGACGTCTCCATCGGCCCGTCGACAGTGAGCAGCAGCGCGACGGCCAGCGCCAGCGCACCGGCAGCACCCGCGACGCCGAGCGTCACGGCGGCAGTCCGGGCCCGGTCGCCGCCGGTCGCGCTGTCGCGCCGAGGGGCCGGTGGCAGCAGCAGCCCGAGCAGCCCGGCGACCAGCGGTACGGCGGGCAGCAGCGCCCCGATCAGCCCGGTCACCGGACCGCCTCCGAGTCTCCAACGGCCGGCTCGCGCCCACCGACGGGATCCGGCGACTCGGTCAGCGCCACGTCATCCACTGCGACTGTCGCCCGCAGCCGGTAGAGCTGAAGGACGATCGCCAACCCCACCCCGATCTCGGCGGCGGCGAGGACGATGACGAACAGCGCGAAGACCTGCCCCGAATGCGGGAGCACGGCGCGGGCGGTGGTGTCCGCGGTGACCAGGATCAGGTTGACCGCGTTGAGCATCAACTCGACAGACATCAGCACCAGCACCGCGTTGCGGCGGCGCAGGACGCCGTACACGCCGAGGCCGAACAGCAGCGCGGCGGTGACGTACGGGATGACCGGCCTCACCGGCGCCCCCCGGGCTCGCTGTCGACCAGGTCGTCTGCCGTGCTGTCGCGTTGCGGGGCGGCTCGGCCGATGTCCGGGCGGGACAGCACGATCGCGCCCACCAGGGCGGCGAGCAGCAGCACCGAGAGCACCTCGAACGGCAGCACCCAGGATTGGAAGATCTGCTCACCCAGCCGCTCGGCGGTTCCGGCGTGCGGCAGCGTGACTGTGCTCCAGCGGTACGCGTCGACAAGCAGGGCGGTCAGCCCCAGCCCGGCGCCGCCACCGATCAGCGCGGCCGGCCAGCCGGGCCGGTCCAGGTCGTCGGAGGCGCCGATCGGGGCCCTGGTCAGCATCACCGCGAACAACAGCAGCACCACCACCGCGCCCACGTAGATCAGCACCTGCACCCAGGCCACCAGCTCGGCGCTGAGCACCAGGAAGTCACCGGCCAACGCGCCCAGGCACACCACCAGGTAGAGCCCGGCCCGGACCAGGTGCTTCGTGGTCACCACCAGCACGCCGGCGCCCACCGCCACCGCGCCGAGCGCGAGCAGCAGCACATCCGCGCCGGTCACCGGGGCGCCCTTGCGGCGCGGGCGCTCACGACGCCGGATCCTGGTCGGCGTCGGGGCGTACCGCTGGTGGAGCGGGACGGGCGGCGGCGGCCTTGCGCGCGGCGGAGGTCTCCTCCTTGGCCGGCTCGCCGTTCGGGTCGTGCGCGGGTGGCGGCGGAACGGTGGCCATCCACTGACCGAGGTGGTCCTTGTCGTGCAGCAGGTCCTTGATGTCGTACTCGGCGTACTCGAACTCCGGTGACCAGTAGAGCGCGTCGAACGGGCAGACCTCGATGCAGATGCCGCAGTACATGCAGAGCGAGAAGTCGATGTCGAACTTGTCGAGCACGTTGCGCTGGCGGGGGCGGGCGGCGCCGGGCACCACCACCTCCTCCTTGTGCGAGTCGATGTAGATGCACCAGTCCGGACACTCGCGGGCGCAGAGCATGCAGACAGTGCAGTTCTCCTCGGACAGCGCGATCACACCGCGCGAGCGCGGCGGCAGGTCGGGGGCCGTGTCCGGGTACTGCTGGGTGGTCGAACGGCTGGTCATCGTCTTGAGGGTGACCGCCAGCCCCTTCACCAGGCCCGCGCCGGGAAGGCCGCGTTCGCCGGTGGCACCGCGCTCGCTGGGGTCGCTCATGTCGACCATCCTGCCCTGTGGCCACAGCGCGCGCGACCACCACCCACAGGTCTACGGCCCTAGGGCTTACCCGAGGAGCGCTGTCACCTGCGGATCAGCCGAATCACGCAGCGGGCCCGCTGACCACCGGTGGGAGCATCTCGACGCCGAGCTGTTGCAGCAACTGGAACAGCTCGTTGCAGCTCCACACCTCGACGATGCGGCCCGCCGCGTCGAAGCGCAGGAACGTCGCACCCGAATAGCTGACCACCTGCCCGGTCGGCGGCACCGGCCCGAACTGCCCGACGTGGGTGCCGGCGGCCCGCCAGTGCACCGCCACCCGCTCACCGGACGCGACCACGTCGACGATCTTGTAACGGAGGTCCGGGAAGGCCGCCCGGCGCTCACGATGCCAGGCCAACGTCGCCTCCGGCCCGGTGCCGCCCAGCCCCGGGCACTCATCGCCGACCAGCTCGTACGCCGACTCCTCCTGGCGGGCATTCCACACATCGGCGATGAACCGTCGCGCCGCCGCCTCCACGTCCGTCATCCCGGCAGGGTATCCGGGACCACGGCGCGCCGTAGATCCGCGAGGATTGGGTAGAGACACTGACCAGACCGGGAGGGCGACGTGGGCGAGGAAAAAGGCGGCAAGTACGTCGAGCCGGGCGGCGAGTTCACCCGCGACCAGCGGTACATCGCCACCCGGATCACCGAGGACGGGCGCGACGGATATCCAGTCGAGCCGGGCCGGTACCGGTTGGCGGTCAGCCGGGCCTGCCCGTGGGCCAACCGACTGATCATCGTGCGGCGGTTGCTCGGCCTGGAGGACGCCATCTCGATGGCGGTGGCCGGCCCGACCCACGACGCCCGGAGCTGGACCTTCGACCTCGACCCGGACGGCCGGGACCCGGTGCTCGGCATCGAGCGCATCCAGGAGGCGTACTTCAAGCGCTTCCCCGGCTACGAGCGCGGCATCACAGTGCCGGCGATCGTGGACGTGCCGACCGGGCAGGTGGTGACCAACGACTACGCGCAGATGAGCCTTGACCTGTCCACGCAGTGGAGGGCGTACCACCGCGAGGGCGCCCCGCAGCTCTACCCCGAGCACCTGCGGGAGCAGATCGACGAGGTCAACGCCGTGGTGTTCCGGGACGTCAACAACGGCGTCTACCGGTGCGGGTTCGCGGGCAGCCAGGAGGCGTACGACAAGGCGTACCACCAGCTGTTCGACCGGCTGGACTGGCTCACCGAGCGGTTGACCGACCAGCGCTACCTGGTCGGCGACACCATCACCGAGGCCGACGTGCGACTGTTCACCACCCTGGTCCGCTTCGATCCCGTCTACCACGGCCACTTCAAGTGCAACAGGCAGAAGCTGAGCGAGATGCCGGTGCTGTGGGCGTACGCCCGGGACCTGTTCCAGACCCCCGGGTTCGGCGACACCATCGACTTCGACCACATCAAGCGGCACTACTACGAGGTGCACCGCGACATCAACCCGACCGGGATCGTTCCGCTCGGCCCCGACCTGTCCAACTGGCTCACCCCACACGGTCGGGAAGCGCTGGGTGGCCGCCCCTTCGGCGACGGCACCCCGCCCCCACCCCCGGTCGAACCCGTCGACCCTGCCCACACCCCGTTGCGCTGACCGATCGAGTGCGGCAGTCGCGGGATTGGGGCTGGAGGGGGTCATCAGGCGCTTTCGAGTTGCATCGTCTGTGACATCAGACGGCGTTCAGGGCCGCTGCGGTGTCCCGGCCAACCGGTCGGCCGCCGATTCGTTTACGACATCAGCTCCACAGCGCCTCTCGGAACCACCTCGAAGCGCCGCGCGACGACACCTCGAAGCGCCGCGCCCGGAGACCCTGCCTACAGGGCCACGCGGACGGCTGCGGTGAGGACCAGTTGGGCCAGGGATGCGGGCACGAGGACCAGCCAGCAGAGCCGTTGCAGTTGGTCCTCGCGCAGCCGGGGGTAGGACACCCGAAGCCAGATGATCACGAAGGACACCGCAAAGATCTTGAGCAGCGTCCAGAGCCAGCCCAACTGGTCGTCGGCGAACGGGCCCTGCCAACCACCCAGGAACAGCACAGTCGTCAGCGCGGCGATCACCACGATGCCGACGTACTCGGCGAGCAGGAAGAACGCGAACCGCAGACCGGTGTACTCGGTCATGTAGCCGAACACCAGCTCCGAGTCGGCCACCGGCATGTCGAACGGTGGCCGACGGATCTCGGCCAGCCCGGCGACGAAGAAAATGATCATCGCGGGTGCCTGCCAGAGCAGCCACCACGGCTGCCACGCCTCGACGATGCCCGACAGGCTGAGCGTGCCGGCCGCCATCGCCACCGACGCGGCCGCCAGCACCAGCGGCAGCTCGTAACCGAGCAACTGGGCCGCCCCGCGCAACCCGCCCAGCAGGCTGTACTTGTTGGCCGACGCCCACGCCGACATCAGCACCGCCACCACCCCGACGCCGACCACGGCCAGCACGAAGAAGAGGCCGATGTCCAACGGTTGCCCGACCAGGTCGTTCGGACCGAGCGGAATGACGAGCAACACCAGCAGGTACGGCACCAGGGCCACCGCAGGCGCCAACCGGAACACCGCCCGGTCCGCCTCGCGCGGAGTGATGTCCTCCTTCTGCACGAACTTGACCCCATCGGCCACGAGCTGCGCCCAGCCGTGGAAGCCGCCCGCGTACATCGGGCCGAGCCGACCCTGCATGTGCGCCATCACCTTGTGCTCGGCCTGGCCGACAAGCAACGGCAGGGTAAGGAACGCGACCACCACGCCGCCGATCCGGAGCACCAACTCCACCCAGAGCGGCATCAGGCCGTACCCCCGTCGTGGTCGCTCGGGGCAGCGCGGCCCGGCGGGTCCGCGATGGGCCGCGCCGGACGCTCACGGGCCGGCCTGGCCGGGGTGCCGCCACGCGGGCCCTCCCCCACCCCACCGGCGCCAGCCGGGGTGAGCGTCGGCCCCCACTCGCCCGGAGCGGGAACGCCCGGCGGGCGGATCGGTCGACGCCCGCCGCCGGCCTCGGACTCGCCCGGCTCCTTCGCGCCCGGCCAGGGCTTCGCCACCCGGGAAGCCAGCACGAACTCCTTACGCAGCGGGTGCCCCTCGAACTCCGGTGGCAGCAGCAGCGGCAGCAGCTCCCCGTGCCCGGCGAAGTCGATGCCGAACATCTCGTGCGTCTCCCGCTCGTGCCAGGCGGCACCGGGGTAGACGTCGACTACCGAGGCGACAGTGGGCGCGCCGCGCGGCAACCGGGTACGCAGCAGCAGGCCGTGACGCAGTCGCGTCGACCAGAGGTGCGCCACCACGTCGAAGCCCTCGGCCAACTCGTCGACGGCGGAGAGCCAGTCGAAGAAGTCGCAGGCCAGCTCGGCGTCGTCGCGGGCGGCGGAGACCGCTGTCAGCCAACTCGCGGGTGGCACGTCGACTGTGGCCCGGGCGAAACGTTGCCCGCCGGAGACCGACGGGGTCGCCTCAACCGGCGCGAGCAGCGCGACCAGTCGAGCGCCGACCTCTTCGGGAGTCATGCCGCTGATCCTAGTGCCGGCCGGGCCCGCACCTGGCCGCCGCCGATGCCCAGCGATCTGCCGGCTTTGGGCGCGCCGCACGCCTCGGCGGGGAAAGATGAGGGCGTGCGCGCTGTGACGGTAAGACCAGGGGTCGCCAACTCGCTGAGCCTCGTCGAGGATCAGCCGGAGCCGGCTGCCGAGGAGGGCTCTGTCCTGGTCGAGGCGCTGGCGGTGGGGATCTGCGGCACCGACCACGAGATCATCGCCGGGGAGTACGGCGAGGCGCCGCCTGGTGCCGACCGCCTGGTCATCGGGCACGAGTCACTGGGCCGGGTGATCGAGGACTCCAGCGGCACCCTGCAACCCGGTGACCTGGTGGCGGGGATCGTCAGGTACCCCGACCCGGTGCCCTGCTCGAACTGCGCGGTCGGCGAGTGGGACATGTGCCGCAACGGTCAGTACACCGAGCACGGCATCAAGGCACTGGCCGGGTTCGCCAGGGACCGCTGGCGGGTCGAGCCGCGGTTCGCTGTCGCGCTCGACCCGACGCTGGCCCAGGTGGGCGTGCTGCTGGAGCCGACAAGTGTGGTGGCGAAGGCGTGGGACCACATCGAGCGGATCGGGCACCGGGCCGAGTGGCAGCCGCAGACCGTCCTGGTGACCGGGGCCGGGCCGATCGGTCTGCTGGCCGCGTTGCTCGGCACCCAGCGTGGGCTCACCGTCCACGTGCTGGACCGGAACACCGAGGGGCCGAAGCCGGAGCTGGTCGCCGGGCTCGGTGCCACCTACCACACGGTGCCGGTCAACGACCTGCCCTTCGAGCCGGACGTGGTGATCGAGTGCACCGGCGCTCCCACAGTGGTCCTCGACGTCATGTGCAAGGCGGCCCCCACCGGGATCGTCTGCCTGGCCGGGGTGTCCAGCGGCGGCCGGAGCATCGACTTTGACGCCGGGGCGCTGAATCGGGCGCTGGTGCTGGAGAACAACGTGGTGTTCGGCTCGGTGAACGCCAACCGACGACACTGGAGCATGGCCGCGCAGGCGCTCGCCCGCGCCGACCAGGTCTGGCTCGAGTCGCTGATCACCCGACGGGTGCCGGTGAACAGGTACGCCGACGCTTACACGCCCGGACCGGACGACATCAAGGTGGTGCTGGAGTTCGCGTCCTGAGCGACGCCGCCCGATCAGATGCCCGGCAGTCGACCGTTGCGGAACAGGTCGACGAAGAGCTGGTGGTCCTGGCGGGCACGCACCCCGTACGCATGCGCGAAATCCACCAGGTGGTCGACGAATCCCGACTCGTCGGCGTCCACCGCCGCGACGATCGCCTCCTCGGTGGAGTAGTCCACCAGGTCGTGGCTTGACTCATCATCGGCTACCGAGTGCATCCGGGCCACCGCCCGGCCAAGGTCGACGAGAACCCCGGTCAGCTCCTCCGGCTCGTTCACGTCCGACCAGTCCAGATCGGCGGCGTACGGGGAGACCTCGGCGACCAGCTGACCGGCCCCGTTCAGCTCGGTGAAGCCCAGCCACGGGTCGGCGTGCGCCTGCAACGCCCGCTGCGACTCGGCGGTCCGGTGCCCCTGGTGCTGGAAGTAGCCGCGGACCGACTCGTCGGTGACGTACCGCGCCACCGCCGGCACCTGCGCCTGCTTCATGTAGATGACGACGTCGTTCTCCAACGCCTGGGTGTGCCCCTCCAACAGCAGGTTGTACGACGGCAGCCCGGCCGAGCCGATGCCCACCCCCTTGCGCAGCACCACGTCCTTGATCCGGGCCGCCACCGGGCGCAGCCGCGTCGACGCGGTTGGCAGGGTGCCCAGGTAGTCCTGGAAGGCGGCGCTGACCAGGTCCCGGGTGGCGTCGTCGATCTCGAAGACCCCGTCGCCGATGGAGAAACGTCGCTCGTAGTTGTCAATTGTGGTCTGCGCGGCGAGCAGGTCCACGCGGGTGTTGAGCCGGGCCCGTTGGAGCACCCGGCGCAGCACCCCGTCGGCGTTGTCCAGGGTGATCGAGCCGATCGCGTCGTCGCCACCGGCGGCGATGGCCCGCAGCTCGGTCAGGTACGACCTGGCGAACCCGGCCACCAGCTCCCCGATCGCCGTGTCGGAGAGCGCCTTGCCGTACCCGAGCAGCGCCACGCTGGCCGCGAGCCGGCGCAGGTCCCAGGTGAACGGCCCGACGTACGCCTCGTCGAAGTCGTTGACGTTGAACACGAGCTGCCCGGAGGCGTTCATGTAGGTGCCGAAGTTCTCCGCGTGCAGGTCGCCGTGGATCCACACCCGGCTGGTCTGCTCGTCGGAGAACCGGTCGTCGGCGAAGTCGCCGAGCTGGTCGGCGTAGAACAGCGCGGCGCTGCCCCGGTAGAAGGCGAACGGCGACGCCGCCATCTTGCGGAACTTGCGGCGGAAGGCGGCCGGGTCGATCGCCATCGACGCGCCGAACTCGTCGGTGAGCACATCGACGATGTGGGTGGACCGCTGGTCCGCTGAGCTGCTCATAGTGCGCAGGCTAGTGCGGCGGGTCCACAACAGGGTGGTGACTCACGCTGTCAGGTGGCGGTGGGTGGGCGTACCGGCGCAGCGGTGAGCGAGTCGACCGAGCGCGGGGCGGCGGCCTCGCGGGGTGGAGCGTCCAACGGCGCGGCCAACACGTCGCGTTGCGGCACACCCCCGATGCCGGACTGCTCGGCGGCGATCTTCTCCTGCAGGCGCAGGATGCCGTGCAGCAGCGCCTCCGGCCGGGGCGGGCAGCCGGGCACGTACACGTCGACCGGGATGAGCTGGTCGACGCCCTTGGTCACCGAGTACGAATCCCAGTAGGGGCCGCCACAGTTGGAGCAGGCGCCGAACGAGATGACGTACTTCGGCTCGGGCATCTGGTCGTAGAGCCGCTTGATCGCCGGGGCCATCTTGTCGGTCACGGTGCCGGAGACCACCATCAGGTCGGCCTGGCGGGGGCCGTGGGCGAACGGGATCACGCCGAGTCGGATGAAGTCGTGCCGTCCCATGCTGGTGGCGATGAACTCGATGGCACAGCAGGCCAGACCGAAGTTGAAGACCCAGAGCGAGTAGCGACGGCCCCAGTTCAGCACAAACCGGATCGGCTCCCCGAGCACTGCCGGTAGCTGCACGACCGCCCCCTCTCCTCACCGACAGTGAATCACAGACGGCGTCCGTGCGGTCCGGCGGTGATCGGCGCGAGCGGTCCACCAACTGTCCCGGAGCCGACAAGGATCGGCAGCGACTGACGCGCAACCTACTGGCGCGCTCGCTTGTGTGACCGGTGCTGGCGAACACACCGCCCGCAGCCGCCACGGGGAGGACGAGTGCTTGTGACACGAGATGTGCGGGAGGGCGGACGCCCGCCGGACCTGCCGGGAGGCGCAACCTCCACGCCGGCGGAGCTGGTCTTCGACGACTTCTACCACGCCCACTTCCGGGGGCTTGTGGTGCAGTTGACCGCGTACACGGGTGACCGTGGGCAGGCGCAGGAACTGGTTCAGGAGGCGTTCTGTCGGGCGTACGCCCGCTGGGACCAGCTCGTCGGTTACCAGGATCCGCTGGCCTGGGTCCGTCGGGTCGCCTGGAACCTCGGCCACAACCGCTGGCGGCGGCTGCGGACCGCGCAACTGTGGCTGCTGCGGCAGCGGGAGACACACGTGGCCGAGCCGAACCCTGACCGGGTCGCTGTCGACGCCGCCCTGGCGAAACTGCCGCCGAAGCAGCGGCGGGCCGTCGTGCTGCATTACCTCGCCGACCTGACGGTCGCCGAGATCGCCGCCCAGGAACAGGTTGCCGAGGGAACTGTCAAGTCCTGGCTGCACCGGGGCCGGGCCGCTCTCGCCACACTTCTGCGCGACGCAAACGAGGAGGTGCGGGATGTCTGAGCAGGAGGTTCTCGACCTCGCCGAAGAGTTCGCCCGATACCGCCGCAGCGCGCTGCCGGAGGTCGAGGCGCCGGGGCCGGCCGCCGTTCGGCGGACGGTACGAGGCCGCAGCCGACGACGGCTGGCTGCCACTGCCACGACGGCGCTCGCCCTGTTCGGCGGGTCGGCCGTCGGATACGCGGCGATGAGCGGCAATGAGCACCGGCCCGGTCCGGTCGAGCCGACGCCGAGCGTGTCGGTGTCGCCGACGCCACCGCCGAGCTCGACCCCCAGCCCCGCCGCGACCAGTGCCAGCCCGACCACGGCTGTCCCGGACGGCCGGTTCAGCCGGGCACAGTTGCTGGGCGTGCCGGTGACGGTGCCGGCGTGGCGGGCCGGACGAGGCTGCCCGACGTCGCAGACCCGGCTTACCGCCGATGCCCGGGAAGGCGCGAACTGGCTCCTGGCGCTCGACCACGGCGACATCGACGGGGACGGCGCGGTGGAGACGGTGGCTCTCGTGCAGTGCGTACTGGGCACCCGCGGGCCGATGCAGGTGGTCGCCTTCGACAGGGACAAGGAAGGGAAGGTGACGACCGTCGGCCGGGTGGTAGCGACCACGATCGACAAGCCGCAGTGGCTGTTCGCGCTGGATGTGGTGGGCGACGGCACGGTCCGCGTTCAGGTCGGTGACATCGCTCCCGGGGGCGGTTGGCCAGCCGAGTGGTCACAGCGGCAGTGGCGCGGCTACCGCTGGAAGGGCGACGCCTTCGCCCAGGTCTCCGGGCCGACGAGCTTCGGCACCAACAAGCACGATGTCAACCTGGTCGTCACCTCAACTGATCTGACGCTGACCACCGCATCGGACGGCTCCCGGACCGGCACTGTGACAGTGCGCATCCGCAACGCAGCCACGGGTCCGGCCGCCTATGTGGCGCTGCGGCTCGGCCTGCCGGCGGCGATCCGCCCGGACGGCGACGGGTGGGCGGCCTGCCGCAACGACCCGGAATCGACCGGAGAGCCGGTCACCTGTGATCTGAACCGGCTCGAAGGGGGCAAGGAACTCCGGCTCACGCTGGGCTTCCGGGTGGCGGCGGGTGCCACCGTCGGAACCGGGAAGGCCGAGGTGGACGTCCGGCCGATGGACGCCAGCTTCGACTTCGTCGAGGAGGTCTACGACCCCGACAACATCGTCGTGATCGCGTACCGCTGACCGGTCGGGTCCCCGCTCGACGGGGACCCGACCCGCGGGTCGGATCAGCCGGCTCACCGGGTGGGCCTGACGCACTCCACCGGCGACCTCCCCGCACAGCGCCGGTGGCACGGCGTCGAGCAGGGTGTTCACCTGCGCCATCCGCCCCGGCGGTGGTCCGCGTCCGACCCCGCCTCGTCACTCAGTCCCCCACACGACAGTCGAACCACAGCGTCGGGCTGCAACCCCGAGACCTGTTCGGAGCTTCTAAGGGGGTACGGCACGCCGAGCAGGAGCGCCGATATCGGGGAGCACGGGAACGACCCCGATGAGCCAGTGGTACGACCGCCTCGGGTACGGGCCCGACGGCGAACGGGGGAGGGGCAGTGACAGTGATGACGGGAGCCCGTGCCAACGAGCCACCGGGGGCGATTGCCGCGAGGGGCGGGGAGCGCACCACGACTGTGAGCTTCGACGACTTCTACCACGCGCACTTTCGCAGCGTGACCAGCCAACTGGGCGCCTACGTGGGCGACCTCTCACAGGCCCAGGACCTCGCGCAGGAGGCGTTCTGCCGGGCCCTGGCCCGATGGGACCGGCTGGCCCGGTACGACGATCCGGTCGCCTGGGTCCGGCAGGTCGCCTGGAACCTCGCCCGGAGCCGTTGGCGGCGGCTCCGGACCGCGCGCGACCACCTGCTCCGGCAGCGGCGGACCGAGGCCACGATGGCCGGGCCGACGCCCGATCGGGTGGCGATCGACGCCGCGCTGGCCCAACTGCCGGCCAACCACCGGCGGGCAGTCATCCTGCACTACCTCGCCGACCTGCCGGTCAACGAGATAGCGATTCAGGAGGGGGTGGCCGAGGGCACCGTCAAGTCCTGGCTGCACCGCGGCCGGGCAGCGCTGGCGGGACTGCTCGACGAGAGCACCGAGGGGATGGGCAATGTCTGACATCGACCCGCGGCTACGGGAGCGGTTCGCTGCGTACCGTGCCGAGACGATCTCCCAGATCGCAGGTCCGGGACCTGATCAGGCTCGCCGTACCCTTCGTCGGCGTCGGCAGGCGAAGGCTGTGACGGTGGCCGTGACGGCGATCGTCCTGGCGGTCGCACCGATCGTCGCCAACGCCGCCCTGCGAGATGACGGATCGATTCCGACGCCGGCACAGACCGGCGAGCCGACCACACCGCCGCCGAGTGCCAGCGCACCGACGCCGTCGACCCCGCTGACGCCCAGCACCACCACGACCACGAGTCCGGCCGCGCCGGATGGCCGGATCAGCCGCGCCCAGTTGCTGGCCGCCCGCGTCGACCTGCCAGCCTGGCCGGCGCACGCGCCGCAGGACTGCGTTGCCTCGGACGTGCGGCTGCGGCCTCCGGGAAGCAGGCAGCGTGGGCCGGCACTGGCGGACGTGGACCTGGGCTACACCGACCTGGACGGCGATGGCGCAACCGAGACGGTCGCCCTGGTCACCTGCCGGCTCGGCGAGGCCTCGGCGAAACAACTCGTCGCGTTCGACCGCGACGGGCACGGTCGGATCGTGACCATGGCCCGGGTCGTCGGCACGGCCGAGGGGCTCGACGACATCACGGACGCCGCCGTCACTGAGGACGGGAGGGTGCGGGCTCAGGTGGCCGACATCCAGCCCTGCTGCTCGACGCCGAGCTACTGGGCGCAGAACCAGTGGCGGACGTACCGCTGGCACGACGGCCGGTTCACCCAGAGCGACGGGCCGAGGTCCTTCGGCAAGGATCCCCGGCTGACCGACCTGGTGCTGAGCGGGGGCGACCTCGTACTCGGGCCGGCCGGCACCGACGGGAAGCGTCCCGGCATCCTGAGCCTGAGCCTGAGCAACACGGGGCCGGTGGACGTGGCGCACGTCGGCTTCGCCGAAATTGACCACATCGGGGCGATGAGCAGGGCCGACTCGTCGATCTGCCTGCCGTGGCGGGGTGGCGACGAGTCGGGGACCACCTGCCGCACAGCCGGCCTGCGGGCCGGGGAGCGCCGGGCGTACACGTTCCACCTGCTCGTCGATCCGACGGCGCTGAACCAACCCAGCGTTCGGGTGGTGCACTTCGACGACCAGGACCGGCACTGGCAGGACCTGACCTTCAAGAACAACGTCGTGGAGGTACGGGTGGCTCCCTGATCCGGCCGATCGGGCCCGGCCGGCACCGACCGCCGGGCCCGTTGCCGCACTGTCAGCTCGGCGCCCAGCTGGGGCGTTGCAGCAGACTGACGAATTCGACCAGCAACCGCTCGCGCAGCGCCGACGGCGCGGCGTCGAGCAGTGTGTTCACCAGCGCCATCCGCTCCGGCAGCGGTGCCGCGTCCGAGTGCGCCTCGCCGCTCAGGCCCAGCCCGGCGGCCAGCCCGACGATCAGGTCCGGGGTCAGCGCCTCGGGGGTCAGCGCGCCGACAAGGGTGGCCAGCTCGGTGGGCAGCCGCACCGGGCCGGCGGCCCTGGCTGCGGCCACCGCGTCGGCCAGGTCCGGCCCGAACTCGGCTACCCGGGGGGCGACAGCGGCGGTCACTGTGAGGTGCACGCTGGCGGGCAGGCCGTCGTACGACAGCTGGGGTTGGGTGTGCCAGCCCCGCGCGGTCAGCTCGTCTACCAGGACGAACAGGTCGGGTCCGCCCTCGGTGGCGGTGAAGCAGACGACTGTCGACTCCGGTTCGGCCATCAGCCGCAAGCCGTCGACGGCCCGGACCGCGTCGGCCAGACCGACGACCGCGTCCCGGGTGATGGCGGCCAGCCGCAGGTAGCCGTCGTCGCCGATGTGCCGCACTGTGGCGTACGCGGCGGCGATCGGGCCGCCCGAGCGGGTGGACGCGACAACCGGGTTGATCATGGTGTAGCCGGGCCAGTCGGCGTACGCGAAGTACTGCGGGGCGCGCAGTGTGGCATCGCGGTGCAGCAGCACCGACACCCCCTTCGGGGCGTACGCGTACTTGTGCAGGTCGACCGAGATGGAGGTGACCCCGGGCACCGCGAAGTCGAACTGCGGCACCGGCTCCCCCAGCCGGCGCAGGTACGGCAGGGTCCAGCCGCCGAAGCAGGCGTCGACGTGGCAGCGCACCCCGGCCTCGGCCGCGGCGGCGGCGATCTCCGGGACCGGGTCCACCACCCCGTGCGCGTACGACGGCGCGGAGCAGGCCACCAGCACCGTCTCCGGGCGGATCGCGGCGGCCATCGCGGCCGGGTCGGGGCGCAGCGTCTCCGGGGAGACGGGTACGACGTCCAGCGCCACCCGCAGGTAGTGCGCCGCCTTGGCGAATGCCGCGTGCGCGCTCGACGGCACCACGATCCGGGGTGCGGCGATCTCCGGGTGGGCGTCCCGGGCGGTCTTGACGGCGAGGATCAGCGACTCGGTGCCGCCGCTGGTGACGCTGCCGACGACGTCCGGGGCGGTGGTCCCGGGGCCGGCGCCCAGCACCCGGCCGGCGGCGCCGACGAGCGCGTTCTCCATGGCCAGCAGGG
Source organism: Micromonospora sp. NPDC048986 (assembly GCF_040649335.1). Classification (NCBI taxonomy): domain Bacteria; kingdom Bacillati; phylum Actinomycetota; class Actinomycetes; order Micromonosporales; family Micromonosporaceae; genus Micromonospora; species Micromonospora sp. NPDC048986. The sequence goes on from NZ_JBEZFJ010000007.1 coordinate 152,377, forward strand.
ACGGGAACGCGGTCGGGTCCAAGCCGTTGACGTGCGCGCTCTCCCGGTGGGCGGCGGCGGCCAGGTCGTCCAGCCCGGGCACCGCCGGGTCGTAGACGTACGCGAACAGCCGTCCCCCGTGGGTGGGCGCGTCACTCGCCCGCAGCTCCCGTACCTCGTCAAGAACCCGTTCCGCCGGAACCCCGGTGGCGGAAAGCGCCCCAGCCTCAACCCTGTTCTCGTCGATCATGGAGTCATGGTGCCCTTCTCGTGACGGTCAACGGCTTTCGTCCCCCAGCACAACTCCATGATCGACCGGGTCGCTCTGGGCGGTGAGGGTGTACCTGCGGAGCAGGAGGACCGGAGGGGCGATCAGCAGGGCCGGGATCAGCGTGAAACCGAGGAGGACACCCAGTCTCGCCGTGTCCGACTGGGCAGCCGCCGAGCCGGTGTCGGAGGACACGTAGCCGGAGAGCTGGAGCACCAGCCCGTAGATTCCCGGGCCGAGCGCCAGACCGAAGGTCTCTCCGGCGGTCCACAGCCCGGTGAAGACGCCCGCCTGCCGCCGGCCGGTACGTGCCGTCTCGTGCGCGATGCAGTCCGGCAACATGGCCAGTGCGAAGACCTGCTGTCCGGCGTACCCCACGCCGATCAGCGCCACCACGAGATAGACGGTGACCGCCGGCAGCACCGGCGCGGCGACCAGGGCGAACGCGCCGACGGCGAGAATCAGTGAGGCGACGACCAACGCGCTGCGCTTGCCCAGCCGGGCACCGATCCGGCTCCAGATCGGCATCACCAGCAGCGCCGGCCCGACGAAGCAGACGAAGAGCAGTGTCGGCCCGCTCTCCTCGTCGCGCAGGATCTGCCCGGCGAAGTAGTTGACCCCGGCCAGGATCGTGGCCACCCCGGCGGACTGCACCACGAAGCAGATCAGCAGTGCCCGGAACGGACGGTTGGCACCGGCCACGGCGAGCTGGGCGCGCAGGGTCGGCTCGCTCTCGCCCACGGTGCCGGTCGGCGCGGACCGGGTGCCCAGGAACGCGCCGAGGGCGCCGAGGGCGATCAGCGCCGCCACGAACAGGCCCATCCAGCGGTGCCCGACCACACCGTCGCCACCGGCGCTCACCACCAGCGGCGCGACAGCGCCGGAGACCAGGATGGCCAACGCCAGTACCGCGATCCGCCAGGTCATCAACCGGGTGCGCTCGGCGTAGTCGCCGGTCAGCTCCGCCGGCATCGCCACGTACGGCACCTGGAAGAAGGCGAACGCGGTGGCGGTGGCGAGGAAGGCGAAGGCCACGTACGCCACGGCGGCCGGACCGTTACCGAAGGGCGCGGCGAAGATCGACGCGAACAGGACGGCGAGCGCGAGGCCGGCGACGAGCAGGTACGGCCGGCGGGCACCCCACCGCGACCGGGTCCGGTCGGAGATCCGCCCGGCGACCGGGTTGACCAGCACGTCCCATGCCTTGGGCAGCAACACCAGCAGGGCGGCGAGCCCGGCGGCCACCCCCAGGGTGTCGGTCAGGTACGGCAGCAGCAGCAGGCCGGGCACCGTGCCGAACGCTCCGGTCGCCAGTGAACCGAGCGCGTAGCCGGCGTGCACCGAGCGGGGCAGCGCGCCGGTGGCTGATGAGCCGGCGCCCGGCGGCGTTTTCATGGGGCCGAATGTTACTCACGTTTGGCCGGCGGTCACATCCCCTCATCAGGCGACCAACCCGCCGCCCCGATGTCCACGCCCTCGCCGCGCAGCGGCACTCCCTCGGCCCGCAGCCGGGCCCGGGCCTCGCGCTCGTGCCCCGGCGGCAGTCGACCACTCGCGGTCACCACCCGATGCCAGGGCACCGAGCCGCCGTGCCGGGCCATGATGTTGCCGACCAACCGGGCCGAGGCACGTCCGGACCGCTCGGACAGCGCGTCGGCCACCCCGCCGTACGACATGACCCGGCCCTCCGGGATCCGCTCGACCAGGTCGAGCACCGCCTCGACGTACTCGTCTGGAGTCACAATCCGCCACCATATGGGAAGGCCGCCGGGCGGTGCGGCCGTGACCACGCAGAATGGTCGGGTGCGCGACGCAGTCACGACGGCCCGGCGGGTCGTCGTCAAGATCGGTTCCTCCTCGTTGACCACCGCCACCGGCGGGTTGGCCGACGAGCGCGTCGACACGCTGGTCGACACCCTCGGTCGGCTCACCGCCGAAGGGCGCGAGGTGGTGCTGGTCTCCTCCGGCGCCATCGCCGCCGGGCTCGCCCCGCTCGGGCTGTCCCGACGCCCGCGCGACCTGGCCACCCAGCAGGCCGCCGCCAGCGTCGGGCAGGGGCTACTGATCGGCAGGTACGCGGCCAGCTTCGCCCGGCACGGCCGCACCGTCGGGCAGGTGCTGCTCACAGTCGACGACGTGACCCGGCGAGCGCACTACCGCAACGCGTACCGGACGCTACGCAAGCTGCTCGACCTACAGGCGGTGCCGATCGTCAACGAGAACGACACGGTGGCCACCCAGGAGATCCGGTTCGGCGACAACGATCGGCTGGCCGCCCTGGTGGCCGCGCTGGTGCACGCCGACCTGCTGGTGCTCCTCTCCGACGTGGACGCGCTCTGGACCGGTGACCCCACCAACCCGCGCTCGACCCGGATCGCCGAGGTGCGCGACGAAGCGGACCTCGCCGGCATCACCATCGGCGGGACCGGCCGGTCCGGCGTCGGCACCGGTGGCATGGTGACCAAGGTCGAGGCCGCGAGGATCGCCACCGGCTTCGGCATCCCGGTGGTGCTCACCGCCGCCGACCTGGCCACGCCGGCGCTGGCCGGCGAACCGGTCGGCACGCTCTTCCACCCGCAGCGCCGCCGCCCGACGGCCCGGCTGTTCTGGCTGGCCCACGCCACCTCACCCCGGGGGCGGCTGCACCTCGACCCGGGCGCGGTCGCCGCCGTCGTCGGGCGGCGCAAGTCGCTGCTCCCGGCCGGCATCACAGCGGTGGACGGCACGTTCACGGCCGGCGACCCGGTGGACCTGGTGGACACCGCCGGCGCATCGGTCGCCCGAGGGCTCGTCAACTACGACGCGGTGGAGCTACCCGGGCTGCTCGGCCGCTCCACGTCCGAACTCGCCGCGGCGCTCGGCCCGGCGTACGAACGAGAGGTCGTCCACCGCGACGACCTGGTGCTGCTGTGAACCGAGGACCTTCCCACACCATTTGAGGAGTGCCGGCATGAGCGTTACCGAGCAGGCGCGACGGGCGAGGGACGCCGCCGCGGAGTTGGCCGTGGCCACGCGTACGGTCAAGGACGCCGCGCTGGTCGCGATGGCCGACGCGCTGGTGGCGCGTACACCGGAGATCCTGACCGCGAACGAGACGGACCTGGCGGCTGGACGTGAGGCCGGGCTGAGCGCGGCAGTGCTGGACCGGCTCGCGCTCGACGCGGATCGGGTGGCCGGCATCGCCGACGCGCTGCGTGAGATGGCAGCGTTGCCCGACCCGGTCGGCGAGGTGGTCCGCGGGTCCACCCTGCCCAACGGCCTGGAACTGCGTCAGATCCGGGTGCCGTTCGGGGTCGTCGGCATCATCTACGAGGCGCGGCCCAACGTGACGGTGGACGCCGCCGGGATCTGCCTCAAGTCCGGCAACGCGGCGCTGCTGCGCGGGTCGTCGTCGGCCGCGCACTCGAACGCCGCGCTGGTCGCGGTGCTGCGCGACGCGGTCGCCGGGGCCGGTCTGCCCGCCGACGCGGTGCAGTTGCTCGATGCCAGCTCCCGTGACTCGGTGAAGGAGCTGATGCGCGCCAGGGGCCTCGTCGACGTGCTCATTCCGCGTGGTGGCGCGTCGCTCATCCGGACCGTGGTCGAGGAGTCGACAGTGCCGGTGATCGAGACCGGGGTGGGCAACTGCCACGTCTACGTCGATGCCGCCGCCGACCTGGCGAAGGCCGTGGCGGTGACGCTGAACGCCAAGACGCAACGCCTGTCCACCTGCAACACCGCCGAGTCGCTGCTGGTGCACGCGGGCATCGCCGACGCATTCCTGCCGCCGGTGCTGGCCGCGTTCGCCGAGGCGGGGGTGACGGTGCACGGCTCACCCGCTGTGGCCGCCCACTCCGCCGCTGTGGTCCCGGCGACCGAGGAGGACTACGCCACCGAGTACCTGTCCGCCGACATCTCGGTGGCGGTGGTCGACTCGCTGGACGCGGCGGTCGCGCACATCCGCCGCTTCGGCACCGGGCACACCGAGGCGATCGTGACCGACTCGGCGAGCGCGGCCCGCGACTTCGTCGCGAGGGTGGACGCCGCGGCGGTGATGGTGAACGCTTCGACCCGGTTCACCGACGGCGGCGAGTTCGGCTTCGGGGCGGAGATCGGCATCTCCACCCAGAAGCTGCACGCTCGCGGTCCGATGGGCCTGCCCGAGTTGACCAGCACCAAGTACGTCGTCACCGGCGACGGCCACGTGCGCTGAAGCCCTACCCCCACTTCCGCGATCTTGCATTTGCTGTCTCGACATAAGGGGCATGTGGCCGCAAATCCGTGACAGGAACTGCAAGATCGGCGAGGTGGGGCCCGGCGTCAGCCTGTCGGCGCGGGGCGGGCCGCCCGGATCGCGGCCAGCGTGGCGTGCACGTCGAACTGGTGGCCGTCCTCGCTCTCCCACCCGCCGTCGCTGCGTTGGGTCTCGGTCAGCCGGCGCAGCGCCCGCACCATGATCCAGTCCTGTGGATCGACGCCGGCGCGGCGCAACGTGGCCGCCAGCCACGCCACGTCCCCAGGGGGCATCTTCGGCATCCGCTCGGCGAGCACCACCTGGATCCGGGCGGACTCCTGGAACATCTCCTGCCGGTGCAGCACGGCCGCGCTCAGCCAGCCGGCGGCGAGGTACGACGGCCAGCTACCGTCCGGACGCAGCCGCACGGCGAGCGAGTGGGCAGCCGCCTGCACCACCCCGGCGTACGCCCCACCGACCCGATGGTCGAGCGGACCCGAGGCCCGGGCGTCCAGGCCAGCGACGGTGAGCCAGAAGCCGGCGTTGGCCGTCACGAGGAACCCGGCCTCCGGGTCGCCGGGACGGGCCCACTCCGGTGCCGAGTCGGCCAGCGACGCGTCCTCTTCCCAACCGCCGTCGGCCTGCTGCCGGGAGGCCAGCCAGTCCAGCGCGCGGCGGGCGGCGGGACGGCCGAGCCCGCCCAGGTCGTCCAGCTCGACGAGCCGGAAACAGGTGGCGTCGATCGAGGCGACCTCGCCGCCCCAGGTGGCCGGCCAGCCGCCGTCCGGTGACTGGCCCACCTCGGCCGTCTCCAGCAACTCGGCGGGCACGGCGGTGCCGTTGCGGAGCCAGGAGAGGCGGGCGCGTTCCACCGCATCCCCATGCGCCACGACGAACCCGATCGCGGCTTCCAAGTCGACCACGGCGGAGACGCTACCTGCGCAGACGCGATGCCGCCTCGGAGAATCGGCCAGCCCGGAATGGCTGCGTCGCTCCGGCCGGACGGCCGCTCGGCGTCATCTGCGTCGATTTGCCGGGGCGGTCGCCGTGGGCCACCCCGGCGCGGCGGCGTGGCCGCGCCAGGGCCGCCCCGGCTCGATCGGTCAGTACGCGGGCAGCGACGGGTCGATCTGCTTGATCCAGGAGAGCACGCCGCCCTGCACGTGCACGGCGTCCCTGAAACCGGCCGCCTTGAGCGCGGCGAGCGCCTCCGCCGAGCGGACGCCGGACTTGCAGTGCAGCACGATCTGCCGGTCCTGCGGCAGCTTCGCGAGGGCCTCACCGGAGATGATGTCGCCCTTGGGGATCAGGGTGGCGCCGGGGATCCGGACGATCTCGTACTCGGCCGGCTCGCGTACGTCGACGAGGAAGATGTCCTTGCCGGCGTCCTGCCACTCCTTGAGCTCCAGGGCGGTGATGGTCGAGTCGAGCGTCGCCTCCTGGGCCTCCTCGGAGACCGCGCCGCAGAAGTCCTCGTAGTCTTCCAGCAGGTCGGTGACGGTCGGGTTGTCGCCGCAGAGCGCGCAGTTCGGGTCCTTGCGGACCTTGATCTTGCGGTATTCCATCTCCAGGGCGTCGTAGACCATCAGGCGGCCGACCAGCGGCTCACCGATGCCGGTGAGCAGCTTGATCGCCTCGTTCACCTGGATCGAACCGATCGACGCGCAGAGCACTCCGAGCACGCCGCCCTCCGCGCAGGAGGGGACCATGCCGGGCGGCGGCGGCTCCGGGTAGAGGCAGCGGTAGCAGGGGCCGTGCTCGGCCCAGAACACCGACGCCTGGCCGTCGAAGCGGTAGATCGAGCCCCAGACGTACGGCTTGCCCAGCAGCACCGCCGCGTCGTTCACCATGTAGCGGGTGGCGAAGTTGTCGGTGCCGTCGACGATCAGGTCGTACTGGGCGAAGATCTCGCGGACGTTCTCCCGGTCCAGCGCGGTGTTGTGGATCTCCACGTTGACCAGGGGGTTGATCTCGCGGATCGACGCGGCGGCGGACTCGGCCTTGGACCGGCCGACGTCGGACACGCCGTGGATGACCTGGCGCTGGAGGTTCGACTCGTCGACGGTGTCGAAGTCGATGATGCCGAGCGTGCCGACGCCCGCCGCGGCGAGGTACAACAGGGCGGGCGACCCGAGGCCACCGGCACCGACACAGAGCACCCGGGCGTTCTTCAGCCGCTTCTGGCCGGTCACCCCGACGTCCGGAATGATCAAGTGACGTGAGTAGCGGCGGATCTCGTCTACGGTCAGCTCGGCGGCGGGCTCGACGAGCGGGGGCAACGACACGGTGGACTCCCCGGGATCGGCGGTGTGAACCGCGCCATTGTTGCTCGCCGGAGCCCTCCTCGGCCATGAGGGACGACACGTGGTCCGCTATGCGGGAGCGGGAATAACCGACGACCCGGCAGATCAGGGGACGATGTCCCCCGCGTAGCGACGACCGTCGAGGTACGGCCAGGCGTTGGCGACGCACCCTTGCAGCCCGTACGTCTGCTGCTGCATCACCGGGGCGGGCTCCCCCGGGCCGGGGCACGCCTCGTGCTCCTCGCCGAACTCGTGGCCCACCTCGTGGTTGATGACGTACGTCCGGTAGGTGTCCAGCGAGGCGCCGTAGTCGGGGACCGCCTCCATCCAGCGGGCCAGGTTGATGATGACCTGACCGGGCAGCCGACAGGAGGTGTAGCGCTCGGTGGTCAGTCCGCCCTCGGCGCACATCCGCTCGGACGTGACAGGGGTGGCCAGGTAGATGGTGAAGTCGGCGGCTCCGGCGTCGGCCACCCGTTGCACCCGCAGCTCATCGGACGCGATCCAACTGCGCGGGTCGGCCAGCACCTCGTCCACCGTGGCGGCGAACACGTCGGCGTCCTGGCCGGCGTCTCGTTCGACGACGACCCGGTACCGGTGCAGCGGTCCATCCGTGCCGTGCACCGACGTCTCGCCGTCGGCCGCCGTGAAGCGTCCCGCTCCGACCGACGGATAGCCGGTGGGCGCCGGGTGCGCGGCCAGCCCACCGCCGTGGCCCATGCCACCCTGCGTGGTGGCCGGAGGCTCGACCGACGGCTCGCCGCCCCGACTCACCGTCACCCCGATGGCGGTCGCGAGCACGAGCAGGCCGAGCAGCATGCTGCGACGACGACGCCTGTGCATCCGGACGAACGCGGGACGCGCACCCCGGGCCGCCGACCGGGACTCGGGCGGCCGGGGCGGGCCGTAAGGGGACGACGGCGTCATAGGATCAAGCGTGCCAGATTATTCGGGCATTTCTCCGTTTTTATGGCTATTGCCGCAAGACGCCTGATGGAGGAGTCATTCGTCGGCGTGTCGGGCCGATCCACTCACAGGGCGGGACCGGTGTATCGACGCCCGTTCAGGTACGGCCAGGGGTTGACCCGGCAGCCGTTGAGTAAGAGCGTCTGCTGCATCATCACCGGCGCGGGCCGGCCAGCACCGGGACAGCGCTCGTGCCGATGCCCGAGCTGGTGACCCACCTCGTGATTGACCACGTACGTCCGGTAGACAGCCAACGGCACACCGGCCGAGACGAAGTGCGGCACCGACAACCGCCACCGATCCAGGTTGATGATCACCTGGCCAGGCGCCCGACAGGACGTGTACGGGCGACCGCCGATCCGGATGTCCACCCCACCCTTCGCGCACATCCGACCCGCGGTCCGGGCGGTCGCCAGGTAGACGGTGAAGTCCCGAGGCGCAGCCCCCGGCACCTGCTGTAGCCGCAACCTGCCGCTGTCGACCCAACTGCCCGGCCCGGCGAGCGCCGCCTCAACCGCCTGGGCGAACCCGGTGACGCTTTCGGCACTGCCCGACTCCACAGCGACCCGGTAACGCCGCAGCTCACCCGCCCGACCCAGCACCGGGCCGGAGCGGGCGTCGTAGCCGAACCCGCCGGTGCCGGCGCTCGGGACCGCGCCGGGCACCCGCAACACCGGGGCCGGGCTGGACGCAACCGCGGCAGAGGGCGACGGGTCGGGCGGCAGCGGCCCGGCCACCAGCGGCGGCGGGCCGATCTCCTCGGCGGCCAACCGCTCAGCGCCGGGACGCCCACCCGGCCCCTCGGCGACCACGGTCACCACCGCACCGACGGCCACCACCACCGCCACCAGTTGGGCGAACAGCGCGAAACGTCGCCGACGGCGAGCAGGATGGCGGGCTGAGCTGGGCATCCAGGTCAGCCTGCCAGATCAGACCGCCCCGCGGTGTCCTCCGTTTCGGCGAGCAGGCCGACCACCGCGCGGGCAACCAGCCGGGGAACCTCCAACTGCGCCACATGACCGACGCCCTCAAGCATCATCAATCGGCTGTCCGGAATGACCCGGGCGGTCTGCGGCCCGACCCGCACGTCGACCAGACGGTCCTGCAGACCGCCCACCACCAGCGTCGGAGCGCGTACCGCCCCGGCGAGGCGCCACAGCGAGCCCGGCCCCGGCAGGTACGCCCGCAGGAAGCTGGAGACCAGCCCACGGAACGTCCGGACGTACGCGGCGGCGTAGTGCTCGGCCTCGTACCGCACCCGGATCTCCTCCAGCGCCTCGGCCCGGCGCTGATCGCAGATCCGGCTGAGGTCGGCGACGCACGCCTCCAGCACCTGCTGAGCCATCACCTCGGGAGCGAGCTGGGTGAGGTGCCGGGCGACCAGCCGCTCCCCTCGCGGAATGGCGAGCACCGGCAGCATCCGCCCCTGCAACGAGCGCCGGAAATCCAGGAACGGCAGCGCCGGGGAGATCAGGGTCAGGGTGCGGACCAGATCCGGCCGGAGCCCGGCGACCTGGACCGCCACAGCGCCGCCCAGCGAATTGCCGAACAGGTGCACCGGCCCTCGACCGGAATGCTCGATCCAGCGGACCACCAGATCCGCGAAGGCCTGAATCGTGTAGCTCGGGCCCGGCTCGCTACGGCCGAAGCCGGGCAGGTCGATGGCCTGACCGTCCAGCCGGTCGGCAAGCAGCCCGGCCAGGTCGGTCCAGTTCTGCGACGAACCGCCCAACCCGTGCACGTACAGCGCCGGCTCCGCGCCAGCGGCGGTGGCCGGGGTGTCCCGCACGTACGTGACCCGTCCGTCGAGGCGGACTTCCCGGCCCGGCCACGGCGGCGGAACGCAGTCGTCGGGGAGCAGGTGGTCCGGCCAGAGGGTGGCGCGTCTCATTGCTCCAGTCTGCCTCGGACCACTCAGGACAGCAGCGCCTCCAGCCGACGGTTGACCGCCGCCAGCGTCGCCCGGACCACCGCCTGACGCGGATCACCAGCGACCAGGGCCGACCCGGCGAGCTGCTCGACCCAGCCCTCACAGACCAGCAGCGCCACCACTGTGGCCACCTCGCAATTGCCGAACGGCACCACAGCAGCGTGTTCGACGAAACAGCGCCCCCGCTCGGCGTTCTCGGCACCGCGCAGCAACTCGTCCACCGCGGCCGCCGCCGCCACCGCGCAGAGCCGCAACACGTAGCCGTCCACCGCCGGCCCGGTGGCGTACCCGGAGGCGCTGTCGCCCCCGGCCAGCAGCCGGACCTCCACGTTCGCGTCCAGGCCGAAGGTGCTGACCTGCACGTGGTCGATCACCACTCGGGGCCCCGGCGCACCGCCGGTCTCCAGCGGCCGGGACGGCGCCGACTCCGTCGTGGTCACCTGGCCACCGGAGTACGACGTACCCAGCGTCGCCGGGCTACCGGTCGCGGCGCCGGTCGGCGCGGAAGAGACCGAGCCGGGTTCCTCCACCGTGGCGCGCCCCCGGTGCGGGGCGTTCGACCGGCGGCGGCGCATCGGGTCCGTGCCGGTCCGCTGCTCCGGCCCGGCCGGCGGGGAATCGGCCCGACCGCCGGACTGGCGGGCGACCGTCGGCGACTCGGCCGACCGAACCTCGCCGGGGTCGCGCGAAGCCGCGTTTCGAGTCTCCGGGGTACGCCGCTCGGCGGGCTCGGCCGCGCGACGGCGAACCGGTGGAGGTGGCGTGCTGGGCAGGCCGGGCACGTTCTGCGGAGCTGCGGCCAGCCCCATCCGCTCCTGGAGCAGCCGGGCCACCTGCCGACTCACCTCGGCCGGGTCGGCACCGTCGGCGAGGTCGAGTCGCAGACTGTGCGCCCCCGCCGGCGTGCGGCGCAGGGCCGCGTCGCGGACACCGGCCACCTCCCGGACGGCGTCCAGGATGGCGTTGACATCGAACCCCTCGGGGCGCTCGCGCAGTGGAGCTGGCTCGTCATCCCGGCGCAGGTGAGTGGCGATGCGGGCAAGTTCCGGGGTTTCGGCGGGTGGCTCCACGGCTGGCGGCTCCGGCACGACGGGCACGTCCGGTTCTGCGGGGACGCGCTGCGGCAGCACCACCGCGCTCGCAGTCGACTCCCGGCCATCGTCTGCCGGCGACGTCGGGTCGGGAGCGGATCGGCGCGCCGCGTAGGCGGAGGCGGACGCCGGGGCGGGCTGATCGCGGCGGCCGGAACCCTTTGTGGCGGCGGGCGGGACCGCTGTGGTGGAGGACGGGGTGGCGTCGGTCGATGGCGAACCGTTGACCGGCGCGGCCGGTGGGGACAGCTCGACGGGTGACGGACCGGGCTCGGGTGTCGCCGGCCGGAGCCGGAACGGTGCTGTCGGCCGGACGTCGGGCCGGGACCGGCCGGGCGTCTCGCCCTCACCGGCGCTGGCCGACCGGCTGGCCGGCCACGACGGGCGCTCGACCGGGGTGGCCGGGAGCCGGCCCTCGGACCAGTCCGGCCGCTCGGCCCGGGACCTGCTCGCCGTCGGCGAACCGCCGGTCCAGGACGAGCGCTCCGCGACCAGCGACGGGCCCGCCGGAGCCGGTGGCGCGTCGGTCAGCGTGGGAGGTGGCCCGGCCGGAGCCGGAGGCGGTCCGGCGGGTGCCGGAGGTATCGCCTCGGGCGGTGCGGGCGGGTCGGCCGATGCCGGGCTGGAGGCCCAGGAGGGTCGCGCCGACGGCGAAGCGGCCGGCGCCGGATCGGCACCACCGGCCACTGACTGCCGCGTCGACGCCGCGCCGGTCGCAGGCGGTTCGGACCCGCCGGCCCAGGACGGCCGCACCGGCGGCACGCTGGTCGCCGCCTCGGACCCGCCGGCCCAGGACGGCCGCACCGGCGGCACGCTGGTCGGCGTCGGATCGGACCCGCCAGCCCAGGAGGGCCGCGCGGGTGACGCGGCGGTGGGGTCGGGATCGGCCCCGCCAGCCCAGGACGGGCGGTCGGCCCGGGATCCGCCGGTCGCCCCGGACCCCGCCCAGGACGGACGGTCAGCAGGCGGACCGCTGGTCGGCGTCGCACCACCAGCCCAGGACGGGCGATCAACAGGCGGACCGCTGGTCGGCGTCACACCACCAGCCCACGACGGACGATCAACAGGCGGTGCGGCGGTCGGTTCGGCGGGGCGTTCCGGGGTGGACTCGGACTCGACCCGGGCGGGTTCGTACGCCCGGGGTGGTTCGGCGCGCACCGGCTCGTACGGACGGGGCACCTCGGCGCGCACCGGCTCGTACGGCTGGTGGGGTTCGCCGACCCAGTCCGGTGCCGACTCGTCCCGTGCTGCCGGGCCAGCCGCCTCGTCGTCCTGGCGCGACCAGGGCGGGGCCCACCCGCCACCCCAGCTCGGACGGTTCCAGTTCGGCCCCGACCAGTCGGGCTCGATGGCAGACGACTCCCCGGCGCGGTGTGCCTCCCCGCTGCGGTGCGCCTCTGCGGCGCGGTGCGTCTCCGCCGGCCGGGAACCCTCGCTAGCGCGACCGGGCTCGCCCTCGTCGGCGGACGCGGTCGGGCCCGGGGTGCGTCCCACGGGCTCGGGTGCGAGCGGGTCCCGCCAGTCGCGTGGCGCGGTCGGACTCTCGTCGGCGGCCAGCCGCTCGCCGGTCGGCGCGTGGAAACCGGGCGGCACCTCAAAGCCCGACGCCGCGGTGCCGACGGGCGGCACCTGGACGGCCGGCGGGGCCGAGGTGGGCAACCCGGGCTCGGCCCAGCGGGCACGGTGCGCGGCGGCCGGATCGACTGTGAACTGTGGGGCGGAGCCCGGGTCGGGCTCGACGGCACTCTGCTCCGTCGGCGGTGCGGGACGTTGGGCGGGCACCACGAGCCGGTCGCTGGCCGCCCCGGGACGCCCCTCAGCGGGCAGCCCGGGCGGGGCGCTCACCGGCGTGGGGCGCCCTGCGGGCGGTTCGAGACCGGGGTGAGGGACGCCGTTGACGTCGTCCGGGTGGTGCGCCCCGTTGACGTGGTGGCCGTTGGCGCGGGCCGGCGACTCCGGGTCGCCCGACCGCCCGACCAGCGGCGATGGCAGGTCACCGTGCCGTGTCGAGGAGCTCCGCCAGCCCGATGCGGGGTCGGGCTGCCAGCGCGGCGCCTCATCCCGGGCGTCCTCGCGGTCGGCGGCTCGGGGCCACCCACCCGCCGGAGGCGCCCACCCACTGACGGAACGGCTCGGGTCGTCGTGCTGACCCGCTCCGTCACCGTGCTCTCCCGGGGTGGCGGCTCCGGGTTGCCCTGTTTCACTCACCGCGCGCTCCTTGGTCGCCCCCGCTGAGGCTACCGTGTGCCGAGAGTGGCGATAAGTTACAGCGGCGGGCCATTTCCACGACCGAGGTCACGGGCCTCGCCCGGTCTGGGGGGAAAATGCCGGCTCGTACGGAGAACTCGGAGGATCCCATGACCGCTGCGGGGAACGGTGCACAGACCGCCGGCCGGCCCACCCGCCTGCCCCGCTCCGCACGCCGTAAGCAGCTTCTCGCTGCGGCGCAGGAGGTGTTCGTCGCGCAGGGCTACCACGCCGCCGCGATGGACGACATCGCCGAGCGGGCCGGGGTTTCGAAGCCGGTGCTCTACCAACACTTTCCCGGAAAGATGGATCTCTACCTCGCGCTGCTCGACACGCACTGTGACGCCATCGTCGCTCAGGTGCAGGACGCGATGCGCGGCACCAGCGACAACAAGGAGCGGGTCAGCGCGTCGGTACGGGCGTACTTTGACTTCGTCGACCACGAGAGCGAGGCGTTCCGGCTCGTCTTCGAGTCGGATCTGCGCAACGACCCGGCGGTGCGGCAGCGGGTGGAACGGGTCGAACAGGGCTGCATCGCGGCGATCACCGACACCATCATCTCCGACACCGGGGTGAGCCGGGCGCACGCCGAGCTGCTCGCCTCCGGGCTGGTCGGCGCGGCGGAGACGGCCGCGCAGTTCTGGCTGGCCGGCGGCCGGCAGGTGCCGAAGGCCGAGGCCGAGGCGTTGGTGGCCGCGCTGTCGTGGCGGGGCATCGCGAGCTTCCCGCTGCAAGGTGAGTCAGCCTGACCGCTGGCCCCGTGATCGGATAGCCTTCGCAGGGCGGTTCTTTCGCCCCAGTTGAGGAGGCACAGTGGAGGTCAAGATCGGCGTGCAGTACGCGCCACGCGAGCTGGTAGTGGACAGCGCGCAGTCGCCGGCCGAGATCGAGCAGATCGTGACCGACGCCTTCGCCGGTAACGGCGGCACGCTCTCCCTGACCGACGAGAAGGGCCGGCGGGTCATCGTTCCGGTCGAGAAGGTCGCCTACGTCGAGATCGCCGAGGCGTCGTCGCGGGCGGTCGGGTTCACCGTCCGCTGACCGGTCCGGCCATCGCGGCAGGTCGGCACTCGGCCCACCTGCCGCAGGCCGGCACCGGCCGAACCGGCCGGGTGGTCAGTTGTTCAGCCCGGCGGCGGCCATTCGCGCGGTGTGCGCGGTGGTGAGCCTGCCGAACAGCCCCGGCACGTCGACCCGGCCGTCGCGTGCGATCAGCGCGGTGAGGGTGGCCCGCTCGGCGGCGACTCGGCCGGCCTGGGACAACGCCTCACCGACCAGCCGCCGGGCCCACATGGAGAGTCGACCGGCCACCCGGGGGTCGTCGGCGACGGCCGCCCGGATCTCCACCGCGGCGAACTCCGCGTACCGGGAGTCGTGCAGGACGTCCAGCACCAGGGCCCGGTCCGGTTCCTCCAGCGCGTCGGCGATCTCGCGAACGAAGTCGTCGGTGATCGCGTCGCCCACGTACGCCTTGGTGACCACTTCCGCCCAGTCCCGTGGCTCGGTCGAATCGTGGTACGCCTGCAACGGCTCGACGTAGGGCGCCATCGCGTCTTCGGGCGGTACGCCCAACACCCTGAGCCGGTCGGCGAGGCGCCGGTAGTTGGCGATCTCGGCCCCGGCCATCTCGTTCAGCGCGGCCCGGCGGCGCAGGTCAGGGGCGAGCCGGGCATCACCCGCCATCCGCTCGAAGGCGAGCAGCTCACCGAAGGCGACCAGACCCAGCAGGTCGGCGTACGCGGAACCAGAAGCGGACACGAGCGGCAGGCTATCCCGTGACCGCCCGCCGCGCCGCCCCGTGTCGATCATGAAGGTGTGGTGCGCGGTTAGTTGCGTTCAGAGCCTTTTGTCCACCACCACAACTCCATGATCGACACGGAGCGGGGGCGGGGCGCGGGGGTGCGGGGCGGGCGGGCGTGGAGGCGGGGGCGCGGGGGTTGGTGTGGCGTGGGTCACAAATGCTTGCCCCGCGTGGCGAGTGGCCGATTGGGAATCGGGACGGGGGCATGCCTGTTCAGGTAACATGGAGCAGTTGCCGTGGGCGCCGATCTGATCGAAGCTCAGCCCGCGGCGCGCGTGCGGCCCGGTCCGGCTCGGCAATCTGCCGCCGACCGTGTGGCCCGCGTCATACCGAACGCGCCCTGAGGACATGACGGGCGCACCCACGAGAGGGCACCCCCACATCCACATGAGCGACCTGACTCAAGATTTGCTGGACGGCCAGGAACTGGCCCCCACCGCCCCGGTTCGACCGGAGGCCCCCACGTTCGCCGCACTCGGCGCCCGCGCCGAGACCGTCGAGGCCCTGGCCTCGGCCGGCATCACCCGCGCCTTCGCCATCCAGGAATACGCCATCCCGATCGCGCTGCGCGGCGTCGACCTGATCGGTCAGGCGCCCACCGGCACCGGCAAGACCCTCGGCTTCGGCGTACCCCTGCTCGACCGGGTCTTCGCGCCGGGCGAGGGCAGCGACGGTGTCCCCCAGGCCCTGGTCGTCGTCCCCACCCGCGAGCTGGGCATCCAGGTCGCCAAGGACCTGGCCGCCGCCGGCCGGACGCGTGGCGTCCGGGTGCTGCCGATCTACGGCGGCGTGGCGTACGAGCCGCAGATCGACGCGCTGCGCAAGGGCGTCGAGATCCTGGTCGGCACGCCCGGCCGACTGATGGACCTGCAGAAGCAGAAGCACCTCCGGCTCGACCGGGTGCACGCACTGGTCCTCGACGAGGCCGACCGGATGCTCGACCTGGGCTTCCTCGACGACGTCGAGAAGATCCTGGCGATGCTTCCGGAAGACCGGCAGACGATGCTCTTCTCGGCCACCATGCCGGACCCGATCGTCACATTGTCGCGCCGCTTCCTGCGCCAGCCGATGACGATCCACGCCGGGCACACCGCCGAGACCGGCCCGTCGCCGCAGACCCAGCAGTTGGTCTACCGCACCCACTCGATGAACAAGGTCGAGGTGGTGGCGCGCATCCTCCAGGCGGAGGGGCGTGGGCTGACCATGATCTTCACGCGTACCAAGCGCGCCGCCGACCGGGTCGCCGAGGACCTCGACTTCCGCGGGTTCGCGGTCGCCGCGGTGCATGGTGACCTCGGCCAGGGCGCCCGCGAGCGGGCCCTGCGGGCCTTCCGGGCCGGCAAGATCGACATCCTGGTCGCCACCGACGTGGCGGCGCGTGGGCTGGACGTCACCGGCGTCACCCACGTCATCAACTACGACTGCCCGGAAGACCAGGACACCTACACCCACCGGATCGGTCGTACCGGCCGGGCCGGCGCGACGGGTGTCGCGGTGACGTTCGTCGACTGGGACGACATGCCGCGCTGGCGGATCATCGACAAGACCCTCGGTCTGGAGATGCCGGAGCCGCCGGAGACGTACCACACGTCGCCGCACCTCTACACCGACCTGCACATCTCCACCGAGGTCAGCGGCACGCTGCCCACCGCCGAGCGCACCCGGGCCGGGCTGTCCGCCGAGATCGAAGAGGATCTGGGTGGGACGACCCGCTCCCGTCGGGGCGACAGCGGTGGTCGGGGCCCCCGACGCGGCGAGAGCCGTGGTGAGGGTCGCGGTGAGCGCCGTGGTCGGGGCGATGGCCGGCGCGACCGCTCCGACGCCGGCACGCCGGCCGTCGCCGACGCGCCTGCGGGCGACGCCGCCGACGAAGGCAACGAAGGCACCCGTACCCCCCGCCGCCGGCGTCGCCGCCGGGCCGGCGAGGTGGTCGCGGCCGAGGCGACAGCGGTGATCTCCGCCGACGCCGGCCCCGCCGAGCCGGCCACCGCGTCTGACGGCGAGGCGTCCAAGCCGCGCCGCCGACGCCGCCGCCGTGGTGGCGGTTCCGGCGCGGACACTCCGGCCGAGGCGACAGCGGACTGACCACCAGCCACATCCGACATCCCCCGCACCGCCTCGCGCGGTACGGGGGATGTTCCCTTCTCCCACCCCACCTGCCGAAGATGGAACGATGCCGCAACCACTGGACGCCGCCCTGACCGAGGTTCGGGCGCTGCTGCTCGACCCCGCGCTGACCCGGGCGGTCGCCGCCGGACGTCGACGCGGTCGCCGCCCCACAGTTGAACGGGCCGAACTGCGGCCGGTGCGGCTCAAGGCCGGGCCCCGGATGCAGATCACCACGTCCGACGGTGCTCGCCCCTACACCCGCAACCTCGCCTCCGGTCCGGAGGCCGCTGCGGCGATCGACGAACTGCTCGCGGAGCCGTTCGGTAACTGGCACGTCGAGACGGCCGACGCGACCCTTCAACTGCGGGTGACCAAATCCGGCGAGGCGCAGGTGCACCGGGCCGCGACCTCCCGTCCGGCGGCGACGCCCACCGGAAACGACCGGACGAAGGAATACCTGCTCGACCCCGGTGACCCGATCTTCGCGGAGATCGGCGGCTCGGCGGCGAAGCGCCGCCAGGTGGACGCGTTCCTGCGGGCCCTGGCCGCGACCCTGCCCGACGACCTGACCGGTCCGCTACGGGTGGTCGACCTGGGCTGCGGCAACGCCTACCTGACGTTCGCCGCGTACCGCTATCTGACAGGTCGAGGGCTCGACGTCCAGTTGGTCGGCGTGGACGTCCGGGAGGACCAGCGGCGACGAAACACCGAGCTGGCACAACGGCTCGGCTGGGCCGACCAGGTCAGCTTCGTGGCCGGGACGATCGCCGACGCCGTCGTCGACCCCGCCCCCGATCTGGTGCTGGCGCTGCACGCCTGCGACACCGCCACCGACGAGGCGCTGGCCCGCGCGGTGCGCTGGGAGGCTCGTTGGGTGCTGGCCGCGCCGTGCTGCCACCACGATCTGGCGAAGCAGCTCCGCGCCCACCCCGCCCCGGCCCCGTACGAGCTGCTGACCCGGCAGGGCATCCTGCGCGAGCGCTTCGCCGACGTGCTCACCGACGCGCTGCGCGCCGGGCTGCTGCGGGTGCACGGCTACCGGACCGAGGTGGTGGAGTTCGTGGACTCGCAGCACACCCCGCGTAACCTGCTGATCCGCGCCCGTCGTACCGGTGCCGGGGCGACCGAGCCACAGCGCGCGGAGTACCGCGAGCTGGTGGACCAGTGGCAGGTGACTCCCCGGCTGGAGACCCTGCTGGCCGCCGGCGAGGCGTCCGTCTCCTAGGGGTGGGTGGCTAGCGTCGGCGATCCCGGCCGCCGTTGCGCTCGCCGGCACCCCGGTCGAGGACCGACACCCGGTCGGCCGCCGTCCGCTGGCCGGCCCAGTCACCGTCGGCCGGGGCGGTCGGGAACGGCACGACGGTGCCCCCGGTCTCGGCGTTGCCGGCCGCTGCGAAGGCGTTCCAGGAGATGTCGACCAGCAGCTTCTTCACCTCGGCGTGCCGGATGGCGGCGTTGTGTTGCAACGCCATCCGGGCGCCGAGCAGGACCGCGACCAGCGTGGTGGTGATGGTGCCGGTGGCGGCCAGCACCTGGAGGCCGGTCGCGGAGTCGGTGCGGAGCACCAGGACCAGCAACCAGATCCAGAAGGCGGCGGCGAAGACGCCAGCCTTGGCGACGAAGAAGAGGCTCACCGCACCGGGCTGGTACGGCTGGGGGCGGCTCGATTCGGCCATGGTGCTCCTCGGCGATGGTCCGGTCGGAGGCGGCAGGCGACAGACGCCATGTCGGGACGGGCACCGAGCTTAATTGAAGAACGATGAAGATCGCTCGATGCAATTTTCGTTCTGCACACACGCTTCCAGAGAAAAGTCTCGTCCACGGGACAGTTTGTGCGGTCAGTCAATTGTTTCCGGCTCCTGGCGTACTACCCTCGGAAGGCGCATCGTCCCGGTGCTCCGGCAGGGGGGAAGACACACAGGGATGGGATCAGCCGACGTATCACCGCAGATGGCCTTCGCCCGCTTCGTCCGGCGCGCCATCGATGACGCTCGCGACGAACGCGGCTGGACCGTGACTGATCTTGCCTCACACACGGGCGTGGGCCGCTCCACAGTGTTCCGGTGGCTGGCCGGCGACTGGCAGGACTATCCCGAGTTGGCAAAGGTGCGCGGCTTCTGCGCCGCACTGGATCTGCCGGTCGCCGCCGCGTTCCGCGCGCTCGGGCTGCCCGACGCCGGTCCCGCGCCCCGCCGACGCCACGACGACGGCCCGGTCGAGGCCGATGTCCGGGCCATCCTGGACCGGCTGGCCGACCCTACGGTCCCCGCCGAGGAGAAGCACCACATCCGCGACCTGCTCCGCTACCTGGCCCGCCGCCCCATCCGCCGAGCCAGCTAAACCCCCACCCCCACCCCACCCCACCCCCACCCTCTGCGGGCGTTGATCATGAAGTTATTGCCACGACACGCCGCAGCCAAGGGCAATAACTTCATGATCAACGGGGGGGGGACGGGGAGGGGGGAACGGGGAGGGAGAGGGGGGCGGGGGCTAGGGGACGGTGAGGGTGAACTCGGCGGTTCGGACTTCGGCGTTCACCTGGAAGTCGAGGTAGAGGCGGTAGCGGCCCGGGCCGGGAGTGGTCAACCAGAACTTGATCTGACCGTCCACCAACTCGGTCTCCGGGTGCACGTGCAGATAGCCGAGGTCGCCCTCGCGCAACGCCACCAGGTGCCCGTACGCCCCGAGGTAGCGCTCCAGCGGAGCTGCGCCGCCAACGCCGTCGACCCGGAAGGTCAGCGGCACCGTCGCCCCGGCCTGCGCAGTGCCCTGGTAGCCGACGGTGAAGCCGTCCACCGTCGTCGAGGTGGCCGGACCCGGCAGTGGACGGGGTCGGTAGTCGCCCGGCGCCACCAGGTCCGTGCCGAGGGTCACAGCGGTCTGCGCGCCGTTGTCGGCAACCACTGTGAAATCGGCGTACGCGCGCCAGAGGCCGGGCTGCGTGAGGGTCAACTGCACCGACCAGGTGCCGTCGGCCGCCATTGTCGGGTGCAGGTGCTGGTAACCGGTCAGGTCCCGCCGGACGACGATGAGGTGCATCGGCTTGTCGTGCACGATGGCGAACCGGGTCACCGGCCGGCGCTGCGCGTCGCGCACCTGGAAGCGGAGCTGATCGGGGCGACCCGCCGCGAACTCGGTGGCCACCGGCACCAGTGTGAACCCGGCCGAGCTGACCGCGAGACCACCTGGCTCGGTGGGCGCGCCCTGATCGCTGGCCGCGGCACTGCCGTGGTTGTGCGGCGCGACGCCCGGTGGGTCGGTGTGCTCGGCGGCCAACGACGGGCCGCCGGTGACGGCACCGCCGGCGTTCAGCCGGCCGAGGCCGAAGCCGAGCAGCACCGCTAGCACCAACCCGCCGACCACCAGCGCCAGCCGGAGAGTGCTCCGGTCCAGCTCGGCGGGACCCTGGTCAGCCACTACCGACGCCCAGCGCCTGGCCGGACCCGCCGCCGACGGTGGTGCCCGCAACGGCGCACGCGCGGGTGACGGGCTGCTGGTCGGTCATGCCGCCCACGGTACCGCCGCGCCCGGCCGGGCCAGGCCGACGCCCGGAGAGCGTGGCGACTGTCGCACTCGACACCGCCCGGGAACTTTTCCACCGACCGGCGTAGACCCCGCCACAGCACCGCGCAACGCCCGACCAGGCCCGGCCAGCGGCGCAGACCCAACCGAGCAGGGGTGCCGACGCAGACCCAACCGGGCGCGGCCGGCGACCCAGACCCGAGCATCGGCGAGCGCCGGGATCGCGACCGGCGTGAGCGCAGCGGGTCAGCCGGCCACGGCGAGGGCGAGCGGGAGCACGTCGGTCGCGCCGGCCCGGCGTAGGGCCCTGGTCACCAGCGTCATCGTCCAGCCCGAGTCGATCAGGTCGTCGACGAGCAGCACCGGGCCGTCCAGCCCGGCCAGGGCGTCGGCCAGGTCGGTCGGCACGGTGAAGGTGTCGTGCAGGGCGCGTACCCGTTGGGCGCTGTTGCCCCGTGGCCCACCCGGGCCGTCGGGGCCGGACGCGGTGACCTCGCCGAGCAGCGGCAGTCGGCCCACTGTGGCGATCCGCTCGGCCAGCGAGGCGAGCAGCCGGGGCCGCCGACGGGAACCGACGGCGACCACCGCCACCGGCCGGCGGGGCCACGGGTCGTCACCGTGCGCCCACGCCTTCAGCACCTCCACGACGGCGCCGGCGACGTCGTCGGGCACCGGCGCGTCCGGCGCTTCCGGGCCGACGAGGGCGCGCAGCCGGCCACCCCAGCCCAGGTCGGAGAGGCGCCCGACGGCCCGGCCCGGCAGCGCCTGCTCCGCGGGGGCGATCCGGCCCTTGAGGGGTACGCCCACGGCGTCGAGCCCGGTCGGCCAGAGCTTCTTCGGTGCGATCTCCACGCCAGGTCGACCCAGGAAGGTCTGCGCGGCGGAGAGCGCGGCGGTCGACACGTCAGCGGCGAAGAGTGGGTCGGCGCACCTGTCGCAGCGCCCGCAGTCGGCCGCCTCGGTGTCGTCCAGGCGTTCCCGTAGATATCGCATCCGGCAGTCGGACGTCGTCGCGTACTCCCGCATCGCCTGTTGCTCGACGGTGCGTGCCTCGGCGACGCGGCGCAACCGGGCCTCGTCGTAGACCCACTGCTCGCCGGTGGCGAGCCAACCACCGCGCACCCGGCGGACCGCGCCGTCGACGTCGAGCACCTTCAGCATCAGCTCCAACCGGGCCCGGCGCAGGTCGACGAGGGGTTCGAGTGCCTGGGTGGAGAGCGGGCGGTCGGTGTGCAGGGCGGCCAGCACGGCCCGGACCTGCTGCTCCGGTGGGAACGCCAGCGAGGCGAAGTACCGCCAGATCGCGGCGTCCTCGACGCCGGGCAGCAGCAGCACCTCGGCGTGCTCGACGGCGCGGCCGGCGCGGCCGACCTGCTGGTAGTACGCGATCGGCGAGGGTGGCGCGCCGAGGTGGACGACGAAGCCCAGGTCGGGCTTGTCGAAGCCCATGCCGAGGGCGCTGGTGGCGACCAACGCCTTGATCTTGTTGTCGAGCAGGTCCTGTTCGGCGGCGCGCCGGTCGGCGTCGTCGGACTGCCCGCTGTACGAGGCGACCGGGTAGCCCCGGGAGCGCAGGAACTCTGCGGTCTCCCCCGCTGCCGCGACTGTCAGCGTGTAGACGATGCCCGAGCCGGGCAGCTGGTCCAGGTGGTCGGCGAGCCAGGCCAGCCGGTGCGCCGGGCTGGGCAGGTCGAGCACCCCGAGGCGCAGCGACTCGCGGTCCAGGGTGCCGCGCAGGATGAGGGCGTCGCCCAGCTGCTCGGCGACGTCCTGGGTGACCCGGGCGTTGGCGGTGGCGGTGGTCGCCAGCACGGGGGTGCGCTCGGGCAGTTCGGCGAGGAACGTCCGCAGTCGCCGGTAGTCCGGCCGGAAGTCGTGCCCCCAGTCGGAGACGCAGTGCGCCTCGTCGACCACCAGCAGGCCGGTGGTGGCGGCCAACTTCGGCAGGACGCCGTCGCGGAAATCCGGGTTGTTGAGCCGTTCGGGGCTGATCAGCAGCACGTCCACCGCGCCGGTCTGGATCTCGGCGGTGATTTCGTCCCACTCGTCGAGGTTCGCCGAGTTGATCGTGCGGGCCCGGATGCCGGCCCGCGCGGCGGCCTCGACCTGGTTGCGCATCAACGCCAGCAGCGGCGAGACGATGACTGTCGGCCCGGCCTGGTGGCGCTGCTCGCGGTCGCGGAGCAGTGCGGTGGCCACGAAGTAGACAGCCGACTTGCCCCAACCGGTGCGTTGGACGCAGAGCACCCGCCGCCGGTCGACGACCAGCGCCTCGATGGCGCGCCACTGATCCTCGCGCAGCCGGGCGTGGTCACCGGCCAGCCGGCGCAGCACCGCCTCGGCCCGCTCGCGTACCGCTGCCCGCTCTGCTGTCTCCACCCGGCATTTCTACCAGCGCCGCCCGTCATCCCCCTGTTGATCAAGAGGTTTGCGTCACCATTCGGCCGGATTCTGACGCAAACCTCTTGATCAACCGAGGTTATCGGCGGGGGCGGAGGGCGCGGGTCAGGTGGGACAGGCGGGGGGCCAGGCTGGTCAGGCCTCCTGGGAAGAAGTAGACGGCCAGGATGAAGACAGTGCCCAGGACGAACAGCGGCTGGCTCAGCGGACGGCTGAGGACGGCCGGCAGGTTGTCCACCGCGTCACTCGTGCCGAAGGCGGTGAGCCGGTGGTCCAGGTACATGTAGAGGACACCGCCGAGCACCGGACCCCACCGGGTGCCCGGCCCGCCGAGCACCACCATCACCAGCAACGACAGGGTCAGCTCGGAGGACGTGATGTGCGGCGACGCGCCGCCGACGATCAGGACGTAGACCACCCCGCCCGCCGACGCCAACCCGCCGGCCAGGGTGAACGCCACCAGCTTGTAGCGGTACGGGTCCAACCCGAGCACGCCGATCCGCCGCTCGTCGTCACGCAGCCCGGCGAGCACCCGACCGGTTGGTGACCCGCTCACCCGGTGCACCACGAAAACCACAAGGGTCAGGTACGCCAGCGCCAACCAGTACAGGTTGACCGTGTTGGTCACCCCCACCAGTCCGGCGGGCAGCCCCGACACGTCCAGCGGCAGGCCCTCCTCGCCACCGGTGAGCCCGCCGAAGTCCCGGGCCACCAGGATCGCGCCCACCTGGGCGAAGGCCAACGTGACCATGGCGAACGCGATGCCCACCGTCCGCAGCGCCACAGCGCCGAGCAGCGCGGCGAGGATGGTGCCGCCGGTGATGGTCAGCAGCGCCGCCTGCCACAGCGGCAGACCGGCCCGGGTGATGAGGATGTCGGTGCCGTACACACCGGCGGCGAAGTACAGCGCGTGCCCGAAGGAGAGCATCCCGGTCCGGCCGAAGAGCAGGTCGTACCCGGCCGCCAACCCACCGAAGATCAGGCAGATGGCGAGCAGTTGCAGGGTGCCTGGTGAGTTGACCGGCCCCTCGAAGATCCCCGGCAGGGAGATCGTCGAGTAGGGCAGGATCGCCAGCACCACCAGCGCGACCAGCGGCAGGAACGGACGGATCCGGTGCCACCGCCCCCGCTGCGGACTCAGTTCGTCGGGCACCTGTGCGCGAGGCGCGTCGATCACCGTCATGCCGTTGCCACCTTTCCGGCGATGCCCTGCGGACGCAGCAGCAGCACCACGGCCAGCAGCCCGACCACGCAGATGTCGCCCAGCCCGGACGTGCCGTAGTAGTTGACGAACTGCTGCACCAGCCCGACCACGACCGCCGCGTACGCGGAGCCGACCACCGAGCCCATCCCGCCGATCACCACCACGATGAACGCGAAGATCAGCAGCGAGCTACCCTGCCCGGGCGAGACGGTGCCGAAGTAGACCCCGCCGAGCGCGCCGGCGAGCGCGGCGGCTGCCCCACCGATCGCGAAGACCAGCGTGAACGCCTTGCGGACGTCGATGCCCAGCGCGGTCACCATCTCCCGGTTCTCCACCCCGGCGCGGATCACCAGGCCGTACCGGGTCCAGCGCAGGAACGCCAGGATCGCGCCGAGCACCAGCACCGCCGCGATGATCAGCAGCAGGCCGCCGTTTGGCACCTGCGCGCCGAGGATTCCGGTCACCTGCCGGGTCCAGTCCGGACGCGGGAACGGCCGGGCGTCCGCACCCCAGGTGGCCTGGAGCAACGCCACCCCGGCCAGCGACAGCCCGACGGTGACGAGCACCTGCTCGATGGTGCGGGAGTACAGCGGGCGGATCAGCACCAGCTCGACCAGGATCGCGACCAGCGTGCCGGCGGCCACCCCGAAGGCGACAGCGAGCACGAAGCCGAACCCGTCCGGGCCGGCGCCCGGCAGGTTGCCCGACGCCCACCAGGTGCCGTACGCGCCGACGCCGAGGAACAGCCCGTGTGCGAAGTTGAGCACGTCGGCCAGGCCGAAGACCAGGGACAGGCCGGAGGCGACCAGGAAGTACAGCGCCGCCAGGCCGAGCCCGGTCAACGCCAACAGGATCACGGTGCCCATCAGTGGGACACCTCCGCCGAGCCGACACCGAGCAGCGACTTCGTCAACGCGGTCTCCAACAGCAACTCGTGGGCGTCGCCGGTCCAGGCCACCTTGCCGGCGGCCAGCACGACAGCGTCGCGGGCCAGTCGGCGTACGACGGCCAGGTTCTGTTCGACCAGCAGCACCGGCACCGACTCCGCGACCCGTTCCAGCACCTCGGCCACCTCGGTCACCACCTTCGGCGCCAACCCCTTGGTCGGCTCGTCGACGAGCAGCAGCCGGTTGTCGTTGAGCAGCACCCGACCGATGGCGAGCATCTGCTGCTGCCCGCCGGAGAGCGAACCGGCCCGTTGCCGCCCGCGCCGGTCCAGCTCCGGAAAGAGCGCGAAGACCTTGTCGTACGCCGGGGTGGTGCCGCGCCGTTCGGCGAGGCGCAGGTTCTCCGCGACGGTGAGCCCGGCGAACACGTCCCGGTCCTCGGGCACGTAGCCGAGCCCACCGCGGACCAGCCGGTGCGTCGGCCGGGCCAGCAGACTCTGCGCGCCCATCCGGATGGTGCCGCGAACCTCCCCGGCGGGCGGGGTGAGGCCGACGATCGCGCGCAGCGTGGTGGTCTTGCCGACGCCGTTGCGACCGAGCAGGACTGTCACGCCGGTCGGGGCGACAGTGAAGGACACCCCCTGGAGGATGTGCAGCCCGGAGATTCGGACCGAAAGCTCCTCCACGCTGAGGATCGGTTCCTGAGTTCGTGACTGCGGGGCTGGCAGACCCGGCTCTTTCCTCGCGTTCACAGCGACTCCCCCAGGTAGGCCTCTTGCACTGTGGGGTTGGCCATCACCGTCTCCGGGGTGTCGCAGGCCAGCAGCGCGCCGTGATGCATGACGGCGATGCGGTCGGCCAGCTCCAGGATGACGTCCATGTGGTGTTCGACCATCAGCACCGCCCGGCCACTGTCGCCGGTCAACGATTTGATGACGGCGACCAGTTCCGGGATGTCCTCGGCGCTGACCCCGGCCATCGGCTCGTCCAGCAGCATCACCCGCGGTTCACCGGCGAGCAGCAGGGCGATCTCCAACTTGCGCTTCTCGCCGTGGGCCAGGGTGCCGGCGAGTGCCGTACCCCGGTGGGCGAGGCCGACCCGGTCGAGCGCCGCGTCGGCGGCGGCGGCGACCTCGCGGTCGGCCGTCGCCCGCCGCCACAGTGCCATCGAGCCCCCGCGGTGCGCCTGCACGGCGAGCCGGACGTTCTCCCGCACGCTCAGCGAGCCGAACACCGAGGAGGCCTGGAAGGTACGGCCCAGACCGAGGCGGGCCCGCCGGTGCGGCGCAAGCGCCCCGATGTCCTGCCCGTCCAGCACGATCCGACCCTCGGTCGGCCGGCGCAGGCCGCTGATCAGGTTGAACAGTGAGGTCTTACCGGCGCCGTTGGGCCCGATGACGCCCAGGAACTCCCCGGGCGCCAGGTCGAGGTAGACGCTGTCGACGATGGCGACCTCACCGATCCGCCAGGTCAGACCGCGGGTGGCGAGCATGGTCAGCCCTTCATGGCCACGGCCGGCGGCGCGGTCTCGTCACCGGTGAGGCTCTTCTGCGCGGTCGCCGTGAACGCGGTGCCGCTGCCGGTCAGCTTGGCCTGGAACATCGGCTGGAGCAGCGCGTGGTCGGCGGCCCGGATGGTCATCTTGCCCTTGACCCCGTCGAAGCTCCAGCCCTCCAGGGCGGTGACCATCTTGTCGACGTCGTCCCCACCCTCCTGCGCGGCCCGGACCACCATCTGCGCGGCGGCGAAGCCGTCCGGGTGGAACAGGTCGATGGTGTTGACAGTGGCCTTCAGCGCCTTGCTGGCCTCGGTGTCGCTGGCACCGTCGAAGTAGTGCGACAGGAAGGAGATCTTCGCGCCGGCTGCACCGAAGGTCGGCCACGAGGCGCGGATGTCCAGGCCGGTGACGACAGTGGTGGACGAGAGGACGCCCTGCTGGTCGAGGGTCTGCCACATGGCCGGGGCGGTGGTGCCCGCCCACGCCACGAAGAGCAGGTCCGGCTTCGCGGTCTTGATCTGGCTGGCGAACGGGGTGAACTCGGTGGCACTTGCCGGGGCCCGGACGCTGCTCACTGTCGCGCCCGCGCTGCCGATGACGGCCTTGACGGCGGCCTCGTTGGCGTCACCGAACGCGCCGTCCTGGGCGAAGACCACCACCTTCTTGCCGGTGGGGTCGCCGATGAACGACTTGGCGGTCACCACGTCCTGGTAGGACTGCCGACCGGAGCGAAAGGTGTACTTGTTCGCGCCGGTCACCGCGTCCGTGGCGGCCGGGCCGGAGATGAACAGGACCTTGTTCTGCGCCGCGATCGGCGCGACCTGGAGCGCCACGCCGGAGGCTGTGGAGCCGGCGATGATCTTCGCACCCTTGCCGATCAGGTCCTTCGCAGCGGAGACCGCCTTGGCCGGATCGCCAGCGTCGTCGACCTCGGTCAACTCGATCTTGCGGTCGCCGACCTTGCCGGTGCCCTGGGTGGCGAAGTCCAGCCCCGCCTTGAACCCCTCGATGTACTGCTTTCCGTAGCTGGCCAGGGCTCCCGACTGGGAGTACACCAGGCCGACCTTGACCGGCGCGGCACTGTCGCCGCCGCCGGTGGCGGTGTCCTGCGGGCTGCCACAGGCCGTGGCGGCCAGCGCCGCGGCCATCATCGTGGCGGCGGAGAGGAACGCCCGCCGCGTCGTCCGGACCGTCATTGCGACTCCACATGAGGACTCAGAGGGAGAGAACTTCTTCGTGACGGCTCACGCTAGAAGTGACGTCACCCACGAGCTATGTGGCGGAAACACACAAGTAACAGGAATGAGGTGGCCGGAGGTTACAGCGGGCCGCGCTACCAGCCGGGCGCCCATGCCCTCGATGGCCCGAACCCCCACGGACCGTCCGAGCCGTGTGTCGCCCCGCGCCATTCGTCCGCTTCGGTTGGCGGAACCGGCGATGGGCCTGCCGCCTCGGCCCCCAGCCGCGGGCGAACATCTCCTCCCCTCAAGATCGTGCTCGATCCTGGATGTAGTGGCCTCAAAGGGCCGCGACGCCACTACATCCTGGATCGAGCGCGATCTTGCACCCGCGAAAGGTGATTCTGGCCGGCAGATGAATCTCCGGAATGTCCGTTCCCACTCCAGGGCCGCTGGCGGACAGGAAGATTGTCTGGTGCGCCAGTTTTTCCGCAATCCCGTGCGACTGGTGCCGTTCGCGTTCCTGGTGCCGATACTGCTCGGCACCCTGTTGCTCATGGCGCGCTGGGCGACAGTGGAACACGTACGCCCACCGGTGGTCACAGCGCTCTTCACCGCCACCTCGGCCGTGTCGGTCACCGGCATGGCCATCACCGACACGCCGAACTACTGGTCCGGCGCGGGACTGGTGGTGATCACCCTGCTCACCCAGCTCGGCGGCCTCGGCATCCTCACCGTCGCGGCGTTGGTCATCCTGGTGGTCTCCAGCCAACTCGGACTGCGCAACCGGTTACTGGTGCAGGCCGAAACGGCCGAGTTCGGGCTCGGTGAGGTGGGCCGGTTGCTCCGCCGGATCGCACTGACCGTCTTCGCCTGCGAGGCGGTGATGACGGTGCTGATCGCCGGTCGGCTCTGGCTGGCCTACGACTATCCGTTCGGGCGGGCCCTCTGGTCGGGTGCCTTCCACGCCGTGCAGGGGTTCAACAACGGTGGCTTCGCGCTCTACACCGACGGGCTGCTGGCCTTCAGCCGTGACCCGTGGGTGTCGCTGCCCCTGGCGATCGGCGCGATCATCGGCGGTCTCGGGTTTCCCGCGCTCTTCGAGGCGGTCCGCGAGTGGCGGCAGCCGGCGCACTGGGCGGTGGCGACGAAGTTGACCATCTGGGGCAGCGCGGCGCTGCTGCTGGTCGGCTTCGCTGGCCTGCTCGCCGCCGAGTGGACCAACGCGAGCACGATCGGCCAGTACGACGTACCCGGGAAGATCCTCGCGTCGTTCACCCAGATCGCGCTGAGCCGCACCGGCGGCTTCAGCGTCCTGAACATCGCCGACCTGCAGGAGGAGAGCTATCCCCTGTTGATCGTGCTGATGTTCATCGGCGGCGGCAGTGCCAGCACGGCCGGTGGCATCAAGGTCTCCACGTTCTTCCTCCTGGCGTTCACCATCTGGGCGGAGTTGCGGGGCGAACCCGACGTGACGATCGGGCACCGGCGGGTGGCCACCGCGAGCCAGCGGCAGGCGGTCACCGTGGCGCTGCTCAGCGTCGCGTTGGTGACCGCCGGGACCATGCTGTTGCTGCTGCTCACCGAGGGCGTCCGCTTCGTCGCGGCGCTGTTCGAGATCACCTCGGCGTTCAGCACCACCGGTCTGACCATCGGTCTGGCCGCCGAACTGCCGGCCGGCGGCCAACTGGTGCTGACCGTGCTGATGTTCATCGGCCGCGTCGGGACGCTCACCCTGGGGTCGGCGATCGCCCTGAACACCCGACGCCGCCTCTACCGCTATCCCCAGGAGCAACCCATTGTCGGCTAGGGCGTGTTTGGGATATGTCGGCCGGCCCGCACGCCGGGACCAGGCCCTTGGGAGCAGGGAGGGCCGAGGTGTCGGCTAGACGGGCGGACAGCGGCGGTGTCGTGGTGATCGGCCTGGGTCGATTCGGTTGCCACCTGGCCGGGTCGCTGACCCGGATGAACCGCGAGGTGTTGGCCATCGACCGCAACCCGGCGAAGGTGCAGCGCTGGTCGGCGCAGCTCGACCGGGTGGTCCAGGCCGACGCGACCGAGGAGGGGGCGCTGCGGCAACTGGGCATCACCAGTTTCGGGCGGGCGGTGGTGGCCATCGGGGCCTCGGTGGAAGCGAGTGTGCTCACCGTGTTGGCGCTGGTCGAGCTGGGTGTGCCCCAGATCTGGGCGCGGGCCACCTCGCAGAAGCACGCCAAGATCCTGGCGTCGGTGGGCGCGCACCACGTGATCTTCCCGGAGGCGGAGACCGGGGACCGGGTCGCGCACCTGATCGTCAGCCGGTTGCTCGACTTCATCGAGTTCGACGACGACTTCGCCATCGCCACCGTCCGGGTGCCGGAGTCCCTGGTCGGACGCACACTGCTCGACCTGAAACCGGAGGAGCGCTTCGGGGTACGCGTGGTCGGTGCCAAGCTGCCGGGCGAACGCTTCCGGTACACCTCCGACGACACCACGCTTCCCCAGGGCGGGGTGCTCATCGTCGAAGGTGGGATCGACCAGGTGCAGCGGTTCGCGGGAATGCGCTGACCTGCCGCGGCCTGCTCACTTCCGGTGACCACCCGGCCCCTTGGTCACCTTCACGCTTTTCCCGGACCACCACCGGCAGCCTTCGCGGGCTTCGCCGGGGCCTTCGGCGGCTTCGGCGGCTTGGCCTTCGACGCGCCGCCGCCCGAACCGGAGCCGCTGGGCACCTTCGCTGCCTTGGGCGGAGCCTTCGGCGTGGCGGCCTTGCTCGGCGGGGCCGTGGACGGCGCGCTGCCGGCGACGCCGGAAACCCGAACCCCGCAGGTCGCCTCGCCGAGCCGGAACTCCACAGGCAACGGGTTCGCCCCGCTGTACCTACCCGTGAGGGTCACCTTCTCGGCCGCGCCAGCGGCCAGCGTGGTGCGTTGGGCCGCCGGTCGGATCAGCACCGTGCTCCCCTGCTGGTGCACCGGCGCGGGCTCCGCCTTCGTCACCTTCTGCTGCCCGGGGAAGGTGAAGCTCATCGCCCAGTCCCGCAGCTCACGGCCACCGGTGTTGGTCAACGTCAGCTCGGCGGAGAACTCGGTGCCGGAGTCGGAGCGCAACGCGTACGCCACCTCGCAGGGCACCGCCGCCGGCAGACCCATCCGCGCCTCGGTCGTCGGTCGGTCCCCTCCGCTGGCCGGGCTGCGTGAGGTGAACCCCCACATCGCCCCGGTGACCGCGATCAACCCGACGGCGGCCACTCCGGCCTCCACCCGCCGACGCCGGGTCACCCGCTGCCGCGTCCGGCGGTCCCGGTTGCGGGTCCGCGACAACGGCAACGCGTCGGTCGCCGCCGACCAGGGCAGGATCGTGGTACGCGCACTGCCGAGCATGGCCGCGTCCAGCGGCCCGGCGGCCGGGGAGACCGGCACCGCCGCGAGCATGCCGGCCGCCTCGGCGAGCGTCCGGGTCAGCTCGGCGGTGGCCGGCCGGTCGGCGGGCCGCTTGGCCAGGCAGCGTCCGACCAGGTCGGCCACCCCGTCGGGCAGCCCCGCGACGGTGGGCATCGGCTCCGGGTCGTTGTACATGTGGGCGCGCAGCATCTGAGTGGTAGTGCTGACCAGCCACGGCAGTCGGCCGGTGAGCATCCGGTACAGCAGCAGCCCGACGGCGTACACGTCGGTGGCCGGGGAGACCTGGCCGTTGTCCAGCCGCTCCGGGGCGAGGTACGCGGGAGTGCCCAACAGCGCGCCGTCCGGGCCCTTCTCGCTCTCCCCGACGAGCGCGGAGATGCCGAAGTCGACCACCTTGACCCCGGTCGAGGTGAGCATGACGTTGCCCGGGGTGACGTCGCGGTGCACCACCCCGCGAGCGTGCGCGGTGGCCAGCGCGGAACTGACCTCGGCACCGATGGTCACCGCTTCCCGCCACGGCAGTTGGCTCTCCCGACCCAACCGGCTGGCCAGTGAAGCGCCGTCGACCAGCTCCATCACCACGTACGGCACCGTCAGACCGACCTGCTGGGACTCGCCGTAGTCGTACACGTTGGTGATGTTGGGGTGGCAGAGCCGCGCGGCGGCCTGCGCCTCGATCCGGATGCGGTGGCGGAAGGCCCGGTCGCTGGCCAGCCTGGAGGCCAACACCTTCACCGCGACCTGACGACCGAGCACCTCGTCGTAGCCACGCCAGACCACCGACATGCCGCCCGCGCCGAGTTGTTCGATCAGTCGGTACCGCTCATCGAGCAACTGCGCGCCGTTCCGGTCCCCACCACCCATGGTGAGCGATGTTGCCCAGGAACGGCCCGCCTACACCTGGAGTATCGGAATCGGTCAGGATTGTCACCCGATCAGGCGGTGGCCAGCAGTTGATCCACCGGGGCGTAGTCGTCGGTCAACACCATCGCCCCGTCGACGAAGTCCGTCAGCGCCGCACCGGACAGCAGGCTGACCTTCGGATCCACCTCGGCCAGCCGGGCCCGGACAGCTTCCAGCGGCAACGGCGCGTCGGAGCCGACGATGAGGAAGTTGGAGCCCTGCTCCTGGGCGAGCGCTTCCGGCGGCGCGATCAACGCGACGTGCCCGAACTCGGCTGCCACAGTGGCCAACTCGGCGCGGATGAACCGCAGCGGCGGGTAGTCGATGACGTTCTGCACGTACACGCCGCCGGGGCGGGTCACCCGTCGGACGTCGGCGGCCATCTCCCGGGTGGCCAGGTGCCAGGGCACCACCAGGTGCCCGAACGCGTCCCCGACCACCAGGTCGCGGCTGTCGGTCGGCTCGCCGGCAACGAGCATCCGGGCGTCACCCACCACCGCCCGCAGGTCCGGCCCCGGCCGTACGCCCAGCTCCTGCTCACCCAGCTCGACCAGCCCGCCGTCGATCTCGAACACCAGGTTGTCGGTGCCCGGTCTGGTCGCTGTCAGGTAGCGCGGCACTGTGAAGCCACCACCGCCCAGGTGCAGCGCGTCCAGGCGCTGACCGGCCGGCGCGGCGACGTCGCCGACCGCGCCGATCCACTTCGTGTACGCGTACTCCAGGTGTTTCGGGTCGGCGAGGTCCACGTACGAGTGCTGGGCGGAGTTGAGCAGCAGCGTCCGCCCGCTGGGCCGGGCGGGGTCCGCGGTGACCCGGGCGCAGTGGTACGCCGTCTCGATGTCGCACGGGTTGGGCGCCACGGTGGTCAGCCCCGCCCCGGCCAGGCCGAGTACGGCCAGCGCGGCCCGGGCCCGGGCCGGACCGGGCAGCTCGGTGGGCTCCTGCCGGCGCAGGTACCAGCCGAGGCCGATGCCGACCAGCCCGAGCGCGAGCGCCAGGGCCAGCAGGATGACGGTGCTGCGCAGGGCGGCGACCAGCACGAACCCGGTCAGCAGGGTTGCGGTGATGCCGCCCAGGGTGCCGATCCCGGAGAGTCGACCGACCACCTGGCCGGTGCGGCGCAGGTCGGCGAGCTGGAGTTTCACCACCAGCGGGGTGACAGCTGCCAGCAGTGCGGCCGGCACGAACACCGCCAGCGCGACAAGCAGCAGGATGCCGCTGGCCGCGCCACCGCGCAGCACCTCACCGGCGTACCGGACGACGGGCAGGGTGACAGCTGTGGCGATGCCGGCCAGCACCAACGCCGGCGCCAGCAGGCCTCGCGGGTTGCGCCGGTCGGCCAGCCAACCGCCGGACCACGCGCCGTACGCGATCGCGGCCAGCGCGATGCCGATCACCGAGCTGGTCACCTGAAGGGTCACCCCTACGTACGGGCCGACCAGGCGCAGCGCGACTGTCTCCAGCACCAGCACGGCACCGCTGGAGAAGAACACCAGGAATGCGGCCAGGCCGTTGGGCAGCGCCCGGCCGGTGACCGGCACGGGCGGGGCCGGAGGCGCCGGCAGGGCCGCTACGTCGGACGGTGGGGAGCTCATCGTCGCGATGGTACGCAGCCAAGCTGGTGCTTCGGGTCAGTACATAGAGAGATGAACATGGTTTGTGTGGGACGCCGCCGGAGAGCCACTTCCACTGTACGAACGCCAACCGGTGCCGGGATGCCAGATCTGCCGGTACCAGATCACGTAGAGCACGCCGAGCCGGTCGGCGTTGCGCACGTGCCAGGCGGCCAGGCTGTCCCCGTACGCCTTGTCGCCGCCGGTCGCGTTCTTGTCCTCGAAGCCGTTCGTGGCGGCCGAGAAGTCGCAGGCCCGGCCCTTCGGATGCTCGCCGCTGCCACCACTGCGCTTGCAGGAGACGTGCCGCTTGTAGCCGGCCGCCTGGGTCTGCTTCAGCGCGTTGAGGGTCCGCGGAGTGATGCACCCGGAGGTGGTCGGGTCCTTCACCGAGCAGGACTCCGACGGCCAGGACCCGTCGGAGTTACGCGGCGCCGGCTTCGCCGAGGCGGAGCTGCCACCGCTGAAACCGTTGCTGCCGCCGGAGCTGACCTCGGCGAGCGCCTCCTCGGCTTCTTTCTTCTTCTTCGCCATCACGGCGAGTTGCTTCTGCTGCTCGCGGACCTCGGCGTCGATGGCGACCTTGGCCTGCTGCGCCTGCTGCCGGGCGTCGGTGAGGTCACGCAGCCGCTTGCTGTCCCGCTGGGCCATCAGGTCGAGGTCGCCCGCGCGTTGCAGGAACGCCTCCGGTGTGGCCGTGTTGAGCAGCATCGAGACAGCGCTCAGTCGACCCACCCGGTACGACTGGGCGGCCACCTCGCCCACCTGGCTGCTGAGCCCGACCAGCCGACCCTCGAGCGTCGCCAGCTCGCCGGTCAGCGCCGTCTTGCGACGCTTGGAGTTGTCCAGCTTGGCCTTGGCCTCGATGTGACCCTTGGCGGTCAACTCCAGCGCGTCCTGCAACTTCTTGCTGCCACCCTCGCCAGGCTCCGCGTACGCGGGCACGCCGGCACCGCCGAGCACCAACGCGACGGCGGCGAGCACTGCGAACAGAGTGCGGCGACCGAGCCGCGGGCTGAGCCTGGTCCTGGGCACGAAAGCGTCCTTCCGTCGACCGCCGGCCCCCGATGAACACTGCACCGCGGCGCCGGTCGGCGGCCTGCTGGCGGAGACCGCCGGTCACGATACCGGATCGCGGGCCGGTGACCAGCCCGCTGACCCGCTGGCCGCCTCGATGTCGACGCAGCGTCCCAACACGGTCGCGCAGCGCGCGGATCAGGTGCTCAGAAGCGCGTCGTGCACCTCGGCCCACACCTGCTCGTTGGCCGCGACGAGCAGACCCCGGCCGTCGCCGGCGGGGTGGTAGTCGACGCCGTCGAATCGGCGGGCGACACCCCCGGCGGCACGGACCAGCACGGTGCCCGGGGCGTGGTCCCAGGGCAGGGTGCGCCAGAAGAGGGCGAACTGCTGCTCGCCGGTGAGGATGTCCAGGTACTCCCGACCGGCGCAGTGCAGGCCGGGCAGCAGCTCACCGAGCCGCCGCCCGCCGGCGCGGACCCGGTCGCGGGCCTCCGGCGGCAGGAACCGGGTCATCGCCGCGCCGCGCAGCTCGCCGATCGGCGGCACCGAGCCGGTGCCGTCCACCGGTCGACCGTTGAGCACTGTGCCCTCGTCCGCCGAGCCGGCGGCGAGAGTGCCGGCGAGCGGGTCCAGGATCCAGCCGGCGGTCGGCTGCCCGTCGGTCAGGAGCGACACCATCAGGGCGAACGGCCGGCGACCGGCGGCGAAGTTCGCGGTTCCGTCGACCGGGTCGACCAGCCAGACGTCCCCGCCGTCGCGTAGGTGCCGCAGCAACCCCGGATCGTCGGCGACACCCTCCTCGCCGACCACCGTCGAGCCCGGCCGCAGCCGGCGCAGCCCCGCCGAGAGCAACTCCTCGGCCCGGCGGTCGGCGACCGTGACCACCTCGCCGGGTGCCTTCTCCGACACGTCATCGTCGTCGAGCTTGCGGAACAGTGGCAGCACGACCTGATCGGCGGCCTCCCAGAGCAGGCCGCCGACGTCGTCCAACAGGGTGTCAGCCACGCGGCGGCAGCTTGACCACGCTGACGAAGAACTCGTCGATCTGACGGACCACCGAGATGAAGCGCTCGAAGTCCACAGGCTTGGTCACATAGGCGTTGGCGTGCAGTTGGTAGCTACGCAGAATGTCCTCGTCGGCCTGCGAGGTGGTGAGCACCACCACCGGGATCCGGCGCAGCTCCTGGTCTTTCTTGATCTCTTCCAGCACCTCCCGGCCGTCACGCCGGGGCAGGTTGAGGTCGAGCAGGATCAGGTCGGGCGCCACCGCGTCGGCGTACTGGCCTTCCCGGCGCAGGTAGGCGAGCGCCTCGGCCCCGTCGGAGACGACGGTCAGCCGGTTACGCAGCTTGTGTTCCTCGAACGCTTCCTGGGTCATCAGCACGTCACCCGGGTCGTCCTCGACGAGCAGGACCTCGATCGGGCTCTTGCCATCCGCCGGCGCGGTCATCCCACCGTCTCCCTCATGTCACCCGTTCTACCGCTTTCCAGCGTCTCGTCGGCCCGGTCCGGCTGGTCCGGCCCGCCGGCCTGCTCCGTCAACGCTGCCGGAGCCTCTGTCGAGGGCGTCGCGTCGCCCGCTGTCGGGGCGTCCGGCTCCCCGGCAGAATCGGCGGCGGCAGCCGCCGCGACGTCCTCGGGAAGTGCCGGCAGGGTGAACCGGATCGCGGTGCCCTCCGGCACGTCGGTGTCCACCCAGACGCGGCCGCCGTGGTACTCGACGATCTTCTTGACGATCGCCAACCCGATGCCGGTGCCCGGGTACGCGTCCTTCGAGTGCAGCCGCTGGAAGATCACAAAGATCTTGTCGGCGAACTCCGGCTCGATCCCGATGCCGTTGTCCTGGCAGGTGATCTCCCACTCGGCGCCCACCAAGCGGGCCGAGACGTGCACCTTCGACGGCACGTCCGGGCGGCGGAACTTGATCGAGTTGCTGACCAGGTTGGCCAGCAGGTTGGTGAGCAACGGTTCCTCACCCGAGATCACCGGCAGATCGGTCCAGGTCAACTCGGCGTCCGCGTACTGCCGGGCGGCCTCGGTCTGGCCGGCCACGTCGCCCATCACCTTGTTGAGGTCGACCTCGACGAAGCCGGTGGTGAGCCGCCCGATCCGGGAGAACGCCAGCAGGTCGTTGATCAGGCGCTGCATCCGTTGCGCGCCGTCCACAGCGAAGGCGATGTACTGGTCGGCCCGCTCGTCGAGCTGCCCGGCGTAACGGCGCTGGAGCAGCTGGCAGAAGCTGGCGACCTTACGCAGCGGCTCCTGCAGGTCGTGTGAGGCCACGTACGCGAACTGCTCCAGGTCCCGGTTGGACCGGGTCAGCTCCTCGGCCTGCTTCTGGAGCTGACTGTTGACCCACTCGATGCGCTCGCGGGCGGCCCGGACCTCGGCCAGGTCGGCGGCGATCTTCTGCCGCATCGCGTCCACGTCCTCACCGAGCCGGATGAACTCCGGCGGACCGAGGGCGGCGATGCGGTGCTGGTAGTCGCCCTCGGCGACCTCACGGACCTGGGTGGCGAGGCCGGTCAGCGGCCGAACCACCATCCGGTCCAGCGAGAGCAGCAGCACCGCCCCGGCGACGACCACCACCAGCGCGGCGACGATCAGGAGAACAACCAGGATGTTGCTGCTGGTACGGACGTTGGTGGCGGTCTGCTCCCGGGCGGCCAGGACCTCCTCCTGGAGGTCGTTCACCGCCGAGCGCACCTCGTCGAACTGTTGCCGGGCCGCTTCGGTGACCAACGCCTGGCCGGCGTTGGTGCCGCTCTGCTCGGTGGTGGTGATCACCGGCTCGGCAACCGACTGTCGCCACTGCGTGACACGCTCCTCGACGGTCCGCAGCTCCTGGCTGATCTCTGGATAGTCGTCGAGCAGCGTCCGCATCGAGGTGACGACGCTCTGTTCCTGGGCGAGCCCTTCCCGGTAGGGGTTCAGGTCGTCCCGGTCGCCGCTGACCGCGTACCCGCGGATCGCCGTCTCCTGGTCGAGCAGCGCGTTGAGCAGTTCCTGGGACTGCACCCGCAACGGGCCGGTCTCGTTCAGGACCGCGTCGATCTGGGTGCGGTTGCGGGCGGCCATCGCCGCCTCCGCGGCGGCCAGCCCGACCAACAGAAAACCCACGACGGCGAGCAGGGTGATCACCCGGCGGCGCAGACTCCAGCCGCCGACCACCGGCTTCACCGGCCACCGCCCCGGCTGACCAACAGCATGGCCACGTCGTCGGCGAGCGGGCCACCGTTGAGCCGCTCGGCCCGGCCGACGAGCCACGCCGGCAGCTCGGGCAGGGACACCGAACGGTTGGCCGGCTCGTCCAGCAAGCCACTGAGGCCCGGCACGTCGAGCCGTTCGTTGCCGGCGCCCACCCGCCCCTCGATCAGGCCGTCGGTGTACATCAACAGGGACCAGTCATCGGTGTCGAACTCCAGGTCGTAGGCGATCGGCCGGCGAGGTCGTACGCCCAGCAGCAGGCCGCCGGGCGCGGGCACCGGGGCGACCCGGCCGCCGGAGAGCAGCAACGGTGGCGGGTGCCCGGCCAGTCGGACGGTGGCCCGGTTGGCGTCCAGGTCCAGTCTGACGGTGGCCACCGTCGCGAAGATCTCCTGGAGGCGGCGCTCACTCATCAGCACCTGCTCCAGGGCGGGCAGCACCTCGTCGTCCGGCACCCGGGCGAGCACCAGGGCCCGCCAGGCCACCCGCAGCTCGACCCCGAGCGCGGCCTCGTCCACCCCGTGCCCACAGACGTCGCCGACGATCAGATCGAGGCGGTCCGGGTGGGTCTGCACCACGTCGAAGAAGTCTCCGCCGATCAACGCGGCGTGCCGGCCCGGCCGGTAGAAGGTGTGCACCGCGACCAGGTCGGTCGTCATCAGCGGTTGGGGCAGCAGGCCGCGTTCGAGTCGGGCCGACTCGGCCTGGCGCAGCTCGACCTCGCGCAACCGGCGG
This sequence comes from Micromonospora sp. NPDC048986, assembly GCF_040649335.1. Taxonomy (NCBI): domain Bacteria; kingdom Bacillati; phylum Actinomycetota; class Actinomycetes; order Micromonosporales; family Micromonosporaceae; genus Micromonospora; species Micromonospora sp. NPDC048986. The sequence continues at coordinate 190,834 of NZ_JBEZFJ010000007.1, forward strand.
GCGTTCTCGTCGGCGCGCTTGCGCTCCACGGCGTAGCGCAGCGCCCGGGTCAGCAGCACCCCGTCGACCTGGCCCTTGACCAGATAGTCCTGGGCGCCCTCGGCGACCGCCACGACGCCCAGGTGCTCGTCCGTGCGGCCGGTCAGCACGCAGACCGCGGCGCCGCTGGACATGTCCAACACCTGGCGCAGCCCGTCCAGCCCCTGCGCGTCGGGCAGGCCCAGGTCGAGCAGGACGCAGTCGACGCCGCTGATCCGCTGCCGCGCCTCCCGGAGGCTGGTGGCGACCAGCAGGTCGATCATCGAGTTCGTCTCGGCGAGCAGCTCACCGACCAGGAAGGCGTCGCCCTCGTCGTCTTCCACCAGCAGCACCCGCAACCGCTCACCCGGCGGCAGGTTGGCGTGCCGCGCCAGGCCACCGTGCGGGTACGGCACAACTGGGGAACCGGCCAAGCCGGCCCCCCGGTGCGGCCGGGTCACCGCCGCGAGACGCGGGAGTTCGCTGGTGATGTCGGGCTCCTTCCGAGTGCCCTGCTGATCCTGTATTAGACAACGGTCGCACACAACACGATGCCTACGGCGCGGGCGGGGATGGGGAGCGTCACTGCTCGGCCGTGGACAAACCGGGCGGCTGACGGACACGGGACGTACCGGCCATCCCATCCGCAGCCCCCGACGGGCAGGATGATCCCACCCCAGGCCCCACCACCCCCCGAGGAGTACCCGTGGGCGCACCCACCACCCCGGCCACGACGGGCACGCCGACCCGTCCGATTCCGGGCGTACCCCCTGGCAGCCGGGCGCTGGCCCGGCCGCGTCGGCGGCTCGTGGCCGCCGCGGCGGCGTTGGCCGCGCTGGCCGCTGTCGCCGCCGGCAGTCTGCTCGACCTGCGCACCCCGGCCCCGAAGTCGGCCGACGCGCCGGCTGACGCGTTCAGCGCCGGCCGGGCGTACGAGGACGTCCAGGTGATCGCCGCCCGGTCGCACGTCGCCGGCAGTCCGGCCAACGAACAGGTGCGCGCGCACCTGGAGCAGCGGTTGCGGGGGCTGGGCCTGGAGACCGAGGTGCAGGACACTGTGGCACCGGAGGCCGGTCAGCTCAGCGGGGCGGCGGGCGGGGCGACAGTGGCCCGGGTCCGCAACGTGGTGGCCCGGCTGCCCGGCACCGACTCGACGGGTCGGGTCTTCCTGGTCTCCCACTACGACTCGGTGCAGACCGGGCCGGGCGGCAACGACGACGCGGCCGGCACGTCGACCATCCTGGAGGTGGCCCGCGCGCTGACCACCGGCCCTCGGCCGCGCAACGACATCGTCTTCGTGCTGACCGACGCCGAGGAGGCGTGCCTGTGCGGCGCTGCCGCGTTCGCCGCCAGCCACCCGCTGGCCACCGACGGCGGGGTGGTGCTCAACCTGGAGGCGCGGGGCTCCACCGGGCCGGTGATCATGTTCGAGACGTCCCGGAACAACGCGAAGTTGGTGGACATCTTCGGCCGGGCCGCCCCTCACCCGGTCGGCACCTCGTTCGCGGTGGAGATCTACCGCGCGCTGCCGAACGACACCGATTTCACCGCCTTCCTCGATCACAAGTTCGTCGGGTTGAACTCGGCGTACATCGACGGGGGCGCGATCTACCACACGCCGTTGGACACACCGGAGGCCATGGACCGGGGCAGCCTCCAGCAGCACGGGGACAACGCGCTGGGCCTGGCCCGGGAGTTCGGCGGCACCGACCTGACCGAGCTGCGCTCCGGGCACGACGCCACCTACTTCCCCGTTCCCGGCGGGCTGGTCCGCTACCCGGGCTGGCTCACCCTGCCGCTGGCCCTGCTCGCGGTGGTGGCGGTGGCCGCGCTGGGCTGGCTGACCCGTCGGCAGGGCCGGGCCAGCATCGGCCGGATGGCCGCCGGCTTCGGGCTGGCCCTGGTGCCGATCGTGGTCGCGCCGGTCGCCGCCCAACTGCTCTGGCTGGCGATCGCCGCGATCCGACCGGGGTACGCGGAACTGCTCGACCCGTACCGACCGATCTGGTACCGGCTGGCCGTCGTGGCGCTCGCCACCGCCATCCTGTTCACCTGGTACGCGCTGACCCGCCGCCGGATCGGCCCGGCCGCGCTCGCGATCGGTGGGCTGGCCTGGCTTGCGCTGCTCGGAGTGCTGCTCGCCGTGGCGGTGCCGGGTGGGGCGTACCTCACCACACTGCCGGCGCTGGCCGGCGCGCTCGGTGGGCTGGTCGCGCTGCGTACCCGGCAGACCGGGCCGTGGCCGGTGGTGGCCGTGACCGCCGCAGCGGCCGTCGGTGTGGTCATCCTGCTGCCCACAGTGGTGCTGCTCTTCCCCGCGCTCGGGATGGCCATGGGCGGGGTGGCCGCGCTGGTCGCGGTGCTACTCGGCCTGACCGCCCTGCCGGTGGTCGACCTGCTGCACCCGCAGGCCGGCGGCCAGCGCGGCCTGCTGGCGCTGCGGGCCCGACGGCTCGGCGTGCTCCCGGCCGCCGCCACGGCTCTGGCGGCGGTGGTGCTCGCCGGGGTCGGGCTGGGCGTCGACCGCTTCGACACCGACCATCCCGCGCCCACCCACCTGATGTACGCGATGGACGCCGGCACCGGCCAGGCCCGTTGGCTCAGCCACGAGAGCGACCCGCAGTCGTGGACGGACGGCTACGTGGACGGGACGGCCGACGTCGGCGACGACTTCCCCGGGCTCGGCGACGGTGAACTGCGGACCGGGCCGGCGCAGCCGGCGAACCTGCCGGCCCCGAAGCTGGACGTGGTGGCCGACGCCACCTCCGGCGGTGAACGGACGCTGCGGCTGCGGCTCACCCCGCAGCGGGCCGCGCGGCTGGCCACCCTGCACGTCGACACGTCGACCGCCACCGTGCTGAGGGCCGAGGTGGCCGGGCGGTCGGTGCCGGTGGAGCCCCGCGAGGGCAAGTGGGGCTTCGGGCTGGTGTTCCACGCCCCGCCGACGGAGGGCATCGAGGTCACGTTGACAGTGCGGCCCATCGCCGGGCAGGTGGCGTTGCGGGCCATGGACGCCAGTGACGGGTTGGACGCGCTGCCCGGCTTCCGCCCCCGGCCGCCGGCCGTCGGCGTCGTCGGATCGCACAGCTCCGAGATGCTGGCGGTGGCGCGCACCTACCCCTTCTGACGGGACGGGTCATGGTCCGGCGGGGTGCTACCCGCCGGACCCGCGTCCTTTGCTCTGCACCCGCGGACGCACCACCTACCTACGGTGCCCGGTCAGTGCGGCGCGGCGGGCCCCAGGTCACTCGGGTCGGTGTTGCCGCCGCAGACGATCACCGCCACCCGCTCCCCCGCCTGCGGCACGTACGCGCCTCCGACCAGCGCGGCCAGCGCCGCGGCACCACCGAACTCGGCGGCGACCCTCAGCTCCGACCAGAGCAGCCGACGCGCCCGCACCAGATCCTCGTCGCTGACCAGCACGGACACCACCCCGGTCCGGCGGGCGGTGTCGAACGCGATGTCGCCGATGCGGCGGGCGCCCAGCGAGTCCGTGGCGATGCCGCCCACCTCGATGTCGACCGGCCCACCCGCCTTGAGAGCGGAGTGCAGGGTGGGAATCTGCTCGGGCTCGACGGCGACGACACGTACCGAACCGTCGAACCAACTGGCGATGCCGGACACCAACCCGCCGCCGCCGACCGCCACCAGCACGGTGTCGATCCCGTCCACCTGCCGTTCCAGCTCCCGGCCGACGGTGCCCTGACCGGCCACCACCTCCGGCTGGTCGTACGCGTGCACGACCAGCGCGCCGGTCTCCTCGGCCCGCCGGGTGCTCGCGGCCAGGGCCTCCGCGTAGTGCTGGCCCACCTGGCGCACCTGGGCGCCCAGCCCGGCCAGCCGCTGCACCTTCACCGGCGAAGAGGTCACCGGCACGAAGACCTCCGCCGGCACGCCCAGCGACCGGGCCGCGTACGCGACGGCGAGACCATGGTTGCCACCCGATGCGGCGATCACCCCCGCCGGCGGCAGCGGCCCCTGGAGCATCCGGTTGAACGCGCCGCGCGGCTTGAACGAGCCGGTGTGCTGGTGCAGCTCCAGCTTGAGGCTGAGCTGCGCCGGCACACCCAGATCGGCGCCGTCGACAGCGATGACCGGGGTTTCCCGCACCCGCCCCTGCACCAGCGCGGCCGCCGCCTCGACGTCGCTTCTGTTCAGCATGGGAAACGCCCTTCACTACGAGTCGACCATCGCCGGTGAGCCCGACAGAACATCCTATGGAGATCCGTCGGCCATCCGTCGCGGGACGCTTCACTCACCCAACCTTGTCCGCAGGCCGGCCAGCGCAGCGCTGAGTACCGGGACGGATGCGCTCCGGCCGGATTGACGATGTTCTAGCAACATGTCGCGACACATCATCGACAGTCGACGGGCACTCGATCCGGCTCGCTGGGGGCGGACCGTCGTCGGCGCGCTGCTGGCCTGCCTCGTCGCGCTGCCGTCTGCTGGATGCGCCCCCTCAGCCCATGACAAGGCTCGGGACTCGGTCTTGAAGAGGGCCGAACAGGTCGCCCACGAAACCGAGCCATGGGCAACCGACTCACTCAGCCTGAAGGGCTGGAAAAGCAACAAGTCCGTACTCGATCGGCTCGTCGCCGAAACCGGAGGCGAGCTACTCACCTCCGCGGTCCATGAGCCGGACGAGCGTGGGGTGGGTCTCCTGGCCAGGGTGGAGGTCATGATGACGGGCAGCGCATCCGAAGGCTGGCTGGCCGGCGACGAGACGTCCTACCACATCTGCGTACGCTTCGATGTTCGCCGGGAAGCCAGCGGGCCCCGCGAGATCACTCCCGCGCCGATCGAATGCCCGCCTGGGATTTCGGCCACCTGGGTACCGCGTTAACGGCAATGGGCCCCGTTCGCGACAGACAGCATCAGGCCGACCAGGCACGGACAATGTCGTCAGGTCCCCAGAAAGGTCCACAGCCCCAGCCGGAAGGTTGGCTCCAGAGCGGCTGACGACGACCAGGCCACTGGTCTCGGGCTGAAAGCCCCGAACCTCCCGAAGCTAGATTGAATCTTACTTCGGAGCAGCCTACCTAAAGCCGGAGGTCGCTACGGGTATGCATCAGAACCCCGGTTGCTTCGGCGTGACATCGCCGTGGGCGTCGAAGCCTTCGCTGGGACCGGCGACGCCGCAACTGGTCCCGCAGGGGTGCGGTTCACAGGCCGAGCGCGACGGGCTGGACTGGCACTCCGTCATTGATCAATTCCGTCAACGGCGTGGCGAGGTCTCGGGGCGAGAACAGTTCCGGACCGCGGTGTTCGCTGATTTCTGACAGCGACCACCAACGCCAGCCAATGACGTGCTCGGCGGCGAGTTCTTCATCGCTCATCACACCGCGCGGCGTGAACGACGCGGTCCGAACGAGGAAGTAGTCGTTCACGACGCCATCGTGGCCGGGTGCGAACCCGGCGGCGACTATCTCCTGGCGCCAGACCTGAGGCGGGTCGGCATCGAGAGCAAGGCCGACCTCTTCGCGCAGCTCTCGCCGCAGGGCGGCCAGTGGCGTCTCGCCGTCTTCGACGCCACCCCCGGGAGTGATCCAGACGGCGATCGTGCCGGCCGGATCGGGAATGGCGAGTCGTAGCAACAGAACCCGGTCGTCTTCATCGACGACGACCGCACGCGCCGATCGCCGCAGGTCCACCGTCGACATGAGGACACCCTACGGGTCAACGATCACCGTCGACGCCAGCGACGGCGTAGCGGCCTGATGCGCCTGCGCCCATGAACCAACCAATCGCCACCTCCTGCTCGTAGGGCGATCGGGCTTTCCTTATGCCGTAACCGGTGCGGCTACGACCAGTTCGGTGTCCGGGTCGTGGTCAATCTCCAAAGGGCAGGCGACGATCAGGGTGGCTCGGGACCACGGTCGTTCTCGCAGCATGAAGGGCAGCTCCTCCCGCAGCCAGTGCGTCACGTGCTCCTGCTGTTCGGAAGAGTCACCGTCGCGAGCGGCCAGCCGGCGCTCTTGTTCATCAAGATCGCCCTGTATGTACATCGAGGCGTCCAACCACGGGCCAAGTTCGTCTCGGATGATGCCGGTGCCCTCGACCCAGACGAAGTCAGCGCCGGCAGGCACGGTGATCGATCCAGCTCGGTCGTGGCTGATCCAGGCATCGGGACGGAAGTTCACCGACTCCCCTCGGTGCAGAGGTTGCAGAATGTTCTCGGCGAGCACGGCGCCCCAGTCGAAATAGGCGTGGTTCCAGGCGACATCGTCGGTGTGCACGGTGGCGGAGTTGGACTCCACCTTGCGCAGCTTCTCGGCCAGGCTCGTCTTACCCGCCCCACCCCGGCCATCGATCGCGATCACCCGAGGGCGTCCGGTGACAGCTGGTGATGCATCCCGTAACTGCCGGACGGCGTCGAACAGGGTTACCAGCCGCCAACCAACGGCTTCAGTCTCACCGGGACGTAAGCGCATCGACGGCTTGTACCCCCGATGCCTGCCGATGATGCCGCACTCTGGTCTGTCACCGCCCGTGCCACACCTACGCCCCATCGACAAGGCGCTGATACTTCCAGCGGTATTGATCCAGATCGTGGAAGCACTCGATCGAATCGGACGAGACGGCCCGTGAGCTGCGCCCGCATCAGGCGTCGATGGCCAATGATGGTTGCTGTGATTCGCGTTGAACGGCCGGGACCCGGCGGGATCTTGGCTCTGTCCAATCTTGTGTGCGAGCCTTCGGCGGTGACTGATCTCGTCATCCGCGCAGCCACCTCGGCTGATTTCGAATTCCTGGTTGACATGCTCGTGGAGGCCGTGAACTGGCTGCCTGAGCGCAACTGGTCTCGCGAGCAGATCCTGGCGAATCCCGCGCTGGCTCACTATGTCACCGGGTGGATGCAGCCAGACGACTTTGGCCTGGTTGCGGTGGACCGAGCTGATCGGTCAGTCGGCGCGGCCTGGTGCCGATACCTGACCGCCGCTGATCCGGGCTATGGGTACGTGAGTGACGACGTGCCAGAGCTGACTATCGGGGTGGTGGAGGCCTGGAGGGGTCGGGGTGTGGGCCGGCTGCTTCTGCGCGCTGTTCTGGACGCCGCACGAGAACGTGGCATCCGCACGGTGTCGCTGAGCGTGGAGCGGGCGAACTTCGCTGCAAGGCTGTACGCCGCCGAAGGATTCCGCACGGTTGAGTCGTTCGAGGACGCGGACACGATGGTCGCTGAGATCGGGGCCTGACGCGTGTGGCGCCCGAGGCGAAGCGATCCAAGAAGGCGTAACGATCACCTGGCGTTGGAGTGGCCGTCCGCAGTGCTGGTCCCGCCGCCCGGCCGGGCCACGCTTCCCGCGCCGATGCTCTCGAAAGCTGATCCAGCTCGCGCAAAGGCGGATACTTCGCTCATGACTCTGGCACCGTCACGCACCCATCTCGTTGACGCGCGCTCATCCTTCCTGGTGCTGGCCGGCTGGTACGTGGCCATCGTCGTGTCGTTCGGCCTGTTCCTCAGCACGCTTTCCGGGTCGGTCCCGGCTGGCTGCGGCGAGGTATGCGACTCCGAACGGTCGCGGGCGCTGCTCTTCGGGCTCTACGTGGCTACGCCCGTGCTGTTCCTCGCGCTGCTGGTCAGCCTGGCAATGCTCGCGGTCCTCGTCGCCCGTACCCGGATCCGCTCGTCGGCCGTGCTGGGCAGCCTGTCCGCGATGCTTCCGCTGGCCGTGTGCGGACTCCTCATCGCCAACCTCTGACCGCCGCCGCTCACATCAGATCAGCCGCTGGATGCGGACCTTCGGACGCTCGTTTCGCAGGTGGCCGTGTTTGTGCTGGCGAATCTGCTCGTCCCAGACGTCTTGGTCGTATTCGGGGTCCGGCGGGATCCACTTGTGGGAGCCATCGCTGTAGTGGAAATTTTCGTCGCCCCTCCGGAGGATGCTCATCGGGTCCAACCGAAAAAGCGAAGGTGCAGGACCCCTGCCGGCACCCAGGTCAGGTCCTGCGAGGCGCAGACCAGTTGAGCGCCCATGTAGAGCGCCAGGGAAACGGATGCCCCCTCGTACTCAGCGCGTAGCTCTTGCTGTCGGGTCCGGCAGGGCCATGGCGCGTTGCAGCCTCCGCAGGTCCAGATCGGCATCACCGGGCTGTGGGTGGTCACCGTGAGCCGCCGATAAGGTGAACGAAATGCGCCCGCCTCTGGAGCCACCTCAGTCGCTCGGAGCAGGGATGGGGCCGACCGCACCGGCACAGGTCGAGTCCGACCTCGAGGTGGCGGGTCAGGAGTTCGTCGGCAGCGTCGACTTGAGCCTGGGCATGGTCGATCAGGGCCTCTAGGCCGTAAATAGCAGCCATCCTCACCCCGTTAGGCCTGCACGGCGGCGGTGCCAGCGTGCCTCCGCCATGACGGCGGCGAGTTTGATGTCGCCCGTGGCGATGAGGCTCCGGGCAAGTGAGAGCCACAGCGGTGATGCAACGTCCTGCTCGCCGCTGGCGGTTCGCAGCCCTTCTGCGGCGAGGCGTGCCAGGTGGCACGGCACGAGTTGGTCGTCCTGCGCGCAGCCGACGATGAGGTAGTGGGCGGCACGGTCCGGGCGGTGGTCTTCCCACAGTGCTCGGCACAGACGCCACAGCAGCCGGTGGCGACAGCCGTCAGGCGGCTCGACCGGTGGGTTCTCGACATGCAACAACATGTGCAAGACGGTCCCGCCGGCTGTGGTCTCGCGACCATGTTCGCTAGCCATGTCACGGTGACATGAGCGGGCTCGACCTGCACGGGCACCAGACTTAGGCTCCAGGTTGAGCACGATGCGTAGTCACTCGACGACGGTGGGAGGGGCTTTGCTACTCGACCATCTTCGGATTCCGGACGGCTTCTGGGCGCGGGAGGACGTTAGGACCGCAGTGCGTGACCGCGACATCGGCACTCTCTTCCGCCTGCTTGGCCGGCATGCGGGGGCAAGTCAGACGCGCATCGGGGCGGTGGTCGGCCTGGAACAGGGCTACGTCAGCCGCGTGATCGCCGGCCGGAAGGTGACCTCCATCGACGTGCTGGAGCGGATCGCCGACGGCTGCGGCATGCCCGACGAGACCCGGATGTCGCTCGGTCTTGCACCGCGCCACCAAGCACGTCACCTCACCCCCGGCAGCCCTCCGGGTGATATGCCAAATAGCCGATCATGGCGCGAGGACGTCCGCGCCGCCACGCAGCTGTGGGAAGGCGACGTGAACCGCCGAGACATGCTCCGTCAGTCAGTGTTCAGCTCCGCTGGCTACACCCTGCCCGCGCTGCGCTGGTTCACCGCCCCCACCACCCAACCCGTCACACAGCAAGGTCGCCGATCAGTCGGTCAACCCGACATCGACACCATCCGCGAGATGACCTCCACCTACCGTCGACTCGACAACCAGCACGGGGGCGGCCACGCCCGCGAAACCCTCGCCCGCTACCTCAACCACGAGGTCACGCCCCTGCTGATCGAGGGCCGCTACGATCCGGCGACCGGCCGAAAGCTACTCGCCGCCGTCGCCGAGCTGACCCAGCTCGCCGGCTGGCAGGCATACGACACGGCCGAACACGGCCTCGCCCAGCGCTACCTCACCCACGCCCTCGACCTCGCCCGAGCTGCCGACGATGCTGGGCTCGGCGCCGAAATCCTCGCCGCGATGAGCCACCAAGCCACCTACCTCGGTCACAATGCCAGCGGCGTCGACCTCGCCCGCGCCGCCCGGCAGACAGCACAACGCGCCGGCCTCGCGGTGCTGACCGCCGAGGCGCTGGTCATGGAAGCTCATGCCCACGCCGCCGCGCGCGACGAACGCGCCTGCACAACCGCACTGCACCAGGCAGAACAGACCCTCGACCGGGCCGACCGCAGCAACGACCCGCAATGGCTCGGCTACTTCGACGAGGCATACCTGTCAGCCAAGTTCGGCCACTGCTTCCATGCCCTCGGCCATTACCAGCAGGCCGAACGCTTCACCGTCCGCTCACTGCGAATGGACGAACGCTACATACGCGGAAAGGCCTTCAACCTCGCCCTTCTCGCCTCCATCCACGCCCACTGCGGCGAACCCGATCGCGCCAGCGCCATCGGGGCCAGAGCGCTCACGCTGACCTCTCAACTACGCTCGGCCCGAGCCGCCCGGTACCTACGCGACCTGCAAACCGAACTCACAGCACACCGCCGCCGGCCAGCCGTCCGACACTTCATCAACCGCGTCGACGCGACCCTCGGTCAACGCCGCTGACTACAGCTCGCCCCGGGCCTTGCGCGCGACCAGCTCCAACACCGCGATCACCGTGCCGGATCCCACGATCTCACCCCGGGAGACGAGGTTCCGCGCTTCCGCCAACGGAATCCAGGCCACCCGCTCGGCCTCGTTGACGTCCACCGGCGGACCAATGTGTATCGCATCGCGTGCCAGGAACAGCAGATTCTCGGCATCCGCAGTCGCCACCCACGGCTGGAACGACAGCATCGGTTCCACCGCACCCGGACGCCATCCGGTCTCCTCCTCAACCTCCCGGATCGCGCAGCTCGCCGGGTGCTCGCCGTCGTCGACGTAACCCCCGGGCAGCTCCCACACCCACCGGTCGAACACGAACCGGTGCCGCCGCATCAGCAGCAGGCGCTCCTGCTCGTCAAGCACCGCAACCATGGCTGACTGGGGTGCTCTGATCACGTACTGCTCGAAGCGGACACCGTCCGGCAGTTCCACGTCGGCAATGCTCAGCCGCGCTCGCCGGCTGCCGTCCACCACCCGCTCACCGTGAATCGTCCACCGCGTCGGCTCGGTACCCTGCTCCTCCGTCACCAGCCCAGTATCCGACCGCTGGCACGGACGGCGTGCCCTCGTCACTTCCAGCGGAAGTGGACGAAGAGGCGGCCGAAGTTCTTCGAGTCCTTCTCCACGCGGTGGTAGAGCTGCTTGACGTCCTTCTGGTCGAGGAACCGCAGCACCCGCTTCTTGAGCTGGCCGGACCCCTTGCCGGGGATGATCTCGACGAGGGTCGCCTTCTTCGCCACCGCCTCGTCCATGATCCCGCGCAACGCCCGGTCGATGTCCTGGCCCTTGTTGAAGATCTCGTGCAGGTCCAGCTTGAGCTTCATGCCGCAGCCCTCGGCAGGTCAGGTCCCATGTCCGCCATCCTAGGCACCTCCGCCAGGTCGTCCGACGACGAAGGGGCGGCCCCGAAGGACCGCCCCTTCCGTGTCACGCCGCACGTTCAGCGCCGGCCGCCGAGGCGGGTCTCCACCCGCTCCAGCGCGGTCCGGTAGTCGTCGTTGGCCGCGTACATCGCGGCGGCGATCCGCAGGTGCCGCAGCGCGTCAGTGTGCCGATTCAGCCGTTCGAGCGTCCGACCGAGCACGTGGTGCGCGTAGTGGTCGCTCGGGTCCCGTTCGACCAGCTCACGCAGGTGCTCCTCGGCCCGGTTGAGCTGGGCCGACTGGAAGTACGCCCGGGCCAGCAGTTGCCGGACCGCCGCGTTGCCGGGTTCGGCGTCGATGATCGGCTCCAGCAGTCGGGCTGCCCCGCTGGGGTCACCGGTTTCGAAGAACATGGTCGCCCGCCGGTAGTCCGCCAGAAGATCCATCTGCCACCTCCTCGGGTCGCACCGTCACCTGTTCCGACGCTGGCACAACACCGGGAGTTTGGCGACTGTTCCCGGGGTCGAGATCGGGTCAGTTCCAGCCACCGAAGGCCGCTGAGGGGGCGTCGAACGGTCAGGTGCGGGCGTCCCGACGTCCGGCGGAAAGTTCCCAGGCGCGGACACCACCGACGATTCCGGCGGTGTTCGGCACCACCACCACGTCGTCGCCCATCCGGGCCAGTTGCTCGGGCCGGATCAGTCGGGAGTTGCCCCCGCCCAGGTAGAGCCGGTCCCAGCGGAACACCGGGCGGAGCCCGTCCACCACCTGGCGGATCCGACGCGACCAGAAGGCGTCGCCGAGCCGCCGCCGTTCCGGCTCGCCGACGTACGTGTCGTAGGTGGTGCCCCAGCGCACCGGCGCGTGCGACAGCTCCAGGTGCGGTGCGAGCACGCCGCCGTCGAAGAGCGCGCTGCCCAGCCCCGTCCCCAGGGTCAGCACCAGTTCGCAGCCGGTGCCGGCGACCACTCCGGCGCCGTGCACCTCGGCGTCGTTGAGCACCAGCGCCGGCACCCCGAACGCGTCCGCGAGCGCGCCGCGGGCGTCCCAGCCGGACCACTCGGCGAGCAGGTCCGGGTCGACCCGGGTGCGGGGGCCGTTGCGGGTCACGTAGTGCGGGGTGCTCACCACCACTCCGTGTCGGATCATGCCGGGTACGCCGACAGTGAGCCGGTCCGCCGTTGGCAGGCGACCGCCGAGATCCAGCAGGGTCCGGACAAACAGCGCGGGCGGCAACGGGTACGGGGTGGGCACCCGCAACGGCCGGGCCCGCATCGTTCCCGCCTCGTCGAGCACGGACGCCTTGATGCCCCCGCCGCCGCAGTCGATCGCCAGTGTGGTCACCACGTCGTTGAGTCTGCCCGCTGCCGGCCGGTGGTATGCGGGCGGCCGGATAGGCTGCCGTCCTGATGAGCGCCACGATGATCGTCAAGGACCTGGCCGCCGGGCACGGTGACCGCCCGCTCTTCGCCGGATTGGACCTGGTGGTCGCCCCCGGCGACGTGGTCGGGCTGGTCGGGCCGAACGGGGCCGGCAAGTCGACGCTGCTGCGTACCCTCGCCGGGTTGTTGCCGGTCGAGGCCGGCAGCGTGCGGCTGAGCCCGCCCATCGCGAGCGTCGGCCACCTGCCGCAGGAGCCGGAGCGGCGGCCGGGCGAGACGGTGCGGGACTTCCTGGCCCGCCGGACCGGGGTGACCGCCGCGCAGGCGGCCTTGGACGCGGCGACCGAGGCGTTGACCGCCGGGGCGGCGGGCGCCGACGACGCGTACGCCGACGCGTTGGAGCGCTGGCTCGCACTCGGCGGCGCGGACCTGGACGAACGCGCCGAGCAGGTCAGCGCCGACCTGGGCCTCGCCGTCGACCTTGACCACCCGACGACAGGGCTCTCCGGCGGGCAGGCGGCCCGCGCCGGGCTGGCGTCGCTGCTGCTCAGCCGGTACGACGTGTTCCTGCTCGACGAGCCGACGAACGACCTGGACCTGGCCGGCCTGGAACGGCTGGAGGAGTTCGTCACCGGGCTACGGGCCGGCACGGTGCTGGTCAGCCACGACCGGGAGTTCCTCACCCGCACGGTGACCAGGGTGCTGGAGCTGGACCTGCCGCAGCAGCAGATCAATCACTACGGCGGCGGCTACGCGGCCTTCCTGGAGGAGCGCGAGGTGGCCCGCCGGCACGCCCGCGCGGACTTCGAGGAGTACGCCGACACCAAGGCTGGGCTGGAGGCTCGGGCCCGCACCCAGCGTGGGTGGATGGAGAAGGGCGTGAAGAACGCCCGCCGCAAGGCCACCGACAACGACAAGATCGGCCGCAAGTTCCGCAGCGAGTCGAGCGAGAAGCAGGCCGCCAAGGCCAAGCAGACCGAACGGCTGATCGAACGGCTCGACGTGGTCGAGGAGCCCCGCAAGGAGTGGGAGCTGCGGATGGAGATCGCCGCCGCGCCCCGCGCCGGCGCCGTCGTGGCCACGCTGCGCGGAGCCGTGGTACGCCGTGGTGGCTTCACCCTCGGCCCGATCGACCTCCAGATCGACTGGGCGGACCGGGTCGCGGTGACCGGGGCGAACGGCTCGGGCAAGTCCACCCTGTTGGCCGCGCTGCTGGGCCGGCTACCGCTGGACGCCGGCACCGCCTCGCTCGGGCCCGGCGTGGTGGTCGGCGAGGTGGACCAGGCCCGCGGGCTGTTCCTCGGCGACGTACCGCTGATCGACGCGTTCGAGGCGGCCGTACCCCATCTGTCGCCGGCGGACGCGCGGACCCTGCTGGCCAAGTTCGGCCTGCGGGCGGCGCACGTGCCCCGACCGGCGGCCACCCTCTCCCCCGGTGAGCGGACCCGGGCCGCGCTGGCCCTGCTCCAGGGCCGTGGGGTCAACCTGCTGGTGCTGGACGAACCCACCAACCACCTGGACCTGCCCGCCATCGAGCAGCTCGAATCGGCGCTGGCCAGCTACCCCGGAACGCTGCTGCTGGTCACCCACGACCGGCGGATGCTGGCCGCCATCGAGACCAACAGGCGACTGCGGGTCGACGCCGGGCGGATCGCCGAGGATTGATCCGTGCCCGCGGGCCGGCGCGGGGTGAGAATGACGCCATGCTCAAGTGGGAGTACGCCCTGCTGGTCCGCCGCCGTCAGGCTGCGACCAACGACCTCGGCTGGGAGGTCGTCTTCGTCTGGTACGGGCCGGACGGCTCGATGGTCGACGTGACGCCGTACGGCGACACCTCGCTGGCCCACCTGAACCGGGCCGGCGACCAGGGCTGGGAGTTGGTCGCGATGAGCGAGGACCCGTCCCTGCCCGGCAACCACGAACTGCACCGCTACCACCTCAAGCGGCCGAAGCCCGCCGACCCGCCGCCTCGCCAACGGATGCGCGGGGGCCGCCGCACTCTCTCCGGCTGACCCGGGCGCTCGGCGGCCGAGGCGACCCCTCGCCGGCCGGCGGCGAAGCGACCTGCACTCCGTGCGCTGGTGTGAGCCGCGTGGACCGCGTCGCGGCTCAGCCCGTGCCGGGGCGAAGCCGATGCCTGCGTTGACAGTGATGCCGAGGAGTCATCTTGATGCCTCTGTGGCATCAACATGATTGCGGCCCCGGCCCGCAACCCGGGACACACGCGTGGGCGGGCCTCGCCACAGCGGGCGGCAAGTCGGATGAGCGGGGCATAACGGGCGCGATTGCGGGTATCGCGCGGCGGGAGGTGGCCCGAATGGTCGCTTTGGCACAGACTCCGCCCTCGGCCGACCGGCTGCGGGCGATAGACGATTTCCTCGCCCAGGCATGGGCGGACCAGGTCCGCCACGATGATCGGTTGCGGGACCTGGCGGTCGAGGTGCGGTTCGACCGGGGGGTGGCCCATCTGAGCGGCGACGTGGCCGAGCCCGCCCAACTACGGCTGGTGCGGGACATGGTGGGGCGGCTGGCCGGCGTCTACGGCGTCTGGTGCCGGGTCGGCATCGGCGGGCGGCCGCCGGTGGTGGTGGACCTCGGTTGTGGGCCGACCAAGCAGTGGTCGGGCAACCTGGGGCTGGACATCTACCCGGCGCCCGGCGTGGACGCCGTGGCGGACCTGTCCGGCTCGCTGCCGCTCGCCGACAACTCGGTGGACGTCCTCTTCGCGGTGCACATCCTGGAGCACCTGATCGACTTCCTGCCACTGGTCGACGAGTGTCACAGGGTGCTCCGCCCCGGTGGGGTGCTGCACGTGATGAGCCCCTGGTGGGGGCATGTGAACGCGGTCGCCGACCCGACCCACGTCCGGCTGATGGACGTGCAGACGTTCAAGGGGATCTGTCAGTTGCGGCCACCTGGCACGCCGCGCTGGTACCCACTGCACGCAGGCTGCGACGGCGCCTCGATCTTCGCCGACCTGACGCCCCTCCCTCCGGACGCCGACCCAGCACCCCACTCCCACCTCGCCCGCTTCTTCGACTAACCACCCACCCACCCACCCCAACCACCCCATCCCGCCCAGGTTGATCATGAAGTTATTGCGGCGACACGCCGTCTTTCATGGCAATAACTTCATGATCAACGCGAGGGGTGGTGGACTCGCGGAGTTTCAGGCGGTACGGGGCCGTTAGTTGCTGGGCGGGGAGGGTCGGGTCGCCGTCCAGGCGGTTGGCGAGGAGTTGGACGGCCAGGCGGGCGACCTGCTCCTTGTCCGGGGCGACGGTGCTCAGGGCGGGGGTGGCGAACCTGCCGTCCTCGATGTCGTCGAAGCCGGCCACCGCCACGTCCTCGGGCACCCGCAGGCCGGCCTCGTGCAGGGTCCGCAGGGCACCGAGGGCCAGCGTGTCGTTGAAGCAGAAGACGGCGTCGGGGCGTACGCCGGAGGTGAGCAGTCCCCGCATCGCGGCCGCGCCGTCGGCGCGGTGCCAGGCCGGCGCGGACGCCACCAGGGCCTGGTCATGGTCGAGGCCGGCGGCGCGCAGCGCGTCGCGGTAGCCGGCCAGGCGCAGCCGGGCGCTGGCACCCTCGTCGGTGCGCTGCGCGCCGACGGCCGCGATCCGGCGGCGACCCAACTGGATCAGGTGGCCGGTGATCTCCCGGGCCGCTGCCACGTTGTCGATCACCACGCGATCCGCCGGGCAGTGTTCGATCCGCTCGCCGAGCAGCACCATCGGGGTGCCGTCCAGAGCGGCCAGGTCCGCCGCGGTGAGCGCCAACGGGCTGAGGATGAGCCCGTCGATCAGGTGGTCGGTGATACCGGAGGCAAGCACCCGCTCCTGGTCACGCCGGCCGCCGGTCTGGTCGATGAGCACCGTCCAGCCGTGCTCGGCGGCGACGCTGACGACGTGACGGGCCAGCTCGGCGAAGTACGGGATGTCCAGTTCCGGAACCGCCAGCGCGATCACGCCGGTGCGTCCCTTGCGGAGGTGACGGGCGGAGAGGTTGGGCCGGTAGTTGAGTTCGACGATCGCCTCCTCGACCCGGGCACGGGTGTCCGGGCGCACGTGCACGTGGCCGTTCACGACGTTGGAGACGGTCTTGACGGAGACGCCGGCCCGTTCGGCCACGTCCTTGAGTCTGTGTCGCACGCCGCAACCTCCCCGAGGTGACGGGCGCACCATACCGTCAGCGACTTCTCCGCGACGGTGCACGAGCGACGGGCAAGGGGCCCCTTGCCGTCGCAAGGGGCCCCTCCTCATCCCGTCGGATCAGCTGTCGGCGCTCGGCTCCCGAGCCGCCGGGGCGACAGCGGGCTCGTGCTGGGCCAGCCGGTTGCGGCGGTGGCCATAGCCGAAGTAGATCAACCCGCCGAGCAGCATCCAGGCCAGGAACCGCAGCCAGGTCTCCACAGACAGGTTGAGCATCAGGTAGAAGCAGGCCAACGCCGAGACGATGGGCAGCACCGGTGAGAACGGCACCCGGAACGGCCGCTCCAGGTCGGGCCGCTTGCGGCGCAGGATCGGCACCGCCACCGACACGAGGACGAACGCGCAGAGCGCGCCGATGCTGACCAGGTCGGCCAGCGCGGACAGCGGCAGGAAGCCGGCCAGCAGCGCGACCGCCACCGTCATGATCGCCGAGATCCGGTACGGGGTGCCCCAACGCGGGTGCACCTTCGCGATCGAGGGCGGGATCAACCCGTCCCGGGCGATGGCGAAGCCGATCCGGCCCATCGCCACCAGGTCGACCAGGATGACGCTGGTCAGGCCCGCGACAGCGGCGATGGAGACCAGCACTGCCGCCCAGCCGGCGCCGACCGACTCGAAGGCCGACGCGATCGGGGCGCCCCTGTCGATCTCGGTGTACGGCACCATCCCGACCACCACCAGCGACACGCCGATGTAGAGCACTGTGGAGATCAGCAACGTGCCGAGCAGACCCAGGGTGAGGTCCCGCTTGGGCTTCCGCGTCTCCTCGCCCAGGTTGGCCACGGCCTCGAATCCGGTGTACGCGAAGAAGACCACGGCGGCGGCGCTGAGCACCCCGACGAAGCCGAAGACCGACGGCTCCAGCCCGAAGAGCGCCTGCGTGACCGGCTGCTTGATGCCGTCGTCGCCGCTCCCGGCGGGCTCGGCCGGCGGGATGAACGGGGTGAGGTTGGCGGCCTTGACGAAGAACAGCCCGGCTACCACCACGAAGACGCAGATGGCCACCTTGACCAGCACCAGCAGGTTGGTGATCCGGGCGGATTCCCGGATGCCGACGATCGCCACGATGCCGAGGATCAGCACGATGGCGATGGCGCCCACGTTGACGGTGCTGCCCTCCTCGCCGAACCACCGGGTTGGCAGGTCGAGCAGTTCGGCGAGGTAGCCGGACCAGCCTCGGGCCACCACCGCGGCGCCGAGCGCGAACTCCAGCAGCAGGTCCCAGCCGATGATCCAGGCGACGATCTCGCCCATGGTGGCGTACGCGTAGGTGTAGGCGCTGCCGGCGGTCGGCACGCTGGAGGCCAGCTCGGCGTAGCAGAGGGCGGCGAGCAGTGCCACCACGCCGGCGATGGCGAAGGAGATCACCACGCCCGGCCCGGCGCTGTCGCGGGCCTCGATCCCGGTGAGCGTGAAGATGCCGGTGCCGATCACGATGCCGATGCCGAAGCCGGTGAGGTCGACCGCGCCGAGCCGTCGCTTCAGCCCCAACTGGCCGTCGCTGCCGTCCGCCTCACCTTGGGCTATCACGTCCTTGATTGGTTTTGTGCGCAGCACGGACACCCGGTCACCCCTCCCACCGTGCGACCACCTCCGTGGCGGCCGGTGACCGCCGTTGCTACCCACCGGCGCGATTGGTCAACCACGAACCCTTGCGGCGATGGCCAGACTGTGAAAATTTCCTACCAGCAACGCGGACATCGACGGCGAATCTTGCCGCGCACCGCGCGAAACATCCGGGAGCCCCAACGAAGGGACACACCGCATGAAAGCCACCCGACTCGGAGTCGCCGGGCTGGTCGCAGCCCTGCTCGGCACGTTCGTCAGCGCCACCCCCGCGAGCGCCGCACCCAGCGCGGCCGACACCACCACCTGCGCCACCGACCCGGCCACCCCGAAACGGCAGTTCCGGGCCATGTGGATCTCCTCGGTGGTCAATATCGACTGGCCCAGCAAGGCGTCCCAGACCAACCCGGACCGGATCGCGGCCCAGCAGGCCGAGTACCGCGAGCTGCTCGACCTGGCCGGGCGGCTGCACCACAACGCCGTCGTGGTGCAGGTCCGGCCCACCGCTGACGCGCTCTGGCCCTCGCCGTACGAGCCCTGGTCGGAATACCTGACCGGGGTACGCGGCCAGGACCCGGGCTGGGACCCACTGGCCTTCCTGGTCGACGAGTCGCACAAGCGGAACCTGGAGTTCCACGCCTGGTTCAACCCGTACCGCGTCTCCATGCCCGCACCGGGCGGTGCCGGCGCCGACCTGAGCCAGCTCGCCCCCGGCCACCCGGCTCAGCAGCACCCCGACTGGACCTTCGCCTACCCGCCGGCCGGGGTGGCCGGCAGCCGGCTCTACTACAACCCCGGAATCCCCGAGGTCCGCGAGTTCGTCCAGACCGCCATGATGGATGCCGTCAAGCGGTACGACATCGACGGCGTCCACTTCGACGACTACTTCTACCCCTACCCCAGCGGCACCTACCAGGTGCCTGACGACGCGACTTTCGCGGCCCACAACCGGGGCTTCACCGACCGGGCCGACTGGCGGCGGGACAACATCAACCTGCTGATCCAGGAGATGAACGGCAAAATCAAGGCGGCGAAACCGTGGGTGAAGTTCGGCGTCAGCCCGTTCGGCATCTGGCGCAACAAGACGGCCGACCCGCTCGGTTCGGACACCACCGGCAGCCAGTCATACGACATCATCTCCGCCGACACCCGTAAGTGGATCAAGCAGGAGTGGATCGACTACGTGGTGCCGCAGCTCTACTGGTACATCGGCCAGTACCCGGCCGCCGACTACGCGCGCCTCGTGCCGTGGTGGGCCGAGACGGTGCGCGGCACCCGCGTGCAGCTCTACATCGGCCAGGCCGACTACAAGAGCGGCGACCCGGCGTACGGGCCGTACTGGCAGAACCCGCGGGAGCTGTCCGACCACCTGACGCTCAACCGGTCGTACCCGGAGGTGCAGGGCAACGTGCACTTCTCCGCGGTGCAGGTGCGGGCCAACCGGCTCGGCGCCACCGACATCTACGCCGGCGAGCACTACTCCCGCCCGGCGCTGGTGCCAGCCATGCCCCACCTGCCGGCGCGGCCGCTGCTCTTCCCGGTGCTCAGCAAGGCGACCAGGCAGGCCGACGGGGTCCGGCTCACCTGGCGGCAGCCCGCCGACGGCGTCGGCCCGCTCGGCACCGCCACCTCGTACGCGATCTACCGCTTCGACGGCACCACGCTGCCCGGCCGGTGCGCCACCGCCGACGCCGCGCAGCTGGTCGACACCGTCCGGGCCACGCCCGGCACCGTCCAGTCCTGGGTGGACACCTCGGCCGAGCCCGGTCGGCGCTACACCTATCAGCTAACCGCGCTGGACCGGTCGGCCAACGAGAGCCCCGCCAGCCCGCCGGCATTCGTTCTGCGCTGACCGCCTCGCTGAATGCCCCGGACGCCTCGCGCGTCCGGGGCATTCGTCTGTTTCAACGCATGTCACCAATAGTTGGCGATGCGCATACCGCCTAGTTGATCAGCTGATCGACACTCATCGACATCCGGTAACCCGCCGGTAACTTCCGTCCCACCCGCTCACCCCGCGGAGGTCACCCGTGCCCCGACGTCTCGCCACCCTCATCGCCTCGGGCGCGTTAGCGCTGCTCGCCACCCTCGCCATCGCCTCCCCCGCCGCCGCCGTCACCCCCGCCCAACGGCTCTCCGTGCTGTCCAGCTGGACCCAGACCAGCGCCTCCAGCTACAACTCGTGGAACAGCGCCCGGGTCAACCGGGCCCCCTGGGCCGAGTACAACTTCAACTGGTCCACCGACTACTGCTCGTCCAGCCCGGACAACCCGCTCGGCTTCACCTTCAACCTGGGCTGCTACCGCCACGACTTCGGCTACCGCAACTACAAGGCGGTCGGCCAGTTCTCCGCAAACAAGTCCCGCCTCGACAGCGCCTTCTACGCCGACCTGAAGCGCGTCTGCACCACGTACAACACTGTCGTCCGGCCGGCCTGCTACAGCCTGGCCTGGACCTATTACCAGGCGGTCAGCATCTTCGGTTCAGTGGCGGCCGTCCAGCAGGCCGACATCGACCGCGCCGCCCGAATGAAGGCCCAAGCCGAAGCCAACGCCGCAACCCACTAACCCCGACCCTCCACCCCCCAGCCCCGCACCACCCAGCCCAACGCCCACGCCCACGCCCACGCCCACGCCCACGCGATCTTGCACTTTCGGTTGCCGGTTTGCCGCTTTAGCACCGTTATCTCACCGCAGAAAGTGCAAGATCGCTGGGGCAGGGGGCTGGGGCAGAGGGCTGGGGCAGGGAGGCGGGGGCGGGGGTTAGGCGCGTTCGGTTCGGGTGGCTGGGTGGCGGTCGGGGTCGGCGGGACGGCGCGGGGTTGGTTGGGACAGGCCGGTGCTGAAGCGGGTCGAGTCCGCCGCCAGGTCCGGGTGTTCCACGTCGAGTGCCAGCGCCGCGGCCTCGTCCAGCCCAAGCTCCGCACCCTCGCCGTACGCGTCGTCGAAGGCCGCGTCGCCCAGCACCGCGCGCAACTCCCCCTGCTGCTCCGCCCAGTAACCGCCGAAGATGCCCGGGGTGGCACGCATGCTCGCCCTGGTGGCCTGCGCGGCCCCGAACAGGCGGGCGGCCGTCAGCCGCTCCCCGCCGATCGCGCAACGCACCGCTACCGCGTTCAAGGTGTCGCACGCCCGGCCGTGGTAGCCGTGGCCCATCCGGGAGCGCAGCGCCACCAGCAGATGCTCGTGTGCGGCGATCACGTCGCCGCGGGCCAGCGCGACCATGCCGAGCAGCATGTCCACCGAACGCCGGCCCCGCTCCACGGGCCGGGCCGCCTCCACCGGACGCACCGCGCCCAGCAGCTCCGCAGCCTCCTCCAGGGCGCCCCGCCGCCAGAGCAGCTCGGCCAGGCTGAAGACCGCGAACAGCGCCTCACCGACCACGTCCTGCCCGTGCGCCCAGTCGATGACCTCCCGGCACACCCGCTCGGCCTCGACGAACTGCCCCATGTCGACAAGCGGCGCGGCCCTGCCGGCGAGCACCCGGGCCAGCAACCCGGCGTCGCCGGCCTGCCGGGCCGCCGCCTCCGCCCGCTGGGAGTAGCGCAGCTCCTCGGCGAACTCACCGTCGGCGCTGGCATGCAGCGAATGCATGTGGTACGCCGCCGCCATCTCCGCCTCCGGGATCCGCTCCCCCGTCTCCGCGATCCGTCCGTACAGCCGGAACAGCCACAGCCGCCCCTCGCGGGCCAGGCCCCGCTCCAGCCACCACTGGTCCAGGCCACCCGCCAGGCCGAGACCGGCACGGGCGCTGCCGCCGGTGGCGCACCAGCGCAGCGCGGCGCGCAGCTCCCCGGCCAGTGGATCGAGGGCGTACAACGACAGCGTCACCGGTCGGCCGTCCTGGCCCAGGTGGGCCCGGTCCAACGCGTGCGCCGACCAGGCCACGTGCCGGTCCCGAGCGGCCTGCTCCTCGCCCGCCTCGGCCAACCGCCTTGCCGCGTACGCGCGGATGGGGTCGAGCATCCGGTAGGTGCTGCCGGCGGCACGGGGCTCGGCCAACACCATCGACTTGTCCACCAGGACCGAGAGCGGGTCGAGCGGATCGTCACCCAGCAGCCACTCCACCGTCGCCAGGTCCACCGGGCCGGCGAAGACCGCCAGCCACCGCAGCAGGCGGGCAGCCCGGGGCCCCAGCGTCCGGTAGGACCAGGTGACGGTGGCCTGCATGGTCAGATGCCGTTCGGTGGCCGAGCGCTGCACCGCCCGGCTCGCCGGAGTGGGCGGTGACGTCCCGGCCGCCGCGGCGACCAGGTCCACGGTGTCCTGCTGGTTGCCGGACCAGCCCCGCTCCACCGGTGTCGGATCCGGGTCCTGCCGGCCGGCGTCCAGGGTGCCGAGGACATCGTCAAGCCGCTCGGCGAGTTGGCCGACGGAGAGCACCCGTAGCCGGGCGGCGGCCAACTCGATGGCGAGTGGCAGGCCGTCCAACCGCTGCACCACCCGGCGCAGGTCGGCGGACTCGGCCGGGTCCGGCTGTCGACCACCACGCGCGGCCGCCGTACGGTCCAGCAGCAGCGCCACCGCGTCGCTCTCCGCGCCGTCCGCGCGTCGGTCGACCGAGAGCGGCGGAATCCGCCACACCACCTCGCCGGGCAGGCTGAACGACTCACGGCTGGTGGCCAGCACCCGTACGCCGCCCCCGCCGGACAGCAGACGCGCGATCACCTCGGCGCAGGCCGCCGGTTGGGTGTCGCAGGTGTCCAGTACGACAAGCATCCGACGGCCTGCCGCGTACTCGACGAGGGTGTCCAGCATCGGCCGACCGGGCTCGGGACGCAGGCCGAGCACGGCGGCGATGGCGAACGCCACCAGCCCCGGGTCGGTCACCGAGGCGATGTCGACGAACCAGACCCCGTCCGGGTACGCCTCGACAACTCCGCTGGCCAACTCCACAGCGAGCCGGGTCTTGCCCGCGCCACCGGCACCCAGCACGGTGACCAGGCGGTGTTGACGCACCAGCAGGCCCAGCTCGATGCGCTCGGCCTGCCGGCCGACGAACGAGGTCACCTGGGTGGGCAGGTTGTGCGCCACCGCGTCTGCGGTGCGGGGCCGGGGGAACTGCCGCTCCAGACCCGGGGCGACAAGTTGGAACAGTCGTTCCCGGTCGTCGAAGCCGCGTAGTCGATGCAGGCCCAGGTCGAGCAGGGTCGCACCCGGCGGCATCGGCTCGGCCCGACGTGCGGTGGACGCCGTGCAGAGCACCTGCCCGCCGTGCGCGGCGGCCGCCACCCGGGCAGCCCGGTGCACCTCGGGGCTGGCGTACTCACCGTCGCGTGGCTCCGCATAGCCGGTGTGCAAACCCATCCGCACCCGGGGCGCGGCCTCAGGGGTTGGCCAGTCGTGGCTGGACAGTGCCCGCTGGGCGGTCAGGCACGCGGTCATCGCCGCGGTCGCTTCCTCGAAGGCCAGGAAGAACGAGTCGCCCTCGGTCAGCAGCTCCGCGCCCCCCGTGCTGGCCAGGGTGCGTCGCAGCAGGCGTCGATGCTCAGCGAGCACCGGGCGGTAGTCAGGGCCGAGCAGCTGAGCCAGCCGGGTCGAACCCTCAATATCGGTAAATACGAAGGTCACCCAACCGCTCGGGAGCTGGATCCGTGGCGACATGCGAGGAACCTCCGCCCGTGACGTCGGGTTCATGCTGCCTGAGTCCGAACGATCACACATCGTGAGAACGGCCGGGCAAGTGCCGCCTCAACGTGCCACTCGGACCCGCTCCCGGCAAGGCCGGCCCACCAGGCGGCGGCGAACCGGCCCGATCAGCAGCCGCAGGCGCCGCCGCAGCAGCCACCAGCGGCGGGTGCCGGGGCACCACCGGCACCGCCGCTGCGACCGGTGACCGCGACGGCGGACAGAAGCTTGACCGTGTCGGCGTGTCCCTGAGGGCAGCTGGCCGGCTCACCGGCCGCCGCCATCGAACGGTTGACCTCGAAGGTGGCGCCGCAGGCGCGGCAGCGGAACTCGTACCGGGGCATGCACCCAGGGTACGTGGATCTGACGGTTCGCGGAGCATGGGTGATACTCGACAGGTGGTGGACGGCGAGGACGACACGCGTGTGCAACCGTTACGACCGGCCGCGCCGCTGGACGGGCCGCTCGAAGGCTCCGGGGCCGCGCCCGACCTGGCGCGCAATGTGCCCCGCCCCCGCCGCCCCTGGCTGAGCGGGCGTTCCGCAGGCGCGCCGAGCGCGCCGCCGGCCGTCACGCCGGCTCCGCCAGCGGCGAAGCCCACCTCAGCCGACTCCGCCGGGTCCGAACCGGACACGCGCGCCACCGGCACGAAGATCCCTGCTGAACCTGTCCCGACCGCAAGCCCCGCAGCCGGTTCCCCGGCCGAGGCAGCCAAGGCCGACACCGCAAAGGCCGACAGCGCGAAAGCCGGGGACGCTAAAGCCGACAGCGCGAAAGCCGACAGCGCGAAAGCCGAAGACGCGAAAGCCGGGGACGCGAAGGCGGAGGACAGCGCCAGTGGCCCGGCCACGCCGAAGGCGGCCGGCGCGTCGAGCGCCGACACGCCAACTGACGAAGCGAAGGCCGGTGCCGCGGGTCCGGCGAAGACCACTGTGGATGAAAATCCGGTCGTGCCGGCGTCCGACCCGGCCCGCCGGCGGCGGGTGCAGTTCGCCCATGCGGTACGTCTGCCGCCGCGCCGGGCAGCAGCCGCCGCGGCCCAGGCGACCCGCGCCTGGGCACGCCGGCCGAGTGGTCGGCTGACAGTGCCCGGCGTCTTCCTGCTGGCGCTGGTGGCCGCGACCGGGGCGGCGGGAGCGCTGCTCGTGCCGGCCGCGATCCGCTCGCCGCGCCCGGTCGCTGTCGACGCCTCGGCCGCGCCGAGCGGGGTCGCCGCGCCGGGGGTGCCGTCCGGCCTGCCGACCGGCCCGCTGCCCACCGGGCCGCTGCCGACCCTTCCGCTGCCCACCGGCGGGTTACCCGGCAACGGGCTGCCGACGGGGTCGGTGACCGGTGGCCGACCGTCGGACGCCCTGGCCGGTTGGGCGCAGCAGGTAGGTGCCAAGGTCGGCGTCCCGGCGGTCGCCATGCAGGCGTACGGCTACGCCGAACTCGTGCTCGCCCAGACCAACCGCAGTTGCGCGCTGAGCTGGACCACGCTGGCCGCGATCGGGCAGGTCGAATCGGGACACGGCTCGGCCAACGGCGCGCGGTTGGGGCAGGACGGCAAGGCGGTGCCCAACATCATCGGGCTGCCGCTGGACGGGAACGAGGGTCGGATGCGGATCATCGACACCGACCGTGGGGTGCTCGATGGGGACTCGACCCTCGACCGCGCCATCGGGCCGATGCAGTTCATCCCGACCACCTGGCAGGAGATCGGGGCGGACGCGGACAACGACGGCCGCAAGGATCCGCACGACCTGGACGACGCCGCCCTGGCAGCGGGAAACTACCTCTGCAAGGGGGGTCGAAACCTGAGCATTGCGGGCGACTGGTGGAACGCGATCCTCTCCTACAACGATGTACGGCGGTACGCCCAGGACGTCTACGACACCGCGAACCGGTACGGACGGGCCAGTCGGTCGTGAAGTGATCGTCTCGATACCTTGGAGAACTGGACACTTCCCCCGGGCCTCTGTTAGCGGCAAGCTGGACAGGTGATGGTGCGCGAGTGGGACCCCAGGACCGCGTCGTCCGCCGAGATCGCGTCGCTGTTGGCCACGCTGAACGCGGTCCTGGCGGCCGATCTGCCGCAGGACCCGCCCTGGCGGGAGACTTCACTGCGGGAATACCTCGCCGAGGTGATGCCCGGCGAGCGGCGGATCTCCTGGATCGCCCAGGCCGAGCCGACCGCCCCCGGTGGCACGGGCGCGGTGCTCGGCCAGGTGCACGTACTCCTTCTGGGTGACATCGGTGTGCTTGAGGTGCTTGTGCACCCGTCCGCGCGGCGCACCGGGCTCGGCCGTGACCTGGTGTTACGTGCCGCGCGCCGGGTCTACCAGGAGGGCTTCCGGTCGATCGGGGTCGAGGTCGTCGGCGACACGCCCGCGATCGGGTTCTACGAGTCGCTCGGTTTCACCCGGGAGTACGTGGAGACGCGCAGCGTGCTCGACCTGACCGCTGTGGACTGGGCCGAGCTGGCCGAGATGGCCACCGGCATCGGTTCGGGCTACCAGCTGGAGTTCTTCCCCGGCGGGCCGCCGGACGACCTGATCGAGGCGTACGCGCGGGCCAAGGCCGAGGTGCGCGACGTCGACGACGGTGAGCTGCGCCCCAGCTCCTACGACCCGGAGCGACTGCGGGACAGCCTCGACACGCTGCACCGGCGGGGCATGAAGCCGTACATCGTGCTCGCCCGGCACGAGCAGAGCGGCGAGGTGGCCGGTCTGACCGAGGTGGTGGTGCCGGCGCAGCACCCGACCCGCGCCGACCAGTACGACACGATTGTCGCGCAGGATCACCGGGGCTACGGCATCGATCGGGCGATCAAGGCCCGGATGCTGCTGGAGTTGCGCTCCGCCGAGCCGGAGCTGATCGAGGTGCAGACCTGGAACGCGCAGGCCAACGAGGCGATGTTGAAGGTCAACGCGGAGCTGGGCTACCGCCCCGACCGGGACTGGTGCGAATACAGCGTCGATGTCGCTGAGCTGGTGCACCGCCTCGATCCGCCGCGCTGAGGAATTCACGAAACTGTCCACTAGGGGATGGACGGTGGACAGTCGCGCACCTTAACGTGCGTTGACCCCCATCCACCCATCGTGGAGGCCCTATGCGCCCGCGCCGCTCAATCGCCGCGCTCGCGACCGCCACCGCCGCCGTGACAGTCACGGCGCTCGGCGTCGCACCCACCGCGGCCAGCGCCGCGCCCACCGACCTGTTCATCTCGGAGTACGTAGAGGGTTCGTCGAACAACAAGGCGATCGAGCTGTTCAACGGCACTGGCACCGCCGTCGACCTGACGGCCGGTGGCTACCAGTTGCAGCTCTACTTCAACGGCGCCACCACTGCCACCACTATCGCCCTGACCGGCAGCGTGGCGGCCGGCGACGCGTTCGTGTTCGCCAGCGCATCGGCCGGGGCCGCCATCCTCGCCCAGGCCGACCAGACCACCGGGGCGAGCCTCTTCAACGGTGACGACGCGATAGTGCTGCGCCGGGGCACCACGGTGCTCGACTCGATCGGCCAGGTGGGCATCGACCCGGGCACCGAGTGGGGTGCCGGCGTGACCAGCACCGCGGACAACACAGTGCGCCGGCTGCCGAGCGTGACGGCCGGTGACACCGACCCGTCGGACGCGTTCGACCCCGCCGCACAGTGGGCTGGCTTCCCCGTCGACACGTTCGACGGGCTGGGCGCGCACTCGGTGGACGGCGGTGGCCCGGTCGACGTGCCGGCCACGCTGACCTGTGGTGGGGCGCTGGTCACCGCCGCCGGCACGGCCGCGAGCCGGGAGGTGACCGCCGCCGACCCCGACGACACGATCGTCGACCTGAAGGTGACCGCGATCAGCCCGACCCCGACCTCCGGCTCGGTCACCCGTACCGCGTTCAGCCCCGCCGACGGGGTGGGCGGCACCGCCCGCGCCACGGTCGGCGTGAGCGCCGACCTCGCCGCGGGGGCGTACACCGTCACCCTCACCGCGACCGACGCCGGCGGTGGCACCGCGAGCTGCGCGTTGGTAGTGCAGGTGACCCGGGAGCTGACCGTCGGTGAGGTGCAGGGTCCGACCACCGACGCCGAGTCGGGTCCGGGCGACAGGTCACCGCTCGCACCGGCGAGCGGCAACGGCACGAGCAGCACGATGTACGACGTACGCGGCGTGATCACCCAGTTGACAGTGGCCCGCACCTCGGCCGGGGCGGAGCAGCACGGCTTCTTCCTGCAGAGCCGCATTGGTGACACCGACGGCGACCCGACCAGCTCCGACGGCATCTTCGTGTTCATGGGCACGTTCACCTCGCTGATCGGCGGTTACGTGCCGACTGTCGGCGACGAGGTGGTGCTGCGGGCCCGGGTGTCGGAGTACTACAACTTCTCCCAGCTCTCCGGCGCGTCGCTGGTCCGCCGGATCGGCGGTGGGCTGGTCGTGGACACCGCGGTCGCGGTGACCGACGCGCTGCCGCCGGCCGTGCTGACCGACGCGCAGCGCTTCTGGGAGCGGCACGAGGGCTCCCGGATGCGGGTACGCGCGGGCAGCGGCGCGGTGAGCGGCCGGGACGTCTTCTCCTCCACCGCCGACGCGGAGCTGTGGGTGGTCGACCGCGACGACCCGCTGCTGGACCGCGCCGACGCGTACTCCCGGCGGGTCTTCCGTGATTCGCACCCGCTGGACAACGACCCGACCCGCCGGTTCGACGACGGCAACGGCCAGCGGACGCTGCTCGGCAGCATGGGTGTGAAGGCCACCGCCGGGGACAGCGCCGCGCTGCTCCCGCCGGCGCACACCTTCGACACGCTGCGGGCGGACGCGGTGGGCGGGGTTTACTACTCGTTCGAGAAGTACGGCGTCCAGGTCGAGCGGGCGGAGTTCGCCGCCGGGGCCGACCCGTCGAAGAACAACCCGCCCAAGCCGGCCGACCGGTCGCAGGAGGTGGCAGTGGCCACCTACAACGTGGAGAACCTGTACGACTACCGCGACGACCCGTTCGACGGTTGCGACTTCGCCGGTAACGCCGGCTGCGTGGGCGTCGCCCCGCCGTTCGACTACGTCCCGGGCAGCGAGGCGGAATACCGCGAGCAACTTGCCGCGCTGGCCGACCAGATCGTCAAGGACCTGCACGCACCGGACCTGATCCTGGTGCAGGAGGCCGAGGACCAGGACATCTGCACGGTCTCGGGCGCGGCCCTGAGCTGCGGCGACACCAACAACGCCGATGGCGCTCCGGACAGCATCCAGGAGTTGGCACTCACGGTCGCGGCGGCCGGCGGGCCCGCGTACGCCGCCGCCTATGACCGGACCGGCGCGGACGCCCGCGGTATCACCGCAGCGTTCCTGTACCGCACGGACCGGGTGTCGCTGGCGGCCGCGACGGCGGCGGACCCCCTGCTGGGGTCGGCGCCGACGGTTCAGTATCGGGCTGCGGGGTTGCCGGCCAACGCGGACGTGCAGAACCCGAAGGCCCTGAACGCGGTGTTGCCGGCGGATGTGGACACCTCGACCGGTCGGGACGGGAGCAACGTCTTCACCCGCGCTCCGCAGTTGGGGAAGTTCAGCGTGGCAGCGGCACCCGGCTCGACCGAGCGGTTCACCCTGTACGCCCTCAGCAACCACTACTCCTCCGGTCCGGACAGCCGGGTCGGGCAGCGGCGGGAGCAGGCGCGTTACGGTGCGGCGATCGTCGCCGCGATCGAGGCGGCCGACCAGACCGCCCGGGTGGTCTACGGCGGGGACCTGAACGTCTTCCCCCGCCCGGACGATCCGTTGCCCTTTGGGCACCAGGGGTTCAGCGCCACCGGTGACGAGCCCGCGCCGTCGGACCAGCTCGCCCCGCTCTACGAGGCGGGCCTGCACAACCTGTGGGACAACCTCGTCGCGGATGTGCCGGCCTCGGCCTACTCGTACAGCTTCGAGGGGCAGGCGCAGACTCTCGACCACCTGTTCGTCAACGACGCGTTCTACGGCGACCTGGTGCAGGTGCGGGCGGCGCACATCAACGCCGACTGGCCGGCGGAGTTCGCCGGTGACGGGTCGCGGGGTTCCAGTGACCACGACCCGCAGGTGGCCCGGTTCCGGTCCCGGGCGTCGCTGACAGTGGCCGACACGGCGGTGGCCGAGGGCAACCAGGGCACCCGGCAGCTGACCTTCACCGCCACCGTGTCTCGGCCGCTGTCCCAGTCGGTGCTGCTCTGCGCCGCCACCGTCGGCCTCACGGCGCAGGCGGGCTCGGACTTCGACCCGTACGCCGGCTGCAAGGTGTTGGCCGCCGGGCAGACGTCGGTGGCGTTCCCGGTGTCGGTACGCGGTGACCGCAGGCGGGAGGCGGACGAGAAGTTGACGCTGCTGGTGGCCGGTGTGCCCGGCCTGCGGCTGGCTGATCCGCTCGCGACCGGAACGATCACCAACGACGACTGATTCTGGAGTGGTCGCCGACGGCCCGCCGCACCCGCCCGGGGCGGCGGGCCGTCGTCCGTCCCGCGGTCAGTCGTACCGCCAGCGCTGTGGCGGTGGTGGAACGCCGCGGTGCTTGGCTACCCGCACCTCCCATTGGCTACGCCGACGCATCGCGTCACGGACCTCCCGATTGCGGTAGAACGTCTCGGGTGGGCGGGCCAGCCCGTAGATGTCCGCCCACCACTCCCCCGGCTTCGGGTCGAGAATGGTGTCCAGGTGCGTCGGGTAGCGGCGCCCCGCACCGTCACGCGTGTCTTCCCAGTCCCGCATCGGCTTGAGCATCCGGCCGAGGTCGTCGACGACGGCCAGCCGACACCCGACGACCTCGATGATCCGGCAGAGCAGCTCGATACTCGGAACAGTCCGACCGCCCTCGATGCGGCCGATGGTGGCGTGGTGCACCCCTGCCCGTCGGGCCAGCTCACGTTGGCTGAGGTCCGCGTGGCGACGGACCGCCCGGACGATGCCAACGACCGGCCATAGGGTGTCGGAGGGATCGCTCGGTAGGTCGTCCATGCCTTCACCGTCCCGGCTCGCCCCGTTTTTCGCAGTCCCGTTCGGCTGGCCTGTGGACAACGGAAGGACCTGTGGACAACGGGACATCCGTCATCGTGGTGAGGGTGGCTTCCGCTCAGGCGGCGAAGTCGTGGGCTTTGAGCAGCACGTCGTACGGGCGACGGAGCGGGGACGCAGTCCCTGACCTATCCCCTTTGCTCTGCACCCTGATACGCGCCACCCCGACGGGCCCTCTCATGCGCCACCCCCGACACGCTCCATCCCTGCTGGAACGCGCCATCCTGGTCAGCGCCGGCCTGAGACCGTGGCCGGCGCATCCGCGGGTGCAGAGCAAAGGCAGCCGTGGAGACATCAGAGCCAGGGATCCGCACAGTCAGGAGCCGGGATCCGCCGCGGTCAGGAGCCGTGATCCGCCGCGGTCAGGAGCCGTGATCCGCCGCGGTCAGGAGCCGTGATCCGGCCGACAAGACCTGGACCCCGCGCGAGCCGGGGCCCCAGCGATCACGGCCGCGTCAAGGTCCACCGGGCGCGCCACGATCAGCGCACGGCGGGAGAGGATGGCTGCGGACGGGAGCGCTCAGTAGCGCTGGCGGAGCAGGCCGGCCGCCTCGACGGCCCAGTAGGTGAGGATGACCTGCGCGCCGGCCCGCTTGATCGAGGTGAGCGTCTCCAGCATCACCCGCTCCCGGTCGATCCAGCCGTTCGCGGCGGCCGCCTCGACCATCGCGTACTCGCCGGAGACCTGGTAAGCGGCGACCGGGACGTCCACCGCGGCCCGCACCGCCGACACCACGTCGAGGTAGGGCAGCGCCGGCTTGACCATCACCAGGTCGGCGCCCTCGGCTACGTCCAACGCGACCTCGCGCAGCGACTCACGCAGATTGGCCGGGTCCTGCTGGTAGGTGCGCCGGTCGCCCTCCAGCGCCGACTCCACCGCCTCCCGGAACGGACCGTAGAAGGCGGAGGCGTACTTCACCGCGTACGCCAGCACGGAGACGTCCTGGTAGCCGGCGGCGTCGAGGGCCCGGCGTACCACGCCGACCTGGCCGTCCATCATCCCGGACGGCCCGACCATGCCGACCCCGGCGGCGGCCTGGGCCACCGCCATCTCGGCGTACGCGGCCAGGGTCGAGTCGTTGTCGACCTCGCCATCTCCGGTGAGCAGCCCACAGTGCCCGTGCGAGGTGAACTCGTCGAGGCACAGGTCGCTCATCACCACCGTCGCGTCGCCCACCTCCGCCACCACATCGCGGATGGCGACGTTGAGGATGCCGTTCGGGTCGGTGCCGCCGGAGCCGGTCGGGTCCCGCCGCTCCGGCACGCCGAAGAGCATGATCCCGCCGACACCGGCCTGGACCGCCTCGGCGGCCGCCTTGCGCAGCGAGTCCCGGGAGTGCTGGAGCACCCCCGGGAGCGACCCGATGGCGCGAGGCTCGGTCAGCCCCTCCTTGACGAACATCGGCACGACCAGTTCGGCCGGGTCGACCCGGGTCTCTGACACCAGCCGGCGGACCGCCGGGTTGCGGCGCAGCCGGCGGGGCCGGATCTCTGGGTACGACATGGCAGGCCCTCCTCGAACGACTACCGGAAGCGCAGAGCGGTCGGGCCCTGCACCTTCGAGCCACGGCGCTGCTTGGCCGGCATGGCGGCCAGCTTCTCCCGCAGCTCGACGGCGTAGGCGGCGAGCGCCTCCACCAGGTCGGGCACCGAGGCGTGCGGCGGCTGGACGTCGACGCGCAGGCCGAACTCCGTGGCGGTCTCCGCCGTCTTGGGCCCAATGACGGCAACAACGGTCCGGGCGTGCGGCTTCCCGGCGATGCCGACCAGGTTGCGCACCGTGGAAGACGAGGTGAAGAGCACCGCGTCGAACCCGCCCGACTTGATCGCGTCGCGGATCTCGGCGGGCGGCGGAGCGGCCCGCACCG
This sequence comes from Micromonospora sp. NPDC048986, assembly GCF_040649335.1. Classification (NCBI taxonomy): domain Bacteria; kingdom Bacillati; phylum Actinomycetota; class Actinomycetes; order Micromonosporales; family Micromonosporaceae; genus Micromonospora; species Micromonospora sp. NPDC048986. Next base: position 223,608 of record NZ_JBEZFJ010000007.1, read on the forward strand.
TCCGGTACGCGGTCACGTCGTCGACCTCCCAGCCACGCTCGGTGAGGCCGGCGGCAAGCGTCTCGGTCGCGATGTCGGCGCGCGGCAGCAGCACCCGGCCCACCGGGTCGAGGATCTCGTCGTGCGGCGAGAACTCGGCCAACAGGCCCTCCGAGGACTGCTCCCCCGCGGGGATCAGCTCCGGCTGGATGCCGAACGCGCGGACCGCGTCCGCAGTCGCCTCACCGATACAGGCGATCTTGACGCCGCCGAAGTGCCGGGCGTCGAGGCCGTGCTCGGCGAACTTCTCCCACACCGCGCGGACCGCGTTGACCGACGTGAAGATCACCCAGGCGTACCGGCCGTCGACCAGGCCCTTGACCGCCCGCTCCATCTGCGCCGGGGTGCGCGGCGGCTCGACCGCGATGGTCGGCACCTCGCACGGGATCGCTCCGTACGCGCGCAGCCGGGCGCTCATCGCGCCGGCCTGCTCCTTGGTCCGGGGTACGAGCACCTTCCAGCCGTACAGCGGGCGGTTCTCCCACCAGCTCAGCTTGTCGCGTTGCCCCACGCCGACACCGACGGTGAGCACCACCCGGCCGGTGAAACCGAGCGCGGCGGCCACGAAGCTGTCCACCGTCGACGTGGTCGTGTACTGGGTCTCGCCGGTGCCGTCGCCGGTCACTCCGACGCCGGTGGTGCCGTCGACCCCGGCGGCGAGCAGACCGTCCCGGACGGCGGCGAGGTCACCGGCGTCCACTGCGAGCGCCAGCGAACCCCGGCCGACGGCAGTGGCCAGCGCCTCGAAGTCCAGCGCGCTGACGTCCTCGACGTCGGCGGCCGTACGCACACCGGGCAGCGGGACTCCGGCGTAGGTGGCCACACCCTCGGCCTGGCCGACGCCGGGCACCACCTCGAAGTGGGCGGCGGTGCGAGCCACCGCCTGCACCTCCTTGACCACCGAGTCGTGGCCGAACGGGTCGCCGGCGACCAGGTGCACCGCGTTGAGCCCCGAGCGGGCCGCGGAGATCAGCACCTTCGCCACGTCCCCCGGCGCGCCCTCGGCCGGGGTGAACTCGGCATCGTCCCTGGCCTCGGCGCGAACGACGGTGAGCAACGACTCCGGGACTCCCCGGTCGTAGATCACCTGGTCGGCGTCGACCAGGGCGTCGTGGGCCCGACGGGTCAGCAGGCCCGGGTCACCGGGGCCGGCCCCGACGAACGCGATACGGCCGACGGGCTTACGGGTGCGGGTCATTCTGTGCTCCCAAATTGCTGGGTCCCCGGGCCGGTGTGTCCTTCGTGGCCGAGGATCGAGTCGGCGCCGAGGTCGAGGAGTTCGGCGGCGAGTGCCTTACCGATCTCCGCCGCGTCGGCGGGCGTTCCGGTGCGGGACAGCCGGAGGTCACGAGTGCCGTCCGGGCTGATCACCGCCCCGCGCAGGTAGATCTCATCGCCGGTCTCGCCTTCGGCGAGTTCGGCATAGGCGGCGACGGGTGCGCTGCACCCGGCCTCCAGGGTTGCCAGAAACGCACGTTCCGCGGTGACCGCGGCACGTGACGGTGCGTGGTCGAGCACGGCGAGCAGCTCGACCAGGTCCTGGTCGTCGACCCGGCACTCCACCGCCAACGCACCCTGAGCGGGAGCGGGCAGCATCAGCATCGGGTCCAACGTCTCGGTGATCACGTCGGTCCGGCCGATGCGGGCCAGACCGGCCCGGGCCAGGACGATCGCGTCGAGGTCGGCGTCCGGACCGAGCACCCGCCCCAGGCGGGTGTCGATGTTGCCGCGGATCGGGGTGACCTCCAGTTGCAGGCCGAGGGCGTGCAACTGGGCGATCCGACGCAGCGCGCCGGTGCCCACCGTGGCCCCGGGCGGCAACTCGGCGAGCGTCCGGCCGTCGCGGGCCACCAACGCGTCGCGCGGGTCCTGCCGGGCCGGAACCGCCGCGATGTGCAGCCCACCGGCGGCGGCCGTGGGCAGATCCTTGTACGAGTGCACAGCGAAGTCGATCGTCCCGGCGGTCAGCGCGTCGCGCAGGGCGGAGACGAACACACCGACGCCCAGCCGGTGCACCGGAGCGTTGGAGCGGTCGCCTGCGGTGACCACCTCGACCAGCTCGACGGGGCGACCGGTGGCGGCGGTCACCGCCTCGGCGACCTGGCCGGATTGGGCCATCGCCAGGGTGCTGCCCCGGGTGCCGAGGCGCAGGGGGGCGGTCATCGCGCACCTCCGGTGGGTGGGGTGGTCTCGGCGGCGTCGGCTCCGGACACCGGGTCGGTGCCGGGGAACGCCATGCCGAGGTCGGGGGTCAGCACGTCCGGGACGGTGTCCACCGGCGAGGTCTGTGGCACCTCGAGGTCGAACAGCTCGCGCAGCAGTGCCGCGTACTGGTCGCCGCCGGGCTCCGCGGCCAACTGGCGGACCTTGACGGTGGGCTGGTGCAGCAGCCGCTGCACGACCCGGTGCACGGTGCGGGCCACCTCGGCCCGCAGGTCGTCGCCGAGGTCGGGGCGGCGCTGGGCCAGTCGGCGCAGCTCGGCGGTGACCACGTCGTCGGCCCGGCCGCGCAGCGCGGCCACTGTCGGTGCCACGTCGGCACCACGCAGCCAGGTGAGGAAGCCCTCCACCTCGCCGAGGACGATGCGTTCGACGGCTGCGGCGTCGGCGGCCGCCGGACCGTCGGCGAGCAGCGCCGCCATCCGGTCGATGTCGATCACCTCGACGCCGGGCAGCTCGGCGACGCCCTCCTCGACGTCGCGCGGAACGGCCAGGTCGAGCAGGACCAGTGGGCCCCGGGACCTGTCGCGTTCGGCCAGCGCCGCGGTGACCACCGACCGGGTGAGGACCGGTTCGGTGGACGCGGTGGCGGCCACTACGATGTCCACTGTGGAGAGGGTGTCGGCCAGCTCGGTCATCGGCGCGGCAGTCGCCCCGTACGACTCGGCGAGCCGGACGGCCCGGTCGGCGCCCCGGTTGCTGACGGTGAGCGGCCCGGCGCCCAGGCGGGACAGCGTGGCCACTCCGAGCGAACCCATCGCACCGGCGCCGACCACCAGGGCCGGGTGGCCGACGAGGTCGCCGTCGAGGTGCCCGGCGGCCAGTTCCAGGGCGGCGGTGACGACGCTCTGGCCGGCCCGGTCGATGCCGGTCTCGGCGTGGGCCCGCTTACCGACCCGCAACGCCTGCTGCATCAGCTCGTGCAGCAGCCGGCCGGCCGAGTCGGCGCCGGTGGCCCAGTGGTACGCGTCACGCAGCTGGCCGAGGATCTGCGCCTCGCCCACCACCATCGAGTCCAGACCGGTGGCGACCCGGAAGACGTGGTCCACGGCCGCGGTGTCGTAGTGCACGTACAGGTGGCTGGCGAGCGCTGTCGGCGAGCTGCCGGCCTGCTCGGCCAGCACGGCGCAGACGTCGCCGAGCCCACCGTGGAAACCGGACACGGCGGCGTAGACCTCCACCCGGTTGCAGGTGGAGACGATCACCGCCTCGGCCACGTACGGCTGGGCGACCAGGCGGTCCAGTGTGCGGGTGAGGTCGGCGGGGGGCACGGCCAGCTGCTCCAGCGTGGCGACCGGGGCGGTCCGGTAGGACGCGCCGACGACGAGCAGTTTCACGTGCCTATCGCCTCCTGGGTGTCGGTGGCCGCGAACCCGCCCGGCAGGGCGGTGAAAGCGGTCCCGCCGGCGGCGGGCAGCGCGGTCAGCGACGCCTTGCGGTGCTCGTGGAAGGACAGAATCTGCAGCTCGATGGCGAGGTCGACCTTGCGCACGTCGACCCCCTCCGGAACCGAGAGTACGCACGGCGCGAAGTTGAGGATGCTCGTCACGCCGACGGCGACCAGTTGGTCGGCGACCTGCTGGGCGGCGGCGGCCGGGGTGGCGATCACGCCGATCGCGAGGGATTCCTCCGCGGCGACCGTCGGCAGGTCGTCAACATGCCTGACCACCAGGCCGTTGATCTCCTCACCGACCCGGGAGGGATCGGCGTCGAGCAGTGCGGCGATCCGGAAACCCCGGCTGGCGAAGCCGTCGTAGCCGGCCAGAGCGTGACCGAGATTACCCACGCCGACCAGGGCGACAGCCCGGCGCTGGGTGAGCCCGAGCACATACTCGATCTGCTCGATCAGCAGCGCGACGTCGTAGCCGACGCCCCGGGTGCCGTACGAGCCGAGGTGGGAGAGGTCCTTGCGGAGCTTGGCGGAGTTGACCCCGGCGGCGGCGGAGAGACCTTCGCTGGAGACCGTCTCGTGCCCGGCGTCGGCGAGGTTGTGCAGCGCGCGAAGGTACTCCGGGAGCCGAGCGACGGTCGCCTCGGGCAGATCCGGGAGCGTCGGTACGGCACCGGCGCGGCCGGGCGCGCCTGGGTGACGGTGCTGACTCATGAGACTCCGTGCGGTGCGATCCTCGGCCAACTCCGCTGGTCGGCCGTTTGTGGACTCCCGCTGGCGACCGAGGTTGCCGGCTGTGCTAGCAGGGCGCGTCGGAGTCACAGCGTAGGCGCTTGTGAAGACGTGCACAAATCGCGATCTTGTCGCTGCGTGGCGCGACGTCACCAGCCCCTCCATTCCACAAGATCGATTGAACGGCCTGGTCCGCTCACCGCCTGGGCGATTATTGCTCAATCCCGACTTCTCTGACCAATCCCGCGCCGGCCCTGTCCAGGGGTCGTCCCGGCGGTGGTAGGGGCAGCACTACGGAGGAGAGGCGGGGTTTCGGGATGGGGACACCGAGCCCAGATGCCTAGCCTTTGAGCATGACCGCCGTTGCCGCCACCAGCGACCGACCGACGCTGGCACCGAGCATCCCCCGCCAGCTCTTCGTCGACTCCGGGTACGTGCTGCTCGGCCTGCCCCTGGCGTTGGCCAGCTTCGTCGTCCTCATCGTCGGCCTCGCGGTCGGCATCGGCCTGGTGGTCACGGTGATCGGCCTGCCGATCCTCAGCGGCACCCTGTACACCGCCCGTGGACTGGCCGACGTCGAGCGGCTGCGGTTGCCCGCGGTGCTCCACCAGCCCCGGATCCGGCCGCACTACCGGCTGCCCGAGGCCGGCGCGAACGCCTGGCGGCGGATCTTCGTGCCGATGCGGGACGCCCAGTCCTGGCTCGACCTGGCGCACGGCATCCTGCGGCTGATCGCGGCGGCGAGCACCTTCGTGGTGACGCTGTCCTGGTGGGCGGCGGCGATCGCCGGCTCGCTCTACTGGGCGTACGACTGGGCCCTGCCCAGGGCCGACGGCGAGGGTGACCAGGACCTGGCGCAGCTACTCGGCCTGGGCGACTCGACCACCGCCCGGATCGGCCTGTACAGCGCGCTCGGGGTGTTCTTCCTGATCACCCTGCCGATCGTGGTGCGGGGCTGCGCGCTGCTCCAGGCCAGCTTCGCCAAGGCGATGCTGACCGGGGTGGCCGAGATGCGCGACCGGATCACAGTGCTGGAGGAGCAGAAGCGGGCGGCCGTGTCCGCCGAGGCCTCCGCGCTACGCCGGTTGGAACGCGACATCCACGACGGCCCCCAGCAGCGCCTGGTCCGGCTGGCGATGGACCTCAGCCGGGCCCGGATGCAGCTCGCCTCGGACCCGGAGGCTGCCGGCCGCACCATCGACGAGGCGGTCACCCAGACCCGGGACACGCTGGCCGAGCTGCGGGCGCTGTCCCGGGGCATCGCGCCGCCGATCCTCGTCGACCGCGGCCTGCCCAGCGCTCTGGCCGCTATCGCCGGCCGTGGGCTGATCCCGATCGAGCTCCAGGTGGACCCGCAGCTCGGCACCCCGGCCGGGCGGCTCGACCCGGCGGTGGAGAACACCGCGTACTTCGTGGTGTCCGAGGCGCTGACAAACGTCGCCAAGCACAGCCGGGCCACCGAGGCCACTGTCGCCGTGGCCCGCAACGACACCCACCTGCAGGTGCGGGTCGGCGACGACGGGCAGGGCGGTGCGCACCTGGCGAAGGGGCACGGGCTCGCCGGCATCGCCGACCGGGTCCGGGCCGCCGGTGGCGAACTGGTGGTGGTCAGCCCGACCGGCGGCCCCACCGAGATCCGAGCCGAGCTGCCGCTGTGACCGGCCCGGCACCGCGCCGAGCCCGTACGGCGGGCCGGACGTGGTAGACAACACAGCCATGCGCATCGTGATCGCCGACGACGCCGTCCTGCTCCGGGAGGGGCTGGTCCGGCTGCTGACCGAGAGCGGGCACCAGGTGGTGGCCGCCGTCGGGGACGGTGACGCCCTGGTCCGGGCGGTGGTCGAGCACCGGCCCGACGTGTCGATCGTCGACGTCCGGATGCCCCCGTCGCACACCGACGAGGGGCTGCGGGCTGCTGTGGAGGCACGCCGGCTGGTGCCGCGTACGCCGATCCTGGTGCTCTCCCAGTACGTCGAGGTGTCGTACGCCGATGATCTGCTCGCCACCACCGGCGGCGCCGGCGGCGGGATCGGCTACCTGCTCAAGGACCGGGTGGCAGCGATCGACGAGTTCCTGGACGCGCTGCGGCGGGTGGCGGGCGGCGGCACGGTGCTCGACCCGGAGGTGGTCGGTCAGCTCTTCGCCCGGCGTCGCCGCGACGACCCGCTGCGCGAGCTGACCCCCCGCGAGCGCGAGGTGCTCGCCCTGATGGCCGAGGGGCGTTCGAACACCGCCATCGCGCGCGCCCTGGTGGTCAGCGACGGCGCGGTGGAGAAGCACGTGCGCAACATCTTCACCAAGCTCACCCTGCCGCCGGACACCGAACAGCACAGGCGGGTGCTGGCCGTCCTCACCTACCTGCGGAACTGACCTCACGGGCCAGGGCCACCGCGTCGGTGAGGGTGTCGGCAACCGGGTGACCGGAGGCGCGCAGCCGGACCGGGTCGGTGAACCCACCGGTGTAGAGCACGGCACTGCCACCCACCGCGAGCGCCGCGTCCGCGTCGTCGATGGAGTCGCCGATCAGCACCACCGAAGCGCCGTCCACGCCCAGTTCGGCCAGGTGCAGCTGGAGCGACTCGGCCTTGTGGCCGCCGCCCACAGCGGCCCGGAGGCCGTCGACGCGGGTGAAGTGACCGGTCAACCCGTACGTGTGCACGGTCGGGACCAGCTCCTCGTGGAACCACATGGACAGCAGGCTCTGGCTGCCCGGCCAGGCCGCCATCGCGGCGCGCGCGTCGGCGGCCAGCTCGCAGGTCGTCAGCCCGGTGCGGTAGGCGTCGTGGAAGATCTTGTCCAGTCGGCCGAACTCGTCGTCGTCCACTGCCTGCCCGAGCACCTCGGCGTAGTACTCGGCGATCGGCCTGCGGAACCGCACCCGGTGCTCGTCCGCGGTGATCGTCGGCCCACCCAGGCTCGCGAACACGACGTTGGTGGCGGACACCACGAGGCTGAGGTCGTTGAGCAGGGTGCCGTTCCAGTCCCAGACGAGGTGCGGCTGCGCGGAGGTCATCAGAGCACCATAGGCACCCGTCAGAGCTGCGGCGTGGTCAGGTCCCGCAGCAGCCGGTCCTCCTCGACCCGCCAGTAGCCGTGCTCCTTGCCGTCGAGCATCACCACCGGCAGCCGGTCCCCGTACTCCCGCTCCAGCCCCTCGTCGCCGGTGACGTCCCACTCGACCCACTTGTCGCCGGTGACCGCTACCACCCGGTCGAGCGCCGCCTTGGCGTCGTCACACAGGTGGCAGCCGGGTCGGGTGATCAGGGCGAGTCGGGCGTCACTGGCCATCGGTTACCTCCGTGCTGTCGGTCGGCGTCGCCGACCGGAGTTGGGTCTTGCGTACCTTGCCGATCGCCGAGTGCGGCAGGGCGTCGACGAACTCGACAGCGGTCGGGCACTTGAACCGGGCCAGGTTCCGTGCGCAGTGGGCGAGCAACTCCTCGCTGGTCACCGGTCGACCCTGCACCGGCACCACGTACGCCCGCACAGTCTCGCCGGTCCGCGGGTGCGGCACACCCAGTACCGCCGACTCGACCACCCCGGGGTGCCCGGCGAGCACCAGCTCGACCTCGTGCGGATAGACGTTGAACCCGTTGACCAGGATCAACTCGCCGAGCCGGTCGACCAGGAAGAGGTCGCCGTCCTCGTCGGCGTACGCGATGTCACCGGTGGCCCACCAACCCTCGGCGTCCGGGCCGCCCCGACCGTCGGGCCAGTAGCCGGTGAAGAGGTTGCGGCCGGACACCACGATCTGCCCCGGGTCGGTGCCCGGCGCCACGTCGGAGATGTCCAGCTCGTCCGGGTCGTCGTCGGGGACGGCCAGCCCGTCGCGCCACAGGTCCGCCCCGTCGGCGCCGACCAGGCGTAGCCGCACCCCGGGCAGCGGCCGGCCGATCGAACCCGGCTTGGCCACGCCGCCGGCAAGGGTGGAGGTGAGCACCGGCGCGGTCTCGGTGAGGCCGTACCCGATGTGCACCTGATGCCCGGTGACAGCGGTGAAGCGCGCCGCGACAGCGGGTTCGAGCGGTGCCGCGCCGCAGACCGCCACCCGCACCGACGCGGTCGCCGCGCGGGCCGTGGCCGCGCCGGCCCAGGTCAGAAACATCGACGGTACGCCGACCAGCACGCTGACCCGGTGCCGCGCGACCTCGTCCAGCCCTGCCGTCGGGCCCGGCTCGTCGAGCAGCACACCGGTAGCGCCGTGGTGCACCACCGCGCCGAGCCCCGAGTTGAGCCCGTACGCGTGGAACAGCGGCAACGCCAGGAGAACAGTGTCGTTCGGCCCGACCACCGGCGGCTCGATCGCCGCGACCTGTTCGTGGTTGGCGAGCAGCGCCTGGTGCGGGAGCATCGCGCCCTTGGGTCGCCCCTCGGTGCCGGAGGTGTAGAGCAGTACAGCCAGGTCGGCGCCGCCGCGTTGGGGGCGGGGTGCCGGTCCGGGCGCCTCGGCGGTCGGTGCCGTGCCGTGCACCGAGGCGAGTGCGGGCAACTCGGCTGCCATGTCGGCGGCCAGACCTCGGACGTGCTCGGTGGCGATGAGCACCGACGCGCCGGAGTCGGCCAGCACGTGTCGTAGCTCCGGGGCGGTGAGGCCGGGGTTGACCGGCACCGTGACCAGCCCGGCGCGGAGGGCGCCGAGCCAGGCGATCACGAAGTCCGGTGTGTTGGGCAGCGCGATGGCGACGCGTGGGGGCGTACCGCTGGGGTCGGCGGGTGGCGCGGCGGCGGACAGGCCCCGGGCGGCGGCGTCCACCGCAGCGTCCAGTTCGGACCAGCTCACTGTGTGCTCGCGCCAGTGCAGCGCGGGCCGGTCGGCGCTGTCGAGAGCCGCCCGGCGGACCCGGTCGGCGAGGTTCGGCGCGGGGCTTTCCGAGGCGTCCTGCACGGTGATCGAGTCTGGCACAGCGGACGGCGACGGACCACGCCCGACGGTTGGGGCCACGCCCGGAGGACGACCCCGCGACAGTCCCATGTACGGGACTGTCCGGTGTGCCACCGGCGATCCGATCAGGTCCTGTCGATGGGACGTGCGACGCTGACCACGGGCAGTTCGGCCGCGCCCGTCCGGCCGGCCGGCGCGGCCGGTCAGCCGAACGGTCGGCAAGCCCCCGACCTGGGGATCCACCCAGGAACACCAAGCCGACGGAAAGTCAATCGCACACGACGGACAACCGGTCCGCCACCGGTGCGACGGAGCGGGAAATACTTCCGCCTTGTGTAACGGACTTGCCACGCGCGGGTGACGTTGGCCCTATCATCACTCGGGTCGGCTCACCCCATTTGCCGTGAGTCGACACCCCTCAGCCCGAGGAGGCCCCCGTGCCTGTGAGCGCATTGGACCAGCACCTCCAGGGGAATTGCCGCCCGTCGGCAACTCCCGTGACCGTCCTGCCCGACCGGTCATCCGGTCGGTCCGCACCGACGAGACCTAGACCGGCCCGCCCGGCGACCGACGGGACGGGGGCAATGCGGTGACCACCTTCGGTTACGCGGAACGCCCGGTCGGCCTGACCGGTCAGCCCGCCCGCTCCCACGTCAACGAGCGGCCAGCGGCCCGTGCCCCATCGGACGAACAGCACGGCGGTGTCGTGCGGGGTGACGGCGCGGCGCAACGGATCCGCAGCCGGCCACACCACAACGAGCCACCGCCGCGACCCGCGGTGCCAGGTGGGAACGCGAAGCCGGCCGGCGGCCGGGTCGCCGTACCACCGCGGCCCACAATGCCCGTGCAGGGCCGTCGGGTAAGCGACACACCTGCGGTCACCGCCGACCCGGCGGCTGGTGAGACAGCGGTGATCCCGGCGGTGCCGGCCACCACCGCGACCACCCCGACCGGTTTCCCGAGCCGCCCGGACCCGTCCGACCCGGCAACCGAGGTCTGGACGCTGATCGAGCGGGCCCAGGCCGGCGAGTCCGAGGCGTTCGGTCTGATCTACGACCGTTACGTGGACACCGTCTTCCGGTTCGTCTACTTCCGGGTCGGCAACCGGCAACTCGCCGAGGATCTCACCTCGGACACCTTCCTGCGCGCGCTCAAGCGGATCGGCAGCTTCACCTGGCAGGGCCGCGACCTCGGCGCCTGGCTGGTGACGATCGCCCGCAACCTCGTCGCGGACCACTTCAAGTCGGGCCGGTACCGGCTGGAGGTCACCACCGGCGACGTGCTCGACGCCGACCGGGAGGACCGGGGCCCGGAGGGCAGCCCGGAGGCGGCGGTGGTGGAGCACATCACCAACGTCGCGCTCCTCACCGCTGTGAAGCAGCTCAACCCGGAGCAGCAGGAGTGCATAGTGCTCCGCTTCCTCCAGGGCTTCTCGGTCGCCGAGACGGCCCGCGCGATGGGCAAGAACGAGGGAGCCATCAAGGCCCTCCAGTACCGCGCCGTCCGCGCCCTCGCCCGGCTGCTGCCCGACGGCTTCCAGCCGTAGTTTGTTACGGCGGGACCGACGGACGTCGATCAACGTCCGCGCAGCTCAGAGTCGGTCCCGCCCGGTGATGACCATCACTTTCTGTAATTTCCGCTCCGCCAGGCCCGTAACCCGTGCCCGGTCCGCCGCGTTTCTCCGGGTGCGACCGGTGGATGTCCCGGCAGGCCCGGGTCACCGAGGTCCGACCGGCATGCCGGCGGCACCTCACCTCCGTGGTGTCACACTGCCGCCCGGTCGCTGGCAACGACGGCGGCCGACCGGCCGTGACCAGCGAGAGGAGGTGCCTGCGGTGGACAACACCCTCTTCTCCCGCCGGCGCGCGGAGCGCTTCGCGCAGCTTCTCGACGAGGCCAACGGCGCTCGACGACACCACGTGCGATCCCGGGTGGACGGCCAACTGGCGCCGCTCGTCGCAGTGGGTCAACGGCTCAGCGTCGACCCCCCGGCTGTCGAGGTGGACCAGGACTTCCGTACCGGCCTGCGGGCGATGCTGCTCGCAACCGCCGAGCGGGAGGGGCTGGGCAGCACACCAGCGGCGGTCAGCGAACCGGCCGCCACTACCAGCCGCGGGCGGCTACTGCCGGCGGTCACCGCACGGCGGGCCCGCGCCCGGGGCGCGATCCTGGTCGGCATCGCCGCCGGGGCCATCGCCGTCTCCGGGATCTCCGCCGCCAGCGAGAACGCGGTGCCCGGTGACGCGCTGTACGGCATGAAGCGCTCCACCGAACGGGCACAGCTCGCCCTGGCCAGCTCCGACATCAGCCGGGGCCAACTCTTCCTGGACTTCGCCCGGACCAGAGTCGGCGAAGCCGCGAAGCTGCGCGGCGACCGGATCGGCTACAGCGCGGTCCTCGACGACATGGACGCCGACAGCCGGCAGGGCGTTCGCCTGCTGACCTCGGCTGCCGTTCAGCGGGCCGAGCCGGGCAGCCTGGATACTCTGAACACCTTCGTGTCGAGCCAGCGCCGGGCGGTACGCGGCCTGCTCGACGGGAGCACCCGGGTCGACCGGGAGCGCACCCAGCGGTCGCTGGTGTTGCTGGACAGCATCCGGGAACGCTCGGACGACCTGCGTGCGGCGATCTCCTGCGGCCTGCCGGCACCGGCCGCCAGCGACGCCCTCGGGCCGAATCCGAGCACCTGCCCCGGGGCCCGCTGACCCGCGTCCCCATACCGCACGTCCGACCGGCCGCGCCACAGTTCGCTGTGTGCCCGGCCGGTCGCCCGTCTACGGCGGATACCCTCGCGGAGGAGCATCCGTCGTACCGGTGAGGAAGGGATTCGCGTGGCGCGTAGCCGTAAGGTGACGGTCAGCACCGACGCCGAGGGGCACACCGCAGCCTGGGCGGAGACCGACCTGGCCCCGGTCAGCGCACCCGACCAGACCGCCGCGGCGTTCTTCGACGTGGACAACACCATGATGCAGGGCGCGTCGATCTACTGGTTCGCCCGTGGTCTCGCCTCCCGAAACTACGTGACCACCGCCGACCTGGCCCGATTCGCCTGGCAACAGCTCCGTTTCCGGCTGCTGGCCCGGGAGCACGCCGGTGACATGTCACTGGCCAAGGAGGCGGCGCTGGCGTTCGTCCAGGGCTGGCGGGTGAAGGAGGTCGAACACCTCGCCGAGGAGATCTTCGACGAGATGATGGCCCCCCGGATCTGGGCCGGCACCCATCAGCTCGCTCAGCGTCACCTGGACGCCGGTGAGCGGGTCTGGCTGGTCAGCGCCGCCCCGGTCGAGATCGGCCGGGTGATCGCCGCCCGGCTCGGCCTGACCGGTGCCATCGGCACCGTGGCCGAGGTGCTGGACGGGGCGTACACGGGGCGGTTGGTGGGTGACCTGATGCACGGGCCGGCCAAGGCTGAGGCGGTCACCCAGCTCGCCGCCGTGGAAGGGCTCGACCTGTCCCGCTGCGCGGCCTACAGCGACTCCGCGAACGACCTGCCGCTGCTCTGTGCCGTGGGCCGGGCGGTGGCCGTCAACCCGGACGGCGCGCTGCTGCGGCAGGCCCGCCAGCACGGTTGGGAGGTGCGGGACTTCCGCACCGGTCGCCGTGCGGTCAAGATCGCCGTACCGTCGACAGCGGCGGCCGGGCTGGTCGCGGGCGCGGTCACCGCCGGCCTGGCCCTGCAACGCCGCCGCCGCGCCGGCTGAGACGCCCGTTCAGAAGCCCCTCGGCTCCGATCCGCGGCTAGGGACCGAACGGGTCGGGCCGTCGCTCCAGCAGCGTGTGCAGGGTCTGCTGGATGGTCTCCCGCACCTGGTCGGCGAGGTTGAAGACCACCAGCGGGTCGTCCGCCGAGTCGGTCAGGTGGGCGGTGGGGATCGGCGGGCAGAACTCGATCAGCCACTTGCTGGGTAGCGGCACCATGCCCAGCGGGCCGAGCAGCGGGAACGTCGGCGTGACCGGGAAGTAGGGCAGCTTCAGCAGCCGCGCCAGGGGCTTGATGTCGGCGAGCATCGGGTAGATCTCCTCGCCGCCGACGATGGCGACGGGCACGATCGGGGTGCCGGTGCGCAGCGCCGCCGAGACGAAACCGCCCCGCCCGAAGCGTTGCAGTTTGTAACGGTCTGCGTAGAGCTTGCCGATGCCCTTGAAGCCCTCGGGGAACACACCGACCAGATCGCCGCCGCCGAGCAGCCGCTCGGCGTCCGGGTTGCAGGCCACAGTGCCGCCGGTCTTGCGGGCCAACTCGGAGACCACCGGCATCCGGAAGACCAGGTCGGCGCCGAGCAGCCGCAGGTAGCGGTGGGCGGGATGCTTGTCGTGCAGCGCCGCCGAGAGGATCAGGGCGTCCAGCGCCACAGTCCCGGAGTGGTTGCCGACCACCAGAGCGGGCCCGTCCACGGGGACGTGCTCCACCCCACTGACCTCGGTGCGGAACCAGTCGCGGTAGAGCAGCCGCAGCAGCGGGTGGAAGACAGCGTCGGTCAACTCCGAGTCGAAACCGAACTCGTCGACCTCGTAGTCACCGGAGAGCCGCCGGCGCAGGAACGCCAACCCGTTCGCGACCTTGCGGTCCCAGTGGTCCCCGGGGCGGTCCGACACCGCCGGCTCGGTGCCGCCGGGCAACCCGGCGTCGACCTCGTCGGCCGGCGTCGGGGTCGGTGCGGCCTGCGCGGCCGGTCGGTGTCCGTTGCGCCGCGCCGGCTCCGCGTCCGGCGCGGGCACCTGCTGCGGTACCTCGAAACGCCCGACCGACTGCGGGTCGCGCCCCTCCTCCGGCCCACTCATGATGAACGCTCCCGGACCGCCGAGCGGACCTGCCGGATGCCGTCCAGAACGAGTTGCTCGGCAGCGGCCAACTGATCCCGGGTGACCACCACCCCACCGTGATGGGCCCGGATGAAGTCCTCGAACGCCTCGGCGGTCGACCGGGGCGTGAAGCCGTACTCCTGCTCAAGCCGGCTGGTGTCGACCACCCGGCCGTGCACGAAGAGGTCGACCTGGTCCAGGCCGTAGCGGCCGAAGCCCATGGTGCGGGCCAGCGCGGCGGCCCCGGACAGACCCGGCTCCAGCACCGGGACGGCGACCCGTCCCGCGCGCCGGATCGCCTGGGACAGCGACAGCACCCCGGGGCCGGCGACGTTGTAGGTGCCGGGATGGTCCTCCACGATCGACCGGTACAGCACCTCCAACGCGTCGTCGAAGTGCAGGAACTGCAGGCGGGGGTCACGGCCGAAGACGGTCGGCACGAACGGCTGCGAGAAGTAGCGGGTCAACGTGGTGTCGGCGGTCGAGCCGATGAACGGGGCGAAGCGCAGCACCGTGGCGGTGACGTCGGACCGACGGCGGCGGAAGCCGCGCACGTACCCCTCAAGGTCGAGGATGTCGCGGCCGAAACCGCCACGCGGCACCTCGCGAGGCTCGGTTTCCTCGGTGAAGACCGCCGGATCCCGGAACGACACTCCGTAGGCGGCGGTCGACGAGCGGACCACGAGCTTGCGCAGTCGGGGTGCCCGCTGGCAGGCGGCGAGCATCTGCATGCTGCCGATGACGTTCTGGTCCTTCATCGCGGACCGGCCGCCGTGCTGCGGGTCGGGTGAGGTGACCAGCGCGAGGTGCACCACCGCGTCGACGTCCAGGTCGGCGAGGAGGCCACCGAGGGAACCGCTGTCCACGCGGATGCGTTCGACCCGGTCGAGCAGGTCGGTGAACTCGATGCCGGAGTCCGGCGCGTCGACACCGATGACCCGTTCGATGCGCGGATCCGCGGCCAGTCGGGCCGCCACGTGGGCACCCAGGTAACGGCCCACTCCGGTGACGACGACGACCCCCGGAGCACCTGAGGTGCCACCGGGGGTCATCTGACGCACCTACGCCGGCAGGATGGACCGAGCCGGGACGACCACGGCCTGATCACCTGAGCCTCCGGAGGTCGACAGTTTGGCAAGTGACGCCGAACGCCGGGCGTTGAGCCCGGCGGCGATCACTTGCCGAGACGGCGACGCTGGACGCGGGTCTTGCGCAGCAGCTTGCGGTGCTTCTTCTTAGCCATGCGCTTACGGCGCTTCTTGACCACCGAGCCCATACGACAGCCTTTCGATACAACGTGCGGGGCGGACCGGATGACACCACGCAGGTGGCGACGGCGACCGCTTGCGGACAACGGACCGGACCAGTCTGGGCGGCGGGGCGCACCGGTGGGGTCTCGGTCGGGCTCCAGGGTAGCCGGAGGGCGTCAGCCGGACCAACGCGCCCCCGTCGCGGCTGCCTCTGGTTCGTGACCGCAGGGCCCGCGAGCTCACTCCTCACGCCCACCGATGCCGGTCAGCCGCCGGCCGGAGGGCGGGGCGGTGGCTCAGGCGGTCTCCTGAAAGGCGCCCCGGAGATATTCGTGCACCGCATGCTCGGGCACCCGGAATGACCGGCCGACCCGGACGGCGGTGAGCTCACCGCTGTGCACCAGGCGATAGACAGTCATCTTTGACACCCGCATGACCGTCGCCACTTCCGCAACGGTCAGGAACTTGACCTCCGACAGCCGTCCGTCGGACTGTGACCCGGCCATGGCTCACCGACCCATCCCATGCCCGGCGCGTGCCAACCCGACGGATGCTCCGGGCCGGGCCGGCGACGCGCGTGTTACCAGTACGGTAGCGGGGCGGTTGTGACCGGCGCGATCCCTTCCTGCAACTGATCATGCTTCGGTGGCCTGTTCACCCGATCCGTGCTCCCGGTATCCGCCAGTGCGCGTCCGTCGTCCGGTTGTTCCGGTCGTGCTCATTCGGTACGCAGCGCGACCACCGGGTCGAGACGGCCGGCGCGCTGCGCGGGAACCACCCCGAAGACGATGCCCACCACCGCCGAAACCCCGAAGGCGAGCGCCAACGACCACCAGGTGATCGCCGCCGGAATTGGCGACAGCGCGTCGACAAGCATCGCGGTGCCCACTCCCAGCGCCATCCCGGTGAGCCCGCCGATCGTGGTGAGCAGCACCGCCTCCAGCAGGAACTGCACGCCGATGTCGCGGGGTCGTGCGCCGACGGCCTTGCGCAGCCCGATCTCCCGGGTCCGCTCCCGGACGCTGACCAGCATGATGTTGGAGACGCCGACGCCGCCGACCAGCAGCGAGATGCCGGCGATGGCCGCCAGCACGCCGGTGAGGACACCGAGGATGTCGCCGAGCACGCCCAGGATCTGCTGCTGGGTGACGGCGCTGAACTCGGTGTCCGGGTGGCGACGGTTCAGTTCGGCGACGATCCGTTCGCCCAGCTCGTCGATCCGCTCCCGGTCCGGTGCCTTCACCGCGATGCCGTCGACCCGCTGGGTGCCCCAGAGTCGTTGCGCGGCGGTCACCGGCACGTGCACCTCGTCGTCCCGGTCGACGCCGAGGCTCTGCCCCAGCGGCGTGAAGACACCGATCACCCGGAACCGCACCCCGGCCAGCGCCACCTGCTGGCCGAGCGGGTCCCGGTCGGGGAAGAGCGCACGGGCGACCGAGTCACCGAGCACCGCCACCCGTCGGCTGGTGTCCACGTCGGCGCCGGTGAGGTAGCGTCCCCGCGCCAGCGAGCGGGTGAACACCGCCGGGGTCGTCTCCAGGACGCCCTGCACCGTGGTGAAGTCGGAGCGGGCGCCGGCCCGTGCTGTCGCCCCGGAGGCGACGGTGACCGCCACCCGATCGGGGTCGCCGACCACCCGGGTGACGGCGTCCACGTCCTTGAGGGTCAGCGGCGAGACGACGGGCGCGTTGCCCACCTCGATCCGGCCGGGCACGACAAGCAGCAGGTTGGAGCCGAGGCCCTCGACCTGTTGCTCGACCTTCTGTTTGGTGCCGGTGCCGATGGCCACCAGCAGCACCACCGAGGCCACCCCGATGATCACCCCGAGCATTGTCAGCGCGCTGCGCAGCCGGTTGGCCCGCAGGGCGTCCAGCGCCACCCGCCACGCCTCGGCGACCCTCACGCCGTACCCCCGGGTCGCTCGACCTCGCGCGGAAGGCGCCCGGTGGCTCCGGCGGCGCCACCGGAGCCACCGGACGGGTGCCCCGGACCGCTTCCGGACGCGGACCGGGGCTCCGCGCTGGGAGCGGGGACCAGTGTCGCAGGTCGACCGTGATCAACGGACGGCGGTCGATCATGGGTTGAGGACGGGTCGGCGCTGTCGGCCACGACCACCCCGTCGCGCATGGTGATCCGGCGGTGGGCGCGGGCCGCGACCTCCTGGTCGTGGGTGACCATCACCAGCGCCACCCCGGACTCCGCGTTCAGTTGTTCCAACAGCTCCAGCACGGCGGCGCCGGTGACGCTGTCCAGGTTGCCGGTGGGTTCGTCGGCAAGCAGCACCGTCGGCTCGGTGACCAGAGCGCGGGCGATCGCCACCCGCTGCTGCTCACCGCCGGACATCTGGTTGGGCCGGTGGTCCAGCCGGTGCCCGAGGCCGACCCGGCCCAACATCGCCGCCGCCCGCTCCCGCCGCTGCCGCGCCGACACTCCCCGGTAGACAAGGGGCAGTGCCACGTTCTCCACCGCCGAGGTACGCGGCAGCAGGTGGAACGCCTGGAAGACGAAGCCGATGGTCTCGTTGCGCAGGGTCGCCATCTCCGGTGGGGCGAGGGCGTTGACGTCCCGCCCGCCGATCACCAGGCGGCCACCGGTGGGCCGGTCCAGCCCACCGAGGAGGTGCATGAGGGTGGACTTGCCCGAGCCGGACGGCCCGACCAGCGCCACGTAATCCCCCGGCTGCACGGTGAGCGACACCCCGCGCAGCGCCTGCACCGACACCCCGTCGAGCTGGTACGTCCGGGACACGTCCACCGCCTCGATGGCCGCTACGCGCTCCCCTGCCGGCCGATCTGCGACGGCGGGTCCGGTCACCGGACTTCCTGGCCGTCGCGGACCTGGTCGGCGCCGCGCACCACGATCCGGTCGCCGGGTTGCACGCCGTTGAGGATCTGCACCAGGTCGGACCCCTGGACACCCACAGTCACCGAAGCCCGGCCCGCCTTGCCGTCCCGGACCACCCAGACCGCGTCCCGGCCGTCGGCGGAGAACACCGCCGACGCGGGGACGGTCACCGCGTCGGCGGCCTCGCGTACCCGCAGGTGCACTATCGCGTTCATGCCGGGGCGGGGCGTCGGAGCCGACTCGTCCTCGGCCAGCTTCCCGGCGCCCAGCGCCAGGCGGACCCGGTAGGTGACCCCGCCCTGCGCGGAGTTGGTGGGCAGCACGTCGACCGAGCGGACGGTGGCGTCGTAGCTGGCACCGGTGACGGCGTCCAACTCGACAGTGGCGGTCACCCCGGCCTTGACGAGGAGCACGTCGGTCTCGTCCACCTCGGCGAGCAGTCCGAGCTGCCCGGTGTCCACCACTGTGAGCACCGGCGCGCCGGCGGTGACCAGCCCGCCGACCACCACGGCGTCGTCCACCCCGGCCGGCGGACCGCCCTGACTGGGGGCCAGCGCGGACGGGTCCAGGCCCGCCCCACCGGCCTGCTCCAACAGCCCGGCGAGACCGGCATTCGCGCCACCGCCGGCCCGGGTGCCGCCGGGCTGCACCACCCCGGCGATCGGGGCACGCAGGGTCAGCGCTTCGACTGTCGCCTTCGCCAGGTCGTACGCCTGCTGGGCCTGGAGCCGCTGCGCCGCGGACAGTGCGCCGACGGCGGAACTCAACCCGTTGATCCCGCGCTGCACAGCGCGGACCGCCTGGTCGGCGCTGCGCGCGGCGGCGCTGTACTGGCGTTGCGCGGACGTCACCTGGGTGAGCAGCGCGTCCCGCAGTTGCGGGTCGGCGATCTTGTCGGCGGCCTTGCGGGCCGCGTCGAATGCCTCGTTGGCCGCCTTGTCGGTGCCGCGCCTGCTGCTGGTCAGGTTGCCCGTTCCGACGCCCCGACCGGCGCGCTTCGCGGCGGCCAGCGCCTCCTTGGCCTGACGGAGACGCTGTTGCGCGCTCGGCGAGTCGACAACCGCCAGCACCTGACCGCGCTTGACCCGCTGTCCAGGCTGGACACGCAGGCTGGCCACTGTGCCGTCGGCGGGAGCGGTGAGGGTGGCGGCGGCGCGGGCGGTCACCGTCGCGGGCGCGTCGATCACCTCGGTGACCGGGTTGCGGGCGGCCGACGCCAGCGCGAGATCGGGGCCTTCGTCGCCGCAGGAGGCGGCGGTGGTGGCGGTGATGACGACGACGGCGGTCAGGGCGGTGAGCAGGCGGGGCCGCATGGTGCCGGCGGGCCGTGACGACTGAGGACGGCGCACCCATCGATGGTACGGCGCACCGCCGCACCGCCTCCGAGCTGCGTCAGCCGGCGGTGGCGCGGACGTACGCCACGCACTCGTCGTGCAGCGTCGACCACTGCTCACCGAACGCCTTTTCGGAGGCCGCGTCGATGGTTCGGCCGTCGTGCACCACCGTCTTGAAGAAGGTGAGCAGGCGCAGCGGCCCGTACCTGTCGACGAGGTGCCGGACGGCCAGGTAGCCGATGCCGTAGCTGGCGGCGACCCGTTCGGCGGACGCGTCGTCGGCGGGGTTGACGCCCTCCAACTTGCCGTCCCAGCCGCCCCGGACCATCTTGCGCACGTCGGCGATCCCCTCGTACCGGTCGACCGCCTGGTCGCCGGCGCCGGCGAACTCGGCCAGGCCCTCGACCAACCACCAGGTGAGCTTGCCCGGGTAGCCGCGTTCCGGCAGCGACGCCGCGTGGGTCAGCTCGTGCCGCAGCAGGTCGTCGGTGCCGCTGTTGGAGAGCCCTTCGGCGTTGAGCACCACCTCGTGGTGACCGCCGCCCACGGTGACCGCGTAACCGCCGGTCCATTCCGGGCGTTCCCCGCCGTACCAGCGCTGCCATTCGGTGCGCCCCGCGTAGAAGATCCGGTATCGGTCCGGCGGCGAGCCGGTCACCGCGTACCCGTCGGCGACCTTCGCCGCGGCCTCCGCCTGCGCGAGCAGGCCGGGCAGCTTGCCGCGCAGCGCCGGGGTGGTGGCGACCATGGTCCGCGCGCCGACGGCGACCGCCAGGTCGCTGATCTCCCACGGTCGGGTGCCGGTCTCCACCGACTTGGATTCCTCCATGGCGGCCATCCGGGGCTGGTCGCCGTTCTCCCGCCACCGGGTGCCGATCAGCACCGGGCTGGGCCGGCAGTTCGGTGTGACGAAGCAGTACTGGAAGCGCACCAGCAGCCGCCACTCGCCGGGCTTACCGATGATCGGCACGGGCAGGCCACTCGGCTCGGCCCGCCAGCCGGTCACCTTGAGCTCGCGTAGTGCGGCGAAGCGGCGGCGCAGGTCGTTGTGGGCGGCGGGATCGGCGACGGCGAGGAAACCGGCGCGGTCGCCGCCCAGCAGTGCCGCGGACTGCCTGTGGAGCTGGGCGGTGATCCGGTCGGACAGCCCTCTGGCCACGGCGGTGGCCGGGTCGTCGGCAGCCGAGGCGCCGACCCGGCTGACAGTGGGGCGCGAGCCGGTCTCCCGGATCACTCCGACGACGAGCGCCGCCGGCAGGCCGCAGCCCAGCAGCAGGACGACCACCACGAGCACCGTCCACAGCGGCCAGAGCCGCCGTGGTGCTGGCTGCTGCACCTCGTCAGTCACCCGCCGAAGGGTACGACCACTACCTGGATGCGGCGAGGCCGCCCCGGGCCGATCGGCACTGCCGCCCGCTCACCCGCCGGTGAGCGGCCAGGAGCGAAACGAGATGTCCATGCTCGCGACCAACTGGTGGTACGAGCGGTCGACGTCACGGGGCAGACCGAAGCCGCCCGCGGCCTCCAGGGTCACGAAGCCGTGCAGGGCGCTGCGCAGCGCGCGGGTGGCGTCCACCGCGTCGTCGCCGGTGAGTCCGTACCCGCGCAGCACGGCGAAGATGGCACCGACCGCGCGTTCGCCGGCCTCGACGTGTTCCGGGTCGGCCGGGTCGGGCACCCGCTGCGTCGCCGGGTAGCGGCCGGGGTGCCGCAGGGCGTAGCCCCGGTAGGCCTGCGCCATGGCCCGCAGCGCGTCGCCACCGGAGCGGCCGACGGCGGCGGTGGTCATCTCGGTGGCCAGTTCGGCGGTGGCCAGAGCGGCCAGCTTCTGGGCCAACGCGTCCGCCCCCCGTACGTGCTTGTAGAGGCTGGGCAGCGCCACCCCGAGCCGGCTGGCGAGCGCGGCGAGGGTGAGCTGTTGGAAGCCGACCTCGTCGGCCAGCCGGGCCGCCTCCCGTACGACGGTCTGCTGGTTGAGGCCGACCCTAGGCACCGGCGCACACCGCCAGGAAACCGAGCAGTTCCTCGGCGGTGCGTTGCGGCCGGTCGGCGTGCGGGTAGTGGCCGGACTCCTCGATCATCCGAGCTTCAGCGGTGCCGAAGAGCCGCCGGGCGGCCCGCGCCTCGGCTCCCGGGTCGGGGAAGTCCGGGTCCTTGGCTCCCATCAGCACCAGCACCGGTTGGCGCACCTGCGGGGCACGGGCGGTCCAGTGCGGCTCGGCCGGTGCGATCACCCCGCGTGTCGCGGCCATCCGGCCGGGCTCGCGCAGGTTGGCCACCATCGCGCGGCGGTACGCGGCGTCGTCGGCGGGCCGGTGCACCGGGAACAGGGTGTTGTGGAACATCCCGAACAGTCGAGGGCTGTGCAGCACTGACCACATCGCCATCCGCAGCAGCGGGTTGAGCTTCGGCTGACCGACGAACGCGCCGATCTGCACGATGCCGGTGACCAGCTCGGGCGCGTCGGTGGCGGCGAAGACCACGGCCGCCGCGGCGGACGAGCTGCCGACCAGCACCGCCGGACCGGCGTCGAGGTCGCCGACCACGGCCAGCAGGTCCGCGCCGACCTCCGCCGGGGCGTACGTGGGCCAGCCGGTGCTGGATTCGCCGTGCCCCCGCACGTCGACCGAGGCGACCCGGTGGCCGGCTGCCACCAGCAGCGGCACGAGGTGCCGGAAGCTCGCCCTGTTCTCGCCCATGCCGTGCGCGAGGACCACCAACGGCCCCTCGCCCTGCGCCTCGTACGCGATGTGTCCGCCGTCCCGCCGCACCTGGCTAGTTGTCATAGCTTTAAAGCTAAGCTACTTAGCCAACGTTGGCAAGCCGGATATCGGAAACGGGCCGGCGGTGACCCGAGGGGGCGCCGCCGGCCCGTCGGCCGAACCGGAGGAACTACTTCTTGGAGATCAGGGCACGGCCGAAGAAGACCAGGTTGGCGGGGCGCTCGGCGAGCCGGCGCATCAGGTAGCCGTACCACTCGTCGCCGTACGGGACGTAGGTGCGCACCGTGTAGCCCTCGCCGGCCAACCGGGCCTGCTCCTCGGGGCGGATGCCGTAGAGCATCTGGAACTCGAAGCGCTCCGGCCCCCGGTCGAACCACCGGGCCCGGTCCTCACCGATGGCGATCATCCGCGGGTCGTGGGTGGCAAGCATCGGGTAACCGTCGCCGGACATCAGGATGTTCATGCAGCGCACGTACGACTTGTCCACCTCACGGGCCGACTGGTACGCCACCGACTCCGGCTCCTTGTAGGCGCCCTTGCACAGCCGCACCCGCGACCCGGCCGAGGAGAGCTCCCGGCAGTCCGACTCGGTCCGCCGCAGGTACGCCTGGAGCACCGCGCCGGTCGACGGGAAGTCCTTGCGCAGCCGGCTCAGCACCTCCAACGTCGAGTCGGTGGTGGTGTGGTCCTCCATGTCCAGCGTGACAGTGGTGCCCGCCGCGTCGGCCGCCGCGCAGATCGCCCGCGCGTTGTCGTACGCCAACTGCTCGTCGAACATCTGGCCGAGGGCGGAGAGCTTCACGCTCACCTCGGCGGCCGGGGTGAGCCCCGCGGCACCGAGCATCCTCAGCAGTTTCAGGTATTCGTCCCGGGTGGCGGTGGCCTGCTCGGGGCGGACGGTGTCCTCACCGAGGTGGTCGAGGGTGACCGCGAGGCCGTCGTCGACGAGCGCGCGGGTCGCGCGCAACGCGTCGTCTGTGGCGGCGCCGGCGACGAACCGGCGGACGACGTCCCGGGTGTACGGGGCAGTCGCGACGAGCCGCTCGACCTGGGATGACCGGGAGGCGGCGAGGATGACGGAACGGAGCATGAGCCGAGCGTAACGCCCCTGCCAGGGGCCTCGCCGAGGGGCGGCAGGGCCACCTCGGCATGGGGGCGGGGCGGCGGCGGTGGCGTCGATCGGCTACAACGATGCCGTGGACCAACGCCCCCGCCGCCGACTCCGATCGGCCTCCGTGCAGCTCGGCGCGCTCACCGCTCTCGCGCTCGCCCTCTCCGGCTGCAACATGACCTCGGACGACGACGATGACGACGACTGCGCCCTCGGGCCGGTCGGCGGCGGCGACACAGTCGCGCTGGCGATGCGGGTCACCGACCCGGCGGCCGGTCGCACCGCCCCGGAGCCGACCACCGCGGCCCTGCCCGAACGCGGCGGATTCGGCACCCACCTTGCCGCCTGCGGCGGCTGACATGCGCCGCGAGACGGTCACGCCCCGCCCCGACTGGGACGCCACCATCCGGTCGCAGGGGCTGGTCTACGTCGACACCGAGCTGCCCGACGGCGGGATCATGTCGTACTGGGACGAGACCGCCGCGTACGCCTTCGACCTGGACGAGGTGCTGCGGCTGGAGGAGGCCACCGAGGAGCTGCACCGGATGTCGGTGGCCGCCGCCGAACACGTGGTGGCGCAGCGCCGGTACGCCGAGTTCGGCATCCCGGAGTGGGCGGCCGAGGCGGTGGCCCGGTCGCTGCGGGAGGCGCCGCCGACCCTGTACGGGCGCTTCGACCTGGCGTACGACGGCACCTGGCCTCCGAAGATGTTGGAGTACAACGCGGACACCCCCACCGCGTTGGTCGAGGCGAGCATCATCCAGTGGTACTGGCTGGAGCAGACCCGGCCGGAGCTGGACCAGTGGAACAGCCTGCACGAGCGGCTGGTCGGCGGCTGGGCCAAGATCGGGGCCGGGCTGCACGACCCCCGGGTGCACGTGCTCTGGTCGAACGAGGAGGAGTCCGGCGAGGACCACATGACCGCCGGCTACCTCGCCGAGACCGCCCGGCAGGCCGGCCTGAGCGTCGAGCTCCAGCCCATCCAGGAGATCGGCTGGGACGGGCGGCGCTTCGTCGACGCCGACGACAACCCGGTGACCACCTGCTTCAAGCTCTACCCGTGGGAGTGGATGCTGGCCGAGCCGTACGGGCCGGCGGCCCTGGCCCCGGGCACCCCGACCACCTGGATCGAGCCGGCCTGGAAACTGCTGCTCTCCAACAAGGCGCTGCTCGCGGTCCTCTGGGAGCTGTACCCGGGCCACGAGTACCTGCTCCCGGCGTACCTCGACTCGCCGCGCGGCATGCCGGAGTACGTCGCCAAGCCACTGCTCGGCCGCGAGGGCGGGTCGGTACGCATCGTCACCGCCGATGAGGAGATCACCAACCCGGGGATCTACGGCGACGAGGGCTGGTGCTACCAGGAGTTCCGGGCGTTGCCGCAGTTCGCTGGCAACCGGATGGTGCTGGGTAGCTGGATCGTCGACGGCGAATCGGCCGGCGTGGGTGTGCGGGAGAGCGCGAGTCTGATCACCGACGGCTACGCGCGGTTCCTGCCGCACTACATCGACGCGCCGCGCACCCGCTGAGTCGTCTACCGTTGGGGCGTGAACTTCGACGCGTACGCCCGGACCGGCGTTGACCTGGTCAACGCCCGCCTGGACGACCTCGACGACCTGCGGGCCCTCTTCCCCGACGAGAACGCCTGGATGCGCGACGAGGTCGCGGACCGGGACGTGGCGATTTTCCGCCGGGCGCAGAAACGGTTGCGCGACGTCTTCGAGTACGGCACCTCGGGGCGGGACGCCCAGGCGGTCACCGAGCTGAACACGCTGCTCGAGGCGTTCCCGGTGCAGCCGCGCATCTCCGGGCACGACTCCAGCGACTGGCACATGCACGTGACCAGTCGGGGTGCCTCGGTCAGCGCCGAATACCTGGCCGGCGCGGTCTGGGGGCTGTCGGTCTGGCTCTGCGAGTACGGCAGCGCCCGGTTCGGGGTCTGCGCCGACGAGCGGTGCGGCAACGTCTACCTGGACACGTCGTCCAACTGCTGCCGGCGGTTCTGCTCGGAGCGCTGCGCCACCCGCTCGCACGTCGCCGCGCACCGGGCCCGTAAGCGGGCGGCGGTCGGCGAGCAGGTGACAGTCGCCCAGCAGCCGACCTCCGCCGCCGATTCGCTCTCACCGGTCAGCTGACACCGCCACCGCCCGATCTCGGGCGGACGGGTCAGGCGTCGACAGGTGAGGACGTGGGCAGGTGCTGGCGGGCGAACTCCAGCGCGGCGCGCAGGTCCGCCTCGCGCACCGCGCGGCTCTTCGCGCCCCGGGTGGCGACCTCCACCGCCACCGCCCCGGTGAAACCCCTGCCGGCCAGCGAGGAGAGCAGCTCCCCGCAGGGCTGGGTGCCGCGCCCGGGGACCAGGTGCTCGTCGCGGCCCTCGCCGGTGCCGTCGCCGAGGTGCACGTGCGCCAGCCCGGCGCCCATCCGGTCGGCCATCTCCAGGGGGTCGCTGTGCGAGGCCGCGCAGTGCGACAAATCCAGGGTGTACGACGGGTAGCCGGCGTCGGTCGGGTCCCAGCCGGGCACGTACGGGACGAACTGCCGGCCCGCCATCCGCACCGGGTACATGTTCTCCACAGCGAAGCGCAACCCGCTGAACCGGTCCGCGACGGTGGCCAGACCCTCGGCGAAGTTGCGGGCGTAGTCGCGCTGCCAGGTGAACGGTGGGTGCACCACGACCGTCGGCGCGCCCAGCGTCTCGGCCAGCTCGGCGGCCTTGCGCAGGCGCTCCCACGGGTCCGGGCTCCACACCCGCTGGGTGACCAGCAGGCAGGGCGCGTGCACCGAGAGCACCGGGACGTCGTAGTGCGTGGAGAGGCCGCGCAGCGCGCCAGCGTCCTGGCTGACCACGTCGGTCCAGACCATCACCTCGACGCCGTCATAGCCGAGCGCCGCGGCCAGTTGGAACGCCGCCGCGGTCGGCTCGGGAAAGACCGACGAGCTGGACAAGAGCACGGGCACGCGGGAAGTCACATCAGCCAGCGTAGCCCGGCAGCGCCGGGGGCATCGTGACGAGCGCCGGCAAACCGACCGAAAACGGCCGCCTGATCAGATCGGTTCCAGTTGATCGAGTCGGCGGAGGATGACACCCTCCCGCAGCGCCCACGGGCAGATGTCCAGCGAGTCCAGATCCAGGCGGCGCATCACCGCCTCGGCGACCACCGCCCCGGCCAGCAACTGGTGGGCCCGACCCGCGCTGACCCCCTCCAGCTCCATCAGTTGCGCCGGTGGGATGTGCCGGATGAAACCGATGACCTGCCGCAAGCCGGCCCGGGTCAGACTGCGTCGCACCCACAGCCCGGAACCGGACGGGGCCGCCCCGGCCAGTCGGGCCAGGGTCCGGAACGTCTTCGAGGTGGCCACCGCCCGACCCCAGCCCACCTCGGTCATCTGGTCGACGACCTTGTCCAGCCGGCCGTCCACGTACTCCCGGAGCTTGTCGACAGCCTCCGCCGACGGCGGGGCCGCACTGGCCGGATCGACCCGCAGCCGCTCGCGGGTCAGCCGACCGGCCCCGAGTGGCAGGGAGACCGCGACGTCCGGGTCCTCGTCGATGCCGGCGGCGATCTCCAACGAGCCGCCACCGATGTCCAGCACCAGCAGCCGGCCCGCCGACCAGCCGAACCACCGCCGTACCGCCAGGAACGTCATCCGCGCCTCGTCCGCCCCGGAGAGCACCGCCAGGCGTACGCCGGTCTCGTCCCGGACCCGGGCCAGCACCTCGGCCGCGTTCGTGGCGTCGCGCACCGCGGACGTGGCGAAAGCGATCAGGTCGTCGGCCGCCAACCCGGTGGCCGCCGCCTTGGCCATGCCCACCGCCTTGACCAGGCCGTCCGCGCCCGCCTCGGTCAGCGCGCCGTCGGGGCCGATCTGCTCGGCCAGCCGGAGCACCACCTTCTCGGAGTGCGCCGGCCACGGGTGCGCGCCGTGGTGCGCGTCCACCACGAGGAGATGCACCGTGTTGGATCCGACGTCGAGGACACCCAGTCGCATGGTGATGACCCTAGGCGCAACACGTTTGCGCGGCTCACCGGCCTGCGGACGTCACCGCGCGTACGCTGGGCCGAGTGACGATGGAGCTCCGTGTGCTGGTGGACGACCCGGGTGACCCGCGCAGTCGCGAGGTGCCCCTGGACTTCCCTCGGGAGTGGATCGAGTTCACCGACCCGGCCGACGAGACGCACCTGATCCGGGCCGACCTGACCTGGTTGCTCTCCCGCTGGACCTGCATCTTCGGCAAGGGCTGCCACGGCATCATCGCCGGCCGGGCCGCCGACGGTTGCTGCTCGCACGGGGCGTTCTTCACCGACTCGGACGACGAGAAGCGGGTTCGCAACGCCGTCCGGCGACTCGCCCCGTCGACCTGGCAGCATTTCCGGCGCGGGTTCAAGAACTGGACCGACGAGGACACCATCGACGGCAAGAACCCGGCCCGCCGCACCGCCACCCAGGGCCCCGACGGTCCGTGCGTGTTCCTCAACGACGCCGACTTCGCCGGCGGTGGCGGTTGCGCCCTGCACGCCCAGGCACTGCGCGACGGGGTGCACCCGTTGGAATACAAGCCGGACGTCTGTTGGCAGTTGCCGATCCGCCGCGATCAGGACTGGGTGAAGCGACCGGACAACAGCAAGGTGCTGGTCTCCACCCTGTCCGAGTTCGACAGGCGGGGCTGGGGAGCCGGCGGGCACGACCTGGACTGGTGGTGCACCTCGTCGACGGACGCGCACGTCGGCACCGAGCCGATGTACCTGTCGTACTCCCCGGAGCTGACCGCCCTGATCGGCGCTGCCGCGTACGAGCGGCTGGCCGAGCTGTGCGCGACCAGAACGAAGCAGGGCATGATCGCCCCGCACCCCGCAGACGAGGTCTAGCGATCGGCGGCGAGAAGGCAGCGCTTCAACGGCCGCGGACAAGGACCCGGGGGCCTCGGGTGGAACTCCTTTGGAGCTGACTCGTTCATGGCATCGGCGCTACGACGTCGCCGGATGACTCGCTTACGGCATCAGCTCCAAAGGACCGCACCAACGAACTGCTTCCCCCGGCGGGCAGGTGGTTCAACTTGCTGAACGTGCTCGCCCGAGCAAGGGCGGACAGCCCGAAGGGGGCCTGCGTCGAAGCGCAGACCCCCTTCGGGTACGCCGGTCACGGCTCGAACTTGTAGCCCAGACCCCGCACTGTGACGATGAAGCGCGGCGCGGAAGGCTCCGGCTCGATCTTGGAGCGCAGCCGCTTGACGTGCACGTCCAGCGTCTTGGTGTCACCGACGTAGTCGGCGCCCCAGACCCGGTCGATGAGCTGGCCACGGGTCAGCACCCGGCCCGCGTTGCGCAGCAGCAGCTCCAGCAGTTCGAATTCCTTCAGCGGCAGCTGCACGGCCCCGCCGTCGACTGTCACCACGTGCCGCTCGATGTCCATCCGCACCGGCCCGGCGGCCAGCGTCGGCGCACCCGCCTCGGCCACCTCCGGGCTCTGCCGGCGCAGCACCGCCCGGATCCGGGCGACCAGTTCCCGCGGCGAGTACGGCTTCGTGACGTAGTCGTCGGCGCCGATCTCCAGCCCGACCACCTTGTCGATCTCGCTGTCCCGGGCGGTGACCATGATGATCGGAACGGCGGAGCGCTGCCGCAACTGCCGGCAGACCTCGGTCCCTGACATCTCGGGCAACATCAGGTCGAGCAGCACGATGTCGGCGCCGGTCCGGTCGAACTCGGTGAGGGCGTCGGTGCCGGTCGCGGCGACCGAAACCTCAAAGCCCTCCTTACGGAGCATGTACGACAAGGCGTCGGAGAACGACTCCTCGTCCTCGACCACCAGAACGCGGCTCAACGGGGATTTCCTTTCCATCTGCTGTCAGACCTGCCGTAGCCCAGTCGGACCGGACTCGATCCCAACCGGCGGCAGTGTCGCCAGGAGGTCGTCCGGTGGACTGGCGGGCAGCCGGAGGGTGAACGTCGATCCACCACCAAGAGTGCTCGACACCTCGACCCGTCCGCCATGGTTGCTCGCAATGTGTTTCACGATCGCCAGGCCGAGCCCGGTGCCGCCGGTGGCACGCGAGCGGGCCTGGTCGGCCCGGTAGAACCGCTCGAAGATCCGGTCCACGTCGGTGGGGGCGATACCGATGCCCTGGTCGGCGACGGCGACCTCGACGTGCTCGTCGCCGCCGCTGAGGGTCACCCGCACCGTGGTGTCCTCGCCCGAATAGTTGATCGCGTTCTCCACCAGGTTCGCCACCGCAGTGGCGAGTTGGGAGTCGCTGCCGTACGCGGTGAGCCCACGCGCCCCTTCCACTGTCACTGTGACACCGCGGGCGGTGGCAGTGGTGCGGGTCCGGTCGACCACCTCGGCGATCACCCAGTCCAGGGCGACCGGCTCCGGTGGCGGCTGTGGCTCAGCCCCCTGCAACCGGGTCAGCTCCAGCAACTCCTGCACCAGCCGACCCAGCCGGGTCGATTCGTGCTGGATCCGTTCCGCGAACCGGCGGGCGGCCACCAGGTCCTCGGAGAGGTCGGGCGCAGCGGCGTCGGCCGGCTCGGTGGCGTCCAGCAACGCCTCGGCGAGCAGTTGCAGGGCCCCGATCGGGGTCTTCAGCTCGTGACTCACGTTGGCCACGAAGTCGCGTCGTACCCGGGTCAGCCGGTGCGACTCGGTCACGTCCACCGCCTCGACCGCGATGAAGCCGTTGCCGAGACCCATCGCCCGCAGGTGCACGCCGAGCGGGTTCTCCCCCGCGCTGTCGCGACCTCGGGGCAGGTCCAGCTCGATCTCGCGTCGCACGCCGGTGCGTCGCACCTGGCCGGCAAGGGTACGGATCAGCGGGTGCGCGGCGATTGAGCCGGGGGTGCTGCCGGTGCGCAGCAGCCCCATCGCGCGGGCGGCCGGGTTGATCAGCACGGGGACGTCGTCGTTGTCCAGAACCACGACACCGGCCCGGAGTGAGTCGATCGTCCGGCGGCCGAGCCCGGCCTGCTGCTCGTCGGCTATCGCGGGCCTCCCCCTGCTCCAGCGGAAGCTGACGCTCCCCGTCGACGTGGAGTGACCGTTCCGCCTCGGCAGGAACCGGGGCAGCAGCAGACCGGCGGCCATCCCGGCCACCAACGCCAGGGCCACCACGACCGCCACCGCCCACTCCACCCGGCGATCGTAGGGTCATTGTTAACCTGGCTACCACACAGAACGGGACGAACTACCCTCACTTACGGAAGTGTTCACCCCCACGTCTGGCGTCGTTCACCGTGGTTCATCCGGGATCCGTCCACGCGCCCTACCGTTGGCGTCGCACCTGCTCAACCCCCTGCGCCGGCACCCGTCGGCGGCGACCGACCACAGGACGTGATGATGCGCGACGAGTTCCGGGCCGACCTCCAGATCGTCAGCCAACTGCTGGTGGACATGGCGGAGGGCGTCCGCGCCGCCATGCGCCAGGCCACCCGGGCCCTGCTCACCGCCGACCGGCAGGCCGCCGAGACGGTCATCGAGCGGGACGCCGAGATCGACGACCTCTACCGGCACGTCGAGGAGCGGGTCTGTGACCTGCTCGCCCGACAGGCGCCGGTCGCCTCCGACCTCCGGGCGATGATCACCGCGCTGCACGTGGCAGCCGATCTGGAGCGGATGGGCGACCTCGCCGAGCACGTGGCGAAGACAGCGCTGCGCCGGCACCCCTCCCCCGCCGTCCCGGCCGAGCTGCGGACGGTCTTCACCGAGATGTCCGAGATCGCCGACCGGATGGCCGTGAAGATCGGTTCGGTGCTGGCGAAGCCCGACGCCGACCTCGCCGGCGAGCTGGACCGCGACGACGACGCCATGGACGAGCTGCACAAGAACCTGTTCGCCGTGCTGCTCGGTGACGACTGGCCGTACGGGGTGGAGACGGCCATCGACGCCACCCTGCTGGGCCGCTTCTACGAGCGCTTCGCCGACCACGCGGTGAACGCCGGCGAGCACGTGATCTACCTGATCACCGGGGAGAGCGCGCCGAGCGGCAACTGACTGGCAGGGAAGGGGCCCCTCGTCATCGCTTCCCGCGATGACGAGGGGCCCCCTTTTCTGGTGGCTCAGCGCCCCTGGTTGGCCACCGCCGCGGCGGCTGCCTTCGCAGCGGTCGGGTCGAGGTAGGTGCCGCCCAGAGTGAGCGGGCGCAGCTGCGGGTCGAGGTCGTAGCGCAGCGGGATGCCCGTCGGGATGTTCAGCTTGGCGATCGCCTCGTCGGAGATCTGGTCGAGGTGCTTGACGAGGGCCCGCAGCGAGTTGCCGTGCGCGGCCACCAGCACCGTCCGGCCGGCCAGGATGTCCGGCACGATCGAGTCGTACCAGTAGGGCAGCATCCGGTCGACGACGTCCTTGAGGCACTCGGTGCGCGGCATCAGCTCGGTCGGCAGCAGCGCGTAGCGCGGGTCACCCACCTGCGACCACTCGTCGTTGTCGTCGATGGGCGGCGGTGGCGTGTCGTACGACCGGCGCCAGAGCATGAACTGCTCCTCGCCGTACTCGTCGAGGGTCTGCTTCTTGTTCTTGCCCTGCAGGGCGCCGTAGTGGCGCTCGTTGAGCCGCCACGACCGGCGCACGGCGATCCAGTGCCGGTCGGCGGCGTTGAGCGCCAGCTCGGCGGTGCGGATCGCACGGCGCATCACGCTGGTGTGCACGACGTCCGGCAGCAGGCTGTGCTCACGCATCAACTCGCCGCCGCGCCGCGCCTCGCCCTCGCCCTTCTCGGTCAGGTCGACGTCCACCCAGCCGGTGAAGAGGTTCTTGGCATTCCAGTCGCTCTCACCGTGTCGCAGCAGGACCAGCGTCCCGACGGTGGGCCCTTCGCTCGCAGTCATGCGGCTCATCCTGCCTCAACCGCCCGGCGGACACGCGGGCAGCCGTCGTGACGACCACCACGTGAAAAAGCTGATGACCAGCGGATCCGGCCGCCACTAGGGTTGTAAGGCACGCCAGTCACATCGGTCATTACTTGCAAGCGGGGCGCCATATGCGGACGATGCGGAGTTGGTTCCGGGACACCACCGGGGGCCTACCGACCACCTTCTGGTACCTGTGGTCCGGCACTCTGATCAACCGACTCGGCTCGTTCGTTCTCGTCTTCCTCGCCATCTACCTGACCCAGGAACGTGGCTTCTCGGCCTCGCAGGCCGGCCTGGTAATCGGCCTCTGGGGCGTCGGCGGGGCGTTCGGCACGACCGCCGGCGGCACCCTCGCGGACCGGTGGGGCCGCCGGCCGACACTGCTCACCGCCCACGTGGGCGCGGCGGTCATGATGCTCGGGCTCGGGCTGGCCCGGGATCTCTGGGCGGTGGCGCTGGGCGCGCTGCTGCTCGGCATGTTCGCCGAGGCGGCCCGGCCCGCG
Organism: Micromonospora sp. NPDC048986; assembly: GCF_040649335.1. Classification (NCBI taxonomy): domain Bacteria; kingdom Bacillati; phylum Actinomycetota; class Actinomycetes; order Micromonosporales; family Micromonosporaceae; genus Micromonospora; species Micromonospora sp. NPDC048986. The sequence goes on from NZ_JBEZFJ010000007.1 coordinate 256,285, forward strand.
TTCGGGGCGATGATGATCGACGTGGTGCCGGCGAAGGACCGGCTGCGCGCCTTCTCGCTCAACTACTGGGCGATCAACCTCGGCTTCGCCTGCGCGGCAGTCCTCGCCGGCCTCGCCGCCCAGGCCGACTACCTGCTGCTGTTCGTGGTCGACGCGGCCACCATGCTCATCACCGCGCTGATCATCTTCAGCAAGGTGCCGGAGACCCGACAGGCCGGCCCGGCCGCCGCCGTCACGGCAGCGGCGACTCCACGGGGCGCGCTGCGCACGATCCTCACCGACCGGGTCTACCTCGGCTTCGTGGCTCTCAACCTGTTCGCCGCGCTGGTGTTCCTCCAGCACATCTCGATGCTGCCGATCGCGATGGGCGACGACGGCCTGAGCCCCGCCACCTACGGCTCGGTGATCGCGCTCAACGGCATCCTCATCGTGGTCGGACAGCTCTTCGTGCCCCGGCTGATCCGGGGCCGGAGCCGCTCACACGTGCTCGCGCTGGCGTCCGTGGTGATGGGCGTGGGATTCGGGCTGACCGCGTTCGCCGGCACCCCGTGGTTCTACGGGCTGACAGTGCTGATCTGGACGGTCGGCGAGATGCTCAACTCGCCCTCCAACTCCACCCTGATCGCCGAGCTGTCCCCGGCCGAACTGCGCGGTCGATACCAGGGCGTGTTCTCCCTCTCCTGGCAGATCGCCGGGGCCATCGCGCCGATCCTCGGTGGCCTGGTGCGTGAGCACGCCGGCAACGACACCCTCTGGTACGGCTGCGCCGCGCTCGGTCTCCTGACCGCCGTGGCCCACCTGGTGTCGGGGCCGGCCCGGGAACGGCGCGCGACCGCGCTGCGCCGCTCCGGTGAGGCACTGGCACCGGCCACCGCTTCCCGTGCGCCGCAGCCCGCCGAGGCGTAATGGGTGGCGCGGCGGTGCCGGAGTTCCTACTGTGCACTGGAAACAGTTAACAACCTGAACTGTCGGGAGGTCGGGTGCACGCCCTGCGGCGCTGGTGGCACGACACCGCAGGCGGACTACCCGCCACCTTCTGGTACCTCTGGGCCGGCCTGCTGATCAACCGGGCCGGCGCGTTCGCCATGCTGTTCCTCTCGCTCTACCTCACCGACGTACGCGGCGCGAGCGAAGGGCTGGCCGGCACCGTGGTCGGCGCGTACGGGGCCGGCGGAGCGGCCGGAGTGCTCCTCGGCGGGGTGCTCGCCGACCGGTGGGGACGTCGGGCGACCCTGCTCGCCGCGCACCTGGCCACTGTCGGTCTGATGGTGGCGCTCGCCTTCACCCGCCCCCTGCTGCTGATCGCGATGCTCTCCGCGCTGATCGGCGTGGTCCACTCGATGCCCAGCCCGGCGTTCGTGGCGGCGATCGTCGACGTGGTGCCCGCCGAACGCCGCTCGCGGGCGTTCAACCTCCAGTTCTGGGCGTTCAACCTCGGCATGGCTGTCGCCTCGCTGCTCGCCGGGGTCCTGGCCGAGGCGAGCTTCACCGCGCTGTTCCTGGTCGACGCGGGCGCCACACTGACCGCCGCCGTGGTGATCGCCTGGAAGGTGCCCGAAACCCTGCGGCTGGCCCGGCCAGCGGCCGGCCCACCGCCCGTAGCAGTCGCGGCGCCGAAAGCCATCCGGGCCCGTCGGCCCGGACTGCACACCGCGCTCACCGACCGCACCTTCCTGGTCTTCGTCGGGCTCACCTTCGTGCTGGCCGTACTCACCATGCAGACGTCGACCATCATGCCGCTGGCAATGCGCGCGGACGGCCTCGGACCATCGGCGTACGGGCTGGTGGTGGCGCTCGGCGGCGCGCTGATCGTGGTCGGGCAGTTGTTCGTGCCCCGGCTGATCGACAGGCACCGCAAGCACGTGGTGCTGTCCGCCTCCACGGCGCTGCTCGCGCTCGGTTTCGGCGCGCTCGTCATCGCCGACGAACTGGCCATCTACCTGGGTGCCGCTGTGATCTGGACGGTCGGCTCCATGCTCGCCGCCCCACCCAACGCGCAGATCAACGCGGACCTGGCGCCACCGCAGCTACGAGCGCGCTACCAGTCGGTCTTCTACCTGACGTTCCCAGCCGCGGCGTTCGTCGCGCCCACCCTCGGTGGGGTGAGCCTCCAGCACCTCGGCGACCGGCACTGGTTGATCGTGGGCGGGCTGGGTCTGCTGGCCGCGCTCGGACACCTGCTCGCCGGGCCACCCCGGGAGCGGCACGTCGCCGCCATGCGCCGGGTCGTCGACCCGGAGCCGACGACCCCCGCAGACCGCGTACCGATCGGTTAACCGACGCAAAGTGCCCACCACGCCCCTGAGGTCGTGGTGGGCACTCGCCGGCGGGGCCGGCGGCGGCGGGCAACACTCACCCCCGTAAGCATCGCCCGCTCACGCCGCCGGTCCAAACAGGTGGGAACCGTCCCCCAACGGTTATTCCACCCGTCCCCTCGCGCCTCGTCTGGTGCGCGGATCTGATCGATCCGCCGCTCCCCCGAACGTTTCCAAACGTGGCGCGGTGCAATAAAGCTAGTTCGCCCGGATTCTGGATTCAACCCAGAACGGCTGTCTCGCCGGTCACAACTGGCGAGTATCCGCTGCTCCGGCCTCGTCCGTTGGCAACAGCCGGGTACCCGTCGGCCATTCCCGCAAACACCTCAACCGTCTTCCCGATCGGGTGACTCGGTCCGGAAGAAGCTGCTCTGGCGGCCGTTCCGCAACTGCTCCTGATAAATCAGGTTCAGCCGCCGCAGGTCAAACGTGTAGAACCACTCATCCCAGGTGATCTCGCGAATCCGGCTGCTTTCCCGGTATCCGGGAATGTTGAAGGTCAACACACCCGCCCGGCCATCCCGCTCGGTGCCGGCGATGGTCGCCGGTCTGGCCCCACGTTCCCGGGCCCACCGCTGGATCACCTCGTGGTTCGCCGTGATCAAACTCCGTCCCGGCCGCTCCGGTCGGTCAGTGATCGACGAGATCACCTGGGAACTGCGGACCGACCGCCCCGTACCCCGTCCGGTCCGGATCCCGCCGGCCGCCGTCCCGCCACCGGTCGACGGCGTCAACGTGCGCTTCGCCGCCGCGCTCTTCGCCGGTGCGGTGCGCTTCGCCGTCGTACGCTTCGCCGCCGCGCTCTTCGCCGGTGCCGTGCGCTTCGCCGCCGCGCTCCTGGCCGGTGTCGCGCGCTTCGCCGCCGGCCGCGCCGGTGCCTTCTTCGCCGGCGCCTTCCGCGCTGGCGCCGTACGCGCCGTCGCCGTCTTACGGGCCGCCGTGGTCTTCCGCGCCGCCGCGGTCTTGCGGGCGGCGGTGGTCCTGCTCGCGGCCGTCGTCTTGCGGGCGGCCGTCGTCTTGCGGGCTGCCGTCGTCTTGCGGGCTGCCGTCGACGTCGCCGCTGTGGTCCTCTTCGCGGCGGTCGCCTTCTTCGCCGGTGCCCTCTTCGCCGCCGCCGTCGACTTCCGCCCGGCTGTCGCCTTCGTCGCGGCGGCCCGCTTCGCGGGCGCGCTCTTGTTCGCCGGCGCGGCCTTCGCGCGGCTCGACGCCGGCCTGGCCGCCGACTTCTTGGTGGCGGCGGCACGACCCGCCGACGCCCTGGTGCCGGCGGCCCGGCCCGACGGGCCGCTGCTGCTCCGACCCGCGCCGGCCCGCATCGAGCGCACCAACTGTTTCACCAGCTCCGGCTTGCGCAGCGCGGAGATCCCGGAGACCCCGCGTTTGCGCAACTGCCCGCGGATGTCGTCCACCCGCATCCGGGAAATCTCCGACTCGGAGACTCCGGGCGTTCCCGGCGTCTGGTTACCGGCCTGTCGCTTGGTAGTGGTCGCAGTCGCGCCGCGACCTGAGCTGTTCCGCTGAGCCATGGGACGCTCCGCTCCTTGGCACTCCGTCATCGGCGCGCGGGGGTCCCTTGCCGCACCGCGCGGTGCGGCATACCCGTCAGGAGCACTCCGAACCACAGTCAACTCGCCATGGTCGTGCTGGATCCAGGATCGAGTGGCATCGCCGCGTCGGCGACACCACTACTTCCTGGTTCGAGCACGATCTTCCGGCGGGCGCGGGGCACCGGGTGCCGGCGCGCGGGCCCGGGATCAGGTCGGGTCGGGGCCGGCGCCGGACGGCTCGAAGAGGTGGGCGAAGGCGGCCAGGTTGGCTGTCGACTCGCCCCGCTTCACCCGCCACTCGTACTCCCGCCGAATCGAACTGCCGAAGCCGATCTCCAGCATCGTGTCGAACGACTCGTCGGCGTACGTGAGCACCGCGCCGAACAGTCGATCCAACTCGTCGGCGTCCACGCCGGCCGGGTTGACCCGACCGGTCAGGTACACGTCGCCGACCGCGTCGGTGGAGAAGGAGACCCCGTACATCCGGGCGTTGCGCTGCAACAGCCAGGCCCACAGCTCCTCGCGACGCTCGTCCGGCTGACGCATCACGAACGCTTCGATCCGCAGCGCGTGCTCGCCGACGATCAGGTTGCAGATCGTCTTGAGCTTGTGGGTGCCCGGCAGCGTCACCGCGTACGAGCCGGGGCCGGTCGACTCCCAGGCCAGGTCCCGCTCGGCACAGACCGACTCGATCAGGGTCGCAAGATCGCTCTTCGGGCTCACCGGACCCACTCTACGACCGACCCGGCTCGTGCACCGGGTGACGACGGGCTGCCCCGGGTCACCAGGAACAGGAGAGGGCCGGGTCACCCGCCAGGTCGGCCGCGAGCCGGGCACGGTGCCCGGCGATCGCCTCGCCGTAGACCCCGAGCAGACCGGCGACCGTACGGTCCCAGGAGAAGTGCCTTGCGTGCTGCTCGGCACCTCGGGCCAGCACCGAGCGCAGCGCCCGGTTCGGCAGCAGGTCAGCCATCGCACGGGCCCAGTCGACCGGGTCGTGACCGTCGATCAGCACCCCACTGACCTGGTCCCGGACGGCGGTGACCAGCCCTCCGACGGCAGCGGCCAGCACCGGCGTACCGCAGGCCTGCGCCTCCAGGGCGACCAGCCCGAACGATTCGTTGTGCGACGGCACCGCGACCAGGTCCGCCGCCCGGAACAGGGCCGGAAGGTCGTCCCCGGTGAGCGGCGGCAGGAACCGCACCCCGTCGCTGACCCCGAGCTTGGCGGCCAACTCGATCAGGGCGGTCGGCCGATCCAGCCCACTGCCGCTGGGCCCGCCGCAGATCACCACCGTCACCTGATCGGCCAGCGCCGGATCGCGCTCACGCAGCGCGGCGATCGCGCGGATCAGCACGTCGGGGGCCTTGAGCGGCTGGATCCGACCGACGAAGGCAACCACGTACCCGTCGACTGGAAGCCCCAGCCGGCGACGGGTCTGGCGGGCCGCCGCGGACCTGTCGCCCGGCGCGGGCCGGAACCGGACCAGGTCGACACCCGGCTGCACGACGGACACCCGGGTCGGATCGGCGTCGTACCGGTCGAGCAGGTCGCTGGCCTCGAACCGGGTGTTGGCGACCAACCGGTCCGCCTCGGCGACCACCTGTTCCTCGCCGATGACCCGGGCCTTGGGCTCCGGCCGGTCCCCGGCCGCGAGCTGGGCGTTCTTGACCTTCGCCAGGGTGTGCGCGGTGTGCACCAGCGGCACCCCCCAGCGCTCCTTGGCCAGCCAGCCGACCTGGCCGGAGAGCCAGTAGTGGGAGTGGATCAGGTCGTAGTGGCCGGGCGGACGGGACGCCTCCGCGCGCAGCACCCCCGCTGTGAAGGCGCAGAGCTGACCGGGCAGCTCCTCCTTGGTGAGGCCCTCGAGGGGGCCGGAGGTGATGTGTCGAACCTGCACCCCGGGCGCCATCTCGACCACCGGGGGAAGGTCACCGGAGGTGGCCCGGGTGAAGATCTCCACCTCCACGTTGGCCTCGGCGAGACGCCGAGCCACTTCGAGGATGTAGACGTTCATTCCGCCGGCATCACCGGTGCCGGGCTGGTGCAGGGGGCTGGTGTGTACCGACAGGGTGGCGATGCGGCGAGGCCGGGGCCACGGCTGGGCACCTCGCTGACGCCCGACACCGGTGTGCATATCCGCCACATCCGCTCCTTCTTCACGGTTGATGCCGTCTCGCACGACCGGCGCTTCTCGGTCAACCTGTACGCCGGATGTCATCTTCCCCATCGGGCGTCGGAAATTCCCCGGCGCGGCCCCCCGGCGTGACGGACCTCATCACCGAACGCCCGCCGATGGCCGCCGTACGCCCGGTCGGGGCGGGTCGGACGCCCGCTGTGAGAATGGCCTGATGACCTCAGTCGCCATCGTCACCGGAGCGTCCAGCGGGATCGGCGCGGCCACCGCCCGCCGGCTCGCCGCCGAGGGTTTCCACGTGCTCGCCGCCGCCCGCCGCGCCGAACGGCTCACCGACCTGGTCGCCGAGATCACCGCCGCCGGCGGGCAGGCCACCGCCGTGACCTGCGACATCACCTCGGACGACTCGGTGGCCCGGCTCGCCGAAGCCGCCGCCCAGGCACCCGGGCCGGTCACGCTCCTGGTCAACAATGCCGGCGGAGCGCGCGGGCTGGACCCGGTGGAGTCCGGCTCGGTCGCCGACTGGCAGTGGATGTACGACGTGAACGTGCTCGGCACCCTGCGGGTCACCCAGGCGCTGCTGCCGGCGCTGGAAGCCTCCGGCTCCGGCACCATCGTGGTGGTCTCCTCCACTGCCGGCCTGACGGTGTACGAGGGCGGGGGCGGCTACACCGCCGCGAAGCACGCGCAGACCGCCATCGCCGGCACGCTCCGCCTGGAGCTGTGTGGCCGGCCGCTGCGAGTCATCGAGATCGACCCGGGCATGGTGAAGACCGACGAGTTCGGGCTGGTCCGCTTCGAGGGCGACGCGGAACGGGCAGCCGCCGTCTACGCCGGAGTGCCGGGGCCACTGGTCGCCGAGGACGTCGCCGACTGCATCGCCTGGTGCGCCACCCGTCCCGAGCACGTCAACATCGACAGGCTGGTGGTCCGGCCCCGGGCCCAGGCCGCCCAGCACAAGGTGCACCGGGTCTAGCGAGGGGTGAGCCGGGTTTCCGAACCGCGCAGTCACGAACGGAGATTGGCCCGGAGGTCGACATGAGCCCTGCGGCGCGGCGGCGGCCGTTCGGCGTGGTCACGCGCGGCACGACGAACCCGAACCGGCTCCGTCGGGTGGACAACTGGATCGTCGCCACCTGCGCCGAGCGGCTGTTGGCGGCGGACGACCCGCTGGTGGTCGACCTCGGCTACGGCGCCACCCCGGTGACCGCTGTGGAGTTGCGCGCTCGACTGGCCGCCGGGGTCCGTCCGGACGTACGGCTGGTCGGGTTGGAGATCGACGCCGCCCGGGTGGCCGCCGCGGCGCCGGCCGCCGACCCACCCGGGCTGACGTTCGCCAGGGGTGGGTTCGAGTTGGCCGGGCTCCGGCCGGTGCTGGTCCGCGCGTTCAACGTGCTGCGACAGTACGACGAGAGCGAGGTGGCCGAGGCCTGGCAGACGATGACCGCCGCGCTCGCCCCCGGCGGAGTGCTCGTCGAGGGCACGTGTGACGAGTTGGGGCGACTCGCCAGTTGGCTGCTGATCGACGCCGACGGCCCGCAGACGCTGACCCTGGCCGCGAAACTCACCACGCTGGGCAGCCCCGCCGAACTGGCCGAGCGACTGCCCAAGGCGCTGATCCACCGCAACGTTCCCGGTGAGCCGGTGCACGGGCTGATCCGCGCCCTGGACGACGCCTGGCAGGCCGCCGCCCCGTACGCCACCTTCGGCCCCCGTCAACGCTGGCTGCACGCGGTGACCCGCCTCCGCGAAACGGGCTGGCCCATCCTCGGCAACCCCACCCGCTGGCGCCAGGGCGAACTAACCCTCCCCTGGCCCCTCCCCTAACCCACCCCACCCCCACGCCCACCACACCCCCCACGCCGATCTTGCACTTTCGGTCGTTGATTCGCCCCTGTTGTGGCCGTTATGTCCCCGCAGAAACTGCAAGATCGCGGGGGCAGGGGTGGGGGCAGGGGTGGGGTGGGGTGGGGGTTAGAGGGTGCAGTTGATGAGGACTGGTTCGGGGTGCAGGGTTACGCCGAAGCGGGCGTGGACCTGGTCGCGGATGGTGGCGGCCAACGCGAGCAGATCAGCGGTGTGGGCGGTGCCGCTGCGGTTGGTCAGGGCCAGTGTGTGCTTGCTGGAGATGGCCACTCCGCCCTCGCCGGGGTGGCCCTTGGCGAAGCCGGCCTTGTCGATCAGCCAGGCGGCGCTCACCTTGACCAGGCCGTCCGCCCCGGGCCAGGCGGGCGGGTCGCCCAGCTCGGCGGAGCGTTCCAGGAGCTGTTCGTACGTCGCGCGGTCGAGCACCGGGTTGGTGAAGAAGGAGCCGACCGAGCGAGTGTCCGGGTCGTTGGCGTCGAGCACCATCCCCTTGCCCGCCCGCAGCCGCAGCACCACCGCTCGGGCGTCGGCCAGCGGCACCTGCTCGCCCACCTCGACATCGAGGGCTCGGGCCAGCTCCGCGTAGCGCACCGGCCCGGAGAGCGGGGACCTGGCGAGTCGGAAGTCGACCGAGAGCACCACCCAGCGGTCCATGTACTTGAAGATGCTGCCCCGGTAGGCGAAGCCGCACTCGGCTGCGGGGATGACCTGACGGGTGCCCTCGACCCGGTCGTACACCTCGACGCCGGTGATCGTCTCGGCGACCTCCTGGCCGTACGCGCCGACGTTCTGGATCGGGGTGGCACCGGTCGAGCCGGGGATGCCGGACAGGCATTCGAGCCCGGCCCAGCCGTTGGCGACAGTGGCGGCGACCAGGTCGTCCCAGGGCTCGCCGGCGTCGACCCGTACGGTGACCGAGGTGGCGTCCTCGGCGATGACCCGCATGCCACGGGAGCGCACCAGCACGACGGTGCCGGGGAAGCCGGCGTCGCCGATCACCACGTTGCTGCCCCCGGCCAGGATCAGGACCGGCTGCGCCGCGGCGCGTACCGCGTGGACGAGCTCGTCGGCACTGCCGGCGGCCACGATCCGCTCAGCCGGCCCACCCGTTCGGAGGGTGGTGTAGCCGGCGAGTGGACCGGGGATGGCACGATCGGCGTCGGTTGTCGGCTGGGCGGAGGCGTCTGGCACGCCCTTCACCTTAGGCTGACAAGTAGCCGTGGCACCCACTGGTCGCCCGGCACCCCCGGGAGGATGGCGATGAGCAGACTGCAGGGCAGCAAGGATTTCTGGATCGGGGCGCTCCGGACGGAGGGTCCGGCTTTCGCGGCAGCGGTGGCCGAGGCGCCGCCGGAGACACCGGTGCTGTCCTGTCCGGGCTGGACGGTCAACGACCTCACACTGCACATGGCCGGCCTCTACCACTGGGTTTCGTCGTTCGCCGGTTCCGGCCAGACCGGCCAGCCGCCTCGGCGGGAGAAGATCGAGGCTGACCCGGGCGTGAACGCGCTCCAGTTGTGGCAGCAGGGTTACGAACGGGTGATGGCCGTCTTCGATGGGCTCGACCCCGAGGCACCGGCCTGGAACTGGGCTCCGCAGCCGAAGAAGGCCGGCTTCTGGCCGCGTCGGATGGCGCACGAGACGGCTGTGCACCGCTGGGACGCCCAGCTCGCCATCGCGGCTGGCGACCCGGTGGAGGCGAAGCTCGCGGCCGACGGGGTGAGTGAGGTGCTGGACACCTGGCTGCCGGCGGGCCGGCGGCAGGTTCCGGGTACCTGGCACGGGGTCGTGCAGCTCGGCGCGACCGACGCGGCCCAGGAGTGGTATCTGCGGTTGCGCGGCGAGGGGGTGGCGCTGCTCGACACCGCGACCATCTTCGACCACGACGATCACCACGCCCGCGCCCAGGTCAGCGGCACCGCTAGCGACCTGCTGCTGGCGCTCTGGGGGCGGGTGAGCTTCGAGACGCTCGACGTCGTCGGTGACCGCACCCTGTTGGAGGGTCTGCGCACCGGCTGACCGACCGACAACCAACGAGGGCGTCACCCCGGCGGGGGTGGCGCCCTCGTCGATGTCGGGGCACCCCGCCTACCGGGCGACGTCGTCCCGACGAGCGTTCATCACGGGAACGCAACGTCGAGAGAGCGCTCTCTTGACAGTGCGTTGGCGACCCACCACAGTGTCGTGAGAGCGCTCTCTTAGCCATCTGCCATCACCCGCCCGCCTTGAGAGAGGTCGATAACCAATGGCTGTCTTCCCGCGCCGCCGCCTCGCCGCAGTGGCCCTCGTCGCCGCCACCGCCCTGCTCGTCACCGCTGGCTGCGGCGGCGGTGACGAGCCGGGCGACGGACCGGTCACCCTGACCGTCGACGTCTTCGGCCAGTTCGGCTACGAGCAGCTCTACCAGGAGTACATGACCGCGAACCCCGGCGTGAAGGTCGTCGAGCGCGGCACCGGCACCAACCTCGACGAGTACTCGCCGAAGCTCACCCAGTGGCTCGCCGCCGGCCGGGGCGCCGGTGACGTGGTGGCCATCGAGGAGGGCCTGCTCGTCGAGTACAAGGCCAATCCGGCCAACTTCGTCAACCTGCTGGACCACGGCGCCGCCGACCTCAAGGGCAACTTCCTGGAGTGGAAGTGGAACGCCGGTCTGACCGCCGACGGCAAGCAGCTCATCGGCCTCGGCACCGACGTCGGCGGGATCGCCATCTGCTACCGCAAGGACCTCTTCCAGAAGGCCGGCCTGCCCACCGAGCGGGAGGCGGTCTCCAAGCTCTGGCCCACCTGGCCGGACTACATCGCCACCGGCGAGCGGTTCACCGCGGCGAAGACCGGCGCGTCCTTCCTCGACGGGGCGACGAACACCTTCAACACCATCCTGTTGCAGACCGCCGGCAACACCACCGGCTACAGCTACTACGACACCAGCGGCAACCTGGTGGTGGACAGCAACCCGTCGGTGCGGCAGGCGTGGGACACCACAATGGACATCATCGACTCGGGCCTCTCCGGCAAGTACGGCTCCTGGTCGGAGGAGTGGGTCTCCGCCTTCAAGCAGTCGAAGTTCGCCACCATCGCCTGCCCCGCCTGGATGACCGGCGTCATCGAGGCCAACGCCGGCACTGACGCCCAGGGCAAGTGGGACATCGCCCGGGTGCCCGGCAACGGCGGCAACTGGGGTGGGTCGCACCTCGCCGTGCCCAAGCAGAGCAAGCACCAGGCCGAGGCGATCAAGCTGGCCAAGTTCCTGACCAGCGCCAAGGGGCAGATCGGGGCGTTCAAGGCCAAGGGCCCGCTGCCCTCCTCGCCGCAGGCGCTCGACGACCCGGCGATCACCGGCGCGACCAACGCGTACTTCTCGGGAGCACCGGTCGGCGCCATCTTCGGCACCGGCGCGAAGAGCCTGAAGCCGGTCTACATGGGCCCGAAGAACCAGGCCGTACGGACCGAGGTGGAGAACGCCGTACGGACCGTGGAACTGGGTCAGCGCAGCCCCGCGCAGGGCTGGACCGACGCGGTGACCAACGCGAAGAAGGCCGCCGCCAAGTAGCCCAACCAGCGTGCGTGCGGGCGGGCTCCGACGACCGGAGTTCCGCCCGCAGTGCGGAAAGGAGTTCCCGGGCATGACCGTCCAGCTCGACGCCCGCCCGCCGGTGGTACCGCCGCCCCAGCGTTCGCCAGGCCGGCTCAGCCGGCTCGACACCCGGTACTCGCCGTACCTCTACGTCGCCCCGTTCTTCCTGATCTTCGGCATCTTCGGGGCGTACCCGCTGGCGTACACCTTCTGGGTCTCGCTGCACGACTGGGACCTGCTCGGAGCCGACCACCCGTTCGTCGGGGCGGAGAACTACACCCGGCTGCTGGCCGACGCGGACTTCTGGCACGCGCTGGTGAACACGCTGGGCATCTTCGTGATCTCCACGGTGCCGCAACTGCTCGCCGCGCTCTGGCTGGCCAACCTTCTCAACCGGGGCCTGCGCGCCCGCACCGGCTGGCGGATGGCGGTGCTCGTCCCCAACGTGACCTCCACGGCCGCGGTGGCGATCGTCTTTGGGGTGCTCTTCGGCCGCGAGTTCGGGATGATCAACTGGCTGCTCGACCTGGTCGGGGTGGACGCCATCGGCTGGAAGTCCAACCGGTTCGCCTCCTGGGTGGCCATCTCCGCGATGGTCGACTGGCGGTGGACCGGCTACAACGCGCTGATCCTGCTGGCCGCGATGCAGGCCATCCCCCGCGACCTGTACGAGGCCGCGGCGATCGACGGCGCCGGTCGGGCCCGGCAGTTCTGGTCGGTCACCGTGCCGCTGCTCAAGCCGACGATCATCTTCTGCACCATCATCGCCACCATCGGCGGCCTGCAACTCTTCACCGAGCCCCGGATGTTCAACTCCGGCACCAACCCGATCCGCGGCGGACCGCTGCGCGAGTCGCAGACGCTGACCATGTACATGTTCGAGAACGCCTTCGCCCCGCACTACAACTTCGGATACGGCTCGGCGGTGGCCTGGCTGCTCTTCGCGCTCATCGCGATCGTCGCGGCCGTCAACGTGCTGCTCCTGCGCCGCATCGGCGGGGACCGACCGCAGAAGGGAGCGGCACGTTGAGCCGACTCTGGCGGGCCAGCCCGCTCACCTACCTGGCCCTGGTCGTCGCCGCCGGCCTGTCGGTCTTTCCGATCTGGTGGATGTTCGTCGTCGCCAGCCGCAGCAACGACGCGATGGGCCAGCTGCCACCCCCGGTCACGCCCGGCGGCAACCTGGGCGCCAACATCGCCCGGCTGTTCGACAACCCCGACGCGTACTTCCTGACCGGTCTGATCAACTCGGCGATCGTGGCCACCACGGTCACCGTGTCCGTGGTGTTCTTCTCCAGCCTGGCCGGGTTCGCCTTCGCCAAGCTCAGGTTCCGTGGCCGCAACGCGATGCTGCTGGTGATCATCGCGACCATGATGGTGCCGACCCAGCTCGGCGTGATCCCGCTCTATCTGCTCATGACCAAGCTGCAGTGGAACGACCGGCTGCCCGCGGTCATCGTCCCGGTGCTGGTCACCGGGTTCGGGGTGTTCATGATGCGGCAGTACGCCGGCCAGGCGGTCAGTGACGAGCTGATCGAGGCCGCCCGGATGGACGGTTGTGGCACCGCCCGGACCTGGTGGCACGTGGTGCTGCCCGCGCTGCGTCCCGCCGCCGCCGTCCTCGGCCTGCTCACCTTCATGACCACCTGGAACGACTTCCTCTGGCCGTACGCTGTGCTGAACGATCCGGCGAATCCGACGGTGCAGCTGTCCCTACGAGCGCTGTCGGACGGGTACTACCAGGACATGTCGCAGGTGTTCACCGGAACGGCCATCGCGACGCTGCCCCTGCTACTGGTCTTCGTGTTGTTCGGCCGGCAGATCATCGGCGGAATCATGGAAGGTGCGGTCAAGGCGTGAACGAGCGGAGCGAGCCAACCAACCGGTCCAGCAACGAGATCCGGTTTCCCGAACACTTCCTCTGGGGGGCGGCCACCGCCGCGTACCAGATCGAGGGTGCGGCCCGCGACGACGGTCGCGGACCGTCCATCTGGGACACCTTCAGCCGTACGCCGGGCAAGGTGTACCAGGGCCACACCGGCGACGTCGCCTGCGACCACTACCACCGGTACGCCGACGACGTGGCGCTGATGGCCGAGCTGGGCCTGCGGGCGTACCGGTTCTCCGTCGCCTGGCCGCGGATCCAGCCCGACGGCACCGGCCCCGCCAACCCCCGTGGGCTGGACTTCTACGACCGGCTCACCGACACGCTGCTCGATCGGGGAATCGATCCGATCGTCACCCTCTACCACTGGGACCTGCCGCAGGCCCTCGGCGACCGGGGTGGCTGGACCAACCGGGACACCGCCGAGCACTTCGCCACCTACGCCACAGCGGTGTACGCCCGCCTCGGCGACCGCATCGACGTGTGGACCACGCTCAACGAGCCGTGGTGCTCGGCCTACCTGGGTTACGCCAACGGCCTGCACGCTCCGGGTGAGCAGGATCCGGCCGCGGCCTTCACCGCCGTACACCATCTGCTGTTGGGGCACGGCCTGGCGGCGCGGGCGTTGCGGGCGGCCGGCGCGCGCAGCGTGGGCGTCACTGTCAACCCGGCCGACGTACGCCCGGCCGACCCGCACAGCGCTGCCGACGCCGCCGCGGTGCGCCTGGTCGACGGTCTGCACAACCGGATCTTCCTCGATCCGCTGCTGGCCGGCGGCTACCCGGACGACGTCCGGGAGCACGTGGCCCGGATCGTCGAGCCGACGTTCATCCGCGACGGCGACGAGAAGGTGATCGCCGCCCCGATCGACCTGCTCGGCATCAACTACTACGCCCCGAGTTACGTGGCCGGTCGGCCCGACGGCGCCGGCAACGGCGCGTATCCGGGCACCGAGGGCGCTGTGCACTTCTTGCCGCCGGCCGGGCCGCTCACCGACATGGGTTGGATGATCGAACCGGCCGGGCTCACCCGGCTGCTGGAGCGGATCGCCGCCGACTATCCCGGTGTGCCGCTGCTGATCACCGAGAACGGTGCGGCGTTCCCCGACAAGCCCGGCGCCGACTCGCCCGACGGCCCGACGCAGGTGATCGACGCCGATCGCATCGCCTACCTCGACGGGCACCTCCGCGCGGCGCACGAGGCGATCTCCCGGGGCGTGGACCTGCGCGGTTATCTCGTATGGTCATTCCTGGACAACTTCGAGTGGGCGGAGGGTTACCGCAAGCGGTTCGGGATCGTGCACGTCGACTACCTGACCCAGCGGCGCACACCGAAGGCCAGCGCCCGGTGGTACCAGGAGGTGATCTCCCGGAACGGGCTGTGACGAGCGGGGGAGAGCGCGATGACGACGGCGCAGCGGCCGACGCTCGAAGCGGTGGCAGCGCGGGCCGGGGTGTCCCGCGCCACCGTTTCCCGGGTGGTGAACGGCTCCACCACCGTCGCCGAACCGATCCGCGAGGCGGTCACCCGGGCGGTCGCCGAGTTGGGGTACGTCCCCAACCTGGCGGCCCGCAGCCTGGTCACCCAGCGCACCGACTCGATCGCCCTGGTCATGCCGGAGGCGGCCACCCGGGTCTTCTCCGACGACCAGGTCTTCCCCGGCATCATCCGGGGCGTCAGCCAGGAGTTGGAGGCGGCCGACAAGCAACTGGTGCTGATGCTCGCCGGCTCACCGGCCGGGCACCACCGGGTCGAGCGGTACACCACCGGCCGGCACGTCGACGGCGTGCTCTTCGCGTCGCTGCACGGTGCCGACCCGCTGCCCGGCACGCTGGCCCGACTCGGCATTCCGGTGGTGGTCAGCGGCCGGCCGCTCGGCGACGTGCCCGTCCCGTACGTCGACGTCGACCACGTGGCCGGGGTGACAGCGGCCGTCCGACACATGATCGACAGCGGTCGTCGACGGATCGCGACAATCGCCGGGCCACAGGACATGGTCGCCGGGATCGAACGGCTCAGCGGTTACCGCAGCACTGTCGCCGACGCGGGGCTGCCCGAGCTGATCGCCATCGGTGACTTCACCCGGGAATCCGGGTCGGCGGCGATGCGCCGCCTGCTCGCCGAGCATCCCGACCTCGACGGCGTCTTCGCCGCCTCCGACCTGATGGCGCACGCCGCTCTGCGGACGCTGCGCGAGGCCGGTCGGCGGGTGCCCGACGACGTGGCGGTGGTCGGCTTCGACGACATCGAGACCGCCGCCTACACCGAGCCGCCGCTGACCACCGTCCGCCAGCCGATCGTGGAACTCGGCCGCCGGATGACCCGCCAACTGCTCCGGCTGGCCGCCGGGGAGACCATCGAGCAGGCGATCATGCTGCCCACCGAGCTGATCCGACGCGCCTCCGCCTGACCCGCGAACCGCGCCCGCCGCGCGGTGCCGCCCGGTCCGCGCCGCCGCGGGCGGACGGGCGCGCGGTTATTGCGTCGCTCCGGCCGGGGATCATGGTTAGCCTCGCCGACATGCCGGATCCTGCCTCGCTGCTGCATCTCCCCGCCCTCTCCGACGCCGCGAAGTCCGCGTATGCGGCCACCGTCGACGCACCTGCCCGGTCGGTGTTCACCGCTGGGGCGTGCCCGCTGGACGCCGAGGGGCGCACTGTCGCGCCCAGCACCCCGCTCGGGGTGACCGTGCGCGGCTACCCCGACCAACTGGTCGAGGTAGCGGCCGTCGCGGCCGTACGGATGAGGGCCTGACATGCGTATTCGTGTGGCGCGACCTGACGATGCCCCGGCCGTGGTGGCAATGCGCGCGGCGGTCTTCCCGTATCTGGTGCGCGGGGTCGAGTCGACCCGGAAGATGATCGCCGAACCGCCGCCCGAGGAGGGGTGGACGGCCTTGGTGGCCGAGGTCGACGCCGAGGTGGTCGGCTGGGTGTCGGCAGAGTGTGCCGGCTGGACCTCCACACCGAACTTCGGCGACATCTCGTTGCTGCACGTACATCCGGAGCACCGACGGCGCGGCATCGGCACCGCCCTGCTGACCGCCGCGACCGACCACCTCAGGCCACTGGGAATCCGCAAGGTGCGCGCCATGGCGCAGCCGGACGCGCTGCCCTTCGCCCGTCGGCACGGCTACGAGCCCAGCCGCGAGGTGCGTTACTCGGCGCTCGCCCTCGATCCGGTGCCCGCGCTACCCGAGGTGCCCCCGAACGTACGGCTGCTGCCGATCTCCGACCTGGACCCGCACCTGCTGTACGCGGCGGACGTGGCCGCGGCGGCCGACGAGCCGGGCGACGCGCCGGTGGACTCGATCAGCTACGAGAGCTGGACGTACGACGTGTGGGACAACCTCGGCTTGGACAAGACGGCCAGCACCGCAGCCGAGATCGATGGTGAGTTGGCCGCCTTCAGCCTGGTGAAGCGGGACGGGGACCGGATGTGGTCGGACTTCACCGGCACCATCCCGGCCTACCGGCGGCGGGGCCTCGCCCGGCTCACCAAGACCGCGGCGTTGCACCGGGCCGCCGCGAACGGCGTGCGCGTCGCGTACGCCTCGAACGACGAGGAGAACGGGCCGATGCTCGCGATCAACACTCGACTGGGCTACCGACCGGTGGCATCCCAGTGGACCTGCCTGGCCGACCTGACCTGATCAGCAGGCATCCTTGAGGGACCCGTTCAGACCTGGCGACCGGCCCGACCTGATCGGCGGGTCAGGGACAGCCACCCGAGAGGGCGTTTGCCACGCCGGGCGCATCGACAGGTGCGGCCGAGGGCACTGAGTCGACTCCCCTCACGCTCGCGACCCACCCATCTACCTCGATCACGTGATGAGAAGTAGGTCAATGTGGCCCCTGGAACCTACTTTTCATCACCTGATCGAGGCAGAAGCGGGGGACGGGGCCGGTCAGCCTGCCTCGAAGACCCGGCGGGCGGTGGCGTGGGTGTCGGCGCCGAAGAGCACCAGGCGGGCCTCGGTGACGGTGGCCGGGGTGGCCGAGCGCAGCACCGCCAGCGCCTGACCGACAGCGTCGTCGACCGGCCAGCCGTAGATGCCGGCGGAGATCAACGGAAAGGCCACAGTGCCAGCGCCCACCTCGTCGGCCACCCGCAGGCTGTTGGCGTAGCAGTCGCGCAGCAGCGCCGACCGGTCCTCGCTGGCTGACCAGACCGGCCCGACGGTGTGGATCACCCAGCGGGCCGGCAGCTCCCCGGCCGTGGTCGCCACCGCCTGACCGGTGGGCAGGCCCCTGCCGTAGCGGGACGCCCGCAGCGCCCGACACTCGGCCAGGATGGCGGGCCCACCGCGCCGGTGGATGGCGCCGTCGACCCCACCACCGCCGAGCAGTGACGAGTTCGCGGCGTTCACTATGGCGTCCACCCGCTGGGTGGTGATGTCCCCCTCGACCAGGGTGATCTCCATGTCAGCTCTCCTCGATCGGCTGGCCCATCGAGCGGCGGGCCAGCAACGTGGCCCCGGCGACGGCGGCCGGCATGATCAGCACCGCGCCGAGCGGGATCAGGAAGCAGAGGAAGACGGCCACGCCGAAGCCGAGCGCCGTGGGTCGGTCGGTCTTCAGGATCGTCCGGCGCTGCGGCAACCGCATCCCCCGTCGGTAGAACGGTGCACCCACCAGCTCCACGGCGAGGAACCAGCCACCCACGGCCGCCCCGATGACCGGGACGACCGTCTGGCCGACCACCGGGATGAAGCCGGCGACGAAGAGCGGGATGCCGACCAACGCCGTGAGCGCCACCAGGCGTACCGAGTCGGCGAGGCTGCGGCGCAGCGACGACCAGAAGGGCACCTCCACAGCGCCCGGCGTGCCGCCGTAGCGCTGCTCGACCTGCTCGGAGATCTTCTCGTAGAACGGGTCGCCGATGACCAGGGTGACAGCGGTGAAGGTGAGCACGCCGAGCAGGCCACCGAGCCCCAGGAAGGCCAACCCGGCGATCACCCGGACCAGGCTGCGGCCGGTGCTCGACCAGTCGTCGGCGAACGGGGTGACAAGCGCGGCGAGGTCGTCCACGAAGTACACCAGCGTGGCGAGCGCGGCCAGGAACAGCACGCCGGAGATCAGCGCCGGCACGATGCCGAGCAGCATCAGCCCCGGGCTGCGGACGTAGAGGCCCAACCCGCGCAGGAGCAGCCCCGCCCCGGCGAGGAAGCGTCCGACGACCCCGGTCACCGGGCTGGCGATTCTGCTGGCATCCACGATCGAGCAGCCTAACCAGCCGTGATCGGATCCGCCGGCCGGAGCGCTAGCAGCGACTCACCACGTACACATCAACCTGTTGACGGACAGCGGCGATCCACCGCGAACGCCAGGGTTCGTCGCTGACCGGTCGATTCGCCGACGGGCCACCCCGACAACGCTTGGGGGGTACGAAGTCAGCGGCGGCGGAAGGCGGCACGATGCCGGTCATCGAGGTGACCAATTTGCACAAGCGGTACGGCGACCTGGTGGCGGTGGACGACGTGTCGCTCGCCGTTGAGGCCGGGGAGATCTTCGGCGTCCTCGGTCCGAACGGCGCCGGCAAGACCACCACAGTGGAGTGCGTCGCCGGGCTGCGTGTTCCCGACGGGGGCGGGGTGTCGGTCCTCGGGCTCGACCCCCGCAGGGACGCGGTCCAGCTGCGCCAGCGGGTCGGTGTGCAACTCCAGGAGAGTCAACTGCCGGACCGGTTGCGGGTGGCCGAGGCACTCAAGTTGTACGCCTCGTTCTACCGCAACCCGGCCGACCCGACCGAGTTGATCGACAAGCTGGGCCTCGGCGACAAACGGAACACCGCGTACAAGAAGCTCTCCGGCGGCCAGAAGCAGCGACTCTCCATCGCGCTGGCGCTGGTGGGCAACCCCGAGATCGCGATCCTCGACGAGCTGACCACCGGGCTGGACCCGCAGGCCCGCCGGGACACCTGGGGCCTCATCGAACAGGTCCGCGACAGCGGGGTGACGATCGTGCTGGTCACCCACTTCATGGAGGAGGCCGAGCGGCTCTGCGACCGGGTCGCGGTGATCGACAGGGGTCGGGTGGTCGCCCTGGACAGCCCGGCGGGCCTGGTGTCGGCGGTGGCTCCGGAGCAGCGGATCCGGTTCCGGCCCTCGACTCCGATCGACGACCGACTCCTCGCCGATCTGCCCGAGGTGTCCGCCGTGCAGCGAACCGGCAGCCAGGTGGTGGTGACCGGCACCGGTGGGTTGCTGCACGCCGTCACCTCGGTGCTCGCCCGCCACCAGATCGTCGCCGCGGACCTGCGGCTGGAGCAGTCCACCCTCGACGATGCCTTCGTCGAGCTGACCGGGCACCGGCCCGCCAACTGAGGGGAAGCCAGCATGCACGCCTTCCGCAACATCCTGAGAACCGAGGCGCGCCTCTACCTGCGGGACCTGCCGACGCTTCTCACCACGATCGGGCTGCCCATACTGATCCTGGTGGTGCTCGGGTTGGTCCCCTCGCTGCGCAAGCCGGATCCGACCTTCGACGGGCAGACCTTCGTCAGCTACTTCGCCCCGTCGCTGCTGGTGGTCACCCTCGCCATGGTCGGGGTGAACATCCTGCCCGCCGTGCTGGCCACCTACCGGGAACGTGGCGTGCTGCGTCGGCTGGCGACCACCCCGGCGCACCCGGCCGCTCTGCTCGCCGCCCAACTGGTGCTGGCCCTGGCCGGGATCCTGGCCAGCGCGCTGCTGCTGATCGTCGTCGCCCGGCTCGCGTTCGGTGTGCCCTTCCCCCGGCACCCACTCGGCTTCACGCTGGCGTTCATCCTCGGCACGGCCGCCCTGCTGTCGCTCGGCCTGCTGGTCGCCGCTGTGGCCCGGACGACGAAGGCGGCACAGGCCCTGGCCGTGCCGCTCTTTCTGGTCATCATGTTCTTCGGCGGGGTCTACCTGCCCCGGTTCCTGCTCCCGGACTTTGTGGCGCGGATCGGCGACTACACGCCGCCCGGGGTGCAGGCGCTCCTCGACGCCTGGACCGGCACCCCGCCGCAGCCGCTGCATCTGGGGATAATGGCGGTCATCGCCGTGGCGGCCGGCGCCGGCGCGGCGAAACTGTTCCGCTGGGAGTGAGCGGAGATGCGATGACCTGCGACGGTGGGCACGACTGTCTGGCCAGTTGGCGGCAGCGCGAGGCGAGCCTCTATCGGGTGTTCCCCTTCGGCGGGCTGACCCTGGGCACCCTGCTGGCCCTCGTCGCCCCGGCGCCCGATCATCTCGACACACTGCCCACCCTCGCCATCGCCGTGGCGGCCGGATGCTGGGTCGCCTGGTTCGTCACAGTGCACCCCGGCTGGCATAGCCGGCGCACGCTGATGGCGATCTACTACGCCGGCCTGCTCACGTTCGCCGCCGCACTGGTGGCCGCCAGCCCGTGGTACGGCTTCTTCGCCTGGATCGGCTACATCCACGCCTTTCCGGTGCTGCCCGGGCGGTGGCGGGTCGCCGGCGTCGTCACCACTGCCGCCCTCGTCGCCACCTCGCAGGGCGGTGGCCTGTCGGTGGTGGTGTCGCACTGGCCGCTCTGGCTGGTGCTGGTGCTGTTCAACCTGGTGGTGGCCGGCTCGGTGAGCTGGTTCGCGATGGTCGCCGAACAGGAGGACGCCAAACGCAAACGGTTGGTGGCGGAACTCGGCGAGACCAACCGCCAACTCACCGAGACGGTCAGTGAGAACGCCGGGCTGCACGCCCAACTGCTCACGCAGGCCCGGGAGGCCGGCGTGCTCGACGAGCGGCAACGGATGGCACGGGAGATCCACGACACCCTGGCCCAGGGGCTGACCGGCATCATCACCCAGTTGGAGGCGGCCGAGCAGACCCGCGACCGGTCCGCGGACTGGCGCCGGCACGTGGACAACGCGCTCGAACTGGCCCGGGAGAGCCTCACCGAGGCCCGCCGCTCGGTACAGGCGGTCCGTCCGGAACCGTTGGAGACGGCCCGGCTACCCGATGCCCTGGTCCAGTTGGGCGGGCGCTGGTCGGCCCTCAACGGGGTACGGGCCGACGTGGCCACCACCGGCACGCCCCGACCGCTGCACCCGGAGATCGAGGTGACCCTGCTACGGGCCGCCCAGGAGGCGCTGGCCAACGTGGCCCGGCACGCCGCCGCCTCACGGGTCGGGCTGACCCTGTCGTACATGGCCGACGTGGTCACCCTGGACGTACGCGACGACGGGGCCGGCTTCGATGTCACCGGCCAACCGCCGCCCCGCGAGCCGGGCGGCGGGTACGGGCTGACCGCCATGCGGCAGCGGGTCACCCGGGTCGGTGGCGAGTTGGCAGTCGAGTCCGAGCCGGGCGGCGGCACCGCCATCTCGGCGTCCGTTCCCGCGCTACCCGGAGGTGCCTGTTGACCGCCCCGATACGGCTGCTGATCGTCGACGACCACCCGGTCGTGCGGGACGGCCTGCGGGGGATGTTCACCGGCGACGGCGATTTCCAGGTGGTGGGCGAGGCAGCGGACGGCTCGGAGGCGTTGGTCCTGGTCGCGACGCTGCGGCCGGACGTGGTGCTGATGGACCTCCGGATGCCCGGAATGGACGGGGTGACAGCCATCGGCCGGTTGGCCCGCTCCGGCAGCGCCGCCCGGGTGCTGGTGCTCACCACCTACGACACGGACGCCGACGTGCTGCCGGCGATCGAGGCCGGTGCGACAGGTTACCTGCTCAAGGACACCCCTCGGGAGGATCTGGTTCGGGCGGTCCGGGCCGCCGCCCGGGGCGAGTCGGTGCTCGCGCCGAGCGTCGCCGGCCGGCTGATGGGTCGGCTGCGCGCTCCCGCCGAGGAGCCGCTCAGTCAACGGGAGCTGGAAGTGCTCACCCTGGTGGCCCGGGGCGCCTCGAACCGGGAGGCGGCGGCCCGCCTGTTCATCAGCGAGGCCACCGTCAAGACGCATCTGCTGCACCTGTACGCCAAGCTCGGGGTCAACGACCGGGCTGCCGCGGTGGCCACCGCGTACGACAGGGGGTTGCTGACGCCCGGCGGGCGGTGAGCGGCACCGGGCAGGATGGGCGGATGCGCGCGTCCCGACTGATCTCGTTGCTGTTGCTGTTGCAGTCGCGCGGGTCGATGACCGCGAGCGAGCTGGCGCGGGAGTTGGAGGTGTCCGAGCGGACCGTCTACCGGGACGTCCTGGCGCTCTCCGCGGCGGGCGTGCCGGTCTACGCCGACCGGGGGCGGGCCGGCGGGTACCGCCTGCTCGGTGGGTACCGCACCCGGCTGACCGGGCTGACCCGGGACGAGGCGGAGGCGCTCTTCCTCGCCGGGCTCCCCGGGCCGGCCGGCGAGATGGGACTCGCCGACGCTGTCGCTTCGGCCGAGCTGAAGGTGCTCGCCGCGCTGCCACCCGCCCTACGCGACGCGCCGGCCCGCGCCGGGCAGCGGTTCCACCTGGACGTGCCGGGCTGGTTCCGGGAGACAGCGCCACCGCTCTGGCTGCCCGACCTGGCGCGGGCGGTCTGGGGGGACCGGGTGGTGGAGCTGCGTTACCGACGCGGCGACCGGGAGGTGACCCGCCGGGTCCAGCCGTACGGCCTGGTCCTCAAGAGCGGGGTCTGGTATCTGGTCGGCCGGGTCGGCGAGAACGTGCGCACCTACCGGGTGGACCGGGTCACCGGGGTCGAGGTGGAAGACGAGCACTTCGACCGCGACGAGGGCTTCGACCTGGCCGGGCACTGGCGCGAGCAGGCCGGGTCGTTCCTGCGGACCATGCTGCGGGCCGAGGTCGCCGTCCGGCTGAGCCCCGCCGGCCTGCGTCAGCTCCGGCACCTTGTCGATGCCCCCTTCGTGTACGACGAACTGGTCGCCGCCGCCGGCCCACCCGACGGGCAGGGCTGGGTGGTGGCGCGGCTGCCCGTCGAGTCGGTCCCGGTGGCGTACCGCCAACTGCTGGGGCTCGGCCCCGAGGTGGAGGTCCTCGACCCACCCGAGCTGCGGCAGTTGTTCGCGGCGAGCGCCGACCGGCTCGCCGCGCTCTACCGGTAGCCGGTCACGTCCGCCGGCTTGCCCGCGTCGACCACCTCGGTGATGTAGCGGAAACCCTCGGGTTGGCTGCCGTCGAGGTCGGTGAAGCCGTACACCTTGGACAGCGTGCCGGCGTCGACGGATCTGCCGCTCCAGCGGGCCTTCTCCTCGTCGGCGGCGAGCGCGGCCACCGCCCGGCCGACGAAGGCCGGGGTCTCCGAGATGAGGAAGTTCGGGTCGGTGGCGGCGCCGTCGCGCCAGTTCTCCTCGGTCACGCCGAAGTGCTCCAGCATCGCCTCGGAACGGATCCAGCCGGGAGTGAGCGCCACGGCCGTGCAGCCGTGCGGCTTCAGCTCGTGCGCCTGGCTGAAGGCGAGCCGGTTGACCGAGACCTTGGCCAGGTCGTAGAAGACCGACAGCCGGTAGTTCTCGTCGTTGTACGCCTTGGTGCCGTCGCCCATCTCCACCACCAGGCCGCCGGGCTTGCGGATCAGCAGCGGCAGCGCGAAGTGGCTGGTGATGATGTGCGTGTCGACAGCCAGTCGCAGGGTACGGAAGCCGGCGTCGAGCGGCTGCTCCCAGACCGGCTTGTCCCAGGTGACCAGTGGGTCGCCGCCCCAGATGTCGTTCACCAGCACGTCGAGTTGCCCCTGCTCGGCGTCGATCCGGGCGACCAGGTCGCGGACCTGCTCGGGCACCAGGTGGTCGACCCGAACGGCGATGCCGGTGCCGCCGGCCGCGCTGACCAGCTCGGCGGTCTCCTCGATGGTCTCCGGTCGGTCCATCTCGGAGCGGCCGGCCCGGGAGCTGCGACCGGTGGCGTAGACAGTGGCACCGGCCGCGCCGAGCTGAACGGCGATCTGCCGTCCGGCACCACGGGTGGCGCCGGCGACGAGCGCGATCTTTCCTGTGAGCGGTTGTGTCATGCCTGCGACGTTGTCAGGAATACCTGACAACCGACGTCCGAATTCGGGACTCGATCTAGTCGACCAGTCGGACCCGGACCCGACGGTTGGCGCGGCCCTTGCTCTCCACCTTGACCACCTGGACCTTGCCGATCTGGGCGGTGGAGGCGACGTGGGTGCCGCCGTCGGCCTGCACGTCCAGCCCGACGATGTCGACGATCCGGACCTCCTGCTCATCAGGCGGGATGAGGTTGGACTGGGTACGGATGATGTCCGGCAGGGCCAGCGCCTCGGTGCGCGGCAGCACCCGGGTGGCGACCGAGCGGTCGGCGGCCACCTCGGCGTTCACCAGCTCCTCGATGCGACTCTTGAAGTCCGGGGGCACCTCGGGGAGGTTGAAGTCCATCCGGGCCTCGCCCGGTTCCATCGAGTTTCCGGTCACCAGCGCGCCGAAGTCGCGGAACACCACACCGCAGAGCACGTGCAGCCCGGAGTGGGTCCGCATCAGCCGGGTGCGGCGCTCGTCCTCCACCGCGCCGACGACATCGGTGCCGACCGGCGGCAGCGGGTCACCCTCGGCGGGAATCAGGTAGGGGTCGTCGCCCTTGCGGGTGCCGACGATCCGGGTCTGCACGCCCTGCCAGAGCAGCACGCCGTGGTCGGGTGGTTGACCACCACCGCCCGGGTAGAACGCCGAACGGTCGAGCACGATGCCCTGCTCCGCGTCGGAGTGCAGGACCGTGCACGTCCATTCGCGCAGTGTCGGGTCGGCAAGGTCCAGCCGGTGCGTCCGGCCGTGCTGTGTGACGCCCATGACTGGGCAGGTTACTCGTTCAGGAAGCCGGAGATGCGGTCGCGCAGATCGGCGCGTTCGGACCAGAGCACGCCGGGCCGGTCGTACACGTGCAGGGTGGCCTGCGGCAGCGCGACGGCGAGCCGCTCGGCGACCTCGACCGGGTGCAGGTCGTCGCCCGCGCACCCGATCACCAGCGCCGGCGCGGTGACCGCCGTCAGTTCACCGATCTGGCGCAGCGGAGTCTGGTCGGTGAGCGTGGCCAGACCGTCGGCCAGACCGTCGCGGAGCAGCTGGTCGAGCCGTTGTCGTAGGTAGGCCCAGCCGGCCGGGGTGTTGCGCACCGCCGGGGGCAACTCCAGCGTGACGATGTCGGCGACCGCCGAGGCGTCCCCGCTCTCCACCGCCTCCAGCAGGTCGGTGATGCGCTCCCGGGCGAGCGGCCCGCGTGGCTCGTCGAGGACCGCCGGCAGGAAGAAGACCAGCTTGTCGAAACGCTCCGGGCTCTCCACCAGGAGTCGGCAGAGGGCACCCGCGCCGAGGCTCGCGCCGAACGCCCGGCTGGCGCCGCCGAGGTCGGCGATCGCCCGTAGATCCCGGGCCAGGTCCAGGTAGTCCCACGGCCCGTCCGGGGCTTCGGAACGGCCATGCCCCCGGAACTGGAAGAACACCTTGCGGCCGTTCACCCCACTGCCGAACGGGCGGGTGGTGGCGATGCCGTTGCCCAGCCCGTGCGCGAACACGGTGGCCGGATCACCGGTGCCGGTGACCAGCCGCTCCAGCCGTACGCCGTGCGGAGTGGTGACCAGCTCGGTCTCCGGCTCCGGCAGCGCCGGCCGGCCGGTACGCGGCCCACCCGGCCCGGGACCCCAGGTGCGGGGCCCGCTGTCGGGTGGGGGTGGCCAGCGAAAACCTCTCACCAGAACCCTTTGCCGTCACTCAGGTCGCGCAGACCGACCCGGACGTCGAGCAGATAGATCAGACCGGCGGCGATGCCGACGAGCCCGAAGAGGCTGATCGGACCGAACCCGAGCAGGGTGAGCGCGAGGCAGACCGCCAGGATGGCGATCCAGCCGCCCTTGGGGAGCGTGCCGATGGCGGGGAAGGCGTCGGAGCGCTGCGTGACGGCGTGCACCAGGGCGACGCCCTGAACGATCAGCGCGAAGACGAGCAGGATCAGCTCGATCACGTCACGGACGGCAAAGGCGAAGATCGGCGCGGCGTTGGCCATGTCGGCCAGTTTATGTCCACGACCCCGGCTACGTCCGACAAGGACGCCGCCGGGGTCGTCGACCCGACGAGCTACTCGGCTGCCGGACGGGTCCGCTTGGTGGCCCGGGGGAGCTTCGCCGACGGGGTCTCGGCCGGCTTGGCGGCCTTCGGCGCGCGGGCGACCTTCTTGACCGCGGCCGGCTTGGCCTCGGCGATCTCCGCCACGTCGGCCGGGCTCGGCGCGGCGGCGGGGGCCGCAGCGGTGGCGGCCGCGGGGGTCACGGCGGTGGCGGCGGTGGGGGTCGCGGCGGTGGGGGTGGCCGGCGTCACGGACTCGGTGGCCTCGATGTCGGCGTTGACCGTGTCGGCGGCCTCCAGCACACCGGCACCGACGACCCGCTCGCCCCGGGCGACCAGCGCGCCGTACGCGGCGAACGCGCGCTCCTGGGCGACCTGGGCGCCCGCGACCACCAGGGCGGCGTTGCGGGTCGCGGCGGCGCGCAGCTTGTCGATGTCGGCCACCTCGCGAAGCTTCGCCAGGTCGGCGGTCTCGTTGGCGGTGCGCAGCGTCTCGGTGGCCTTCTGCTTCAGCTCGAAGCCGGTCAGCACGGCCCGGCCGCCCAGGTCGGCGACGACCCTGGTGCTCAGGACGCCGACCACGGCCGGCAGCTTGCGCAGCTGCTCGATGGCCAGCTCACCGGCACCGGCTGCGGCGTAGATCGGGGCGGGGATGCGGTTGGTCTTCGGCTCGCTCATGACGTCTCCTCTTCGGCCGCCTCGGCGGCCTTCTTCTTCTGGGGGATGCTGGTGCTGCCCGGGGCGGGGGCGGTGCCCGCCTCGGTGACGGCGACCGACTGGAGCACGGCCTCGGTCGGGGTGCCGCCGACGGTGGTGGGGCCGGTCGCTGCCACATTTGCCAGGTCCGCAGCCTGGCTGGCGGGCTGGTCCGCAGCCTGGCTCGCGGGCTGGTCGGCCTGCGCCGCCTCGGCTCCGGCCTGGGCCTCGGCCAGCCGGGTGTTCTCCCGGCGGAACGTCTCGTAGATCTGACTGAGCGACTGCTTCTGCGCCATCGTCAGGTCGGCGTCCACGGCGATGGCGGCGAGCACCCCGTGGCCTTCCTTGTCATCGAGCAGACCGGCGCGCAGGTACATCGCCGGCGTGGAGACCCGCAGCGCGCTCGCCAGTTGCTGGAGCACCTCGGCGCTGGGCTTGCGCAGGCCGCGCTCGATCTGGCTGAGGTACGGGTTGCTGACCCCCGCCTGCTCGGCGAGCTGCCGAAGCGAGATCTTGGCGTTACGCCGCAGATCGCGGATGAACCCGCCGACGTCGGGAAGGTCCTTGGGTGTGGCCATGGCAGCGACGCTAACCGCCAGCGCTAGCTCTTGCAAGCAAAACGCTAACCATAGTTAGCAAGGTCTCAGGATCCCGTTTGCGCGCCGCCCGGCCGCTCCGTACGGTCCGTCCGTGCACAAGATCACAGTCAATGGAGCAAGCATCGCGTACGACGAGGCCGGCACCGGTTCGCCAGTCGTCCTGCTGCACGCCGGAATCGCCGACCGGCGGATGTGGCGCGGGCAGGTGGCAGCGCTCGCCGCCCGGCACCGGGTGATCGTCCCGGACCTGCGCGGCTACGGCGACTCGGAGCTGCCGCCGACCCCGTTCACCCACCACGACGATGTCGCCGGGCTGCTGGACGCGCTCGACCTGCCCCGGGCCGCACTGGTCGGCTGCTCCTTCGGCGGGGCGGTCGCCATCGACACCGCGCTGGCCCACCCCGAGCGGGTGAGCGCGCTCGCGCTGTTCGACACTGCGGTCTCCGGCAACGAGTGGTCCGACGAGGCGAACGACCTCTGGGACGACCTGGTCGGCGAGGTCGACCCGGACGACTTCGTCGCCGGCGCGGCCGGTGAGGTGCGGTTCTGGGTGGTCGGCCCGCGACGCCAGCCGGAGGACGTCGACACGGAGCTGGTCGCGTTCGCGCAGGAGATGGACCAGCGTGCCCTCGCCGCGGAGCTGGCGCTCGGCGCGGTCGAGGTGGGAGAGCTGTCGCCACCGGCGATCGGTCGTCTCGGTGAGCTGAAGATCCCCGTCCTGGTCACCGCCGGCGCCGCGGACGTGCCGGACATCAGTCGACTCGCCGACCGGATCGCCGCCGAGGTCCCCGGCGCGGTACGACTGCCGGACGTGCCGGACGCCGCGCACCTGCTGCCGCTGGAGCGTCCGGAGCCGGTCAACGCCGCGCTGCTCGACTTCCTGGGCTAGCCACCACCGCCGGTGGTCTCACCAGAGCGGGCGGACCGCCCCGACCGGGACCCCGCCGCCGAAGAGCGGTGTCTCGGCGTACTCGGTCAACACCGGAGCGTCCACGCCGAGCCGGCGCAGCGCGGAGACCAGCACCGGCATCCGGGCCCGGTCGGCGCCGTCGTCGATCTTCAGGGCGACGGCGCCGACGCCCGGCAACGCCACGGCGATCACACCCTCGGCACCGACCTTGGCCAGCAGCCCCGGGACACCGCGCATCAGCCGGGTGTCGTCGGCCTGGGTGCCACCCACGATCTCCGGGTGCGCCCGCATCGCGTCGGCCACCGTGCGCGGCACCGAGCCGGGCTCGGCGTCGACCAGCCGCAGGTACGCCCCGGCCAGACCGGCCAGCGACACCGCGAGGACCGGGGCGCCGCAACCGTCGACCCCCACCGCCGCCGCCTGCTCGCCGGTGAACTCCTCGATGGCGGCCCGCAGCCGCTGCTGAAGCGGGTGCTCCGGCCGCCAGTAGCCCTCCCGGGACCAACCGGCGGCCTCGCAGGTCAACAGCATCCCGCTGTGCTTGCCGGAGCAGTTCATCTGCACCCGGCTCGGGCCGCCACCGGCCCGGAGCACCGCCTCCCGGGCCGCGGCCCCCACCGGCAGGTCGGGCGGACAGTGCAGCGCCGACGCGTCCAGCCCGGCGCGCTCCAACAGCGCACCGACCCGGGCCAGATGGAATTCCTCGCCGGCGTGGCTCGCCGAGACCAGCGCCACGTCGGCCGGGTCGGTAAGGGCCAGGCCGGCCCGGAGCATCCCGATCGCCTGCATCGGCTTGCTGGCCGACCTGGGGAAGATCGGCGAGGTCACGTCCCCGGCGGACGCCACAGCGACACCGGCGGCGTCCAGCACCACCACCGAGCCGCGGTGCACACCCTCCACGAACCCGGACCGGACCACCTCGGCGAGCGGCGCGCCGCCCTCGTACGTCTTCGTCACGCGCTGGACGGTACCGACGGTCCGGGGGTGCCCGGCAGCGGGGTGACCAGGAGGTCCACCGCCCGGGTGACAGGGGCGTGGGACAGACCCGGCCTTACAGCCCGAGCAGTTCGCGGGCCTCGGTGGTGGTCAGCGGCGGGCGCTGAGCGAGCTGGGCGAAACCCACAGCGCGGGCGACCAACTGCATGTTGGACTCCACCGGGCGGCCCTTCGCGTACGTCACGGTGTCCTCCATGCCGACCCGCAGGTGCCCGCCTGTCGACAGCGAGGCCAGCAGCACCGCGATGGTGCTCCGGCCGACGCCGGTGGCCGAGAAGGTGGTGCCCTCGGGCAGGTCGCGCAGCATCCGGTGGGCCGCGACAAGGGTCTCGGTGGTGCCCGGCATCCCGCCCGGCACGCCCATCACCAAGTCGACGTGCACGTGCCCGCCGGCCGGCAGCCCGTACTTACCGAGCAACCGCTGCAACGCGGACAGGTGACCGAGGTCGAAAATCTCGTACTCCGGCACGATTCCGCGGTCCTGCATCCGGGTGTGCAGGTCGACGATGAACTCCCAACGGTTGAGGAAGACGTCGTCGCCGAAGTTGACGGTGCCCATGGTGCAGGAGGCCATGTCCGGACGGGCGTCGAGCACGGCGAGCCGGGCCGCCTCCGGGTCGGTCACCGCGCCACCGGAGGAGAGCTGCACGATCAGGTCGGTGCTCTCCCGCAGCGCCGCCACGGTGTCGGCCAGCCGCACCGGGTCGAGCGTCGGCCGGGCCTCGTCGTCGCGGATGTGGACGTGGATCACGGCGGCGCCGAGCGCCTCGCACTCCTTGGCGGTGAGCAGCAACTCGTCGAGGGTCACCGGCAGCGCCGGCACCTCCGCCTTGGCCGACTCAGCGCCGGTCGGGGCCACCGTGATCAACGTCCCTGTCGTCATGCCGGCGATCCTAGACGGCCCGCTCAGGACGGGTCGATCGCCGCCGCGGTCTCACCGATCAGCAACGCGGCGTCGTCCGGGACGTTCCGCTTCAGCACGGCGAGAGCGACCTGGCCCAGCTCGTGGTGCAGCACGGCGGTGCCGACGAAGCCGACCGCCCGGCCATCGAGCGTCACCGGCGTACCGGCCACCGGCGGCTGATCGGTGGTCACCCCGTCCAGATGCAGCAGTACGAGGCGACGCGGCGGCCGGCCCATGTTGTGCACCCGCGCCACCGTCTCCTGCCCCCGGTAGCAACCCTTGTCCAGATGCACCGCGGGGGCGATCAGGTCGACCTCGGCCGGAATGGTCCGGTGGTCGGTGTCCACCCCGACCCGGGGCTGCCGGGCGGCCACCCGGATCGCCTCGTACGCCCACAGCCCCGCGACCGGCACCCCGGCGCCGCGCAGCTCCGCCACCACCTGGTCCATCGCCGACCGGGGCACCAGCAGGTCCACCCCGAGCGGACCACGTCGGGCCCAGCCGCCGATCGGCAGCGGTCGTACGTCGTACCGAGCGCTCGCCCGCTGCGGCACGGCACCGTGCGGGAACTTCGGACCCGGCACCGCGACCACGTCCGGTGCGGCGAGCCCGGTCACGCCGAGCGTGCCGAGCGCCTCCAGGGCCTCCGGCCCGACCAGCGACAGCAGCGCGCGCTCGGCCGTCGCGTCGCGTGGTTCGACCTTGCTGAAGAACCGCATCTTCTCCAGGTACGCCAGCAGGCCCTCGGTCGCGCCGGGCTCGGTGTCGAGCCAGGCGGTCTCGCCGTCCTCGGCGACCATGGCGTGCTGCTCGACGTGGCCGTGCGGCGACAGCACCAGCAACTCGGTGCCCTCCCCCGCGGAGAGCGTGCTCAGGTGCTGCGAGGTGACAGTGTGCAGCCAGCCGGCCCGTTCCTCGCCGGGCACCGCGATGACCCCTCGGTGCGACCGGTCGACCAGGCCCACAGCGGTGTCGAGGGTGCGCTGCTCGCGCAGCGGGTCGCCGTAGTGCGCGGCCACCCCTCGCACCCCGGCCGCGACGTGCGCCGGGTCCGGCTGGTCACGGCTGGCCTCGTCGATGCTCTCGACGGCCACCGCGCCCGCGATGTCGATCATTTTTCGTCCCCGTTCTCGCAGCGTACGCAGACGCCGAAGAGTGACACGTGCCCGATGTCCACCCGGAACCCGCGCTGCGCGGCCAACTGGTCGGCGAGGGGGCGGAGCAGCTCCGGATCGATCTCGTCGATCGCGCCACACTCCCGGCAGACCAGGTGGACGTGTTGGTGTTCACCGGCGGCGTGATAGGTCGGTGAGCCGTGCGACAGGTGCGTGTGGGTGACCAGACCGAGCCGTTCCAGCAGCTCGAGCGTGCGGTAGATGGTGGTGATGTTGACGCCGGCGGCGACCTCCCGGACCGCGGTGTGCACCTGCTCCGGGGTGGCGTGGCCCAGATCGAGCACCGCCTGGAGAACGAGCTGCCGCTGGGCCGTCAGCCGCAGCCCACGGGACCGCAGCATTTCCGCGAGGGAGGATTCGGACACCGTCCGATCATAGTTCGGCCAGCAGGCTGTTCCCCGCCCGGCGATCGATCACCGCTACGCTCGACGGTCATGGTGAGGTCGTCCGTCGAGAAGAACCCGGCCGACCCGACCGCGCGGATCGCCGTCCTGGGGCGTGGCCCGGTGCCGCCCGACGACCCGGTGCTGCGCGGTGACGACCTCGGCGTGCTGCACGGCGACGGCCTCTTCGAGACCATGCACCTGCGCGACGGTCAGCCGTGGCTGTGCGACGAACACCTGGCCCGCCTGGCCACGGCGGCCACCGCCGTCGAGCTGCCCCTGCCCCCCACCACCACGCTGATCGACCTGCTGGACCAGGTGCGGACAGGCTGGCCAGCGGCTGTGGAGGGGGCACTCCGGTTGGTCTGCACCCGCGGCCCGGAGGCCGGCGGTCCGCCCACGATCTACGCCACGCTGGCCCCGGTGCCGGCGGTCTCCCGGGCCGCCCGGCGGGACGGCATCAGTGTGGCCACCCTGCCGCTGGGGCTGCCCGCCGCCGCCCGCAGCGGGCTCACCTGGCTGCCGGCCGGCATCAAGTCCACGTCGTACGCGGTGAACAGCGCCGCCCGCCGCTGGGCCCGCCGGGCCGGCGTCGACGACGTGCTCTGGGTCTCCTCCGACGGGTACGCGCTGGAGGGCCCCACAGCCAATGTGGTGTGGCTCACCGACCACACGCTCTGCGCGGTGCCGGCAGCCAGCACCGGCATCCTCGCCGGCACCACAGCGGCCTGGCTGCTCGCCCACGCGAGCGACCTGGGCCTGAGCGCCACCGAACGGATGGTCAGCCCGGTCGACCTGCACGCGGCGGACGGCGTGTGGTTCACCTCGTCACTGCGCGGCGCCGCCGAGGTGCACACGCTGGACGGGGTACGACGGGCTCGCTGCCCGCGTACCCCCGACATACAGGCCCTGCTGGGCTTCCCTGTCGACTGAGCGTCAGCCGCCGACCCGGACGAGTCGGGCGGAGAGGTGCGGACTGAGCCCGTGCCCCATGGCGGCCATCTCCTGGGCGTAGAGCAGCGCACCCTCGACGATGCCGAAGAGCCGGTGCCCGCCGGTGACCTCCTTGGCGGTCGGAGTCCTGATCACCGCGTCGGTGGCGAACTCGAGCTGCGTGCCGGTGCGCTTGCCCAGGTGCAGCTCCATCACCCCGGTCGGGGTGGTCAGCAGCGCCTCCAGCTCGTCGGTCGCCCGCCCATCCACCAGCACCGGTCGCCACCAGCCCACCTCGCGGCCGGCCGGCCGGACCGGCTTGCTCTGCTCGTCGAGGATCCAGGCACGCGACTCGTAGTGCAGGAACGGCCGCCCGTCATGGCTGATCCGGATCTCCTGCGCGTAGTCGAAATCCTCGATGGTGGGGAAACCGCCCTTGCCCCGACCGCGCCACAGACCGATGTACGGCAGCAGGGCATCCAGCGCGGGGTGCAGCTTCGGCCCGACCCTCAGGTCGTGGCTCTCCTCGAACGGGTACTCCTCGACCGGCGGCGCGTTCAGCCACGGCGGCTGCAGCGGGTTCTCGCTCACCAGCGTCCTCTCGAAATGCGTACGGCAAGGTAGACCAGGCCACCGGCGAGCCCGCCCAGGCCAGCGACAAGCAGGCTGACAAACCCGATCTCGGTAACCATCCCGGCCATCCTATGCTGGGTCACATGGCCCGCACTCTCGTCGTCAAGGCCACCGCAGGGGCGGACGCCCCCGAGCGGTGCGCGCAGGCATTCACAGTCGCCGCGACGGCGGTAGCGGCAGGGGTGGACGTCTCGCTCTGGCTGACCGGTGAGTCCACCTGGTTCGCGCTGCCCGGTCGCGCCCAGCAGTTCGACCTGCCGCACTCGGCACCCCTCGCCGAGTTGTTGCACGTCATCCTGACCAGCGGCCGGGTGACCGCCTGCACGCAGTGCGCGGCCCGACGGGAGATCGGCCCGGACGACGTACTCCCCGGGGTCCGGATCGCCGGTGCCGCGGTCTTCGTCGAGGAGGCCATGGCCGAGGGCGCGCAGGCACTCGTCTACTGACCGCACGGCTGCGGGGGTCGATCCGAGCGGAGTGCCGATACCGACCCGACATCTCGGACGGCTGCCTACGATTCGGATGTGACCGAGGCGGCGGAGAGGTTCTTCGAGGCACTGCCGTCGCGCGCCGCCGAGGTTCTGGGCGGCCTGGCCGACGGCACCCTCCAGATCGACCTCGGCGAGGACCACCGCACCGAACACTGGCTGGTCCGGATGCGGCCCGGGTCGGTGCAGGTCATCCGGGGGCGTGGCCCGGCCGACGCGATCTGGTACAGCAGCGCCGCCCTCTTCGACCGGCTGATCAGCGGCGAGGCCCAGGGGGTCGCCGCGGTGCTGCGCAACGAGAGCACGTTCAGCGGGAACGTGGTGCTCTTCCTCGCCTTCCGCCGGTTCTTCCCGGACCCGCCCGGCACCCGCGACCCCCGCGAAACGGCCCGCCGAGCAGCCGGGCGACTGCGGTGAAGGACCTCGTCAGCATTCTGGACGGCAACACCTTCCTGGTCAGCGACCGGCGAGGGGACATCGAACCGTCCTACGACTTCCCCACCGGGCTGTTCTCCTTCGACACCCGCTTCCTGTCCACCTGGGTGCTCACCCTGGACGGGCAGCGGCTGCACGCCCTCTCCGTCGACGATGCCCAGTCGTACCGCACCAAGTTCTTCCTCGCCCCCGGTGAGCCCACGCACTACCTGGACGCCAAGGCGTCGGTGATCCGCAGCCGGGCGATAGTGGGCAGCTTCGAGGAGGAGCTGACAGTGCTGAACCACCTCGGCGCGGAGGTCGAGTGCACCCTGCGGATCGAGGTCGGGGCCGACTTCGCCGACCTGTTCGAGATCAAGAACTCTCGGCAGAAGCGGGGCCGGACCACTGTCACTGTCGCCGAGAACGAGCTGCGGCTGACCTACCGACGGGAGGCGTTCCACCGGGAGATGGTGGTCAGCAGCACCGCTCCGGCGCAGGTCGACGAGACCGGGATGACCTTCCGGATCCGGGTGGCCCGCAACGACAGCTGGACCACCAGGCTGCACGTGTCAAGCGTCGTCTACGGGGCCCGGGGCGAGGACATCAGGGCCACCCTCCCGTACGGCGGCAGCCGCAGCGCGGACGCCATCCGGGCCGAGCAGCAGGAGCTGATCGACAGGGCGCCGAAGCTCGGCTGCGACTGCGAGCCGCTGGCCGGGGCGTACCGGCGCAGCCTCAACGACCTGGCCGCGCTGCGCTACGAATCGATAGCCCTGGGCGTACGGCTGATCGCCGCGGGACTCCCCTGGTTCATGACCCTGTTCGGCAGGGACAGCATCATCACCTCGTTGCAGGTGCTGCCGTTCCTGCCGGAGCTGGTCCCGCCGACCCTCCTGATGCTGGCCGGACTTCAGGGGCAGCGGGTGGACGACTTCCGGGACGAGGAACCCGGCAAGATCCTGCACGAGCTGCGGTACGGGGAGACCGCCGGCTTCGAGGAGCAGCCACACTCGCCGTACTACGGGTCGGCCGACTCGACGCCCCTGTTCATCATCCTGATCGACGAGTACGAACTGTGGACCGGTGACGCCACACTCGTCCGCAAGCTGGAGTCGCAGGTCCGCAGGGCGCTGGAGTGGATCGACACCTACGGTGACCTGCTCGGCACCGGCTACCTCTGGTACCAGACCCGCAACCCGGAGACCGGCCTGCAGAACCAGTGCTGGAAGGACTCCTGGGACGCCATCTCGTACGCCGACGGTCAGCTGCCCGGCTTTCCCCGGGCCACCTGCGAGCTGCAGGGCTACGCGTACGACGCGAAGGTCCGCGCCGCCCGGCTGGCCCGGACCTTCTGGAACGATCCGGAGTTCGCCGACGAGTTGGAGCGGCAGGCCGCCGACCTCAAACGGCGGTTCGACAGAGACTTCTGGATCGCCGACCGCGGGTACTACGCGCTCGCGTTGGACGCCGACGGCCGGCAGGTTGACGCGCTGACCTCGAACATCGGGCACCTGCTGTGGAGCGGCATCGTGGACGAGTCCCGGGCCGGCAAGGTGGTCGAGCACCTGCTCGGGCCACGACTGTTCTCCGGCTGGGGGGTGCGGACGCTCGCCGCGGACGAGGGGCGGTACAACCCGATCGGCTACCACGTGGGCACCGTCTGGCCGTTCGACAACTCGATCATCGCCTGGGGGTTGTGGCGGTACGGCTTCCGGGAGGAGGCCGGGTTGCTCTGCGACACGATGCTGGCGGCGTCCCAGTACTTCGACGGTCGACTGCCGGAGGCGTTCGCCGGCTACGCCCGCGACCTCACCGACTACCCGGTGGAGTACCCGACCGCGTGCAGCCCGCAGGCCTGGTCGACGGGCACCCCGCTGCTGCTGCTGCGGGTGATGCTGGGGTTGGAGCCGCAGGGCGAGCACCTGATCATCGATCCGGCGGTGCCACCGGGGATGGGCCGGGTCGAGCTGCTGGACATCCCCGGCCGGTGGGGCATGGTCGACGCGTTGGGGCGCAGCCGTGACCCGGAGGACCAGCCGGACCGCGGCTGACCCGCGCGGGCGGCCCGGCTCAGTTCGGGCAGCCGACGGTGGCGGTCAGTCGGGTGGCGTCCGGGCCGATCTCGGCCAGCACCGTGACGGCACCGCTGCGGTACGCGTACACCGGGGGTTGGTCCAGCAGTGGAACGTTGCCGGCCAGCGGGGCGAGCGCGGCGGTCGAGGCCGCCGGGCCGGGACCGTTCGCGGACCATGAGGTACGGGCGAGCCCGCCGCCCGGGCAGGGCGCGGTGACCAGCTCCGGCGCGGTGTCGCCCGGCCGGTCAAGGGCCTTCAGTGCGGCGGTCAGCGCGGCGGTCTCCGGGCCGGCGGCGCTGGCCGGAGCCGGCGTGTAGCCGACGCCGACCGGCCGGCAACCGGTGTCGACTACCAGTCGCACCCGGCCGTCGACTGTCGGCCGGCCCTCGACGGCCACGAACTCTCCGGCGTCGGCGCGCAGCTCGGGACCGTCCACCCCGGGCCCGACCCCGGCCCGCCAGCTCGCCGGCAGCCGCTCGGCGATGCCGGCCAGCACTGCCTTCTCGTCACCGGTGGCAGCGAGCACCCCGACCTCGCGCCGCAACCTCGCCCCGTCGGCGAACGGGGTGACCCGGCAGCCGGACGCGACCCGTGCCGGGCTCAGTTCCAGCAGACCGGCCGCACCGGCCGCGCGAGCCAACTCGCCGACCGCCCGGTCGACAACCGGGCCGGCCTGATCGAGGGAACGCTGTTCACGCACGGTCGGCGGGTCGTTCCGCACCGACATCCAGGTGAGCCCGGCCAGCAGCACCGCCCAGGCCACTGTCACCGCCAGCAGCCAGCGCCGCCGCGACCGGGCCGGTGTCGGCGCGGCGGGGCCGGCCGAAGAGGCCCAACCCGTCTGCACAGCACCGCTCACCCGGCAATGGTGTCACGTGCCCGCCGCCGGGCCGGCGGCGGAGGCGGTCGGCCCGGCGGAGCGTCTGCGGGTCAGTGGTCGTTGGGCCGGGGCGGCGGGTCGAGCCGGTAGCCGACGCCCCGCACCGTGTGCACCTGCGGTCCGCCCGGCAGGCCCCGCAGCCTGCGACGGAGCCGCTTCACTGCTGATTGCAGCGCCGCGGTCTCCGCGCCACCCAACGCAGAGGCGCAGAGGCGTTCGTAGCTCCACACCACCAGCGGTGGGCCGATGAGCACTGTGAGCAACTCCCGTTCGGTGGGGGTCAGCGGGAGCACCTCGCCGCGCCAGGTGACCCGGTGTCCGGCCCGGTCGACGACCAGTTCACCCCACTTCACCAGGCCCCGCGCCCCGGTGAGCGGAAGGACTGTGGGACTGATCGGCGCCGGACCCGTCGGCGACGACAACAGTTCGCGCAGCTCGGTCAGATCGGAACAGCTGAGCACCGGGGCGTGCCCGTCGAGTTGGCTCAGCACCCGCTCCCGCAGCGACATGTCAGTGCCCACGCAGAGGACGATGGGGACCGCTTCGTCGGACCCGCCGCTTTCATCCCTGAAATTCACCAGTAGATAGTGACGCACGCCGATGGATTTCGGCACCCGCTCCGGCGCGCTGCGAAGAAACGACCGGGGCCAGCCACCCCCGGAAGGGTGACCGGCCCCGGTCGATCAGAGCAGTGGGTCAGGCGACGGTGACAGCCACCTCGTTGACGCCTCGGCCGGCAGTGACAGCGGTGTCGCCGTTGCCGTGCCGGGACAACGCCCGCAGCGTCCAGGAACCCGGCGCGGCGAAGAACCGGAACTGCCCGGCGGCCGAGGTGACCACCTCGGCGGTGAACTCACCGGTCGAGTCGAGCAGCCGGACGTACGCGCCCGGCACCGGCTCGGCCTCGGCGGACCGGACGATGCCGGTGATGACGGTTTCCTTCTCCAGGTCCAGGCTGGCCGGCAGCGGCGCGGCCTGGTCCGGTGCGGCGCAACCCGCGGCGGTGGGAAGCGTCATGATCAGGCCTCCCCGGGTTCGTCGCCGAGCGCGACCGGCACACCGACCAGCGAGCCGTACTCGGTCCAGGAGCCGTCGTAGTTCTTGACGTTGCGGTGACCCAGCAGCTCCTGGAGCACGAACCAGGTGTGCGACGAGCGCTCACCGATCCGGCAGTACGCGATGGTCTCCTTGCCGTCGTCGAGCCCCGCGTCGCCGTAGATCCTGCGCAGCTCGTCGTCGGACCGGAAGGTGCCGTCCTCGTTGGCCGCCTTGGACCACGGGACGCTGATCGCGGTGGGGATGTGGCCGGCCCGCTGCGCCTGCTCCTGCGGCAGGTGGGCCGGGGCGAGCAGGCGACCGGCGAACTCGTCGGGGCTGCGCACGTCGACAAGGTTCTTGGTGCCGATCGCGGCGACGACCTCGTCGCGGAAGGCCCGGATGGAGGTGTCCGGCTCCTGCGCTACGTACTGGGTCGCCGCTCGGGACACCGCGTCGGTGACGAGCGGGCGGGCGTCCAGTTCCCACTTCTTGCGGCCGCCGTCGAGCAGCTTCACGTCACGGTGGCCGTAGAGCTTGAAGTACCAGTAGGCGTACGCGGCGAACCAGTTGTTGTTGCCGCCGTACAGGATGACGGTGTCGTCGTTGCTGATGCCCCGCTCGGAGAGCAGCGCCTCGAACTGCGTCTTGTTGACGAAGTCCCGGCGGACCTGGTCCTGGAGGTCGGTCCTCCAGTCAATCTTGATGGCACCGGCGATGTGGCCGGTCTCGTAGGCCGAGGTGTCCTCGTCGACCTCGACGAAGACGACGCCCGGGGCGTCGAGGTTCTTCTCGGCCCACTCGGCCGAAACGAGTGCGGTGTCGCGACTCATCGAATCACTCCCTGGTGAGGATGGATGGTGAGCCAACGCGCGCGAATCGATGTGTGTAACTGTCGCACCACGCGCGGGACCCAGCGGAAGGACGGGATCACGGGTTCGTGCGACGGCGCCGCTGCCGGGCGTTCGGTGGGATAACCGGAGGGTGCGAGAACCCTGTGCCGGTGGCCGCCGTCAGGCGGCCGGAGACAGCCCCGCCGTCAGATGACGGGGCGACACAGGCAGGTGGCCACGCGACACAGGTCGACCGCGCGCCGTTTGGTGAGGTGGGTCCCCATGGCCAGGGAGCCTACCAGCCAGTGACCGTGCTGCCACTGGGCCGACCAGCATCCGGGAATCGCCGGGATCGCCGAGGATCTCGGCGTCCCACAGCGCCTCCGGCGTCAGCCAGCGGAGTTGATCGGCACGTTCTTGGCGTCGGCG
The DNA here is from genome assembly GCF_040649335.1 of Micromonospora sp. NPDC048986. NCBI lineage: Bacteria > Bacillati > Actinomycetota > Actinomycetes > Micromonosporales > Micromonosporaceae > Micromonospora > Micromonospora sp. NPDC048986. The sequence goes on from NZ_JBEZFJ010000007.1 coordinate 295,944, forward strand.
GTGACCGCCAGCCCTTCCGGCAGTGGACGGACCTCCCGGACCGCGAGCTGGAACGGCAACTCCGGCAGGGGCACGTCGATGGAGATGCTCTTGGCGTAGTTGCTCAGGAAGGCCCGAGCCAGCGGGAGGTTCGGCAGACCAGCGGCGTCCAGGTCGTTGAACCGCAGGGCGACGGCGCCGTTGTCGGCGACTGTGACGTCGGCGGTGCCGCTGATGGTGAGCTTCTGACCGAGGATGTCGGCCGGGGCCTTGACGGTCAGCTTGCCGTTCTGCTCGCCGAGGGTGAGACCCGGGCGGTTGAGCAGCGCGGCCAGACTCTCGTAGCTGATCGTGCCGGCACCGTTGACGGTGTCCGCCACGACGTCACCCTGGCCGGTGCGCAGGGTGTCCAGCGAGGCCCGAACGTCGCGGGCGGTCACATCGAGCACCGGCAGCCGAACGGCGTCGCCCTCCACCGATGCCTGCACGTCCCGCAGGTTGATGGTGATCCGCTGGTAACGGCCATCCAGCACCTGGGTGAGGAACGGAGTGCCGCCCACCTCCACCTCAGGTGCGGCGGACTGCGCGCCCTGCTTGGCGATCTCCTGGCGTACCCGGTCGCCGATCATCCGCTCGGCGACCCCGACCGCGACCCGGTCGGCGACCACCAGCAACCCCGCCAGCAGCAGGAGCAGCACGAACAGCCCGATGAGCAGCTTGCGGCCACGCCGTCGGGGTCGCGCCTGGTCCACCGGATAGTCCTGCGCCACGCCGCCTCCTGTCTCCGCCCGTCGCGCCGCGACGGATCGTTCGTACCGACGCCGCAGGGCGGCGCACCAGTAGGTACCCGACCGGCTCAGCGCTCAACCGCGACTCAGAGGAAGAGCATGCACATGGCGTACGCGGTGGGCGCCGCCAGGGCGAAGCCGCCGAGTGGGCCCTGCATGTGCCGGGCCACCCACATCGTGGGCGGTTCGCCGGCCATCAACCGGCCCGCCTCCGCGTACCCCACGGCGAGGTCGGAGAGGACGGCGGTGACCGCCGCCACCAAGCCGATCACGGCGGCCCGGGTCGGCGTGAAGGGAGCCACCAGGTAGCTGCCGAGCAGGGCGCTGGTCAGCGTGCCGACCATCGCGCCGGCCACCACGCCGGCCGCGCCCCGGGGCACCTGCGGTGCGAGCCGGGGCCAGGGCAGCACGGCGTCGGTGAGCCGGGCGACGGTGAGCGCGACGCCGCTCGCGGTCAGGCAGACGGTGATCGCCTGAGTGCCGGCCGGGATCCGGCTGAGCACGATCAGGGTGCCGAAGGCCACCACCCCGACCACGATGAGCAGCGTGGAGCCGAGGGAGTCGGTGACCCGGACCCGGTCGACCCGACGGACCAGCTGACCGAGCACCGCGGCGAGGAACCCACCGGCGGCCAGGTAGCCCAGCGGCGCCAGGCCGGCGACGTCGGTCTGCACCGCGGCGATGTCGACGAACGCCGCGACAGCGGCGCTGATCCCGGCGACCACCAACAGCGCGGGCGGTCGCATGGCCATCGTCCAGGCCAGCACGAACAGAAGTTGGACGCCGAAGATGATGAACGCGAACGGCAGCCGGTGACCGGGGCCCGACGTCTGTGCGCCGAGCACCAGGCCGACACCGAGCAGCGCGGCGAAGCCGGCGATGGTCAGGGCCAGTTGACGGTGCACAGCGACCGGAGGAATGACCTCCTCGTCCGGCTCGTCGATCTCGTCTTCGGATCGGCGGGCCGGCTCGCCGGCGCGACGGGCCCGGCGCGGCCCACCCCGTTCGCGGCGGTCGCCGTCGGTGGTGGCCGGACCGGTACGCGGCGCGGGCGGTTGGCCGCGCGTCGCTGCGGCGGCCGGACCCGGTTGGGGCCCAGCGGGCCACGATTCGCGGCCGGCCTCGGGCGAGGTGGAGGGAAACACGACCCGATCGTGCCAGACCGGCGGCCCGACGCGGTGGGCACGGGTTTCAGCGACGTTAAAATCCGCGCCACGATCAGGGGCAAGCTAGACAAACAGGAAATGGCCTGACGGCGCGGCCGAGGCGATCGGTTAGGCTCAACGCGTTACCCGCCCGTCAGCGACGCCGGGACCACGCAATTTCTCAGCGCACTCCTTGATGGGTGCGACTGGTCGCGTGCGGCCTCGCGCCGCCGGGACGGAGGTGATCGTGGAGATCCTGCTGCTGGTGACCGCGCGCGCAGGAGAACCGTCGGCTGTGCTGCCGGCGCTCGACCTGCTGCCGCACTCGGTCCGCACCGCGCCGCGTGATGTTCGCACCCTGGTCGCGGGCCCCAGCCCGGACGCGGTGATGGTGGATGCCCGATCGGAGTTGAGCGAGGCCCGGGCGACCTGCCGGATGTTGCACGCCACCGGGCTCGGCGTGCCGTTGGTCGCGGTGGTGACCGAGGCCGGCCTGATCGCACTCAACGCCGACTGGGGCGTCGACGACGTCATCCTCGCCTCGGCCGGCCCCGCCGAGGTCGAGGCACGGCTGCGGCTGGCGGTGGGCCGGCTCAGCAACGCGACAGCTGGCGCGGGTGGCTCGATCCGGGCCGGCGAGTTGACCATCGACCCGGACACCTACGCGGCCAAGCTCAAGGGCCGTCCGCTCGACCTCACCTACAAGGAGTTCGAGCTGCTGAAGTTCCTGGCCCAGCACCCGGGCCGGGTGTTCACCCGGGACCAGCTCCTGCGCGAGGTCTGGGGCTACGACTACTTCGGCGGCACCCGCACCGTGGACGTGCACGTTCGGCGACTGCGCGCCAAGCTCGGCTCGGAGTACGAGTCGATGATCGGCACCGTCCGCCAGGTCGGCTACAAGTTCGTCGTTCCGCCGTCGCGGTCGCTTCCCGAGGCTGAGCACGCGCCAGTGTCTGTCTGATCCGGAGACCACTCCGGGCGATTTCCCATATGCCCTTTTTGCGCGGCTTGGCAGCTCTATTCTGACTGCCGGGTTTGTCTGAGAAAGGGGCGACGGTGCGCGCACTGCACACGGGGGCGACGGGCCGGCGTGACCGGCAAGCCAGGCGGAAGTCGTGATGCGGGGCAACTCCACCGCGCGGGCGGCGGGGATCGTGACGCTCGTGGTGGCAGGGCTGCTCGGCTCCGCGTACGTGCTGGGCCGCAGCCTCGTCCCCGACCAGACGCCTCGGCACTCCACCGGTGTCACCACGAGCGCCGACGGACCGCACTACGCCGACCAACCGAGCGTTGGCGAGCCGAACGGAGTCCCGAGCGCCAGCGCAAGCGCGACCGAGACCGGCCCGGCCGAGACCGGCCAGGACGGGTCCGGCCGGAACGCCGGAGACGACAACCTGTTCGGCGCGCACGCCACCACCGGCACCCCGCGGCTCGCGCTGACCTTCGACGACGGGCCGGACCCGCGCTACACACCGCAGGTCCTCGCCCTCCTGCGCGAATACGACGTGCGCGCCACGTTCTGCGTGGTCGGTGAGAACGCGCAGAACCACCCCGACCTGGTCCAGTCGATCGTGGACGGCGGGCACACCCTGTGCAACCACTCCTGGCACCACGACGTCGGCCTGGGCGCCCGGTCGGCCGACGCCATCCGCTCCGACCTCCTGCGCACCAACGCGGCGATCCGGGCGGCGGTGCCGAACGCGCCGATCGTCTGGTACCGCCAGCCGGGCGGAGCCTGGACGTACCCGGTGGTGTCGGTGGCGCGGCAGCTCGGCATGACCCCGCTGCACTGGTCGGTGGATCCGTCGGACTGGGAGCTACCCGGCGCCAGCAAGATCACCGCGACGGTGCTGAGCCAGGCCGAACCGGGCTCGGTGGTGCTGCTGCACGACGCCGGCGGGGACCGGCAGGGCACGATGGAGGCGCTGCGCCGGATCTTGCCCGACCTGACGGCCCGGTTCGAGCTGGAGGCACTGCCCACCGACCCGACGTGAGCCGCGGCTTTACGGCGACGCTCCGGGCGTAACCACAGGCAACGGATACGGTGGCGGGATGAGCAGCGCGGAGCCGACCAGCGACCAGGTGACCCGGAGCGACCAACTGGCGGCGGCGGAGATCGCCGACGTACTCGCCCTGGCCAGCGCCGCAGGTGACACGGACGGAGCGGACCCGCTCGACGAACACGTCCTGCTGCGGCTGCGCGATCCCGACGCCCCCGCCGTGCATCTGATCGCCCGCGCCGACGACGGCACCCTCACCGGGTACGCACACCTGGACACCAGCGACCCGGTCGGCGGGATCGGGGTGGAGCTTGTGGTGCACCCCGCGTACCGGCGGCGGGGCACCGGGCGGGCGCTCGCCCGGGGCGTACTCGCCTCGGCCACCGGGCCGCTGCGGGCGTGGGCGCACGGCGACCACCCCTCGGCCGCCGCGCTCGCCGTCGACCTCGGCTTCGCCCGCGCCCGGGTGCTCTGGCAGTTGCGCCGGCCGTTGGCCGCCCCGCTGGGTGAGCCGCGCCTGCCCGACGGCGTGGCGCTGCGCGCGTTCCGGCCCGGGGCTGACGACGCGGCCTGGTTGGCCCTCAACGCACTGGCCTTCGCCGAGCACCCCGAACAGGGCCGGTGGACGTCGGACGACCTGCGGGTCCGCCTCGCCGAACCGTGGTTCGACCCGGCCGGTTTCCTGCTCGCCGAGGAGACCGCCACCGGCCGACTGCTCGGCTTCCACTGGACCAAGGTGCACGAGCGGCCGGGGTCGGCCCGGATCGGCGAGGTGTACGTCCTGGGGGTGGAGCCGACCGCGCACGGTGGCGGTCTCGGCCGGGCCCTGACCACTGCCGGGTTGGCACACCTGCGGGACAAGCGTGGCCTCGACCGGGTGATGCTCTTCGTGGACGACTCGAACACCGGGGCCGTCGCGCTCTACGAGCGGCTGGGCTTCGCCCGCTGGTCCGCGCACATCAACTACCACCTGGGCTGAGCTGCGGCCGTCGCTCCGACCGCGTCACCGGTGGGTAACGGCCGCGCATCGGCGGGATAACGCCGAACCGGAAATATACCCATACTTCCGACAGGTGTACCCGGGTTCACTTAACGGACAACTCACCCTCGGCAAGCGGTCACCTCAGGGGCCGTACGTGTTCACCTTGCGTTCACTTGCGACCGGCGAACCGGCTACCTGGCACTTCTAACTTTCGTGTCAGCCGGTCAGTGCCGGCCCTCGGGCCCCGGGATCGGGGCGCCAAGTCAGACGCGAAGGGAAACCCCTCAGGTGAAGCTCCAGCGGTACGGCACTATTGCCTGCCTCGCTCTTGCCGCGACGCTCGGCCTCAGTGCATGCGGCTCGGACAACAACGAGCCCGCCTCCGGCGCGAGTGCTTCGGGCTCGGCCGCCGCGGTCGACTGCGCTACCGGCACGCTGAACGCCCAGGGCTCGTCGGCGCAGAAGAACGCCATGGCCGAGTGGATCAAGGCGTACCAGCAGAAGTGCCAGGGCACCACGATCAACTACGAGGCTTCCGGCTCGGGCGCCGGCATCCAGGCGTTCATCGCCGGGACCGCCGACTTCGCCGGTTCCGACTCCGCGCTCAAGCCGGAGGAGCAGCCGCAGGCGGACGCCAAGTGCGTCGGTGGCAAGGCCATCCACCTGCCGATGGTGATCGGCCCGGTGGCCGTCGCCTACAACGTCAGCGGCGTGGACAACCTCCAGCTCAAGCCGGCCACCCTGGCGAAGATCTTCGCCGGCAAGGTCACCAAGTGGGACGACGCCACGATCAAGGCCGACAACCCGGAGGCCAAGCTCCCGGCGACCACGATCCAGACCGTCCACCGCTCGGACGAGTCGGGCACCACCGACAACTTCACCAAGTACCTCTCGAAGACCGCCGAGAGCGACTGGACCCTGGGCAACGCCAAGGCGTGGAAGGCCCCGGGCGGCACCGGTGCCAAGGGCTCGGACGGCGTGGCCAGCAAAGTCAAGGGTGCGGACGGCGCCATCGGCTACATGGAGTGGTCGTTCGCCGAGAACGCCGGTCTGAAGATGTCGAAGATCGGCAACGGCAACGGCGAGTTCGCCGCGCTGACCGCCGAGGCGGCCGGCAAGACCATCGCCGGCGCTGCCGTCGAGGGTCAGGGCGACGACCTCAAGCTGAAGATCGACTACAACACCAAGGAGGCCGGGGCGTACCCGATCGTCCTGGCCACGTACGAGATCGTCTGCAGCAAGGGCCTCGCGGCCGACAAGCTGAAGCTGGTCAAGGGCCTGCTGGGCCACGCCGCCAGCGCCGAGGGCCAGGCCTCTCTCACCGAGCTGGGCTACGCCCCGCTGCCGGAGACGGTCCGCACCAAGGTCGAGACCGCGGTCAAGAACCTCTCCTGACCCGATTCCACACCTCCGCAACCGAATCGAGCGAGCAGATGGGTGAAACCCCTCACCGCTCGGCCGACGCCGGCACCGGCGGGACGCGCGTGACCCAGAGTCACGAGTGGCCCGCCGGTGCCTCGGCGCGTGTGGCCGAGGCACCAGTCAGCACCCGTTCCCCGGGCGGCACCGGGCTGGGCGGCGGCGGCGCGCTGCCGCGCAGCCGTAGGTTCGGCGCCGAGCGGGCCTTCCGCGGCCTCACCCTGGCCGCCGGCACCGCCGTTCTGGTCATCATCGCCGCCATCGCGATCTTCCTGGTCGCCAAGGCGGTGCCGGCCCTACGCGCCAACACCGAGAATTTCTGGTCCTACGAGGGCTGGTCCCCCAACGAGACAGCGCCGAAGTTCGGCATCGGTGCGCTCGCCTTCGGCACCGTGCTCAGCTCGGCGCTCGCACTGCTCATCGCGGTGCCGGTCGCGCTCGGCATCGCGCTCTACCTCTCGCACTACGCGCCGCGCCGGTTGGGCACCGCGCTCGGCTTCCTGGTCGACCTGCTGGCCGCCGTACCGAGCGTGGTCTTCGGCCTCTGGGGGCGGGACGTCTTCAGCAGCCCCGTCCGGGACTTCTCGGTCTGGCTGAACCAGCACTTCGGCTGGATCCCGCTCTTCGGTGGCGACGGCCCGTTCGGGGCGTCCGTCATGCTCGGCGCCCTGGTGCTAGCGATCATGGTGCTGCCGATCATCACCTCGCTCTCCCGCGAGGTGTTCCTCCAGACGCCGACGGCGAACGAGGAAGCCGCCCTCGCCCTGGGCGCCACCCGTTGGGAGATGCTCCGCACCGCGGTGCTGCCCTACGGCCGTCCCGGCATCATCGCCGCGATGATGCTCGGCCTCGGCCGGGCGCTCGGCGAGACCATCGCCCTGGCGCTGACCCTCGGTATCACCTTCGGCATCTCGTTCAACCTGATCCAGAACGGCGGCAACACCATCGCCGCCAACATCGCCAACGCGTTCGGCGAGGCGAACGAGACCGGCCGCGGCGCGCTCATCGCCTCCGGTCTGGTGCTGTTCACCATCACGCTGATCGTCAACATCACGGCGCGGGCGATCATCTACCGCCGCCGGGAGTTCACGGAGTCGGCCGCATGACCACAACCGCTACCTCCCACCGCACCCGGCCGCCGACCCAGCCCGACTCGCTGCGGGCCAAGCGGCTGCCCTGGTACGCCGCCCCGGCCATCGCCGTGGCGGCCCTGGCGCTCTCCGCCGTGATCGTCTACGGCACCAGCATCGGCGGCCCGGTCCTCGTGGTCGTCCTCGCCGCGATCCTCTACCTGGTCGGGCTCTTCGCCGCCGCCAACGCGGTCGAGGGGCGCCGATCGGCCCGCAACCGCACCTGGAGCGCACTGATCCACTCCGCCTTCGTGCTGGCGGTGCTGCCGCTCGTGTCGGTGGTCTGGACGCTGGTCAGCAAGGGCGCCGACCGACTGGACGTCAACTTCTTCCAGACCTCGATGAACAACATCGGGGCCCGGGACGCCAACGGCGGCGCGTACCACGCGATCGTCGGCACGCTGGAGCAGGTCGGCATCGCCGCACTGATCACCGTCCCGCTCGGCGTTCTCTGCGCGATCTACATCGTCGAGTACGGGCGGGGCAAGTTCGCCTTCGCGATCCGGTTCTTCGTGGACGTGATGACCGGCATCCCGTCGATCGTCTCCGGCCTCTTCGTGCTGGCGTTCTGGGTGCTGATCGTCTCGCCCTGGTTCAACGACGGTCGGCCCAGCTTCTCCGGCTTCGCCGCCGCGCTCGCGCTGAGCGTGCTCATGCTGCCCACCATCGTCCGGTCCACAGAGGAGATGCTCCGCCTCGTACCGGCGCCACTGCGCGAGGGCGCGTACGCGCTCGGCGTACCCAAGTGGAAGACCATCCTGCGGGTGGTGCTGCCGACGGCGCTGCCCGGCATCGTCACCGGCGTCATGCTCGCCATCGCCCGCGCGGCCGGTGAGACCGCGCCGGTGCTGCTGGTCGCCGGCGGTGGCGCCGCGATCAACACCAACCCCTTCGAGAACAACCAGTCGTCGCTGTCCCTCTTCGTCTACCAGCAGGCTGGCGACGCGTCGAAGTACGCGCCGGCACGGGCGTGGACCGCGGCACTCACCCTGGTCGCCCTCGTCCTCATCCTGACGATCGCGGCGAAGCTGCTGGCCCGTCGCAACAGGCTCAGCCGATGAACCCCGGAGGTACCACAATGGCCAAGCGCGTCTCCGCCTCGAACGTCACCGCGTACTACGGCGGCTTCAAAGCGATCGAGAACATCAACCTGACTGTCGAGCCGAAGACGGTCACCGCTCTCATCGGACCGTCCGGCTGCGGCAAGTCGACGTTCCTGCGGTCGATCAACCGGATGCACGAGGTGCTGCCGGGGGCCCGGGTCGAGGGCAGCCTGACCATCGACGACCAGGACATCTACGACCGGGACGTGGACGTCACAGCGGTCCGGCGCACCATCGGCATGGTCTTCCAGCGGCCGAACCCGTTCCCCACCATGAGCATCTTCGAGAACGTGGTGGCCGGGCTGAAGCTGAACGGGGTCCGCAAGAAGTCGATCCTGGAGGACGCGGCCGAGAAGGCCCTGCGCGCCGCGAACCTGTGGGGCGAGGTCAAGGACCGGCTGGGCAAGCCCGGCGCGGGCCTCTCCGGCGGTCAGCAGCAGCGGCTCTGCATCGCCCGGACCATCGCGGTCGAGCCTCAGGTCGTCCTGATGGACGAACCGTGCTCCGCCCTGGACCCGATCTCCACGCTGGCGATCGAGGACCTGATGTTCCAGCTCAAGGACAAGTTCACGATCATCATCGTGACGCACAACATGCAGCAGGCCGCCCGGGTGTCGGACCGGACCGCCTTCTTCTCGATCGAGAAGACCGGCGACCCGGGCCGGCTGATCGAGTACGACAACACCCAGAAGATCTTCAGCAACCCGAGCGTGAAGAAGACCGAGGACTACATCACCGGCCGCTTCGGCTGAGCCGACCCTGCCGAGCGAGATCCCGTCGATCTTGCAGTTTCGGTTGTCGACATGGGTGGGATACCCCATGTGTCGGGACAGAAACTGCAAGATCGCGGGGCGGGGCGGGGGGTCAGCCCAGGACGAAGCGGGGTTCGCCGTTCGGGGGCAGGTCCAGGCGCGGGGTGACCGGCGTGGCGGCGTCCCGATCGGCCGCCGCCCGCGCCACCCCGGCCAGGTCGCCGGCCGCCGCCACCTGGGCCAGCGTGACCACTGTCGGTGGCAGCATGGTCAGCTCGCCGGCCCGCGCGCGGGCCAGCGCGTCGGCCGGCCGGATCCACAGCGTGTGGTCGGCCTCGCCGGAGACGTCGCGGGTCCGCTGGCCCGCCGGCAACAGGGCGATGAAGAAGTACGTGTCGAAGCGGCGCGGCTCGAACTCGGGAGTGATCCACCGGCTCCACGGCAGCAGCAGGTCCGACCGGAGGGTGAGCTGACGGTCGGCGAGCAGCGCCGCGAAGCCCAGCCGTCGCCCCTCCAGGTCCTGCCGGGCCGCCTCCCAGTCGTCGCCGCTGACGTCGCCCACAACGGTTTCCCGGTTCGGACCGGCGAGCAGCACGCCGGCCTCCTCGAAGACCTCCCGGGCGGCGGCGCAGACCACCGCCTGCGCGGCCTGCGGGGCCACCCCGAGCCGGTCCGCCCACTCGGCGGGGGTCGGGCCGGCCCAGTCCAGGTGCGCCTCCGAGTCGGAGCGGTCCACCCCGCCGCCGGGGAAGGCGTACATCCCGCCGAAGGTCATCGCGGCGACCCGGCGGATGACGTACACCTCGAAGTCGGTGTCGGTCGGACGCAGCAGCAGCACGGTGGCCGCGACCCGCGGCGTGGCCGGGGTGCCGCCCTCGGCCTGGAACCGGCGGGCGTGCTCGACCAGGGCGGCCGGGGCGGCGAAACCGTCGCTGTCGATCGTCATGCCCGCGAGCCTAGTTCCCCGACCAACCGGCGCCGGCTCGCCCGCATCGCCCGCACGCTTCCTGCGCTCTGCTTCAACCCAGGCGACAAGGATGTCCGGTCACTATTGCGTCGGTTGAAGCAGCGCAAAGGGCGTGGGTACGGGTGGTCGTCCGACGGGCGCGGCTCTCGCCCGGGCGCGGCTCACTGCGGGGCGGTCAGGAACGCTCCGGGTCCCGCCGGATGAACTGGCTGGCTACCGGGCAGCGGGCGGTTCACCTGGCTCGGTTAGCGTTCCGGCATGACTCGTTGGGGCATCCTGGCCACCGGCCACATCGCCAGCCGTTTCGCCGAAGACCTCCGGCTGGTGCCGGACGCCGAGTTGGTGGCTGTCGGTTCCCGCGCCGTGGAGAGCGCGCGGCGCTTCGCCGACACGTACGGCGCGAAGCGCGCCTACGGCTCCTGGGTGGAGTTGGCCGCCGACCCGGAGGTGGACGCGATCTACGTGGCGACGCCACACTCCGCGCACTACGAGGCGGCGATGACCTGCCTCACCGCCGGGCGGGCGGTGCTGTTGGAGAAGCCGTTCACGCTCGACCTGGCCACCAGCACCGAGTTGGTGCAGACTGCCCGCGCGGCCGGGGTCTTCCTGATGGAGGCCATGTGGATGCGGCTGAATCCGATGATCCTGCGGGTCGTCGAGCTCATCGCGGACGGGGCGATCGGCACCGTGACCGGCCTCCGGGCCGACTTCGGGGTGGCCGGGCCGTTCCCGCCGGAGCACCGGATGCGCAACGCGGCGCTGGGCGGGGGCGCCCTGCTCGACCTGGGGATCTACCCGATCAGCCTGGCCCACCTGCTGCTCGGGGTGCCGCAGCACATCAGGTCCTGGGCACAGCTCGGGCCGGAGGGCACTGACGAGAACACCGGCATGCTGTTCGGCTACGACACCGGCGCGCTGGCGACCCTGAGCTGCGGCATGGTCGGGTTGAGCGGGCAGACCGCCTCGATCACCGGCACCACGGGGCGGATCGACCTGCCGGAGCCGTTCTTCCGGCCGGGTTCGGTGACAGTGCACCGGGCCGGCGCGGAGCCGGAGACGATCGTCGCCGACGGGGCCGGCAACGGCTACCAGTACGAGGCGATCGAGGTGCAGCGCTGCCTGGCCGCCGGCCTGACCGAGAGCCCTGTGGTACCGCATGCCACCACCCTTGAGGTGATGACACTGCTGGACACGGTCCGCGAGCAGATCGGCGTGCGCTACGTCTGAACGGCGACAGGGCCCCCGGCCACGGTCTCGCCGTAGCCAGGGGCCCCTTGCGGAAACTCAGCCGAAGAGCGGTCGGACCAGCAGGTACGTGACGCACGCGATCAACGCGGCGGCCGGGAACGTGATGATCCAGGCGAGCACGATGTTGCCGGCCACGTTCCAGCGGACGGCGGAGAGCCGCTTGGTCGCGCCCACACCCATGATCGCCGAGGTGATCGTGTGGGTGGTGGAGATCGGCGCCTTCAGCACCAGGGCGTTGAAGTAGAGCACCGCGCTGGCGACGGTCTCGGCGGCGAAGCCCTCCGGCGGCCCCAGATCGATGATCTTTCGGCCGAGGGTACGGATGATCCGCCAACCGCCGGCGTACGTGCCGAGGGCCAGCATCGTCGCCGAGGTCCAGAAGACCCAGCCCGGGATGTGCGTCTTGCTCTCCTGGAAACCACCGGTGTAGAGCGCCAGCACCACGATGCCCATGGTCTTGGCGGCGTCCTGCATGCCGTGGCCGACCGACATGGCGGCCGCCGAGGCGGTCTGCGCCCAGCGGAAGCCCCGGTTGAGCTTGCCCGGCTGCCCCTTCCGGAACAGCCACAGGATCGCCAGCATCAGCAGGTAACCGAGGGTGAGGCCGACGATCGGCGACAGCACCATCGGCAGCAGCACCTTCTCGCCGATGTTGCCCCACTGCACGATGCCGCCGGTGGACAGCAGGGTCGCGCCGACCAGGCCGCCGAAGAGCGCGTGCGAGGACGACGACGGCAGACCGAAGTACCAGGTGATCAGGTTCCAGGCGATCGCCCCGAGCACCCCGGCGAAGACCACCCCGAGGCTGTTCACCCCGGTGGGGAGGGTGACCAGACCGTCGCCGACGGTCTTGGCCACGCCGGCGCCGAAGTGGGCGCCGACGAAGTTGCCGACAGCGGCGAGCCCGAGGGCGATCCGAGGTGTCAGTGCCCGCGTGGAGACGCTTGTGGCGATCGCGTTGGCGGCGTCGTGGAAGCCGTTGGTGTAGTCGAACGCCAAGGCCACCGCGATCACCGCCAACACGGCGATGAGTTCAGGGGACACCGGCTCAGGACTCCTTGACGGCGATGGTCTCGACGGTGTTGGCCACGTGCTCGAAGGCGTCGCAGGCGGCCTCCAGCTCGTCGGCGACCTCCTTCATCTTCAGCACCGTCAACGCGTCGTACTCACCGGAGAAGAGGCGGACGAGCAGCTGCCGGTTGATCCGGTCGCCCTCGTTCTCCAGCCGGTTGCACTCGATCCAGTAGTCCTCAAGATCCTTCATCGACTTGAGCCGGGGCATCGCGTCGGCGGTCAGCTTGGCCTGCTGGTCGAGCACGTTGACCATCTCGTGCAGCTCGCGGGGCAGCGCCGGAAGCTCGGTCAGCCCGTACAGGTAGAGCAGATCGCCGACCGCTTCCAGGTGGTCCATCACGTCGTCCAGCAGCGAGCCGAGCCGGTAGATGTCCTCCCTGTCGAACGGGGTAATGAAGGTCGAGTTGATCTTCTTGTACAGATCGTGGGTGATCTGGTCGCTGTCGTGCTCGACCTCGGTCAGCCGCTCGCTGACGGACTGCACGTCCACGCCGGGCAGGGCCAGCTCGTTGAGCAGCGCGGTGCCCCGGACCAGGTTCTGCGCGGCCCTGGTGAAGAGCTCGTAGAAGGCGCCCTCGGTGGGGCGGAAGGAAAACTTCACAGCACAGACCTCGTCGCGTCGGTGGAAGGGTGGCGGTGCCCGAGAGCGCCCGCTCGGTGAATGCTAGAAAACGGCAGAACCGGGAATTCGCCGGCCCACCCCTGGCCAGGCACCATTCACCGGTCGTTCACCTGCCGTTCATCTCGGCCGCCCCACCCGCACCCACTCCCCCAGCCAGCAGGCGCTTACGCTCCCGCGACACGTCGAAATCGGCAGCCGGATACCCCAGTTCGAGCGTGTCGAACGTCTCACGCAGCAGGTGGGCCACCGCCCAGTCCCGGTACCACTTGCGGTCCGCCGGCACCACGAACCAGGGTGCGGCGTCCGTGTCGCACCGGCCCAGGGCCTCTGCGTACGCGGCCTGGTAGTCGTCCCAGTGCCCTCGCGAGTCGATGTCGGAGGGGTTGTACTTCCAGTGCTTGCGCGGGTCGGTGAGCCGCTCCATCAGGCGCTTGCCCTGCTCGGCGTACGAGATGTGCAGCATCACCTTGATCAGGGTGACGCCGCCGCCGGCCAGCTCCTGCTCGAACGAGTTGATCTCGTCATAGCGGGCTCGCCAGGTCGTCTCCGGCACCAGCGAGCCGACCCGGGCGATCAACACGTCCTCGTAGTGCGAACGGTTGAACATCCCCACGTACCCGGGCGGTGGCAGCTCCCGGCGAATCCGCCAGAGGAAGTCGTGCCGCAGCTCCTGGCGGGTCGGCGGCCCGAACGAGCGGATGTGCAGGCCCAGCGGGTTCATCGCGCCGGCCACCCGCTTGATCGTGCCGTCCTTGCCGCCGCAGTCCATTGCCTGCAGCACCAGCAGCACCCGGTGCGCCGGCCGTTCCGACCCGGTCTTGGCCATCGCGAAGAGCATTTCCTGCTGCCGGCCCAACTCGTCGCCGACCAGCTCCACCTGCTCCCGCGCCCAGGTCTTACGGTGCTCGCCGCGGCCCGCGGGCTCCGGCAGGCCGGGCATGGACCGCGGATCGATCGCGCCGAGATCCACCGGCGCGGTGACGCGCAGCAGGTCCCGCACGGAACCGCCGTCCGGCGCCACGATCTGCCCTTGCTGGGGTGCGCTCATGCACGGATCATCGCCCACCCACCGCGGTTCCGCCCGCCGAGAGTCACCTCCTGGTCCCGACCCGCTGCCCGGCACCACGCGGTCCCCACCCCACCGACAGCATCGGCCGCCCCGGGCCGTTCCGGGGCTGCCGGCGCGGCCCCTCGGCGGGAGGATGTAGGCCGGGAACGCCGACCGGAAGGGGTGGTGGGTCGTGCGGGAGCTGGCGACGGAGTTCGAGGCCGAGCGGGGCCGGCTGCTCGCGGTGGCCCACCGGATGCTGGGCAGCCGCAGCGAGGCGGAGGACGCGGTGCAGGAGACCTGGCTGCGCTACGCCGGGGCGCTGGCCGACCCGGCGGCCCGCGCCGAGATCCGGGACCTGTCCGCCTGGCTGACCACCACCTGCGCTCGGATCTGCCTGGACGTGCTCCGCTCGGCCCGGGTCCGCCGGGAGGCGTACCAGGGGCAGTGGCTGCCGGAGCCGGTGGTGAGCCCGTTGGGCGGCCGGCCGACGGCCGACGGCTACGCGCCAGACCCGGCGGAGCGGGCGGTGCGCACCGACGAGATCGGCACGGCGCTGCTGGTGGTGTTGGAGCGGCTCGCGCCGGAGCAACGGGTCGCCCTCGTTCTGCACGACGTGTTCGCGCTGCCGTTCGCCCAGGTCGCGGGGGTGCTCGGCAGCACCGAGGTGGCGGCCCGACAGCTCGCCTCCCGGGCCCGGCGGGCGGTCACCTCGCCGGACGTACCCCGGCACACCGCCGACCCGGCCGAGCAACGCCGGGTGCTCAAGGCGTTCGTCGCCGCCACCGAGTCCGGCGAACTGGACCAACTGCTTCAGGTGCTCGCGCCGGACGTGGTCTTCGTCGGCGACTCGGGCGGGCACTTCCCGGCCGCCCGCTGGCCGGTGCTCGGCGCGGACTCCGTGGCTCGCCTTACGCTCGGCCTGTTCGGCCGGACCGGCCGGTACACCGACCGGGTGCTGGCTCGGCCGGTGCTCGTCGACGGCGTTCTCGGCCTACAGCTGGAGACGACGCACAGCGACGGGCGACCGATCCGCCTGGTCACCGCGTTCGCTGTCGACCAGGGCCGGATCACCGCCATCTACAACCAGCTCAACCCGGAGAAACTGACCGGCCTGCCACCGCTGGCGGCGGACGACGGCTGGCCGCCGCGCTGGTGAGCCGGCCCGGCCGGGCGTGCGGCCTCAGACCACCAGAGCCAACCACTTGCGGTACGCGGTGGCGAACGGCTCGGTGCCGTCGCCCAGGGCCCCCAACAGCCGCTGTGCCGCGGCCTCGGCCTCGGCAACCACGTCGTCCGGGTAGCCGAACCGGGCCCGGTGCTCGGCGAACTCGTCCTCGTCGAGCAGCTCCACCAGGCCGGTGGCCCGACGCCTGACGACGTCCAGGTCCAGGTCGATCAGGTGCACGGTGTCGTCGGACTCCCAGTGGGCCGGGGTCGTGATGTCGCAGTAGACCTCGCTGGTGCGGGGCGGGGGGTTGAACATGCCCGTCCACCAGGCGCGGTGTGGCACCAGCAGCACGAACGGGATCTTCTCCACCGACGGCCGGCCGTGGTAGACCGACTCGGTGCCCTCGGGCACGCCGAGCCAGACGCCGAGATCGTCCTCGGTGAGCCGGCGGGCCGGGTAGTCGCGGTGGGCGCTGCCGTCGTACTTGCGGTAGATCACGCGGACCATGTCGCTCGGCATGATTCGCACCCTAACCGATACAGCCCAACGCGTCGTAGCGCGGCCGTAACCGGACGGGGTCGGCCGCAACGCCCGCGCCGGTCGGCATCGCGCCACGCGGCGGATGGGCGCGGTCGGTGTCGGCGGCGCCGGGTACCGTCGCACGGTGACTCCGCCCCGCACCGCCACCGGTTCCGCCACCCCGTCGGCCCGTGCCAAGGGCCGGCGGCGGGGTGCCCGGCCCAGTGGCACCGAGCTGCTGGCGGCGGCGGTCGGCGCGGTGCCCGGCGGCGCTGAGCGCCCCGGCCAACTGCAGATGACCACGGCCATCGAGGAGTGCGTGGCCGGCGGCGAGCACCTGCTCGTGCAGGCGGGCACCGGGACCGGCAAGTCGCTGGCGTACCTCGCGCCGGCGCTCACTGTGGACGGCCCGGTGGTGGTCTCCACTGCCACCCTGGCGTTGCAGTCCCAACTGGTCGACCACGACCTGCCCCGGCTCGCCGACGCGGTCGAGCCGGTGCTCGGCCGTCGACCCACCTTCGCCGTGCTCAAGGGCCGCCATCACTATCTCTGCCTCGCCCGACTGGACAACTCCACCGAGGAGGAGCCGGAGGACACCCTCTTCGACGCCCCCGCGGCGCGTCCCGGCGGCGGGACGAAGTGGCTCGGTGAGGCGGGCCGGCTAGGCAAGCAGGTCGAGCGGCTGCGCGACTGGGCCGAGAAGACCGCCACCGGCGACCGGGACGAACTGGACCCGGGCGTCGACGACCAGGCCTGGCGGCTGGTGTCGATGCCGGCCCGCGAGTGCGTCGGCGCGGCCCGTTGCCCGTTCGGGCAGGAGTGCTTCGCCGAGGCTTCGCGGGCCCGCGCCCGGGAGGCCGACATCGTGGTGACCAACCACAGCCTGCTCGCTGTCGACATGCTCGCCGACCGGCACATCGTGCCGCCGCACAAGTTGCTCATCGTCGACGAGGCGCACGAGTTGGCCGACCGGGTCTCCTCCGCCGCGCAGGCGGAGCTGGTGCCGGAGCTGATCGACCGGACCACCCGGCGGGCCCGTACGCTGCTGCGCCCGGAGACCGCCGAGGCGCTCACCGCCGCCGGCGACGCCCTGGCGGTCGGGCTGGCCGAGGCGCCGGCCGGGCGGATCACCGCGGGGCTGCCGACGCCACTGCGGGAGGCGTGCACCCTGCTCGACGCGGCGACCCGCTCCGCCCTGGACGCGATCGGCGACATCAAGTCCGACGACCCCGACCCGGTCCGCAAGCAGCAGGCCAAGGCCGCCCTGGACGAGCTCTCCACCACCGCGCAGCGGCTGCTGGAGGAGGGCGACCACGACGTGGCCTGGGTGGAGAAGAACGACAGCGGCAACCGCCGAGCACTTGTGGTCGCGCCGCTGTCGGTGGCCGGCACCCTCGCCACCCACCTGTACGACGAACGCACCGTCGTGGCCACCTCGGCGACCCTGGCGCTGGGCGGCCGGTTCGACACTGTCGCCCGCGCCCTCGGGCTGGACGCGCCGCCGCCCGCCCCGCCGACTCCCGCCGCGGCCGCACTGGCCGCCCGCACCGGCCCCGGCCGGCCGGCCGCCGAGGCGCCGGGCCGTCGCGTCGCCGGCGACGTCACCCCGAACGCCGTCGTCCCGGCCACCGAGGGCCCCGGTTGGCGGTCACTCGACGTCGGTTCGCCGTTCGACTACGCCCGGCAGGGCATCCTGTACGTCGCCGCGCACCTCCCCCGCCCCAGCGTCTCCGGGTTGCCCGAGGCGGCCGGAGAGGAACTGCTCGGGCTGGTCGAGGCGCTCGGTGGTCGTACTCTCGGGCTCTTCTCCTCCCGGCGGGCCGCGCAGCAGGCGGCGGAGCTGTTGCGCGCGCGGACCGACCTGCCGGTGTTGCTTCAGGGTGAGGAGGCGCTGCCGCTGCTGGTGCGCCGCTTCCGCGAGGAGCGCGCCAGCTGCCTGTTCGGGGTGATGTCGCTCTGGCAGGGAGTGGATGTGCCGGGTGACGCCTGCCAGCTCGTGGTCATCGACCGGCTGCCCTTCCCCCGCCCGGACGAACCGCTGGCGGCGGCCCGCGCGGCGGCAGTCGACGCGGGCGGCGGTTCCGGCTTCGCGGCCGTCAGCGTGCCGATCGCGGCGGTGCGGCTGGCGCAGGGCGTGGGCCGGCTGATCCGGGCGACCGGCGACAAGGGAGTGGTGGCGGTGCTCGACTCCCGGCTGGAGACGGCCCGAGGGTACGGGCCGTTCCTGCGCCGCTCGCTGCCCCCGTTCTGGTACACGACCCGCCCGGAGGTGGCCCGGGGCGCCCTGGAGCGCCTGGCCAAGTCCTGACCCGGGCCGGACCCGCCTCAAGATCGCGCTACAACAGGGAAAGAGTGGCTTCCCGCTGGCGGGAGGCCACTCTTTCCAGGATCGTGCGTGATCTTGTGGTCGGCGGGACGCGCGGCGCGACGGGCGGGTCTAGGGGGCCTGGGAGGCGACGACCACCGCGTCGGGCGGGGTGTCCGGGACCCTGCGGGCGGCAAGCCGGCGGACCGCGGTGTTCAGCACCGCGATGAGCGGCACTGACACCAGCGCGCCGGTGATGCCGGCGAGTACGACACCGGCGGCGATACCGATGATCACGGCGAGCGGGTGGAGGGCGACCGCCCGGCCCATGATCAGCGGTTGGAGCACGTGCCCCTCGATCTGCTGCACGCCGATCACCGCGCCCAGGATGATCAGCGCGGTCACCGGGCCGCTGTCGACCAGGGCCACCAGCACCGCCACGCCGCCGGAGAGCGCCGCACCGACGATCGGGATGAACGCGCCGAGGAAGACCAGGGCGGCCAGCGGGAAGGCGAACGGGATGTCGAAGGCGACCAGGAAGATGCCGATGCCGACCGCGTCGATGAACGCGACCAGCACTGTCGCGCGGACGTAGGCGACAAGCGTCTGCCAGGAGGCGCGGCCCGCGTCGTCGACCTTCCACCGGGCGGCCACCGGCAGCAGTCGGACCAGGAAGCGCCAGATCCGGTTGCCGTCGCGCAGGAAGAAGAACGTCGCGAAGAGCACCAGCAGCGTGCCGGTCAGCACCTCGGCCAGGGTCGCCGCGGTGCTCAGCGCGCCGCTGGTGAACCTTGAGGTGTTGTTGTTGATCCAGGCCTGCGCCTCGTCGATGTACCTGTCGAGCTGGGTGTCGGAGAGGTGCAGCGGGCCCGTCTTCAGCCAGTTCTGGATCTGCCGGACACCCTCCGACGACTTCTCGCTCAGCTCCGGCACGCCGCGAATAAACTCGTTGACCACCAGCGTCAGCGTGCCGATCACCGCTGCCAGACCGCCGACAAGCACCACCGCCGTCGCCAGCGACCGGGGGAACCGGATCCGCAGCAGCCAGCCCACCGCCGGGGCGAGCAGCGCGGAGAGCAGCAGCGCGATGGCCAGCGGAATGATCACGATCTTGACCGTGCCGACGATCCGCAGCAGCGCCCAGGCCACCACGCCGATCACGATCAGTCGCCAACACCAAGCGGCGGCGATCCGCAGCCCGTGCGGAACGTCGGCGTCGTCCCGGCTGGAGGTGGAGCTGTGCAGATCCACCGGAGGTTCCGCGCCGTAGACAGTGGCGCTCGCCGGCGCGGTCGGCCCCGGCACAGCCGGCGACGCCACCCGGGCCGCCTCCGACGTGTCGTTCAACGCATCACTGGAAACGCCCTCGTCGGCGCGCGCCGACTCATGTCGTGACTGGTAGGCGCGGCGAAGCCGCCCGCGTACCCGCTCGAAGCGGCTCAAGCGCACCTCCTGGCAGAAAACCCGGCCCGCCGACGGCGACAGGTCGGACAGCATACGTCCGTTCCCGACACCGTAGGGCGGTTCCGCCACACAATGCCCCGACCACCTCCGGCGTAACCACCGGCCGGGCACCATCGGCCACACGGTAGCGTCTGCGACGTGACCGCCGACAACGATCTCGACGCCGGCCTGCCGATCCGCCTGCTGCACGACCGCGTGCTGGTGCGGATGGAGGGCAGCGAGGGCGAACGCCGCTCCACCGCTGGCATCGTCATCCCGGCGACCGCCGCCGTCGGCAAGCGCCTCGCCTGGGCCACGGCGGTAGGCGTGGGGCCGAACGTCCGCGCCATCGTCTCCGGCGACCGGGTGCTCTTCGACCCGGACGAGCGCTCCGAGGTCGAGTTGCACGGCCGCGGTTACGTGCTGCTGCGGGAGCGGGACGTACACGCCGTGGCCGCCGAGCGGATCGAGAACGACTCGACCGGCCTCTACCTCTGACGCACCTCCCCCGGCCACCAGGCCCCGTCGCGCACCGTTTGCCCAGCCGCACGACGGGAAGCCATCCGGCGACCGTGGCCCTGGGGAGGGACGATGCCGGTATTCGTGAAGAAGCTGTTGACCTGGGGCAGTGTCGCGTTCCTGATCTACTTCATGGCCTTTCGGCCGGACGGCGCCGCGCAGATGTTCCGGGCGATCGGGGCCGCGCTGATCGCGATGTTCCAGGGCCTCGGTGACTTCCTCACCTCGCTGATGACCTGAGCCGCACTCCTGGTCAGCCGGCTCTCACTGGTGCGTCGGCGGCCAGGGCGACGCCGGGCGCAGGGCGGGCCAGCCGGGCGGGGTGTACCCCACCGGAGCCGGGGCGGGAGCCAGCACCACCGGGATCGGCACCACCGGCTCGTCCGGCGCATCCACCGCGCGCCGCGTGCCGTCCGGGAAGCGCAGGTGGTAGCGGCTGCCGTCCCAGACCCCCGCCGGGGCCTGCGGGTCCCGACCCACGAAGAACGACCGGTACTGGGTGATCGCCTCCAGCAGCTCCCGCTCCTCGCGGACGGTTCGCTCCTGGTCTGCGGGTTTGCGGTCCAGGCCGCGCAGCGCCCCGTCGCGCAGCAGGGCCAGCCGGGTCGCGGCGGACTGGTAACCCCGCATCGACCGCACCCCGGCGTCGCCGGCCACCCGCCGCGCCCAACTGCGGGCGGCGTGCCGTCGGCCGAGACTGCTCAGGGCCGCCACCTCGGGTGGGCTGAGCCAGCCGGCGCGTACATAGTCGGGCAGGACCCGCTCGGTGAGCCGCCCCTCCCAGGCGCGCAGCCACAGCGCCAGCCCCACGGTGCCGAAGAAGACCGGCACCATGAGGCCCAGGAAGCCGTACAGCATGATCATGGCTTCGCCGGTGGCCTGGGTCAGCGTGGGCAGCAGGTTCCACGTGCCGTGCAGCATCATCGCCAGCAGCAGGCCGGCGATCGGGGCGAGCACCCGGATGCGCCGGTCGGCCGTCCGGGAGGCGATACCCAACCCCACACCGGTCATCGAGGTGAAAAGGGGATGGGCGAACCCGAACAGCAGGATCCGCAGAATGAAGATCGCGATGACCTGCTGGATGCCGGTGGCCGGGCCGTACCGGTCGGCGCCGGCCGCGTACCCCAACCCGCCCAGGTAGAGGATGTTCTCCACCATCGCGAAACCGACCGCGGAGAGCCCGCAGTAGACCAGGCCGTCGGTGATCCCGGACCACTCGCGGCGACGGAACACCAGCAGCAGGATCGGCCCCAGCGCCTTGGTCAGCTCCTCGATGAACGGCGCCACCAGCACCCCGGTGAGCGCGGACGGCAGGCCCCAGTCGGCGAAGCGGTTGGCCGCGAAGTCGTTGACCGTGAGCGAGGCGGCGGTGGAGACGAACGCCCCCCAGGCGAAGCAGAAGATCAGATACTTCAACGGCTCCGGTTCGTAGCGGTCCAGCCAGAGGAAGCAGGCGACCAGCACCGGCACCGGCAGGATGGCGGCGAGCACCCCGATCAGCAGGGCCTGCACACCGAGCGACTGGCCGAGCGTGAAGACCATGAAGACCGCGCACGCCGCGATCAACAGCACCACCCCGGCCAGCGCCAGGAACCGCCGCCAGCCCAGTCGGCGCAGCGGCATCCGGGGCGTCTCACCCATGGGCGGGACGGCTGACGCAGGCGGGGCGGCGGGCGACTGCGGCAGCGGTGAACCGGGTGGGGTGTCGGCCATGCGGTCAGCGTAGCCATCCGCCGCCGGCTGGTTCGGTCGCATCGGTAGCAGCTATGCTGCCGGCAGGTCACGAGCGCCAGCGTCAAGCCCCGGCTTGCTGGCCGGCAACCCTCGTCGAGTTCGCGGTGGGGTGCCCCGGGTGATGACCGGGCCCAGCCCGATCGGTGTGCTGGGCAAGCGCGGACCCCGTCCCGATGTCGCACCCGGGGTCCCTGACCCCGGAGGTTCCGGCGTGTCCGTCACTCTCGTCCCCTCGCTGCCCAGCCTGCCCACCGTGCCGTCGGTGCCGTCCGCGCCGCTCGACGTCCTCGGCGTGTCCGGCGAGATCAACCTGGACTACGCGGCCAGTGCGCCGTGCGCGCGGGCCGCCGCCGACGCGGTGGCCGAGCTGCTGCCCTGGTACGCCAGCGTGCACCGTGGAGCGGGAGCGCTGTCGCGGCGTTGCACCCTCGCGTACGAGCAGGCAAGGCAGACGATCGGCGACTTCTTCGGCGCTCGCGCCGACGATCATGTGATCTTCACCCGCAACACCACCGACGCGCTCAACCTGCTGGCGCGGGCCGTGCCGGCCGGCACCACCGTTGTCACGTTCGCCTCCGAACACCATGCCAACCTGCTGCCCTGGCCGCGCGGGTCGGTGCGGCTGCCGGTGCCCAGCGACAGCGACGGGGCGGTACGCGATCTCGCCGCCGCCCTCACCGAGCTGCGCCGGGGCAGCAGCCCGGCGTTGCCGGTGCTGGTGGCGGTGACCGGTGCGAGCAACGTGACAGGTGAGCGGTGGCCGGTCGCCGAACTGGCCCGGGTGGCCCACCGGCACGGTGCCCGGATCGTGCTCGACGCCGCGCAGCTCGCCCCGCACGCCCCGGTCGACCTGCTCGCGCTCGACGTCGACTACCTGGCCGTGTCCGGCCACAAGCTGTACGCGCCGTTCGGCGCGGGCGTGCTGATCGGTCGGGCCGACTGGCTGGACGCCGCCCCGCCCTACCTGGCCGGTGGTGGGGCCACCAGCCACGTCGGGCCGGCCACCCACGACGTGACCTGGGCGACCGGCCCGGCCCGCCACGAGGGCGGCACCCCGAACCTGCTCGGAGCGGTCGCGCTGGCGGCGGTGTGCAGGGCCCTCGACGAGGCGGACCAGGGCGCGCTGGCCGCCCACGAGCAGGCCCTGCTGACCCGGCTACGGACCGGCCTCGCCGCCCTGCCACACGTCGTCGAGCTGCGCACCTTCGGCCCGGACGCGCCCCGGGTCGGCATCGTCTCGTTCGTGGTCGCCGGCCGGGACTCCACCGAGGTGGCCACCCGGCTGGCCGCCGAGCACCACATCGGCGTACGGGACGGGTTGTTCTGCGCCCACCCGCTGGCCCAGCGTCTGCTCGGCGAGGCGGCGGGTCGTACCGGCCGTCGGGACCTGCCGCCCACCGCGCTGCGTGCCAGCATCGGGCTGGGCAGCACCGCCGCTCAGGTGGACCGGTTGCTCGCGGCCCTGGCCGAGTTGGACTGAGGCCGCCCGGCGGTGGTCGCCGCTCAGCCGACCGGCGGGGCGGTGGGTGGCTTCGGTGTCTCGCCGGGCCCGGCGGGCTCACCGACCGGGCGCTCCTGCTCCCCGAAGGCGGTGCGGATCCACCGGTTCGCCTCCTCCTGCTCGATCCCGGAGGCGACCAGCAGATCGCTCGCTGTGGTGCGGATCTGGGCGATCACCACGCTGCCGGAGAAGCCCACGCCGTCGCCGTACGCCCGGCCGGCCTCGCTGACCGCCCGCAGCGACCGTTCCCGGGCCTTCTCCGGCTCCTCACCGGCGGCGAACTCGTGCTTGAGCAGCCGGACCGACTCGGCGAGGTGCCCGATCGCGTCCGGCATCGGATCGGGCACCGGTTCCTCGTCCTCGACCAACGTGACGGACCGGCGGATCAGCGTGCCGCTGTTGCGCATCGCCCGGTCGATCGGGTCGGCCGCCTCGGCGTAGTGGGTCAGTTCGTCGCGGCGGTGCCAGCGGGCCGGCGAGAGGGTGGCGGTCTCCTTCGCTCCCTCAATGGCCTCGCCCAACGTGGCCAACTCCTCCTTGTTGTTGCGCAGCCTCTCCAGTGCGCCCTGGATGGTGGCGCGGTCCCGGTTGCGCAGCCCGTCGGCTGTGGCGTCGAGCTGGGCGGCGAGCAGGTCCAGGGCGGGGCGGGCGGCCCGGTTGATTACTCGAAGCGGGTTCAGTGGCAGCAACACAGCCGTGACCAGCAGCGCGATCCCACCGCCGAGGAACGCGTCGACGAAGCGGGGGATCTCCAGGTTCTGGGTCGACGGGCTCAGCGTCACGATCAGCACCGCCGTGGCCGCCGCCTGGATGACGATGGCCACGCTCGCACCGGCGAAGATGGTGAGCAGGATCGCCACCGTGACCACCAGGCCGAGCTGCCACGCCCCGGTGCCGAGCAGGTAGATCAGGAGGTCGCCGACGGCCACCCCGACCCCCACCCCGACGATCAGCTCGATGGTCCGGCGGAACCGCTGACCGACCGACGCGGCAAGGGTGCCGACCGCGGAGATCGGCGCGAAGACCGGTTGCGGGTTGCCGAGCACCTTGTGCGAGATCAGGTACGCGAGCCCGGCGGCCAGCCCGGCCTGCACGGCGAGTCCGCCGGCCATCCGTACCCGGTGCAGCCGATCGTGCAGGGTGGCCCGGCTGCGGTGGCGCAGCTGTTCGGTGGCCTCGGCGATCCGCGCGCCGTCGATGTCCACCAAACCGTCGCGCAGCGCGGTACGTCGCACCATCGGCTGTCGCTTGTCCCGGGCCACGGCCATGGGCGCGACTACCCGTGGTGGGCCCGCTGAACCCTCCCTTCGGGCGCGTCGAGGGAGGATGCGCCAGACTCGGGCGGTGGTTGATCTGTTGGACCGATGGCGGGCGGCGGCCCGGGGTGCCGGCGCGAGACCCGATCCGGATACCACCCGGGTCGGCGAGCAGGTGATCGTCCGGTGGCGGGAGCCGCACCGGCACTACCACACGCTGGCCCACCTGACGGCGGTGCTCGATGTGGTGGACCAGCACGCCGACCTGGCCACTCGGGCCGACGCGGTCCGGCTGGCGGCCTGGTTCCACGACGCGGTCTACGACCCCCGGGCCGCCGGCGACGCCAACGAACGGGACAGCGCCGCGCTCGCCGAGAACATGCTCACCGGGCTCGGGGTGCCGGCGCCCACCGTGTCCGAGGTGCGCCGGTTGGTGCTGCTCACCGCCGGGCACGCTGTGGCACCGGGCGACCGGGACGGGGTGCTGCTCTGCGATGCGGACCTGGCCGTGCTGGCCGCGCCGCCGGCCCGCTACGAGCGTTACGCGGCGGCGATCCGCCGGGAGTACGCCCATGTGCCGGAGCCGGCCTTCCGGGTTGGGCGGGCCGCCGTGTTGACCGGCCTGCTGTCGCTACCCGCGCTGTTCCGGTCGCCACGGCTGGCGAGCCGGTGGGAGGAGCCCGCCCGGGACAATGTGCGCCGCGAGCTGGCCACCCTCACCGGGGCGCCGGGGAACGCCTGTTGACCAGGTGCTTCGGCCGACGCAGGTCGGCGTCGCGGAGCAACCGGACCAGTTCCCGGCTCGGCACCACCTGGGCACCGAGCCACACCGCCGCCGCGAACCGGTCGGCCGGAATGTCGTAGTGGTCCCGATCGAAACCGCGCCGGGGCGCGCCCAGCGCCTCGGCGAAGGCGTGCAGCTCGGCGTACGAGACGTCACTGATCAGGTGCGACCAGAGCCGACCGCGCCACGGCCAGGCCGGCCGGTCCAGGTAGAGCATGGTGCCCAAGTTATCCCGGCCAGTCGATCATGTTGATGATCGCCGGTCGGCGACCTAGCCTCGGCTGCATGGCCCCCACCGCGCTCCTCGACGACCTGCGCGCCGCGCTCGGTGACGACGCCGTGCTCACCGACCCGGACCTGCTGCGCATGCACCAGCGCGACGAGGCCGACCTGTGCGCCGCGGGCGTCCCGTTCGTGGTGACCCGCCCACGCGACACCGAGCAGGTGGTCGCCGTGATCCAGGCGGCGGCGCGGCACGGCGTGCCGGTGGTGCCGCAGGGCGCGCGGACCGGGCTGGCCGGCGCGGCGAACGCGGTGGACGGCGCGGTGGTGCTCAGCACCGTCGCGATGAACGAGATCCGGGAGATCGATCCGGTGAGCCGGATCGCCGTGGTCCAGCCGGGGGTGGTCAACGCGGCGCTGGCCGGGGCGGTGGCCGAACAGGGCCTCTGGTACCCGCCGGACCCCGGCTCCTGGGAGTCGTCCACCATCGGCGGCAACGTGGCCACCAACGCCGGCGGCATGTGCTGTGTGAAGTACGGAGTGACCACCGAGTACGTGCTCGGCCTGGAGGTGGTGCTCGCCTCCGGCGAGGTGCTGCGCACCGGTCGGCGTACGGCGAAGGGGGTGGCCGGCTACGACCTGACCCGACTGTTCGTCGGTTCGGAGGGCACCCTCGGCGTGATCACCGAGGTGACCGTCGCGCTGCGGCCCGCCCCGGCCGACTCGCTGACCCTGGTGGCGGTCTTCGGATCCACCGCCACGGCCGGCGCGGCGGTGGCCGAGATCGCGGCTCGCGGGCTCACCCCCAGCCTGCTGGAGTTGCTGGACCAGACCCACCTGCGGGCGATCGAGGCGTACCAGCCGATGGGGTTGCGGACCGACGCGCAGGCCCTGTTGCTGGCCGCCGCCGACACCGGCTCCCGGGCGGCGGACGACCTGGCAGTGCTGGCCGAGGTGTGCGAGGCCGTCGGCGCCGACGAGGTCTACGCGGCCACCGACGCGGTGGAGGCGGCGGCGCTGCTCCAGGCTCGCCGGCTGGCCCACCCGGCGATGGAGAAGTTCGCGGCGGACGCCTACCCGGGCGGCAACGGCGGTCTGGTGATCGACGATGTGGCGGTGCCGCGCGGCGCGCTCGCCGCGCTCCTGGACGGGGTCGCCCGGATCGCGGCCGAGTGTGAGGTGCCGATCGGCGTGGTGGGGCACGCCGGGGACGGCAACATGCACCCGAACATCGTGGTCGACCGGGCCGACCCGGCGAGCGTGCAGCGGGGTCGACGGGCCTTCGACGAGATCATGCGGCTCGGCCTGGACCTGGGCGGCACGTGCACCGGCGAGCACGGGGTGGGGCTGCTCAAGCGGGACTGGCTGGCCCGGGAGATCGGGCCGGTCGGTGTGCGGGTGCATCAGGCGATCAAGTCGGCGCTCGACCCGGCCGGCCTGCTCAACCCGGGCAAGGTGCTCTGAGCGGCTGTGGTCAGCCCTTGACCTCGGCCGGGGTCGCCTGGGTGAGCAGCAGCAGGATCTCCCCGGCGACCGGCGTGAGCTCCTCACCCGGGCAGTCCTGCGAGGTGATCAGCCCGGTGGAGGTGATGAGGCTGGACGTCAGCGCGTCGATACAGGTCGTCCGGTACCGCCGGGCCTGATCGGTCTCGTCGGCCAGCCTCGGGTTGGCGAGCAGCACCTGGAGCCGTTCGGTCAGCTCCGGTGCGAGGGTGCCCCGGGAGGTCACGCCGTCGCCGGCGCAGTCGACGCACTGCCACGCGCCGTTGCGCTCCACGCTCAGGGTGCGCATCGGCCCGTCCTCGCCGAGCCGCTGGAGCAGGCTGACCTGACCGGCGGCGACAGTGGTGGGGATCTCCAACTGCGATCCGCCACCGGCCGTGCCGGCTGTCGGTTGCGCCACCGGGGTGCTCGGCTTGTCGTCCTCGAAGAGGGAGCACCCGGTCAGGGCGCCGACGAGCGCGACGGCGAGCAGGGGTACGAGCAGGCGAGGGCGCGCGCGGGGTAGCACGCGCGGAAACCTACCCCACCGTAGGTAGCGTTCGAAACCACCATCCGGGTCGGTATCGATGGTTACCCATCGGTAACGTCGCAATTCGTCATCGAGCGGACGGGCGCAGCTCTGCCTGATCGTCGTCGCCCCGGTCGGCCGCGTAACCCCGGACGTCCGGAGCGCCGAGGCGGGCAGCGTCCGCCGCCGCGTCGTCCGGCATCAACTGGGACTGCCGCTCCGCCTCCACCCGGGCCCGGTAGTGCTCGACCTCGCGTGCCCGGGTGGCCGCGTCCCAACCGAGCACCGCGCCCATCAACTCGGCGGTGTGCTCCGCAGACTCCAGCCCCCGGTGGCTGGTCTCGAACGAGATCCGGGTCCGCCGGGTCAACACGTCCTCCAGGTGCAGCGCGCCCTCGGCCCGCGCCGCGTACGCGACCTCCGCCGCCAGATACTCCGGAGCACCAGCCAGCGGGGACGCCAGCAGAGGATCGGCGTCGACCAGCGCCAGCAGGTCCAGGGTGAGGGTGCCGTACCGCTCCAGCAGGTGCTCCACCACGCCCACCGGCACGCCGTGCCGGCGCGCCAGGTCGGCCCGGTCCCGCCACATGGCCGGGTACCCGTCGGCGCCGAGCAGCGGCAGGTCGGCGGTGCGCGACGAGCGAGCGCCACCGAGTCGGCGAGCGGCCCGGTCGACCACGTCGGACGCCATCACCCGGTACGTCGTGTACTTGCCGCCGGCCACCAGCAGCAGCCCGAGCATCGGCTCGAAGACCGCGTGCTCACGGGAGAGCTTGGAGGTCGAGTCGGCCTCGCCGGCCAGCAGTGGCCGCAGCCCGGCGTACACCCCCTCGATGTCGGCCGTGGTGAGCGGCCGTTCCAGCACTGTGTTCACCTGCTGAAGGAGGTAGTCGATGTCGCGGGCCGAGGCGGCCGGGTGGGACCGGTCCAGTCGCCAGTCGGTGTCAGTGGTGCCGATGATCCAGTGCCCGCCCCACGGGATGACGAAGAGCACCGAACTCGCCGTACGCAGGATGAGCCCCGTCTCACCGGTGATCGCCGAACGGGGCACCACCAGGTGCACCCCCTTGGAGGCGCGCACCCGGACGCCGGGCCGCAGGCCGACGTCGTTGAGCATCCGGGACATGTCGTCGGTCCACACGCCGGTGGCGGCGATGACGGTGCGGGCCTGCACCTCGAACTCCGCGTCCGGCGACCCCGGCGGCGCCTCCAGGTCCCGGACGCGGACGCCGGTCACCTCACGCGCCTGCCGGATCAACCCGACGGCGCGGGCACTGCTCACCACAGTGGCGCCGAGGCTGGCAGCGGTGCGAGCCAGGGTGACCACCAGCCGGGCGTCGTCGACCTGCCCGTCGTAGTAGCGGATCGCCCCGGCCAGCGCGTCGGCCCGCAGACTCGGGAAGATCCGCCGGGCACCCTCCCGGGTCAGGTGACGGTGCAGGGGCATGCCCCGCCCTCCGCCGAAGACCCCGGCGAAGGCGTCGTACGCGGCCACTCCGGCGCCGTAGTACGAGCGGCGGAAGACCCGGGCCGGCAGATCCCGCAGGCCCCGTCCGGCCGGCAGCGGCACCATGATCGGCACCGGGCGGACCAGATGCGGCGCGAGCCGGGTGGCCAGCAGGCCGCGCTCGGTGAGCGCCTCGTGGACCAGGTGGAACTCCAACTGCTCCAGGTAGCGCAGGCCACCGTGGATGAGTTTGCTGGACCGGCTGGAGGTCCCGGCGGCGAGGTCACGCGCCTCGACCAGCGCCACCTTCAGGCCACGGGACGCCGCGTCCAGGGCGGCACCGGCTCCGGTCACCCCGCCCCCGATGACCAGCACGTCGAAGCGCTCGGCACGCAGTCGACGCAGGTCGGACGCACGGCGGACCGGTGAGAGCTGACCGGCGACGGATCGGGAGATATTGGGGTCACGCACCTGTCCACCGTAACCGTCGGGCCACCGTGTCGACATTTGCCGCCCGCGCCGGGCGACCTTCACGTCTCGCCGACGATGACGTCTTACTGCCGTCGACGCGAGCCGCTTGATCTGAGCAACGGCCAGCAGAGGTCGGAGATCTTGGACAGTTTCCGTTAGTGGGTCAACGGAAACTGTCCAAGATCTCCACAGTTCTTCGATGAGGCAGTCGGTTCGAAACCGTTCACCGTGGTCGTAAGGTTCTCGGAATGCAAGGTCACCCTGGGCATCCCGGAGTCAGCGCTCGCATTTCCCCGTGGCCGGTGGTCGCGGCGGTGCTGGTCGGCTGCTGGACAGTCGCGGTCACAGTGGGCACCCAGACCGGTGGCTGGCTCACCGATCAGGTGCTGTTGGGCTTCGGGCGGGACCGGCTCGGCTGGCTCTGGCCGGTGCTTGGCCTGGCCACCGTCGTGCTGGCCGGTACGCCCGCCCTGCTGCTGGCCCTCCTGCCCCGATCGGGCGCGGTCCGGGCCACTGGGCGGGCCTGGCTGATCGGGGCACTCGCGCTGGGCGTGCTCACACTGCTGCGGGTCGTGCCGCCGGTGCACCACGAGGCGTACCTCGCCGCGCTGGCCGGCGCGGCGCTGCTCAGCGCGCTCACCGTGCGCTGGTCGATGCGACGAGTGTCCCGTTCCCATCTCGGCAGCGCGCCCGACGCCAGCGCGTCGACGTCAGTCGACGGCACCGCTGGCGCACCCCTGAACGCCGACGCCGCCCGAACCGACGCCGCCGGCAACCCCGGGCCGAACGCTGACACCTCCCGAACCGGAACCGCCGGCAACCCCGGATCGAACGCCGACGCCGCTGCGACGGCCGGCGGGGGTCCGCAGCCGGTCGGGCCGCGGCGGGGGTCGCCCGGCCCGGTGCCGCTGCTCGCGGTCGCGGCCGGGTTGGCGCTGCTGCTGCCGTGGGCCTGGCTGGGCGCGCTCGGCGGTCTCCTGGAGACCGCGCTCGCGCTGCTGGCAGCCGCCGCGCTCGGGGTGCTCGCCGCGACTCTGCTCGATGCCCCCTTCTGGGCCGCGTTCGCGGTTGGGCGACCGCCCCGGCCGGCTCGGCTGGTGCTGGTCGGCGGCCTGGTCGCCGGGGTGGCGCTGCTGCTGCTCGCGGCCGGGACCGGCCAGTCCGGCGCGCAGTTGCCCGCGCTGCTGACAGTGCCGCCGGTGGGTTTCGCGGTGGCCGCGCTCTGGGCCGCGACCTGGCGGCCCGCCGCCGACCCGGCGACCGCCGATCCGGCCGTCGCCGACCCGGCCACCGCCACCCGTTCCGGCCGAACGGCGACCGGCTGGCTCGTGGGCCTGGCCGCGCTCGGCCCGCTGGCCTTCACCGACCCGGAAGAGATCAGCCTGCTGCTGGTCGGCACCCGGGACGTCCCGTTCTGGGTGGCGACCGCCGCCTGCGTCGGGCTCGCCGTCGCGGTCCTGGTCGCCATCGGGTACGCGGTGCTGCTCGCCCGGCCGACGGCACGCACCCCGAACAGGCGGGTCGCCGCGGTGGCGGCCGTGGTGCTGCTGGTGGCGTTCGGGGCTGTCGACCTCAGCCCCGGCCAGCCGGGCCTGTACGGCGAGCGGCTGTTCGTGGTGCTGCGTGCGCAGGCCGACCTGAGCGGTCTGCCGGCCGCCGCGCCGGGTCGGGCCGGGCGGGACGCCCGCGCGGCGGAGGTCTACCGGCGGCTGGTGACGACCGCCGAGCAGAGCCAGGGTGACCTGCTCCGGGGGTTGAACCGGCTGCGCCTCGACCCGGTGTCGTACTACCTGGTCAACGCGGTCGAGGTGGACGGCGGCCCGGCGGTGCGGGCCTGGCTCGCCAGCCGACCGGAGGTGGCGCGGGTGCTGGTCAGCCAGCGCCTGCGGCCACTGCCGGCCCCGGCCGGGCAGAGCCGGGGCACCCTGCCCACGCCCACCGGGCCGCAGTGGAACATCCGTCAGATCGGCGCCGACCGGGTGTGGTCCCAACTCCGGGCCACCGGCACCGGCATCGTGGTCGGCAGCTCCGACTCGGGGGTGGACGGCACCCATCCGGCGTTACGGGCCGGGTTCCGTGGTGGGGACGACTCCTGGTACGACCCGTGGAACGACACCCGGAGCCCGACCGACCAGGGCGGGCACGGCACCCACACGGTGGGCAGCGCGGTCGGGCGCGACGGCATCGGGGTGGCGCCGGACGCGCAGTGGGTGGGCTGCGTCAACCTGGACCGCAACCTCGGCAGCCCCGCGCACTACCTGGACTGTCTCCAGTTCATGTTGGCGCCCTTCCCGGCCGGCGGTGACCCGTTCACCGACGGCCGTCCGGAGCGGGCCCCGCAGGTGCTGACCAACTCGTGGGGTTGCCCGCCCATCGAGGGTTGTGACCAGCGGGTTCTGCGGCCGGCCACCGCCGCCCTCGACGCCGCCGGGATCTTCGTTGTCGCTGCGGCCGGCAACACCGGCCCGTGGTGCGCGTCGATCGACGATCCGCCCGCCCCGTACCCGGACGTGCTGACAGTGGGCGCGGTGGACGCCAAGCGGCGGGTGGCCGAGTTCTCCTCGCGCGGGCCGGTGCCGGGTGGCTCGGGTAAACCGGACGTGCTGGCACCGGGGGTGGGGGTGGTGTCGGCCATGCCGGGCGGCACGTACGCCGCGCTGGACGGCACGTCGATGGCGACCCCGCAGGTGGCCGGGGTGGTCGCGCTGATGTGGTCGGCGAACCCGGCGCTTGTCGGTGACGTGACCCGGACCCGGCAGATCCTCCGGGACACCGCCACTGCGGCGACGCCGACCTATCGCTCCGACAGCCCGTCCGACGCCTGCGGCGCACCGTCGAACGTCACCGGCGCTGGCGAGGTCGACGCCTACGCCGCTGTTCGCGCCGCCCAGCAATAGGCAGGTCTCCTTACTGAAGTGCCGAGCCGGGGGTGCGACACGACATTCGGTGATCTAGGGTCGGCGACCATGGACGCCGAGATCACCGTCACCGAGCTGACCGCCGACCTGGTCACCAGCGTCGTGCAGCTCTGCCAGCAGTCGCTCGACCTGCCCGAGGACTCCGCCGAAGCGGCTTCCATAGTGGATGTGCTCTGGACCCGGGCCACCACCGACCGGCCGGTGGTCGGGCTCGGCGCGTACCGAGGTGCGGACCTGGTGGGGGTGTTGATCTGTTCGGTGTCATCGACCGAGCCGGGGATCGGGCACGTGGACCTGGTCGCGGTCCTTCCGGATCAGCGGCGTCGGGGCGTCGGCCGGGTACTGCTCCAGCGGGCCGAGCGGGTGCTCGCCGAGCGCGGGGTGACCGAGGTGCTGCTGGCCGGTAACCCGCCGTACTACGCCTGGCCGGGAATCGACGTCCGCTACACGCCGGCGGTCTGCGCCGCCCTCGCGCTCGGCTACCAGCAGGACCGGACCGCGTGGAACATGACAGCGGACCTGTCGTACGACGGGTCGCCGGCACTGCGGTCCACGGAGGCGACGGAGCGGCGGCTGGCCGATCAGGGCGTCACGGTACGCCGGGCGGAGCCGGCGGACCTGCCGGCGCTTGTCGCGTTCGCCAGGTCCACCTTCGGTGGAACGTGGGACGCAGAGCTGGCCGGGTCGGTCGGGCGCGCCGACGCCGGTTGCCACCTGGCGGAGCGGGACGGCGAGGTGCTCGGCTTCGCCGCGTACGGGTCGTCCCGGCCGAGTTGGTTCGGGCCGATGGGCACCGCGCCGGCCGCGGCGGGCTCGGGCATCGGTGGGGTGCTGTTGCGGCGCTGCCTGCGCGACCAGCGGGCGGCGGGGCTGGACCGGGCACAGATCGGCTGGGTAGGACCCGTGCCGTTCTATTCGGGCAGCGCGGGTGCGTGGATCGAGCGGGTCTTCTTCCTGTACCGGCGAACCCTGTCCGGGGCGTAACCGGGGTAAACAGGACATAGATCCATTCGCCCGCACCGGCCATCGACGCCCCCTACCGTTTCGGTAGAGGAGGCAGCCATGACCGCGGATGACAACCAGACCGAGGACGGCCCGCCGATCACCTGGAAACCGGTGGGTGAACTCCCCGGCCAACTGCCGTTCGACAGGCTCGACTACGGCGACGCCGAGCAACTGGCCGAGATGACCACCGACGGTGAGCCGTCGGCGGCCGAGGAGCCGCAGGAGATGGTGGACGCGCCGATCCAGCTGCTTCCGCCGTACAGCCGGGCACAGAAACGGCGCAACCAGCGCCCACTACCGACCTGACGACGAACGGGGCGGACCGCGTCAGCGGCCCGCCCCGTTCGGTGTCGGAACTGGACTCAGAAGTCCATGTCCCCGCCACCCGGGCCAGCCGGGGCAGCCGGGGTCTTCTCCGGCTTGTCCGCGACAACGGCCTCGGTGGTGAGGAAGAGCGCCGCGATGGAAGCGGCGTTCTGCAGCGCCGAACGCGTCACCTTGGCCGGGTCGATGATGCCCGCGGCCAGCAGGTCGACGTACTCGCCGTTGGCGGCGTTCAGACCGTGACCCGCTTCGAGGTTACGGACCTTCTCCACCACGACGCCGCCCTCAAGGCCGGCGTTGACGGCGATCTGCCGCAGCGGGGCGTCGAGCGCGACCTTGACGATGTTCGCACCGGTCGCCTCGTCGCCGACCAGGTCGAGCTTGTCGAAGGCGGTCTTGCCGGCCTGAACCAGCGCGACGCCACCACCCGGGACGATGCCCTCCTCGACGGCGGCCTTCGCGTTGCGAACGGCGTCCTCGATGCGGTGCTTGCGCTCCTTGAGCTCGACCTCGGTGGCCGCGCCGACCTTGATCACCGCAACGCCGCCGGCCAGCTTGGCCAGCCGCTCCTGCAGCTTCTCCCGGTCGTAGTCGGAGTCGCTCTTGTCGATCTCGGCCCGGATCTGGTTGACCCGGCCCTGGATCTGCTCGGCGTCGCCGGCACCGTCGACGATGGTGGTCTCGTCCTTGGTCACCACGACCTTGCGGGCGCGGCCCAGCATGTCGAGGCTGGCGGCGTCGAGCTTGAGGCCGACCTCCTCGCTGATGACCTGGCCACCGGCGAGGATGGCGATGTCGGTCAGCATGGCCTTGCGGCGGTCACCGAAGCCCGGCGCCTTGACGGCGACCGACTTGAAGGTGCCACGGACCTTGTTGACCACCAGGGTGGCGAGGGCCTCGCCCTCCAGGTCCTCGGCGATGATCAGCAGCGGCTTGCCCGACTGCATGACCTTCTCCAGGATCGGAAGCAGGTCCTTCACCGACGAGATCTTGCTGTTGGCGATCAGGATGTACGGGTCGTCGAAGACGGCCTCCATACGCTCCGGGTCGGTCATGAAGTAGGCCGAGATGTAGCCCTTGTCGAAGCGCATACCCTCGGTGAGCTCCAGCTCCAGCCCGAAGGTGTTGCTCTCCTCGACGGTGATGACGCCTTCCTTGCCGACCTTGTCCATCGCCTCGGCGATGATCTCGCCGACGGTGCTGTCGCCAGCGGAGATGGAGGCGGTGGAGGCGATCTGCTCCTTGGTCTCGACGTCCTTGGCGAGCTTGGACAGCTCCTCCGAGACGCTCGCGACAGCAGCCTCGATGCCCCGCTTCAGGGCCATCGGGTTGGCGCCAGCGGCCACGTTGCGCAGGCCCTCGCGAACCAGGGCCTGGGCCAGGACGGTCGCCGTCGTCGTGCCGTCACCGGCAACGTCGTCGGTCTTCTTGGCGACCTCCTTGACCAGCTCAGCGCCGATCTTCTCGTACGGGTCCTCGAGCTCGATCTCCTTGGCGATGCTCACACCATCGTTGGTGATGGTGGGGGCACCCCACTTCTTCTCGAGCACGACGTTGCGGCCCTTGGGGCCGAGGGTCACCTTTACGGCGTCGGCGAGCTGGTTCATGCCCCGCTCGAGGCCGCGGCGCGCCTCTTCGTCGAACGCGATCATCTTGGCCATACGGCGTTGTCCTCCTGGACACTCACGGGCCACCCGAGATGTGTGCCCCGGATGGGCCGCCTGGTGTACGCACCTTGGGACGTCGCCACCTGGCGACGACGACGTCCTTCGGCCGGGCCGGATAGCCCGCGACGACCGGCCATGTGCCGCCCCGGCGTCTCCACGCCGGTGCAACCTGGCCCCACCGTCCCGACCATTGGCACTCACGGTATGCGAGTGCCAATGACTTGTTTAGCACTCTCACCTGCCGAGTGCAAGCACGATGCCGCCGCTCAGCCGAGTTCCGCGGCCAGTCCAGCGGTGTTCACCGGCCCCTCATGGGCACGCTGCTCGGCGTACGTCACCAGCAGACCGATCATCTGCGCGAGGTGGGCCGGCAGGGCCAGCACGGCGGTGATCCCGATCACCACCACCGCCACGGCGGCGGTACCTGCCGAGGAGAACGGATCCGTTCCGAGCGTGGAGGTGCCGAACCCTTCCAGGGCACCGGGGATCAGGGTGCCGACGATCACCGCCACGGCCACCAGGGCCACCCGTCCGAGCAGCAGGCCGAGTCGGTCGTGGAACATCCGGAACGATCGACCGATCGGGTTGTGCCGTTCGAAGAGATAGACCGGGCCGGCCATGCTCAGCGCGAAGGCAAGGTAGATGCCCGGCAGCAGACAGAAACAGACACCGACGCCGATGAGCAGACTGACCAACAGGGTCCAGCCCCACAGCCCGAGCGCCCGACGCAGGCCGTAGCGCAGCGCAGACTCCAGGCTGGCCGGCTGACCAGCCGCCTGCTTGGTGATCACCCAGGTGCCGGCGGCCCACCCGACAGACTGCACCAACCCGACCACCAGGCTGCCGCCGACCAGCAGGACCAGGAGACTCAGCAGTTCGACGGCGAAATTGTCCGGCAGGGTGGGTGCCGACGTCGATTCGGCCTGGGCGGCCCACTTCGCCGACGGGTCCAGCCCGAGGGAGACCACCGAGAGCACCGCCGCCGGCAGCACCTGGGTGAGCAACATGATCGGCACCAACTGCCGCCAGCCCCGCCGCAGCGCTCCGCCGCACCGGTTGAACCAGCCCTCGACACCGGCACCGGGCGGCGTGACCAGTGCGTCGTTCGGGTCGAACCCGTAACCCGGCGGGTACCAGCCGACCGGCGGCCCCGGGTACCCCGGCTGCCCGCCGTAGGGACCCGACCCGGGCGGGTAGCCCCCGGTGGGCGGGAACGCCCAGCCCTGCGGTGGCGGGGCCGCACCCCAGGCACCCTGCGCGGGATCCCAGCCGGACGCCGGACCGGCGGGGCCGGAGGTCGGGCCGGCCGGGGGCATGCCCGGCCCCCAGCCGGACGCCGGACCGGCGGGGCCGGAGGTCGGGCCGGCCGGGGGCATGCCCGGCCCCCAGCCGGGCGGTGGACCGGCGGGGCCGGAGGGCGAGGACGGATCGGACGGGTCCGGCTCCCCCGACCCGGAGGGCGGAGTGGGCGGAGGTGGCTGGTCAGTCATGAACGCTCCTCACATCGGCTGGAACGGTTCACGATCTTCCCGGCTACGTGCCCCCGCCGCAGCCCCGACTCGCGGGCCGATCGGCCAGGAAGCTCAGCCGATGACGCGCACGTGCTCCGCCTGTGGGCCCTTCTGACCCTGGGTGATCTCGAACTCGACCCGCTGACCGTCGTCCAGCGCCTTGTAGCCGTCCATCTCGATCGCGGAGAAGTGGACGAACACGTCCTGACCGCCGTCGACGGCGATGAAGCCGTAGCCCTTTTCGGCGTTGAACCACTTCACGGAGCCCTGTGCCACGGTGCACTTCCCTCACTCTGCGCGGCGTTGCCTGACTCGGCGCACGGCACGGCCGGGCGCCCCGGACCACCGACTCAGCGATCGATGACCGCCATTGAAGCAGGTGACCGAAATCGCACGCTACACGAGGAGTGACGGCCGCGCACGGCCACAAATCAGACACACTTCGGGGCGTCCCGACCGCGCTGACCGGCCGGGCTCTCGAGCCACCGGATTCGCCAGCGTCATTGCGAATGGAGGGAGGGTCGCGGGGCAGCCCCGACGTGCCGGGGATCGGGCCCAGCTCGTGAAACACCGTCCCTGCCCTGTGATAGGCATGCGGACATGACCACCGACATCGGCTCGCCGGCCCCGCGGCTCGCGGAGATCCGCCGGGTCCGGCCGGAGGACGCCGCCCGGATGCGGGCGCTGCGCCTGGAGATGCTGGCCGACGCGCCGTTGGCCTTCCTGGAGACCCTGGCGGACGCGGCGGCCCGACCGCACAACGAGTACGCCGCGCGAGTCGCGTACACCTCGGCCGGTTCCCGCAACGCGCAGTTCATCGCCGACCCGGGCGGCCGGCTGGTCGGGCACGCCGGCGGCACGACCCACCCGAACGAACCGGGGCTGACCGTGATCTACGCCGTGTACGTCACACCGGCCTGGCGTGGCAGTGGCCTGCTCGGCGAACTGGTCGACGGGGTGGCCGCCTGGTCCCGGGCCTGCGGCCGACCGGAGTTGCTGCTGGAGGTGGTGGTCGGTAACGACCGCGCCTACCGCGCCTACCAGCGCCTGGGCTTCAAGGACACCGGCGTACGGGTCCCCCACCCGAACATCCCAGCCCTCACCGAACTACAGATGCGCCGCCCCGCCTAAAACCAAGAACTCATCCCAGGGCAGAACCCCGGTGATGCTTCAGGGCCGGATGCGTCAGCGACAACCGTGCCCACGTCAGGGTTTCCGGGGCAGCCCGACCCGCGCAGGGATCAAGCCTGACCGCCCGGAGCGGGTCGGGCTGACCCGGAAACCCCCACCGCGACCAATAAACTCAGACGTGCCGCCGCGACTGCACGATCCGGAACCGGTTCGCCACGTACGCCCCGTCGGTCAGCGCCGAGTTGGCCGCCGCGTTGGCCCCACTGCCGTGGAAGTCGGAGAACGCCGCCGACTGGTTGACGAAGACACCACCGGTGAGGTTGCAGGACAGGTGCACCCCGACCTCGACAGCCACCGCCTCGGCCGCGTCCAGCACGGCCTCGTCGGTCGAGTAGACCCCGGCGGTGAGCGCGCCCTTCTCGCCGACGGTCCGGCGCAGCAGCTCCAGGCTGTGCGCTGTGGAGTCGGTCGCGATGGCGAACGAGATCGGCCCGAACCATTCCCGGCCGTACGTCTCCGCGTCGTCCGCGCTCAGCTTCACGATCGTCGGGGTACGCACCACGGCGTCGGCGTACGACGGGTGGGCCACGGTCCGCGACTCCAGCACCGGCTCGCCGACCTTCGTCACCTCGGCCAGCCGCTCCAGCACCCCGTCGTTGACGATGGCGCCGGTCAGCTCCACGCCTCGGGCCGGGTCCGCGGTGAGCTTGCCGACGGCGGCGGCGATGCCGCCGGCCACCTCGTCGAAGCTCTTGTGCCCCTGGTCGGTCTCGATGCCCCCGGCCGGGATGAGGATGTTCTGTGAGGTGGTGCACATCTGCCCGCTGTAGAGGGTCAGCGTGAAACCGAGGTTGCGGCACAGGCCGGCGAAGTCGTCGGTGGAGTCGATGACGACGGTGTTGAGGCCGGCCTTCTCGGTGTAGACCGATGCCTGCCGCGCGTGCGTCTCCAGCCAGTCGCCGTACTCGGTGGAGCCGGTGAAGTCGACGATCTTGACGGAGCGGTGCAGGGCCAGGTCGCTGGCGAGCTTCTCGCCGGGCGCCTCGGCCGCCAGCATGATCAGGTTCGGGTCGAACCCGGCCTCGGCGAGCACCTCCCGGGCGTACTTCACCGTGATGGCCAGCGGCAGCACCGCGCGCGGGTGCGGCTTGACGATCACCGGATTGCCGGTGACCAGCGAGGCGAACAGGCCGGGGTACGAGTTCCAGGTCGGGAAGGTGTTGCAGCCGATCACCAGCGCCACCCCACGCGGCACCACGTGGAACGTCTTGGTCATCCGCAGCGGGTCACCCTTGCCGGCGGCCTTCTCCCAGCCCGCCGTGCCCGGGTGCCGGGTCATCTCGGCGTACGCGTACGCCAGCGCTTCCAGC
The DNA here is from genome assembly GCF_040649335.1 of Micromonospora sp. NPDC048986. Taxonomy (NCBI): domain Bacteria; kingdom Bacillati; phylum Actinomycetota; class Actinomycetes; order Micromonosporales; family Micromonosporaceae; genus Micromonospora; species Micromonospora sp. NPDC048986. The sequence goes on from NZ_JBEZFJ010000007.1 coordinate 335,510, forward strand.
GCCCGGTCCAACGCGTGCGCGCCACCGGCCTGGAAGGCCATCACGAACGCCTGCCCGCTGGTGAACTGCACAGCGTTGGCCAGCTCGAAGATGTGCTTGTGCAGCCGGTCGAGGATCTCCAGGCAGACGCCCACCCGGGCCTGCGGGCCGGCGTCGCGCCACGCCGGCAGCGCGGCGGAGGCGGCGCTGACCAGCTCGCCGGGGCCGGCGTGCGGGTAGCGCACCGCCAACTCCACCCCGAACGGGCTCGTCTCGGTGGCGACCCGAGCGCCGCTGCCAGGCTGGTCGAGCGGAAAATCACCGCCGAGGTACGCCTCGAAGGCGGCCTTTCCGTCGGCGGCGGCGGTCTCGCCGTACACCCTGGGGCTGGGGGATTCGGGATAGGCGGACCAGTAGCCCCGCTCCGTGATCGCGGTCAGCGCACGGTTGAGGGTGTCGGCGTGCCTGTCGTACAGGGGATGCGGGGTCTCCGTCATGCCCGCCATCATGCCGCAGTCGGGTTCGGGTGCAGAAGCGCCAATGACCGACAGCACCAGGGTTGCCCGCGGCGGCAGCGGGTATCCGCGGACCTTCCGGCCAGGAAAAGCCGGTCACGGGAGGGCGGCGGGTGAGGATCACCGAGATCCGGGTGCACGGGGTCGCCGACAAGGGGCCCGAGACGATCCTCGACCGACCGATCGTCGCGCGGGTCGCGGGAGACGACAACGCCGGCTTCTACCGGCCGCGGCCCGGCTACGGTGCCCCCGCGGACCGCGACGGGTCGACGCTTGAGGCGTACCGCTGGAGCCAGCTGACCGGCGGCACCGCGATCCGGACGTTCTCCCTGGTCCTGCTCCTGCCGTTCATGCTCAGCAACATCGCGGTCTGGATGCTGCCGGTCGCCGGTCGCGGCGGCCGTGCCGCACGGGCGCTGTGCCGACTGTTGGCCGCCACGATGACCGCGATGTACGTCCTCTCCGCCGTCGGGGTGTCCCTCGACCTGATCGCCTGGCAGTGTGCGGCCTACCCGAGGTGTCTGGAGGGGCGTCGGGAAATCTCCTGGCTGGGTGGCGTGCCGCCCGGGCAGCGGCTCGCGCTGCTGGCCGTACCGCCGATCATCGCGATCGTCCTGATCTGGCGGCTCGGTGCCCGGACCTGGCAGCTCCCCGAGGACAGCGACCATGCGCCCGGGGTGGGTGCGGACCGGCTCGACGCGCCCGCCTTCCGGGACACCCGCTCGCTGCTGCGCCGCCTGCGCTCGGTCCACGTAGCGGTGGCGCTGGGCACGCTCAACATCGCTCTGCTGTTGGTGCTGGCACCGCACGATGCCGCAGTGCTCGGCTGGCTGCTACTGGCCGCGGACGTGGCGCTGCTCGCCGGCGCGCTGGTGCTGCTCTGCCAGCCGGCGATCGAGCGACGCGGGAAGCACGACCAGTGGAGTTCGCGGACGATCCACTGGGCGGCGGTCGCGCTCACCGCACTGACCCTGGGGTACGCGTTGCTGCCCCGGCCGCCGTGGACCGCCGAGGGACCGTTGCCGGGTTACGGGATGACGGCCGCCGGGCTGTTTGCCGGGCAGGTGGTGCTGCTCGCGATGCTCGGCCTGGTGGTCGTCGTGCAGCGCCGCTCTCTCCCCCGGCCCCTCTTCCTGCTGGCCGGGCTGGGCGCGCCGGTGCTGATAACGGTCGCGATCGGGTTGGGCGTCGCCTACGACTCGGGCCTGACCTACGGGCTCGCCGAGTATCTGGACCGTGGTTCCAGCCCGACGCCGGCCCGGCCGCTGCCGCCGGGTGCGCCACCGCTGTCCCCGCCGATCGCCTTCCGCTGGGCCACCCTCGGCTTCTCCCTCGCCGTGCTCCTGGTGGTCGTGACGGCAGTGCTCGGACCCCGGATCGGTCGGGGTCATCGCCGCCGGGAGGCCGAGGAACTGGTCCGGCGGGACTATCCGGAAGCCTCCCGGGCGGCCCCCGAACGGGTCCGGGCCGTCCGCGAGGCGATCATGCGTGCCCGACTCACGGATCGGCTCGGGCCGCTGCTGGCCACCGCGTACGTGGTGTTGGCGCTGCTCACCCTGGCGGCGGCCGGGCTCTCGGTGATCGGTCCCGGCCCGGGTGCGCTCGCGCTGCGGCTCGGCGGCGAACCACTGGCCCGTCCGGTGATCTTCGTGACCGACCTGGGCGCCCTGCTGATCGGACTGTTCGCCACGGTCCTCGCCGTGCTGGGGCTGGTCGCCTACCGATCCGGCGTGATCCGGCTGGTCGGGGTGCTCTGGGAGCTGGCCACCTTCTGGCCGCGTGCCGCGCATCCGCTCGCCCCGCCGTGCTACGTCGAGCGGGCGGTCCCCGAGCTGACCCGTCGGATCGGGCAGCTCACCGCCGACGGGAACGCTGTGGTGCTGTCCGGGCAGAGTCACGGCAGCGTGCTCGCGGCGGCGACGGTGCTCCAACTCCCTGACCACTGCCGCCGGCGAGTGGCCCTGCTGACCTACGGCACCCCGCTCGGCAACCGCTACCAGCGGATCTTCCCGGCGTACGTCAACGACGCGTTGTTGCGCAAGGTCGGCGACCGGCTGGCCTGGCGGTGGATCAACCTGTGGCGGTACACCGACGCGGTGGGCGGACCGGTGTTCGTCCCGCTCGTGGACGGACCCGGCGACCCGGCCGCCCGGGTCGACCGTCGGGTACGGGATCCGAAGGGGCTGCTCATCGCACCGACCGACACCGTGCCCCCACCCGTGCAGGGCCACCGGTTCACCCCGGACGACGACTTCCACGCCGCGATCGGCGAACTCATCGGGCGACTGGAGCGGACGGAGGAGTGACCGACCGGGTCAGAGGGTGAGCTGCCAGTCGGTCCAGGAGTCCACCGGACGGAAGCCGAGCTGCTCGTTGATTGCCACCATGTAGCTGTTGCTGGCGGCGTTGATGGTGTCGATGCTCCGCACCGCCGGCTCGTGGGTGAGCAGGTGGTGCAGGTTCTCCGCCTTGGCGATGAGGCCGAGCCGGTGCCCACGGTGGGACGGGTCGACGATGGTGATCTGCTGGAAGGCGTGCCAGTCGGCGGAGGCGCCAACCTCCAGCAGCGTCCAGGCGACCAGCCGGCCGGACGCCTCGTGTCGCATCCCGAGGTGGTACCGCCGGCGGCCCTTGGCCCCCAGGGCCCGATCGGTGCCGCGGATGCGCTCGGCGTCCACCTGCTCCGGCTCCCACTGCATGTCACCAAGCGGCGCGTCCATCATCAGCCGGCCGTCCAGGTAGGCGATGTCCGTCAGATACTCCTCCGGGGTGGCGCCCTGCCAGCACACCGATCGGTACCCCTCGGCCCGGGGCTGGGCCTCGCCGAGTGCCGCGCGGAGCGCGACCCGGTCGATCTCGGCGATCTCCAGCCGGCGACGCACCTCGACCAAGGCGGCCTGGGCTCCGGTCGACGCGGCGAACGCAGCGCCCGCCACGTTCCGGGCCGGCCCGCCGGGCAACGCGGAGACGGTCAGCCCGACGACCCGCTTGCGGCCGTGCTCGCGCAGCAGCCGTACGCCGTACTCGTGCAGTGCCCGACCGACGCCCCGGCGCCGCAGCTCCGGACGCACCTTCAGCTCGACGGTGGCGTTGTCGGTGTTGTCGAGCTGCGGCAGGTCCAGTTGCAGGAAGCCGGCCGGGACACCGTCCAGTCGGGCCAGCGCCCAGAGCGTCCGGGTGCCGGGCAACGGCGTGTGGAACAGCGCGTCGAAGCGGCGCCGGCAGAAGGGCGGCAGGTCCGGCAGATCGGCGTCGTTGACCGCCACCCCGATCCGGTACGCCTCGTCGACGGAAGTCCGGTCGGCGCCGTCGAACGACGCGATGGTGATGCTCATGTCGGTGAGCGTGCACCGTACAAAAGCGATCGGGCCAGCGAATTACTCGCTGGCCCGATCGAACGTGGTCGGGAGGGACACTCGCACAACGCCTCCGGCGTTGGGTCGCAAGAACTTCAAAAGTCTTCGGCGAAATGCCCTCCCGCACGGAGCATCTTGCGCCGTCCGGTTCCTGCCGTCAAGTCCGTAGCGGCGGGTTTTCCACACTCACAGCGAAAACCCAGTTACCGAGTGATCGACTCGCGCCTCGGTCCGAGCGAGCCCGTCAGCCGAGGAGGCCGGCGTCGCGAGCGGCCCGCAGCGAGGGCTTGATGTGGTGGGTCGGGCCGACCTGGCCGGCCACCGCGTCGATGGTCTTCAGGCCCTCGCCGGTGTTGAACACGACGGTCTCGGCCGTCGGGTCGAGCCGACCGGACTCGACCAGCTTGCGCAGCACGGCCACCGTGACCCCACCCGCGGTTTCGGCGAAGACCCCTGTGGTGCGGGCCAGATCGCGAATGCCGGCGCGGATCTCGTCGTCGTCGACGTACTCCATCCAGCCGCCGGTGCGGCGGACCGCCTCCAGGGCGTAGAGGCCGGCCGCCGGGTCGCCGATGTTCAGCGACTTGGCGATGCCGGTGGGCTTGACCGGGACGATCGTGTCGGTCTCGGCGTGCAGGGCGACGGCGATCGGGTTGCAGCCGGCGGACTGCGCGCCGAAGACCTTCCAGCCGTCGGCGGGCGCCTCGACCAGGCCGATCTCCACCAGCTCGGAGAACGCCTTGTCAATCTTGGTGAGCAGCTCGCCGCTGGCCATCGGGATGACCACCTGTGCCGGGATCCGCCAGCCGAGCTGCTCGGCCACCTCGTAGCCGAGGGTCTTGGAGCCCTCCGCGTAGTACGGCCGGACGTTCACGTTGACGAACGCGGTGTCCTCGAATTCGTCGGTCTCCACCAGCTCACCGCAGAGCCTGTTGACGTCGTCGTACGAACCGTCGATCGCGACCAGCTCACCGCCGTAGACGGCGGTGGTGATGACCTTGCCCTGCTCCAGGTCACTGGGGATGAAGACCACCGAGGGCGCCCCGGCGCGGGCGGCGTGGGCGGCCACCGAGTTGGCCAGGTTGCCGGTCGACGCGCAGGCGAACCGGGTGAAGCCGAGCGCCTTGGCGGCGGTGAGCGCCACCGAGACGACCCGGTCCTTGAACGAGTGGGTGGGGTTGGCGCTGTCGTCCTTGACCCACAGCGGCGCGGTGATGCCCAGCTCGGCGGCGAGGTGCGGGGCCGCCACCAGTGGGGTCAGCCCCGGGTCGAGGGTGACCCGGCTGGCCGGGTCCTGACCGGCGGGCAGCAGGGCGGCGTACCGCCAGATGTTGTTCGGGCCGGCCTCGATCTGCTCGCGGGTGACGGTGGCCAGAGCGGCGGTGTCGTAGTCGACCTCCAGCGGGCCGAAACACTCGTAACAGGCGTGCTGGGCGGCGAGCGGGTAGCGGGCCGAGCAGGCACGACAGACCAGGGCGCGGGCGGGGCTGGCCGAGGTGTCAATGCCGGAGGTGACGAGCGTCGACGTCATGTCGAGAGTCCTCTCATCTTTCCCCGCATCGCACGGTGCGGCGGGGACGGAATTGGCACCTGCCCCGCGGGTCGCTCAGCGGTGAGCGCGCGGGGTGGTTGCCGGGGCGTCGTCGGGCCGTATCCCTCAGCCCCTCTGGATGAGGTATTCAGTTGTGGGGTCGAGTCTAGGCAAAGCTGGGCCCGGCCTCCAGGGCAGATCCCAGGAAGTGGGTCAGCGGCCGCTCACGGCCACGGGGTCGGTCACCGCGATCGGGTCCGTCACAGCGCTCGGGCGGGGCAGCGGCGTGGTCCGGGGCCGGGCAGCGAGGTTCGCGGCGATCAGTGCGGCGATCGTGATGGCCGCCCCGACCAGTTCGACGGGCTCCGGGCGGTAGCCGCGGGCGATCTGCACAGCGAAGGTGGTCACCGGGACCAGGTTCATGAACAGCGCGGCGTTGGCGGCGCCGAGTCGCTGCACGCCGGTGTTCCAGGCCAGGACCGCGATCACCGCGCCCACCAGCACGGCGTACGCCAACTGCGGGGCGACCGCCGCGAGGTCGGCGGCGGCCGGCGCGTGCTGCCAGCCGACGGCGTCGGCGCCGATGCTCAGGGCGAGCATGGCGGCAGTGCCAGCGAGCGCGGTGAGGGTGGTGAAGCGCAGCGGGGACCATTCGCCGAACCGGCTGGCACCGTGGGTGTAGATGCCCCAGCCCAGCACCGCGCCGATCATCATCAGCCCGCCGAGACCGAACTGGCCCAGCCCGGCCAGGCTGCCGCGGGTGATCACCAGGCCGACTCCGAGGAGCGCCACCAGGGAGAGGGCCAGCAGCAGCGGCTTTGGGCGTACGCCGTCGCGAGCCCAGCGCACGAGTTGGGTGATCACCGGCGTGGTGGCCACGAAGAGCGAGATCTGCTGCGGGGCCGCGTGTTCGAGCGCCAGGTTGGTGAGCAGGTTGAAGCCCGCGAAGCCGACCACTCCAAGCACCACCACCTCCAGCGCCCGGCCTCCGTGCCGAAACGCGCCGGCACCCTCGCGGAGCAGCAGGATGGCGACCAGGACGACGGCGGCCAGCAGGTAGCGCGCTGTGGTCAGGTTGAGCGGGTCGACCCGGTTGAGCGCGCTGGCCAGGATCGGGAACATCACGCCCCAACCGAGCACGGCGACCAGTGGGTACGCGGTGGCGCGGGATCGCATCAGCAACTCCAATGTTCGAGTATCGTCGAACCAACGACACCGACATTAGAGTGTTGTTCGATTATTGTCGAACAAGGGTTACACTGGTCACATGGAGCCGCACGAACCCGACCTGACCGCCGTCCCGGTCACCAACGTGCTGGCCGCACTCGCCGACGACGTGCGGCTGCAGATCGTCCGGGCGCTCGCCGAGGGCGGCGAGGCCGCCTGCGGCAGCTTCGACTTCGGCGTCTCCAAGGCGACCCGCAGCCACCACCTCAAGGTGCTGCGCGAGGCGGGCCTGACCCGGACCCGGGCCGCCGGCACCAGCCGACTGGTCCGGCTCCGCAGGGACGAGCTGGACAAGCTCTACCCCGGCCTGCTGGACGCGGTCCTCACCCAGCGCCCGCCTGCCTGACGCTCCCGCTTCGGCCCCTACGCCGCGTCGCCGCCGGTCACGGCCGCGGGGCGGGTAAGACCTGCCACTCGCGCACGCTATGGAGCTGAATCGTTTACGGCATCAGCGCAGCGCCGGGAGCCGGCGCGCGGACGCAGAGCCGGGAGCGACGCAGAGCCGGGAGCGACGCAGAGCCGGGAGCCGGCGCGCGGACGCAGAGCCAGGAGCGAGCCACAGCCGGGAGCCGGCGCGCGACGCACAGCCGGGAGCCGGCGCGTGGCCCTCGCGGAGCACTGCGGGGACGAGCTCTGGCCGGCGCGTCGCCGGAGCCGCCTCGTCGAGGCCCCGGCGACGCGGTACGGGTGCGGTCAGACGACGATCGAGCCGCTCTCGGCCATCGGCGCCACCGGCGCGGACTGAATGTCGCGGCGACGCGCGAGCAGCGTGTCGAGCGCCCAGGCACCCGGACCGAGAGCAGCGACCAGCAGGAACGCCCAGCAGAAGAGCGCTGCCCGCTCGCCTCCGTTGTGCAGCGGCAGCAGAGCGTCCGGCTGGTGCACGACGAAGTAGGCGTACGCCATCGAGCCGGAGGCGAGCAGCGCGGCGGGTCGGGTGAAGAGCCCGACCAGCACCAGTACACCGCAGACCAGTTGGATCAAGGCAGCCCACCAGCCCGGCCAGGTGCCGAGCGGTACCGCCTTACCAGTCATCGGGTTGCCGCCGAACAACCCGAACACCGAGGACAGCCCGTGCAACGTGAACAGCAGGCCGATCACGATGCGGAACAGGGACAGGGTCGGCCCGCCGAGCCGAGAGACGTTCATGGCACCTCCATCGAGGAGTGTGAATGGGTCCCATCGATCCCGAAGTACGCGGGCATCGAAAATCATAAGTTCCTTGCTGGTGGGAAAATCCCTCCTGAAAACGGTGTGCACCAGGGGTGCCCGCACCCTCCGCCGTGATGCCACAAACGATTCAGCTCCAAAGGGAAACCGGGAGAGGCTCCGCACCAGTTCGTGTGGCGGCGCAGAGAGAGCCGCGGGGCCGGGGCCGGGGCGGTGGTGTGTTGCGCAGGTAAGCGAGGATCAACAGATGATCTCCCGCGACACGGCAGCACAGCGACGCGTCACGGCGACTGTCGCGATGGCTCTCGTGCTGGGCGGCTGCACCCGTGACCACCGCGGCCAGGCCGGAGACCCGAGCCAGCCGCCCCCCGCGGCGAGGGCGGAAGCGGGCCCGTCCGCCAGCACCGAGCCGACGGCCGAGTGCCCGCCGACCGGCGTCCGGATCCGGGCGACCGGCGGGGACGCCGCCTCGGGCCTGCGCGCCCTCGGCATCGAGCTGGTCAACTGCGGCGAGCACCCCTACCAGCTCAACGGCTACCCGGTGCTGCACGTGTTCGACGAGGAACGTGAGCCGGTGATGCTGCGCGTGGTCAACGGCGCCAAGGAGATCACCTCGGGCTTCGACCAACCACCCCGGCAGGTCACCCTCGCCGCCGGGGAGCGGGCCACCGCCGTGGTGCTCTGGCGCAACCTGGTCACCGACTCGACGGTGGTCGCCACCAACGGCGAGTTCCTGACTGTGGCTCCCGCCGCCGGGCAGCCGGCCGAGGAGGTCGACCCGGACGGGCCGATCGACCTCGGCAACACCGGTCGGATCGGCGTCAGCGCCTGGAGGAAGGCTACGACGTGATGTCCTTGCGGGTGAACCGCCAGAACGCCAACCCCCAGAACAGCGTCGCGTAACTGATCGCCGAGATGCAGCCGCGCACCACATCGTCGGTCTGCACCGGCGTCGACAGCAGACCCAGCCAGGCGGTGCTGAAGTGGGTGGGCAGGAAGTCGCGCAGCGCCCCCAGGGCGGTGATCTGGTCCAGGATGCTGGACAGGATCCAGAGCAGAACCGCACCACCCACCGCGCCCAGCGCGGCGTCCGTGGTCACCGACAGCAGGAACGCCAGGCCGGCCACCACCAGCAGTACGACAGCCAGGTAGCCCAGCACGGCCAGCAACCGCAGCAGCCCCTCGGTGGGTTCCAGCTCGGCGGCGACGGTGCTGCGCAGCGGCGACCAGCCGTAACGCAGGGTGCCGGCCAGCAACGCGGTGCCGGCCAACAGCAGCAGGGCCAGTCCCGAGTACGCGAGCGCCACCACCAGCTTCACAGTCAACAACCGCGCCCGGGGCACCGGGATCGCCAGCAGGTACCGCAGGCTGCCCCAACTCGCCTCGCTGGCCACCGTGTCGCCGCAGAACAGCGCGACGACCACCACCAGCAGAAACGACGCCGACACGAAGATCGAGAACAGGGTGAAGTTGAGCCCGCCCGAGGTGGCCAGCTCGACCAGGCTGGCGAACTCGTTGCGACCGTTGTCGTCGTCACCGCCCGAGTCGAACTGGAACGCGATCAGGATGATCAGTGGCAGCAACACCATGAACCCGAGCGCCAACTGGGTCCGCCGCCGGGATGCCTGCCGACGGAACTCCGCCACGAACGGCATGGTGGCCGACGGCCGGTAGCCACGGGCCTCACCCGCGTCAGTAACAGCCATCACCGGTCACCGCTTCCCCGAGAGTTCTCGCCCACCAGGGCGAGGAACGCGTCCTCCAGGCGCCGCCGAGGCACCACCCGGTCCACTCCGATGCCGGCGCGCACCAGCTCCGCCACCACCTCGCTGCGGGCCGTGCCGTTGGTGTCGACCACCAGTTGGCCGTCGCTCTCCGGCAACACACGGACCCCGTGCAGCCGGTCCAGCACCGCCCGCGCCGCCACCGGGTCGGTGACGTCGAAGAGCACGCTCGGCGACTCGCCCACGATCTCCTCCACCGGCCCGGACGCCACGATCCGGCCCTTGTTCACCACCACCGCGTGCGTGCACGTCTGCTCCACCTCGGCCAGCAGGTGGCTGGAGACCAGCACCGCCCGGCCGTCGGTGGCGTACCGCTGGAGCACCCGGCGCATCTCGGCGATCTGTGGCGGATCGAGCCCGTCGGTCGGCTCGTCCAACACCAGCAGTTCGGGAAGACCGAGCATGGCCTGGGCGATGGCGAGCCGCTGACGCATCCCGTGGCTGTAGTTCTTAATCCTCCGGTGCACCGAGTCACCCAACCCCGCGATCTCCAGCGCCGCGTCGAACTGTGCGTCCTCCCACGGCCGCCCGGTGGCCCGCCAGTACGCCTTCAGGTTGTCGAGACCCGACAGGTGCGGCAGGAAGCCCGGCCCCTCCACCAGCGCCCCGATCCGGGACAGCACCGGTGAGCCGGGCACCAGCCGACGACCGAAGACGTAGATCTCCCCGGCGGTCGGCTGGGTCAGCCCCATCAGCACCCGCAGGGTGGTGGTCTTGCCGGCGCCGTTCGGCCCGAGCAGACCCACCACCTGACCGGGGTGCACCTCGAAGTCCACGTTCGACACGGCGACGAAGCCGTCCGCGTACTCCTTGCGCAGCGCGCGCACGGCCAGCGGTGTGTCCGCGTACTCCGGGTGCACCGACCGGTCCTGGCGGCGGTGCCGGCGGCGGACCAGAGCGACGACCACGACGAGCCCGATCACGATGGCGGCGAGCAGGCCGGCGAGCACCCAGCGCCAGATCGTCGCCGCGGTGGGGATCGGCTCACCGCTGACGGTGGGCAGGCTGACCGCACCGTCCGCGGCCACCGTGTAGACGGTCGGCGTGGCCGGCGTGGTGTACGCCTGGTCGGAGGTGGCCACCACCAGTCGCAGCCGGTGCCCGGCCTCCACCCGCCGGACGATCCCGGGCAGCGTCACGGTGACCGGGCGGGCGTCCTGCACCTGCTGCGGAAGACCGGTGAGTCGGATCGGGGCGACCAGGCCGTTCGGCAGGGTGGCCGCCCCGTCCGGGTCGACGTCGTAGAGCTTGACGAAGAGCACCGCCTCGCCGGTCGGCGACGCTGCCCGCACTGTGACGGTGGGCGAACCGGCCACGTCCACGGCCTCGGTCAGCGGGGTGGACTCGAACTGGGCGTGCTGGCCGGGCACGTCACCGGCCACGCCGTCCAGCAGCGAGGCGAGCCCGCCCGCGAACGGGATGGAGGAGATGGCGGCCGGGTTGCCGTTCGGCGGGTTCGCGATCGGCTGTGCCGGGCCGGCGACAGTCACCTCCCGGCGGGCGTTGCCGGTGAGGCCCGGGTAGTCGGCGCGGCGGAACCCGGTGGCGACGAGGCCCCGGTCGAGGGCGTCGAAGCCGGCGATCCGCGACCAGATGAAGTCGTCTCCTGGGGCGTCGCCCTCACCCTTGACGTAGTGGTCGAGCCACTGGACGGTCAGGAACTTCACCCGGTCGGAGTCCGACCGGGGTCCGCTGCCACCGTCGTGCCCGCCGGTGAACCAGGCGACCCGTACCGGGGTGCCGGTGGCGGCGATGCCGCGCGCGTTCGCGTCCGCCTCACCGAGCGGGAAGAGGGTGTCCGCCTCGCCCTGCACCAACAGGGTGGGGGCCTTGATCCGGTCCAGCACGCCGGCCGGGCTGGAGCGGCGCAGCAGGTCCACGGCGGCCTGGTCGGCGCGGCCGGTGGTGGCGATCCGCAGGTAGGCGGCGCACACGTCGGCGGCGAACCGCCCGCAGGACGGGTCGGCGGCACCGGCCGGGGCGCCACCGGGACCGGTGCCGGGGCCGGCGCCCGGCCCGGGGCTGGGCGGGCCGGCCGACGCCGGTGCGCCCTGTGGCTGGGCGGCGGTCGCGCCGGAGAGCCCGGCAGGGCCGGAGCCCACGTTTCCGCCGCCGCCGAAGAAGAGACCGGCCCAGCCCTTCTTGAACACGCCCTCGGTCGGCGCTCCGCCGGTGCTCTCCGGCAGGAACGCGCGGGACAGGTCGTTCCAAGTGATCATGGGTACGATCGCGTCGACCCGACGGTCCTGGGCGGCCAACAGCAGGGCCAACCCACCGCCGTACGAGCCGCCGACCACACCGACCTTCGGGTCGCCGGCCGCGTCGGTGCGCACCTCCGGCCGCGTGGCCAGCCAGTCCAGCAGGCGCTCAGCGTCGCGTACCTCGTAGTCCGGGTTGTCCAGGTGGATCTCACCGCCGCTGCGACCGAAACCCCGCGCGGTCCAGGTGAGCACCGCGTAGCCGCGCCCGGCAAACTCCTCCGCGTCGGAGCGCACCGACTCCTTCGTGCCGCCGAACCCGTGCGCCAGCAGCACCGCCGGCACCTTCCGATCGGACGAGGCGTCGTCCGGCAGGTAAAGGGTGGTGTCCAGGTCCACCGGTTGGTCACCGGACGGTCCGGAGCGGACGGTGAGCATCGCGCTCTCGGTGCGTACGCCCGGTCCCTGTGGCCACACCGCCCAGGTCACGGCGGCGGCCAACAGCACGACGACCACGGCGGTGGTGATCGCCCGGCGGCGGGTGGGCAGGGCACGCCGGAACCACGCGGCCGGCGACGGCGATGTCATGCGGCACACGGTACGGCCCGCAGCCTGAGCGTTGGCTGAGATCCGCCGTACGTCTGTCCGGTTGCTCCGATCGGTGCGCGGTGGGGTGCGAGCGCGCACCGTCCGACGCGGCACAGCGAGTTGAGTTCGGATCCCGTGAATTCCGATCTTCCGCGGATATCCACCTCGATCCCTCCATGTCACACCCACAGCGGACACAGAGCGTGGCGGTAACGCGGACAAATGGTGACATGGCTCGAAGTGACGCGAACCTGACTCGCCGAGTGAGGTCTGACCAGGCGGGGGTTCGATTAGTTTTCCGGTCCGGTGCACGGGACTTGTCGGCCAGCCCGACGCCGCGCCGATCAGCGCCCCACGCCGGAGGAGACACACATGACAACCCCCGCGCCGCGGGCCCGTCGACGGCCGTCCACGCTGGGCCGGCTGCTGCCCCTGCTGCTCATCGGAGCACTGCTGGCACCCCTGGGCCTGCTCGTCACGTCGAACTGGCGGCAGGTCACCGACGACCGGGACCTCGCCGCCCGGGAACGGCTCGGCGTGCAGTACCTCACCGCGCTGGCGGCGGTCACCGACGCCCTGGTGGAGGCCCAGTCCAACGCGGTCAACGGTCGCCCTGTCGCCCGGGACGCGTTGAACGGGGCGGTCGAGAAGGTAGCCGCTGTGGACGCCCGCATCGGCGGGGAGCTGCTCAGCCAGGAACGTTGGGCCGGCGTACGGGCCAAGCTGGAGGCGCTGCGCGGCCGCAGCGCCACCGACCCCGAGGCCGCCTACACCGCGTACGGTGAGGTCTCCGACCTGCTGCTGGCCCTGCACCGGAAGGTCCGGGAGAGTTCCGGGCTGGTCCGTGATCCCGAGGCCGACTCGTTCTTCCTCCAGGACAGCGCCGGCCAGGAACTGCCCGAGGCCGTGGTTGGCGCCGGCCGGCTGGCCGACCTGGCCACGCTCGTCTCCCGCCGGCCGGCCGCCGAGCAGCCGCGCGGCCTGCTGGAGCTGACCGGTCTGCGGGTGTCCGCCCTGGCCCCCGCCGCGGACCTCGTCGACAACCTGCGCTCGGCCGTGGACGGTTCGGAGAGCACCGACCTCGGCGCGAACGTGCTGACCCCGCTGGACACCTACCAGCGTTCGGTGGAGGCGCTCGCCGGGTACTCCCTGCCGGACAAGGAGACCGGCGTGGTCGACCCGGGCCAGTTGAGTGCCGCCGCGGTCAGCTCGCAGCGCTCCGCCCGCCAACTTCAGCCGGTCATCCTCACCGAGCTGGACTCCCTGCTGGCCGAGCGCATCGATCGGCTCGACGGGGACCGCTGGCTGACCGCCGGGGCGGGTGTCGTCGCCGTCCTCCTGCTGAGCTGGCTCGCCGCGTTGCTGGTCGCCGCCGGTCGACGGGCACGACGGCGGGCCGCCCTGGCCGCGACCCACGCGGAGAGTCCCGACACCCCGCCGCAGCGCGACCCGTGGCAACCGCCGGCCGACGAGCCGCGTGCGCTGCAACCGGTCGGCGCGGCCCGGGACCCGGAGATCGCACAGTGGGGGGCGTTCGATGCTGCTCGGTAGGCTCCGGATCCGCGGCAAGCTCGCGCTGCTCGTGGTGATTCCGCTGCTCAGCATGGTCGGCCTGGCCGTGCCGGTGATGCTCGACCGGGTCGCCGCGGCACAGCGGGCCGGCGACACCGCCGAACGGGTCCGGCTCGCCAGCCGGGTCGGCAGCCTGGTTCAGGACCTCCAGCAGGAACGCATCCTCTCCGTCGGCTTCCTGCTCGGCCGGGTCGAACGCAGTGAGCTGGTCCGTAAGTCCGCGGACGTGGACGATCGGGTGGCCGACCTGCGGGCGGCGCGGAGTGACGCGCTGACCGACCAGGTCGACGACGCCCTCGACGGCGTGTCCAGCCTCGTCGAGCTGCGCACGGCCGTCCTGGCCCGGGCCGCCAACCCGGGTCAGGTCATGGACACGTTCGGCCCGGTCAACAAGGGGATCATCGAGTCGCTGCGGCTGGTGGTCGGGGTGGACACCGACACGTTGCCGGGCCGTCAGGTGCTCGCCCTCGACGGGCTGCTCCGCTCCGACGAGGGCCTGGGCACCTGCGCCACCCTGAGCCTGCTGGTAAAGGCGATCGGCACCCCGGACACCACCGCCGGGTACGTGGCGTGCATCGCCGCGCTCATGGTCGACAACTCGCGCTTCCGTAGCCTGATCACGCCCGAGCAGCTCAAGGTGGCCCAGCTCAACGACGCCGCCGTGGCCGCGCGTACCAGCCCCGACTTCCTGGTCAGGAGCGCCCGGGATCCGGCCGCCGCGGTCCGCAACGTGCCGATGGAGGCGCTCTTCCCAGCCGTCCGCACGATGATCCGGCTCGGTCAGTTCGTCGAGAAGAAGCTGGTCGCCGACGTGCTCGCCGAGGTGACCGCCGAGCAGCGGCGCGCGCTGACCGCCGCGTACCTGGTCGGTGCCGCCGCGGCGTTGATCCTGACGCTGGTGGTGCTGCTCAGCGTGGCGGTGGCGCGGACGGTGGCCCGACCGCTGACCCGACTCACCCGCTCGGCCGACCGGGTCGCCCGGGTCGCCGAGGCGGAGCTGGTCCGGGTCACCGACGACGAGGCGGAGAGACCTCAAGCGGTCCGGCTGGAGCCGGTGGACATCCGCGCCAACGACGAGATCGGCGACCTGGCGCGGGCCTTCGACCGGGTGCAGAACACCGCTGCGCAACTTGTCGAACGGCAGGTCGCCGGCCGACGCAACGTGGCGCAGATGTTCGGCCACGTCGGACGGCGTACGCAGAACCTGGTGGGTCGGCAGATCGCGCTCATCGACCGGCTGGAACAGCAGGAGGCCGACCCGGGCCGCCTGGAGCACCTGTACCGGCTCGACCACATCTCCAGCCGGTTGCGGCGCAACGCCGGCAGCCTCGTGGTGCTCTCCGGCTCGGCCGGCGCCGACGCGCACACAGCGCCGGTGCCGCTGGCCGACGTGGTCCGGTTGGCGCTCGGCGAGATCGAGGACTACACCCGGGTGGAGGTGCAGGTTCCGGCGGGCGTCTCGGCCGCCCCGGCGGTGGTCGGTGACCTCGTCCTGGCGCTGGCCGAGCTGATGGAGAACGCCACAGCCTTCTCCCCGCCGCACACCCGGGTGCTGGTGGCCGCCGAGACGTCCGGCCTCGGGGCACGTCTCACAGTGGTGGACCACGGCATCGGCATGAGCGAGCAACGCCTGGCTGAGGAGAACGCCCGGCTCACCCGCCGGGAACGGCTCGACCTGGCCCCGACCGAGGTGCTCGGTCTCTTCGTGGTGGGCCGGTTGGCCCGTCGACACGGCTGGCAGGTCGCCCTCGCCGCCACCGGCGGCGGAGGCGTCACCGCGCAGCTGGAGATCCCGTCGACGTCGCTGGTGCTGCGCCGCGCCGACCGCGCCGGGGCCACAGTGGCCCGCGCCGCGGTGCCGGATCGGGACCGGCGTACGACGGCGACGCCCAGCCCCGAGCTCGAAGCGCGGCCCAGCGCGGTGGCCGTCGCCGCGCCGGCTCGCTTCGACTCGGACCTGCTGAGCCGGGCCACCCTCAGCCTGGACGCCGGCCCGTCCTGGAACGCGTTCGGTCGGGGCCAGCCGGAGCAGGCCGCTCCCGAACCCCAGAGCCCGGAACCGGTGGGCAAGCCGGGCGGGCCACGGGTGCGGCAGCGGGTGCCCGGGGCGACGCTGCACGCCGCCGCCCCGACAACCCGGCCGGTGGACGCCACCGGCGCGGACCCCGCTGCCGCCCGCGCGCTGGTCGAGGCCTTCCAAGCCGGTGTACGCCGCGCCGAGCTGCACGTGGCACCGGGCCTCGACGGCGCGTCGACACGGACGGCCAGCGACCCGTCGGCCGGCGCCGGGGCGGCCGTGGTGGACTTGGGCACGACCGTCGACCTGCCCAGCACCCCGGGAGGCGCCGGCCCCACGGTGCCGCGTGGTGGTGGCTCGACCGATGCCGCACCGGAGCGGCCCAGGTTGAGCCGACGGGTACCGGGAGCGAACCTCACCGCCATCCCGGCCTGCCAACCGCCCAGCACCGACCTCGGTGACCCGGCCGAGGTACGCGACCTCATCAGCGAGTTCGAGGCGGGCGTCGCCCGCGCTCTCCGCGAAGTCAGCCCCGACCACCGGAACGAAGAAGGATCATCACGGTGACCAGCCCCTTCCTGCACGACAATGTCGACCAGAGTCAGCCCGGCGCCAATGGGGACCTCAGCCCGGAGGCCCGTACGTTCAACTGGCTGCTGGACTCCTTCACGTCCAGCACCGCCGGGGTCCTGGAGGCGATCGCGGTCTCCTCGGACGGTCTGCTGATGGCCATGTCGGCGATCAAGGACCGATCCAACGCGGAGCGGTTGGCCGCCGTCGTGTCCGGGATGACCAGCCTCGCCGGTGGGGCCGCCAGTTGGTACGCCCTCGGCGGCCTGAACCGGGTCATCGTCGACATGGCCGACGGTTACCTGCTGATCAGCGCGATCAGCAGTGGTTCCGTGCTCGGGGTGGTCGCCGACCGTTCGGCGAACCTGGGCACCGTCGCGTACGAGATGACGCTCTTCGCCGGGCGGGCCGGTGGCGCCCTGACCCCGCGACTGATCGTCGAGTTGAAGAACGCCGTTCAGCAGTGACCCCCGACGTCGCCGGCGAGGACCCGGACCCGGACCCGAGGGTTCGGATCCGGCCGTACCTGCGCACGTCACCCCCGCCCGGGGTGGGCCCGGCGGCGACACCGGCGCTGCCCGAGCCGGAGCCGGACGGGGACCAGCCGGCCGGTCCCCGTCCGTTCGTGCTCACCTCCGGGCGGGTTGCGGGTGCCGACCCGGCGATCGGGCTGGAGACCCAGGTGACCGCCCGCATGGACAGCGGCTGGTGGGCCGGCCCACCCGGCGCCCTGCTGGCACCGGAACTTCAGACGATCATCGCGCTCTGCGCCGAGCCGATCTCGGTGGCCGAGATCTCGGCCCGCGCCCGACTGCACTTCGGCGTGACGCGGGTCCTGGTCGGCGATCTACGCGCCGCCGGGCACCTGGACGTGCACGTGACCGACACCGACGACGCTGTCGACCCCGATCTCATCCTGCGAGTGATTGATGGACTCCGTGCGATCTCCTGAATGGCCGGTCGCCCCGCTCGGCGGGGTCGCCGCGAACAGCGCCGCAGCCCGTTACGGCATGTCCCCGGGCACCGGGCCGATAGTCGGGCGGGCCGGCCCGCCGCCGACCGCGCCGCCTCCGTACCGGCCCTCGTCCGGTGCCGGCTCGATGCCTCAGTCCGGGAAGCCGGCCGCACCGCCGATTCCGGTCAAGATTCTGGTGGCGGGTGGGTTCGGGGTGGGCAAGACGACCACCGTTGGTGCGATCTCCGAGATCGCGCCCCTGACCACCGAGGCCGAGATGACCACCGCCGGGATCGGCGTGGACGACCCGGGTGCCCGGTCCACCAAGACCACCACCACGGTGGCGATGGATTTCGGCTGCGTGACGATCGACCGCAGCCTGAAGCTCTACCTGTTCGGCACGCCGGGACAGACCCGGTTCGGCTTCATGTGGGACGACCTGGCCCGGGGAGCGCTCGGCGCGCTGGTGGTGGTGGACAGCGCCCGGCTGGACGACTGCTTCCCGGCCATCGACTTCTTCGAACGGGCCGGGCTGCCGTTCGTCGTCGGAGTCAACGCGTTCGACGGGCGACTGGCCCTGGAGCTCGGCGAGATCCGTTGGGCGCTGGCCATCGGTGATCATGTACCCCTGGTGCAGTTCGATGCCCGCGACCGGCTCTCGGTGCGGGACGCACTACTGGTCGTCCTGGACCGCGCGCTGGACCGCGCTACCCGGGACAGGAGGGCCTGAGCCGACCAGCTCCGGCCGTGGCGGGAAGAGGTGATCTGGTGAGGGGCGACCTGGACGAGACGCTGGCCCGGCTGGCCCGACGTGAGGAGGCGTCGCGCCGTCGGGCCGCCGACCGTGACGACACCACCGCACCGTCGAGCCCGCCCGGCCCCGGCGGCGACACCCGCAACGCCCGGTCGGGCCGGCACGCGGGGGTGGAGACGCCGAGCGAGGTCACCGGATGGGGCCCGGTCGAGGAGGTGGCCGAGGTGGTCCGCCAGGTCGTCGGGGCCTACCCCGGGCTGGCGGTGACCGTGCAGGTGGAGCACGCCGGACGGACGTACCCGATGCGGGTCTCCTGGGACGGGCCGGCCGTCACGGTCGGGCCGGTTCCCCCGCCGACGCCTGTGGAACCCCCGCCGGCCTGGCCGCTCTCCGGTCGGACGGTGCCCGCCTGGGCTCCCGGTCCGGACGGGTTGACGCCGGACCCGGCGGCCCGGTTGGCCGAGCTGATCCGAAGCGACCCGACGCTGTTGGACGAGCTCGATCCGCGGCGCTGACCGGCAGGGCTGGCTGCCGGCGGCTACGGTCGGGCAGTGGCGCAACCCGACCTGACCTTGACGGCGAGCCTGCGGCCGGCGGCGCTGGACGCCCGACGGGGCATCGTGCGCCTGCACCCGGAGGCGCTGACAGCGCTGGGGCTGCACCCCGGCGACCCGGTCCGCCTCGTCGGCCGCCGGGGGACGGCCGGGATCGCGGCGGCGGCCGGGCCGGGCGCGAGCAGCGCCCTGCTGTACGCCGACGACCTGACGTTGGGCAACCTGGGTCTGCGCGACGGCGGTCAGGTGCGGGTGAGCCCGGTGCCGTTGGTCCCGGCGAGCCGGGTCGTCCTGGCCGGGCCGGTGGGGGTCGTCGCGGCGGTCAGCCCGGAGATGCTCCGGCTCGCCCTGCTGGGCAAGGTGCTCACCGCCGGGGACGACGTGTCGCTGCTGCCGCAGGACGTGCTGCCGGACGCCTCGGTCCGCAGCCTGGTCGAGGCGGCGCGACGCAGCCTCGCCAACACTGTCGGTTTCGCCTGGACCAGCACGCTGCTCAGCGTTGTCACTGTCGAGCCGGCGGCCGGCGCGCTGGTCACCATGGGCACTTCGGTCGCCTGGGAGCACGGTGCGACGACCCACGGCGGGCCCGTCCCGGTCGGCGCCGCGTCGACCCGGCCGGGTACGAGCGCCGACGCTGTTGCGGCGGAGGACGCGCCCGACGTGGACGAGCTACCCGGGCTGCGGGCCCAGGCCGAGGAGTTGACCGAGCTGCTGGACCTCGGCTTCCACCACCGGGAGGTGCTGGGTCGGCTCGGCACCACGATCTCGTTGGGGGTGCTGCTCGTCGGCCCGGCAGGGTCCGGGAAGTCGGCGCTGGTCCGGGCCGTGGCCGCCCGGGTCGGGGCCCGTGTTCACCCGCTCTGGGCGCCGGAGGTGGCCGCGTTGGCCAGTCAGGCCGCCGCCGAGCGGTTGCGCGTCGCGGCAGCGGCGGCCCGGGCCGAAGGACCTGCCGTACTGCTGTTCACCGACGTCGAGGCGCTCGCACCCGCTGACGGTCCCGCTCCGGTGGCGACGGTGTTCCGTCAGGTGCTCGCGGAGAGCATCCGCGCCGGAGTCGCAGTGGTCTGCGCCACCGCCCGACCGGAGGCGGTAGACCCCGTACTGCGCGCGCCCGACCTGCTGTCGCTGCGGATCAGCGTCCCACTCCCGGATCAGGCGCTGCGCCGCGAACAGCTCACAGTGCTGACCCGGCAGGTGCCGTTGGCCGACGACGTCCGGCTGGACGAGGTGGCCGCGCGTACCCCCGGGTTCGTCGCGGCGGACCTGGCCGCACTGGTCCGGGAGGCCGGGGTACGCGCGGCGCTGCGGCAGAAGTCCGCCGAGACGCCGACGGTGTCGATGGCCGACTTCACCGCCGCCCGGGAGGTGGTCCGGCCCACCACGATGGCGGCGTCGACACTGGATCTGGCCTCGGTGACCCTGGACGACGTGGGTGGCCTGGACGAGGTCAAACAGACGCTTACCGAGTCGGTGCTGTGGCCGCTGACCTACCCGGACACCTTCGCCCGGCTCGGCGTGCAGCCGCCGCGCGGCGTGCTGCTCTACGGGCCGCCGGGCTGCGGCAAGACCTACCTGGTCACCGCGTTGGCCGGGTCGGGGCGGGCCAACGTGCTCTCGGTGAAGGGCGCGGAGCTGCTCTCCAAGTGGGTCGGTGAGAGCGAACGCGCGGTCCGTGAGTTGTTCCGCCGGGCCCGGGAGGCGGCCCCCACGCTGATCTTCCTGGACGAGGTGGACGCGCTGGCGCCGGTCCGCGGCCAGGCCACCGACGGTGGCACCACGGATCGGGTGGTCGCCGCCCTGCTCACCGAGCTGGACGGGGTGGAGACGCTGCGCAACGTGGTGGTGGTCGGCGCGACGAACCGGCCGGACCTGATCGACCCCGCGCTGCTGCGGCCGGGCCGGTTGGAGCGGCTGGTCTACGTGCCACCGCCGGACGGGCCCGCCCGCGCGGAGATCCTGCGGGCCGCGTCCCGGCAGGTGCCGTTGGCGCCCGACGTCGATCTGGCCGCCCTCGGCGACGAGCTGACCGGCTTCTCCGCCGCGGACTGCGCGGCGCTGGTCCGCGAGGCGGCGCTGGCCGCCATGCGGGAGTCGCTCGCCGCCGCCACTGTCACCGCCGAGCACGTGTCGGCCGCACGGGCCCGCGTCCGACCGTCGCTGGACCCGGCCCAGGTCGCCTGGCTGTCCCGGTACGCCGCCAACCGGGAGTGATCACACCAGCACAACCTTTCGTCGCGCCCAGGGCGTTCCCAGTACGTCACATTCCTCAGTGGAGTCATCCACTGCGACGTCAGGTGGTGTTCCTTGCGTAAGCGGCTCTCACTCCTCCTCGTCCCCCTGCTGGCGGCGGCGACACTGGTCTCGGTCGGCGCACCTGCGACGGCTCATCCAGCGAAGCCCTTCCCCTCCCGGATCGCGCTGCCGAACGGGTTCACCCCGGAGGGGTTGACGATCGGTCGGGGCACCACCGTGTTCGTGAGTTCCATCCTGGATGGCGCGGTGTGGCGCGGCGACTTACGCACCGGCCACGGCTCGGTGCTGATCCCCGGCACACCGGGCACCGACAAGGCGGGCATCAAGCTCGACCCGCGCGGCCGGCTCTGGACCGCCGACTTCTCCGGCGGCGGCGCGAGCGTGTACGACGCCGACACCGGTGCCAAGCTGGCCCACTACCAGTTCACCGATGTGCCGGGCAGCTACGTCAACGACCTGGTGATCACCCAGCGGGCGGTCTACTTCACGGATTCGGCACGCCAGGTGCTCTACGTGGTGCCCCTCGGCCCAGGTGGCCGACTTCCGGCACCCACCGCCGTCCGGGTGCTGCAACTCAGCGGCCCGGCCGCCACTCCGGACGTCTACCACAACGGGATCGTGGCGCTGCCGGACGGCGATCTGCTGGTCGCGCAGATGCTGTCCGGCCAGTTGGTGCGCGTCGACCCGCGTACCGGCGGGAGCCGACTCGTCGACCTCGGTGGCTACTCGGTGGAGCGCGCCGACGGGCTGGTGCTGCGCGGTCACACCCTCTACGTGATCCGGAACCTGACCAACGTCGTCGCCGTGGTCCGGCTGAACGCCGGCTACACCGCCGGAGTGGTGCAGCGGGAGATCACCGGACCGCAGCTGCGGTCGCCGGCCACCGGCGACCTGCTCGGCTCGGCGTTGTACGTGGTGAACGGCAGGTTCGACGTCGAGTCCACGCCGAGCACCGACTACGACATCGTTCGGCTGCCGGCCTGACCCAGGCGGTCGGCGGCGATCCCTGTGGTCGCCGCCGGCCTCGCCGGCCAGCTCAGAAGGCGGGCGGCGTCGAATCGAGGCAGATCTCGGCGCGTACCTTGCCGTCGTCCTCGCGCAGTTTCGCGCCACACTTCTGCAGGACCGCCACCGCGCCCATGTTGTCCGGGGTCGTCTCGGCCACCACAGCGCGCATGCCCGCCCGAGCGGCGGCGTTCAGCAGTTCCCGTAGGGCGGCCGCGCCGATTCCCTGCCCGCGCGCCGACCGGCCGAGCCACATCCCGGTCTCCACAGTGCGCGGCTCGTCACAGCGCGTCATTCGGACCATGCCCATCACCTCGCCGCCGACGAGGATGGCGTACATCTGCGAACCGGTCGGACCGTCCAGCCCGCCGAAGCTTGCCCGGTGGAATTCGCGGAACGCCTCGCGGCGGGCGAGCGACCAGCCGGCGGGTGCCTCGACCGGGGGCATCACATCACCCGGCTCCGCCTCCGCAGCCGCTACGGAGAGCAACGGCTCCAGGTTCCGTTCGTCCACCGGCTCCAACCGGACCGCACCCGCCACGTGCCGCAGTCTGCCGCCCTCATCGGCCGAAGTCCACCCCATTGGCCATCCACTGGCGGTCCGGACAGCGGTACCGGCCGGTCGGGCGGATTGGGTGTTCCACATCACGCTCCGTTGTCACCCGACCGGGTGTCAACGGCCCAAACGCCTACCCGAACTCGCAGAACACCACCGAGGCGTCGTCGGTCGACTTGTGTCGGCGCAGTCGGTCGGGGTGCTCGCGCTCGGCGTTCCGCACCCGGTCGATCAACGCGCCCGGACCGTCGGCGCTGAGCAGGTCGAGCAGACCAGCCCAGTCGGTGAGCGCGAACTGCTCCACGGCGCTGGACGCGCCGTCACTGAGCAGCGCCGCCCGCCGCAGCGCCCCCGGACCATGCCGGGGCGCGGTCCCGGTGACCGCGTGGAAGGCCGCGTCCGGGTCGGAGGCCGCCACCCAGTAGCCGTGGGTGCGGTTCATCCGCTCCCGCTGGACGCTCACGGCATGCCGGAACCGGGTGACCGGGTCCGCCGCGCCGGCCGGCACGACGGCCACTGTCTCCCGCAGCTCCGCCATCGCCGCGTCCAGCCGGTTGTCGGTGACCACGCTGACCTGCCCGCCGACGTCGAGGACGAGCGGGCTGTCGCAGAGCACCAGGTAGTCCACCTGGTCGCCGCAGTCCCGTAGTAGGCACACGGTGCTGGACGGGGTGCCCGGGTGGTCGAGGTCGCACTGCCCGCCGTGGTCGGCGCGCACCGCGAGGATGGCCGCGGCCAGGTTGCTGGTGAGCCGGGCGGCCGGGCGTACCGCCTCGGCGACGCCGATCCGGGCCGCCAGGTGCCGGACGTACCACTCGGGCCCGTGCACGCAGCCGGTGTCGAAGCCGTCCGGCACCGTCGCACCGTCCAGGACACCGACCAGCGGGCCGAACCGGAAGACCAGATCCTCGTTGACCGGCCGGCCCGGGGCCGGCGCGGACGCGGAGCGCACCCGCATCACCGGCGCCGGCCCCGGCACACCGGTCGGGTCAGCGCTGTCGAAGGTCGAGGCCTCCTGGCGGGCCCGCTGTCCCCCACCGCTCTGGTTCGCCGTCATACCCCGCTCCCTCCCCGGACCCCAAGGCCGCGAGCGCCCAGGCCCGCCCCCGCCTACCCACCTACCCGCCTGGCAAGCCTGCATGCGGCTGCGCCGCCTGACGCGGCGATCTTGCACTTCGTGCCCCGACAAAGGCGCGCAAAAGTTATGAAACGGCCGCACAAGGTGCAAGATCGCGGGGGCTGGTGCTCGGCGGGGCGGGGTGGGAGTGGGGGTGGGGGTGGGGGTGGGGGTGGGG
>NZ_JBEZFJ010000008.1:0-354387 GCF_040649335.1 Micromonospora sp. NPDC048986
CCGGTTACATTCCGAACCCGGAAGCTAAGCCCTCCAGCGCCGATGGTACTGCACTCGTGAGGGTGTGGGAGAGTAGGACGCCGCCGGACAATCTTTCAGAAAGGGCCACCCCCAACACGGGGGTGGCCCTTTCTGCGTTCCCCTGTTCCCGTGGATGATCGCCCCCGTTCCCCTGACCTCCCGGTGGGTTTCACCAGGGCGGCAGGCGAGGTCGGGAACAGGGGGCCCGACGGCAAGGTCACGCTCGATCCTGGTTGTAGTGGTGTCCGTGCCTCGTGAGGCCACTAGAACCAGGATGTTGCGCGATCTTGCTGCCGTGTCAGGCGGCGGACCCGCGGGCCGGTCGTCCAGGTGGGGAACCGCAGTGCCCGGTCAGTCTCGGGTCTGCATACCGTCGCGGAGGTTGCGCAGCAGGCCGCCGGCGTCGCTGACCGACCGGCCCGGGAACATCGCCATCACCACGCTGCCGTGGTCGGCCCAGCCGCACACCGCGAAGTCCCCGCCCTCGCCGCTGGTGCTGCCACACTTCAGCACCCCGCCGAGGTCACCTGCGGGCAGCTCCCGCAGACCGTTCACCGCACCGGTCTCGTCGGACATCAGGCGGAAGAGGCTGTCCAGGTCACGTTCGGGCTGCCAGAGCAGTGTGGTGCCCCCGAAGATGAGCACGGAGCGCTTGTCGTCGGCCGGGTCGCGGTAGACAGTGCCGAAACTGCGGTCCAGTTCGATGTTCGCCGCCAGGCCGCTGCGTAGATAGTCGGCGGTGCTCTTCGCCCGCTCGCTGTCGTCGCGGGTCAGACCAGCCACCCGATCGGGTGACGCCAGTTGGGTGTCCTTCTGCTGCGCCACCCGCCACCCACCGACACCAAGCACGCCGGCGCCGGCGAGACCTACCACCAGGGCGACCGTCCAGCCGATCTTGCGGCGACGTGACCAGCCGCTGGACCGCTCGTCGGGGTCTCCTCCGGAGTCCCGGGTGCTCAGCTGGATCGGCTCTTCGGTCAGCTCGACCGGCTCGCGGCCGCCGTCGCGCGACCGCTCGGTGAGATGTGCGTCGGACATAGCCGACACCGTACGCGAACGGCAGGTGGCGCACGTCAGGTCTGCGGAAGCCCTCCGTAGACTTGTCCGGTGACCGAGAGACTGGATGCCCGACGCCCCGACGCCCCGACCCTTGCCGGCCAGTACCAGCCCGGTGAGGTAGAGCAGCGACGGTACGAGCAGTGGGTAGCCGGCGGGCACTTCCGGGCCTCCGCCGACAGCGACAAGCCCCCCTTCACCATCGTCATCCCGCCGCCGAACGTCACCGGCTCGCTGCACATGGGCCACGCGTTCGAGCACACGCTGATGGACGCGTTGACCCGGCGTAAGCGGATGCAGGGCTTCGAGGCGCTGTGGCTGCCGGGCATGGACCACGCCGGCATCGCCACCCAGAACCTGGTCGAGCGTCAGCTCGCCGCCGAAGGGCTGTCCCGGCACGATCTCGGCCGGGAGAAGTTCGTCGAGCGGGTCTGGCAGTGGAAGGCCGAGTCCGGTGGCGCCATCCTCGGCCAGATGCGTCGCCTCGGTGACTCCGTCGACTGGGACCGCGAGCGCTTCACCATGGACGAGGGCTTGACCCGCGCCGTCCAGACGATCTTCAAGAAGCTGTTCGACGACGGCCTGATCTACCGGGCCAACCGGATCATCAACTGGTGTCCGCGCTGCCTCACCGCGCTCTCCGACATCGAGGTCGAGCACACCGACGACGACGGCGAGCTGATCTCGATCCGCTACAGCGACGAGGTCGTGGTGGCCACCACCCGGGCCGAGACGATGCTCGGCGACACCGCAGTGGCGGTGCACCCCGACGACGAGCGCTACCAGCACCTGATCGGCACCGAGGTCGAGCTGCCGTTGACCGGCCGCCGGATCCCGATCGTCGCCGACGCGCACGTCGACCCGTCCTTCGGCACCGGCATGGTCAAGGTGACGCCGGCCCACGACCCGAACGACTTCGAGATCGGCCAGCGGCACGACCTGCCCGCGCTGACAGTGATGGACGAGCGCGGCGTGATCACCGTGCCCGGCCCGTTCGAGGGGTTGGACCGGTTCGAGGCGCGGCCGGCGATCGTGGCGGCGCTGCGGGAGCAGGGCCGGATCGTCGCCGAGAAGCGCCCGTACGTGCACGCGGTCGGGCACTGCTCGCGGTGCAAGACCACGGTCGAGCCGCGGCTGTCGCTGCAGTGGTTCGTCAACACCGCCCCGCTGGCCCAGGCCGCGGGTGACGCGGTGCGCGACGGCCGGGTGCGCATCGAGCCGGCCGAGCTGGCCAAGCGCTACTTCGCCTGGGTCGACAACATGCACGACTGGTGCATCTCCCGCCAGCTGTGGTGGGGGCACCGCATCCCGGTCTGGTACGGCCCGGCGGGTGAGATCGTCTGCGTCGGCCCCGACGAGGCGCCGCCGAGCGGCGAGGGCTGGCACCAGGACGAGGACGTCCTGGACACCTGGTTCTCCAGCGGCCTGTGGCCGTTCTCCACCCTGGGCTGGCCCGAGCAGACCCCGGACCTGGCGAAGTTCTACCCGACCAGCGTGCTGGTCACCGGGTACGACATCCTGTTCTTCTGGGTCGCCCGGATGATGATGTTCGGCCTCTACGCGATGGACGGCCGGCCGCCCTTCGACGTGGTCGCGCTGCACGGCATGGTCCGTGATCAGTTCGGCAAGAAGATGTCGAAGTCGTTCGGCAACGTGGTCGACCCGTTGGACTGGATCGACAGGTACGGCGCTGACGCCACCCGGTTCACCCTGGCGCGGGGCGCGAACCCCGGCCAGGACGTCCCGGTCAGCGAGGAGTGGTGCCAGGGCTCCCGCAACTTCTGCAACAAGCTCTGGAACGCCACCCGGTTCGCCCTGATGAACGGCGCGCACACCACTGGCGACCTGCCCCCCACCGAGCAGCTCTCCACCGTCGACCGGTGGATCCTGTCCCGGTTGGCGCACGTCACCGCCGAGGTCGACGAGCAGTTCGAGGCGTACGAGTTCGCCAAGGTGTGCGACCTGCTGTACCACTTCGCGTGGGACGACGTCTGTGACTGGTACGTCGAGCTGAGCAAGCCGGTGCTCGCCGAGGGGGGTGAGCGCGCGGAGGCCAGCCGTCGGGTGCTCGGGCACGTGCTCGACCAGTTGCTGCGGCTGCTGCACCCGGTCATCCCGTTCGTCACCGAGGAGCTGTGGCTCGCGTTGACCGGCGGCGAGACGGTGCAGGCCGCCGCCTGGCCGGTGGCCGACCGGTCGCTGGTCGACGACGCCGCCGAGGCCGAGCTGGTCGGCGTGCAGCGGGTGGTCACCGAGATCCGCCGGTTCCGTTCCGACCAGGGGCTGCGGCCCACGCAGCGGGTGGCTGCCCGCCTGGACGGGCTGACCGGCGCGGGAATCGCTGCGCACGAGCCGCTGATCCGCTCGCTGGTCCGGTTGGATCCGGCCGGTGACGACTTCCAGGCCAGTGCCACGTTGGCCATGCCCGGCGCCGTCGGTGTCGCGTTGGACACCCGGGGGTCGATCGACGTGGCCGCCGAGCGGGCCCGGCTGACGAAGGACCGCGCGGCAGCCGAGAAGGAGGTCGCGCAGGCCCGGGCGAAGCTCGACAACCCTGCCTTCATCGGCAAGGCCCCCGAGCCGGTGGTCGCGAAGATCCGCGACCGGCTCGCCACCGCCGAGGCCGACCTGGTCCGGATCGACGCTGCTCTGGAGACACTGCCCTCGTGACCGACCGTACCGAATTCGCCGCCGTCGAGGCCGAGCTGAACGCCCGCGGCTTCACCCGCATGGTCTTCGAGCTGGACCGCATCGAGTCGCTGCTCGACCTGCTCGGCAGCCCGCAGCGGGCGTACCCGGCGATCCACCTGACCGGCACCAACGGCAAGACCTCCACCGCGCGGATGATCGACTCGCTGTTGCGGGCGCACGGGCTGCACACCGGGCGGTACACCAGCCCGCACCTGGAGACCGTCCGGGAGCGGATCAGCCTGGACGGGGAGCCGGTCAGCGAGGAACGGTTCACGTCGGTGTACCGGGAGATCAAACCGCTGGCCGAGCTGGTCGACGCGCGGTCGGACGAGCCGTTGACGTACTTCGACATGACCACCGCGCTGGCGTTCGCCACCTTCGCCGACGCGCCGGTCGACATCGCTGTGGTCGAGGTGGGCCTCGGCGGTGCCGAGGACGCCACCAACGTCCTCCAGGCCGGGGTCTGCGTGATCACCCCGATCGGGCTGGACCACACCGAGTGGCTCGGTGACACGCTCCAGGACATCGCGCTGGCCAAGGCCGGCATCATCCACCCGGGCGCCACGGTGATCTCGGCGGCCCAGGAGGAGGAGGCCGCCGGCCCCCTCCTCGAACGCTGCGCCGAGGTCGGGGCCACCATCGCCCGGGAGGGCGGCGAATTCGGCGTGCTGGGTCGGGCGGTCGCTGTCGGCGGGCAGGTGCTCACCCTCCAGGGGCTGGGTGGCGTGTACGACGACGTGTTCATTCCGCTGCACGGCGCCCACCAGGCGCAGAACGCGGCAATGGCGCTCGCCGCCGTGGAGGCGTTCCTGGGCGCGGGGGCTCGACGTCAACTGGACATCGAGGCGGTCCGGGAGGGCTTCGCCTCGACCAGTTCCCCGGGTCGGCTGGAGCGGGTCCGTAACGCCCCGACCATCCTGCTGGACGGTGCGCACAACCCGCACGGCATGAAGGCCACAGTCACCGCCCTTCAGGAGGAGTTCGCGTTCAGCAAGCTGGTGGCCGTGATCGGCGTACTGGCCGACAAGGACGCGGAAGCGCTGCTGGAGCTGCTGGAGCCGGTGGTCGACCAGGTGGTGGTCACCCGCAACAGCTCGCCACGGGCGATGCCGACGGAGGAACTCGCCGCGTTGGCCGCCGAGATCTTCGGCGATGAGCGGGTGGACTCGGCCGAGGAGATGCCGGATGCCATCGAGTTGGCTGTGGCGTTGGCCGAGGAGGACGTTCCCGGTGAGCTGAGCGGGGTCGGGGTGCTGGTCACGGGGTCCGTGGTGACGGTCGCCGACGCGCGCCGGCTGCTGAAGCGATGACCAGCCCGGAGCGGGACCCGCACCCCACCGAGGACCCGAGCGCCCCGCCGGTCGAGCGGCCGGCGGGGGAGGAGCCCACGGCAGGGCAGCCGCGACGCTCCGGGTTGCGCAACCCGGAGCGGGCGGTACGCGGTCTCGGAGCTGGCACGCTGAGCCTGGAGGCGCTGGTGCTGTTGCTGGCGATCCAGCCGATCCGGGTGGTCGGCGGTGACCTCGGCGGCGCCGCGATCGGTGCGGTGGTGGCACTGGCGGTGGCTGCCGTGGTGCTCGCCGGCATGATGCGTCGGCCCTGGGCCTGGAACGCCGGCACCGTGCTCCAGGGCCTGCTGTTGCTGGGCGGCCTGCTGCACTGGTCGCTGCTCGGGCTGGGCATCATCTTCGCCCTGGTCTGGGCGTACGCGCTGCACGTTCGCCGCGTCATTCTCGGCTGACGCCGGACCCGGCCGGCGCCGTCCGAGGGCGGGCCGGGTCAGGCGTCGGCGCGTTCGCGCCACTGGGTGAGCGCGACGCCGTGGCCATCCGGGTCGCGGAAGGCAGCCGCCCACCCCTCAAGCTTGGTGCCCCTGTTGACCACCCGGGGCGCGTACGTGAAACGGACGCCCGACTCGCGTAACCGCTCGTACGCCGCCTCGATGTCGCTCACCTCAAGGTTGACGTGCACGAGTCGGCGGCTGATGGGGGCGGCCCCGGTCACCTCGCGCAGGACGATCCGGGTCGACCCGGAGGCCAGGACGGCGTTGTGGGCGCCCTGGTCGACCTCGTTGAAGCCGAGCACGTCGCGGTAGAAACCGAGCGACCGGGGCAGGTCGGTGACCAGCAGGGTGAGGCCCACCCCGCTGATCGGCGCGGCCGAGCCGGCGTCGAACCCGAAGATCGCCTGGTCCAGTTCCTCGTCGGTCACTGTCGTGGGTGCCGCCCCGGCCGGGGCGGGATCGTCCAGCGGAAGATCGAGTGGGTCCAGCGGGTCGGTCGCGCCCGGGCCGGACCGCTGCGCGGGCGGCGGGTCGAAGCGCTGCGCGTCGGGCTGCTCGAAGCGCTGGGCGCTGGGAGGGCCGACGGGGTCCTCGGCGGGTGGGGCGGTGGTGCCGCCCTCCTCTGGAGCGTCGAACCGGTCGGCGGCGGGTTCGTCGAAGCGCTCCTCGGCGGGCGGGCGCGGCGCCGGAGTGGTTGCCCGTCGGGGCAGCCCACCGGCCTGCGGCTCGACGACGACGCCCTCCAACACCACCGGGCCGCCCGGGCTCTGGTGCATCACCACGGGCTCGCGCTCCTCGGGCGCGACGCTCGGGTCGTCGCGCCGGACGTCCATCCGCGAAGGGTCGGTGCGCAGCGGGTCACCGACCGGGTCGCGGAACGGGTCACCGACCGGGTCGCGGAAGTCGTCGCGGAGGTCGTCGTCGGGTGCGCGGTCGGCCCACGGCGGCGCGTCCTGCTGGATCAACAGCTCGTCCATCGCCTCCGCGTCGGCGAACTCCGGCGGAAGATCGGCGACGGCAGCGGCGGTCTCGGCATGGGTGAGCACCTCGTCCCAGAGCACCTTGACGTGCCGCTGGTCGTCCAGCGCGACCCGGATCGGCAGGGTCTGGCCCAGCGACGGCCACTTGGAGACCGGCACCCTCGGCTCAATGATCTTCTTGGACCGCGGCGGCAGACCAGGGGCGTCAATCACCAGTTGCAGTTCGCAGCGGCCGAACGCGTACTGGGTGGGTGGTTCGGAGGCGCTGTGCACGTGCCCCACGCCGACGACCCACGTGCGACCGCCGCCGCGTACGGTCGCCAGCGCGATCGCCAGCACCAGCAGGGCGACCCCGAGAGCCACGATGGCCCAACTCGTCATGCCGAGGCCGAACAGGACGACGAACGTGGCCACGGTGCCCAGCACCGCGCCGATCAGCTTGCGTACCGGCGCGATGGGTCGATTCCCGCCATTCGCCACAGTGGACCTCCCGGGGTCAGGACCAGGCTAGGCCGAATCGGCCACCGGGGGAAAGGCCGGCCGCCGCGCCGGCGCCGGGACCGGGTCGCTAGGCTGACCGTACCGATCCCGAGCGTTCAGCGCGTACAGGAGGAACCCAGCGTGTCCAGCAACAGCCCGGATGAGCGCAGCCTCGTTCTGATCAAGCCCGACGCGGTCCGCCGCGGCCTGGTCGGCGAGGTCCTCTCCCGCTTCGAGCGCAAGGGGCTGCGGATCGACGCGATGGCGCACCGGACGATGGATGCCGCGCTCGCCGACGAGCACTACGCCGAGCACGTCGACAAGGCGTTCTACCCGCCGCTGAAGGACTTCATGACCGGCGGCCCGCTGGTCGCTCTGGTGCTCTCTGGCGACCAGGTCATCGACGTGGTCCGCGGGCTGGTCGGCGCCACCGACGGACGCAAGGCCGTCGCCGGCACCATCCGGGGTGACCTGTCGCTGTCCAACCGGGAGAACCTGGTGCACGCCTCCGACTCGACGGACAGCGCCAAGCGCGAGATCGCGCTCTGGTTCCCCGAGCTGGGCTGACGTCCACCGGCCCGGGTCGACCGACGACGCCCGGGTTCAGCCGACCGCCGGCACCTTCGCCGGGTTGCCGACCACGTAGATCCTGGTGATCCGTCCGTCAGCCGCGGCGATGGTCAGCGTGTACCGACTGCCGTCCGCGCGGGTGATCAGCATCGCCGGTTCCCCGTTGAGCTCGACCGGATCCATCGCCACCCGGTGACGCGGGCCGTAGACCCCGGCGTAGAACCGGGCGATCCGGTCCGCGCCGGTGACCGGGTTGAGGGCGGCCCGCACCCGACCGCCGCCGTCGTTCCACGCTGTGACGTCGGCGGCCACCAGGTCGGTGAGCCTCGCCAGGTCACCGTCGCGGGCGGCGGCGAGGAACGCGTCCAGCAGCCGCTCCCGCTCCGGGCGGCTGGCGGTGAACCGACGCTGCTCCTGCCGTACCCGCGCGGTCGCCCGGTGGTACAGCTGCCGACAGTCGGCGACCGACCGGTCCAGGATCTCGGCGATCTCCGCGTACGGCAGGTCGAAGGCCGTGTGCAGGACGTACACCGCCCGTTCCGGCGGGGTGAGCCGTTCCAGGACGTGCAGCAACGCGGTGGAGAGCGAGTCGCGTAGCTCCACCCGGTCCAACGGCCCGAACGGCGATGGCGCGGTCGGCACCGGCTCGGGCAGCCACGTCCCGACGTACGTCTCGCGGGCCGCCTGCCGGGCGCGCAGCCGGTCCACCGCCAGCCGGGTGACCACCCGGGACAGGTACCGGCGCGGCTCCTCGACCCGGGCCCGGTCCACTCCCAGCCAGCGCAGGTACGCCTCCTGGAGCACGTCCTCCGCGTCGTGCAGGCTGCCGAGCAGCCGGTACGCGAGCCCAAGCAGCATCGGCCGGTGCGCCTGGAGCGCGCCGGCCGCCTCTGCTGCCTCGGTCGTCACACCTGCGCCGGGGGCTCCGTGTGCGTCGTCACGGCGATACGATTCCACACGTTGATTGTGGCGATCGCGAGGACCAGATCGGCCAGTTCCTTCTCCGACCAGACCTTCGCGGCGGCGTCCCACACCTCGTCCGACACTCCGTGCTCGCCGAGCCGGGTGACCGCGTCGGTGAGCGCCAGCGCGGTTTGTTCCCGCTCGTCGAAGAGCGACAGCGCCTCCCGCCAAGCGGCCACCGCGAACAGCCGCCGGCTCGACTCGCCGGCGGCGAGGGCGTCGCGGCTGTGCATGTCGACGCAGTACGCGCAGCCGTTCAGCATCGACGCCCGCAGCTTGACCAGCTCCAGCACTGTGTGGTCGACGTTCGCCTGGACGTACTTCTCCAGGCCCGACACGGCCTGGTATCCCTGCGGCGCGACCTCGAAGAGCCTCATTCGTTGCATGACCAACTCCCTGTTCGATCCGACACCGCTACGACGGTCCGACCGGGGCCGGCCGTGACAACCGTCGTGGTGACCCCGGTCACGCGTGGTGGGCCGGCCGCCGGCGATCCGGCCGGACAACAGGCGTTCGGGCGCCGGTCATCCGGGCCGCCGATCGCGGTCATCTCCGCCCGGTAGACCGACGGGGTCAACCCATGACCGGGAGGAACAATGACCGAGCTTGATCGACGTACCCTGCTGCGGGCCGGCCTGGTGGTCGGTGCCGGAGCCGCCGGCGGCGCCCTGCTGGGCGGTGCTGGCGCGAACGCCGCCCCGGCCTGGCGCCCGGCGGCGCGCCCGGTGCTCACCCACGGCGTGCAGAGCGGCGACGTGACAGCGGACTCCGCGCTGGTCTGGACCCGGGCCGACCGGCCGGGCCGGATGTTGGTCGAGGTGAGCCGCCGGCCGGACTTCCGGGGGGCGCGCGAGCTGCGCGGCCCGGTGCTCACGCCGAACGGCGACTTCACCGGGAAAATCCGGCTGCGGGGGCTGCCGGACGCCGAGCGTCTGCACTACCGGGTCCGGGTGGAAAGCCTGGAGCGGCACGGAGTGGTGAGCGAGCCGCTGACCGGGACGTTGACCACGGCGCCGGGCCGGCACCGGCGCAGCGACGTGACGTTCGTCTGGACCGGCGACATCGTCGGGCAGGGCTGGGGGATCGACCCGAACTTCGGTGGGATGTCGATCTTCCGGGCGATGCGGGCGACCCGGCCCGACTTCTATCTGTGCAGCGGTGACACGGTGTACGCCGACGGCCCGCTCGTCGAGTCGGTGACCCTGCCCGACGGGCGGATCTGGCGCAACGTGGTGACGCCGGAGAAGAGCAAGGTCGCCGAGACGCTCACCGAGTACCGGGGGCAGTACGCGTACAACCTGATCGACGAGCATCTGCGGGCGTTCAACGCGGCGGTCCCGCAGATCAACCAGTGGGACGACCACGAGGTCCTCAACAACTGGTACCCCGGTGAGGTTCTGGACGACCCGCGCTACACCGAGCGGCGGGTGGACGTGCTCGCCGCCAGGGCCCGCCAGGCGTTCGGCGAGTGGCTGCCGGTGCCGGACAACGGGCCGCTGTACCGGCGGATCTCGCACGGGCCGCTGCTGGACGTGTTCGTGCTGGACATGCGGACCCACAAGGACCCGAACGACGGCAACACGTACGCCGACCCGAAGCGCGGTCTGCTCGGCCGTGAGCAGCGCGAGTGGCTGATCCGGGAGCTGAAACGGTCCACGGCGACCTGGAAGGTGATCGCCAACGACCTGCCGATCGGCGTGGTGGTGCCGGACGGTCCGGGCGCGCAGGAGGGTGTCGCGCAGGGCGACCCGGGCGCACCGGCCGGGCGTGAGCTGGAGTTCGCCGAGGTGCTGCGGGCCACCCACCGGGCCGGGGTGACCGGCATGGTCTTCCTCACCGCCGACGTGCACTACTCCGCCGCGCACCACTACGACCCGTCCCGGGCTGCGGTCGGCGACTTCACCCCGTTCTGGGAGTTCGTCTCCGGCCCGGCGCACGCCGGGGCGTTCGGCCCGAACGCGCTGGACGGCACGTTCGGGCCGCAGGCGGCCTTCGTGCACGCGCCGCCGGTGGCCAACACGGGCCCGGCGGGGGGCTTCCAGCACTTCGGTGAGGTCACCATCGACGGTGAGTCCGAGGCCCTGACGGTCCACCTGCGCGACCGCGACGGTGCCTCGCTGTGGAGCACCACCCTCCCGGCCCCCTGACCGCAACCCCTCGGTTGATCATGAAGTTGTTGCCACGACACGCCGACGAGGCTGGCGACAACTTCATGGTCAACCGGGTCGGGGCCGGGGTTGGAGGGTGCCCAGCGCCGTTCGGCCCGAGCAGGCCGAACAGCTCCCCGTTGCCAACCGTCAGGTTGACGCCGCGGACTGCCTGAACCTCCCGGCGCTGGGTCGCCACCATCCCGTGCGGCTGCGGTACCTGCGGCACCCCCGACCGCCTCGATCGCGTGTTCGTTCGTGCCCCGCACGCTAGGAGCGACCGGGACTGGCGGGAAACGAATTCGGATCGAGCCGAATGCTCAGGCCGAGGCGCTCGCCGGCTCGTCGCCGATGAGCTGCACCAGTGCCACGCCGGCCGGTTCCAGGCCGTACAGCACCCGTCGGCCCGCCCGACGGCGGTGCACCACACCGGCGGTGAGCAGCGCGGAAAGCTGCTCCGAGACGGTACTCGGGGCCAGCCCCAGGGTGGCCGCGAGGCCGGCGGTGGTCGCCGGCCGGGTCAGCGCCCGCAGCACCTGGGCACGACCTCGGCCGACCAACACCGCCAGCCGATCCGTGGCCGGTGTCGTCCGGGGCTCCGAGCTGGGCCCACCCTCGGCCAGCATCACCGCCCCGCGGGCCTGGTAGGAGACGGCGATGATCTCCGGATGGTCGGTGGCGCAGATGAGTGCTTCCTGCGAGAAGATCAGTGGAATCAGCAGGAGCCGTTGGTCCACCACCGCGAACTGCTGCTCCGACGGCTTCACCAGCGTCAGCACCGGCTTCTCCCAGCGCACCCGCTCGTGCAGGTCGGCCAGCAGCGCGTCCGGACCGTGCGCGGCGAGCGCCCGCGCCCGATGCAGCACCTCCTCGTCCAGCGCCGCTCGCATCGCCGGCCACCACGGCGCGATGGCCGCGTCCCAGTACGCCTCGATGCCGTCGGCGAGCCGATCCAGGGCGGCCCGCCGGTCAGTGACGAACGGGCCGAGCCATCCCGGCAGGTCGTCCGGGTCGTAGTAGCGGGGGATCTGCTCGGCGATCACCTCAGCCGGCGTCGCGCGCAGTTCGGCGAGCTGTTCGGCCAGCGTCGGCGCGGCCGACGTGGGGACCGGGCTGAGAAAGTCCGGTGCGGGTAGGCCGGCGGTCAGCAGCCGGGCCGGCGCGGCCGCCGGCACCTCGTCGAGCACCCGCCGTGCGTGTCGCGCCCAGGCGGTGTACGGCCAGGGCGCCTCTTTCGGATGGCGTTGCAGCACGAACAGGCTGGTCAACACCTCCCAGAGCGGGCTGGTGGCGATCCGGGTGCGGGCCAGCGTCGGCTCGTCCAACTCGATCCGGATCATCCGGACAGCCTAGGGTGCCGGCGCGTGCGTTTACTCCGCGGCGGGTTGGGCGGTGGGTCTTGTATCGTTGGGCACCGTAAGGCGATGACCCGGCCATCACCGGTGAGCCTCCGGAAGAACAGCCGGGCAACCGGCCCAGTAGAACCGGACGGGTGCGGCCCGTCACAGCCGACAATGAGCGGGCGGTCGATCCTGACCGCCAAGCGGGGTGGTACCGCGGGCCACCCGGGAGCGTCGTTCGAGGCGTACCCCGGAAGGTTCGTCCTCGCAGTCCCAGGTTTGAGTGACTGCACGAGGAGAGCGACCCCCGATGGCCTATCCGTTGCACGACCCGACCGCCGCCGGTGTGCCGGCGAGCCCGGACCTGCCCGCGGTCGAGCGCCGGGTGCTGGAGCACTGGACGGCCGACAAGACCTTCGAGGCCAGCATCGAGGCCCGCCCCGCCGGCACGGACGGCAAGAACGAGTACGTCTTCTACGACGGCCCGCCGTTCGCCAACGGCCTGCCGCACTACGGTCACCTCTTCACCGGCTACGTCAAGGACGTGGTGCCGCGCTACCAGACCATGCGCGGCCGGCACGTGGAGCGGCGCTTCGGCTGGGACTGCCACGGCCTGCCCGCCGAGGTGGTGGCCGAGAAGCAGCTCGGCATCACCAGCAAGGCGGAGATCATCGACCTGGGCGTGGACCGGTTCAACGAGGCCTGCCGTACCTCGGTGCTGGAGTTCACCCAGGACTGGGAGCGGTACATCAACCGGCAGGCCCGCTGGGTCGACTTCACGAACGACTACAAGACCCTCGACCTGGACTACATGGAAAGCGTCATGTGGGCCTTCAAGACCCTGCACGACAAGGGTCTGATCTACGAGGGCTTCCGGGTGCTGGCGTACTGCTGGCGCTGTGAGACGCCGCTGTCGAACACCGAGACCCGGATGGACGACGTCTACCGGGACCGGCACGACCCCACCCTGTCGGTGTGGTTCGAGCTGACCGCCGACGAGTCCGCGCCGGAGCTGGTGCGCGGGCCGGTCAAGCTGGGCGTCTGGACCACCACGCCGTGGACCCTGCCGTCGAACCTGGCGCTCGCCGTCGGGCCCGACATCGAGTACGCGGTGCTCGAACGCGACGGCGACCGCTACCTGGTGGGGGCGGCGCGACTGGCCGCGTACGCCAAGGAGCTGGAGGGCTACGAGCAGGTCGGCACGGTGTACGGCCGGGACCTGGCCGGACGCCGCTACACGCCGCTGTTCGACTTCCTCGTCGAGCAGGCCGGGGAGAACGCCTACCAGGTGCTCGGCGCGGAGTTCGTCACCACCGAGGACGGCACCGGGATCGTGCACCTGGCCCCGGCCTTCGGTGAGGACGACCAGAACGTCTGCAACGCCGCCGGCATCCCCACCATCGTCACTGTGGACGACCACACCCGGTTCACCGCCCTGGTCCCGCCGTACCAGGGTGAGCAGGTCTTCGACGTCAACAAGCCGGTGATCCGGGAGCTGAAGGACCGGGGGGTGGTGCTCAAGCAGGACACCTACACCCACTCGTACCCGCACTGCTGGCGTTGCGACACCCCGCTGGTCTACAAGGCGGTGTCGTCGTGGTTCGTCGCGGTGACGAAGTTCCGGGACCGGATGGTCGAGCTGAACCAGGAGATCAACTGGACGCCCGGCCACATCAAGGACGGCTCGTTCGGCAAGTGGCTGGCCAACGCCCGGGACTGGTCGATCAGTCGGAACCGGTTCTGGGGCTCGCCGATCCCGGCGTGGAAGTCCGACGACCCGAACTACCCGCGCCTGGACGTCTACGGCTCGCTTGCCGACATCGAGCGGGACTTCGGCGTACGCCTGACCGACCTGCACCGGCCGGCGGTGGACGACCTGGTCCGCCCCAACCCGGACGACCCGACCGGGCAGTCGATGATGCGTCGGGTGCCGGAGGTGCTGGACTGCTGGTTCGAGTCCGGATCGATGCCGTTCGCCCAGGTGCACTACCCGTTCGAGAACGCCGACTGGTTCGAGCACCACTACCCGGGTGACTTCATCGTCGAGTACATCGGGCAGACCCGCGGCTGGTTCTACACCATGCACGTGCTGGCCACCGCGCTGTTCGACCGGCCGGCGTTCCGCAACTGCCTGAGCCACGGCATCCTGCTCGGCTCCGACGGGCGCAAGATGTCCAAGAGCCTGCGCAACTACCCGGACGTCTACCACGTCTTCGACGCGTACGGCTCGGACGCGATGCGCTGGATGCTGATGTCCTCGCCGGTGCTGCGCGGTGGGGACATGGCGGTCACCGAAGCGGGCATCCGCGACGCCGTCCGGCAGGTGCTGCTGCCGCTGTGGAACGTGTGGTACTTCTTCACGCTCTACGCCAACGCCGACGGGTACCAGGCCCGGCGGCGTACCGACTCCACCCACCTGCTCGACCGGTACGTGCTGGCGAAGACGAACGAGCTGGTGTCCACCGTCGGCGCGCAGATGGACGCGTACGACATCTCCGGTGCCTGCGCCACTGTCCGGTCCTACCTGGACGCGTTGACCAACTGGTACGTGCGCCGGTCCCGGGACCGGTTCTGGTCAGGTGACGCCAACGCCTTCGACACCCTGTCGACGGTGCTGGAGACCCTCTGCCGGGTGGTGGCGCCGCTCGCGCCGCTGACCGCGGAGGAGATCTGGCGTGGCCTGACCGGGGAGCGTTCGGTGCACCTGACCGACTGGCCGGAGGCGAGCGAGTTCCCGGCCGACCACGACCTGGTCGCCGCGATGGACAACGTGCGAGCGGTCGCCTCGGCGGCGCTGTCGCTGCGCAAGGCCAAGGGGCTGCGGGTGCGGCTGCCGCTGTCGAAGCTGACGGTGGCCTCGCCGGTCGCGGAGCAGCTGCGGCCGTTCGCCGACCTGGTCGCCGACGAGGTCAACGTGAAGACTGTGGAGTTCAGCGCGGAACTGTCCGCGTACTGCGAGCAGGTGTTGACAGTGGTGCCCCGGGCGCTCGGCCCCCGGGTCGGCAAGCAGGTGCAGCAGGTGATCAAGGCGGTCAAGGCCGGCGAGTGGGAGCTGGTCGACGGCGTCCCGGTGGCCGCCGGCGTCACCCTCGCCGAGGGTGAGTACGAGTTGCGCCTGGTCGCCGCCGACGCCGAGCACTCCGCGCCGCTGCCCGGCGGCGAGGGCGTGGTGGTGCTGGACACCGACGTCACAGCGGAGCTGGCCGCCGAGGGGCTGGCCCGCGACGTGGTGCGGGTGGTGCAGCAGGCCCGCCGGGACGCCGACCTGGACGTCTCGGACCGGATCGTGGTGTCGGTGTCGGCGTCCGACGAGGTACGCGCGGCGGTGTCCGCGTACGTCGACTTTGTCTCCGCGGAGGTGCTGGCCGACTCGGTCGACTTCGTCGAGGGTCCGGACGGCTCCGCCGCCGAGGGCCTGGAGGGCTTCGCTGGCGAGGTCGGCGATGGTGAGCGGGTAACGGTGGTCGTCCGCCGGGTATAACGGACCATCGCCAGGGTGCGGGCGCCACCACCTCCGTCCGGGAGGTGTGGAGGCGTCCGCTACCGTGACACCGCCTGTTCGCACCTGATCTGCCGGAGGACCAGTGCCCCTGCTCTACACCATCGGCAAGCTCACCGTGGCGCCCACGCTGCGGTTGGCGTTCCGCCCGACCGTGGAGGGGCTGGAACACGTGCCGGAGACCGGTGGCGCGGTCTTCGCCGGCAACCACCTCTCGGTGGCCGACGAGTTGTTCCTCGGCACTGTCGTGCCCCGGCACCTGGCGTTCTGGGCCAAGTCGGAATATTTCAAGGGCGCCGGCGTGAAGGGTGCGATCTCCAAGTTCGTCCTCACCGGCTTGGGCGCGATCCCGGTCGAGCGGGCCGGTGGCCGGGCGGCGCTGTCCGCGTTCGACGCGGCGATCCCGGCGCTCAAGGGCGGTGACCTGGTGGTGGTCTACCCGGAGGGCACCCGCTCGCCGGACGGCAAGCTCTACCGGGGGCGGACCGGCGCGGCTCGGCTGGCGATCTCGGCCGGTGTGCCGATCATCCCGGTCGGCATGATCGGCACGGACAAGGCGCAGCCGATCGGTGCCCGGGTGCCCCGGCCGGGCACTGCCAAGATCACGGTTCGATTCGGCAAGCCGCTGGACTTCACCGGCCGACCGGACGACCGCACTTCGCTGCGGCAGATGACCGACGAGATGATGAGTGAGATCCAGAAGCTCACCGGCCAGGAGTACGTGCCCCGCTACGCCCCGCCGCGCGCCCAGCCGGACCCGACCCGCGACGCCTGACCCCGCCGGGCGCACCCGGCCCGGCCGCGCGGCCCGAACGCCCGAATGCGGATGGCCGCACCCCGGCCTGGCCGGGGTGCGGCCTCAGCCCCGCTCGGGCTGGACGATCTGGGCGCGCAGGGTGCCCAGCAGGTCGGCACTGTCGGCGACGGAGAGTCGGGTGAACACACCGGTGGCGATGCTGCCGTGGTCGACCGACGTGCAGACGACAACGGCACTGCCGTCGGCGTTACCCACAGCGCACCGTTCGTGCCGGCCCCGCACACCGGTGTCCACGCTCTCCGGGGCAGCCAACGCGTACCGCTTGGTGAGCCGGCTGATCTCGGCCTCCGCGTCCGACTCCGGGCTCAGCCGGAAGCCGGTGCCGCCGAAGACGGTCACCCGCTTGCCGCTCGTCGTGGCGTAGACGCCGGCGAACGTGTCCTCGGCCAGCCAGTGCTCCTTGCGTACCTCGTTCTCCAACTTCTGCGCGGCCTCGGTGCTGCGGCTGTCCTGCCGCAGGCTGAGGTCGTCCACCTGGACGGGCAGGGCCGCGCGTGCCGGGTACTGGGCCGAGATCGGGAACCCGTAGTAGGCGGGGCAGCCACAACAGCAGGCCAGGCTGAGCAGCAGCAGCCACGGCCAGCGGCGTCGTCGGCGGACCGGTACCGGCACGTACCCCTTGGGGGCCTGCCACCCGGGCGGCGGCGCTGGCGGTGGCGCGGTGGATCGCCGGCCCCGGCGCTGCTTCGGCACCTTCGGCGGCGCGGGTGGCGACATCGGCCGGGCCGGCACCACGGGTCCGATGGCCCGGGGTGCGCTCGGGGCGGCCGGCGGCGGCACCGGGTGCGGCCCGGCCGGGGCAGCGGGGGGCCCGGACCACTGCCTGGTGTCCCTCGCTGGGGCCGGGGGAGCGGGCGGCCCGGACCACTGCCTGGTGTCCGGCGGCGACGGATACGACATCGTGGGGGGCAGCGGGGGCAGTTCGGCGGAGGGCAGATCCCAGCCGCCGGTGTCCACGCCGGCCCACGGGTCGACCGGAGTCTGGTGCTCCGGCGGCCCGACGGCCACCGGCGGGGGAGGGGTTGGCTCGGCCGACTCGCCCCAGGCGGGTCGGCGAGGCAGCGGCGGTGGCACCGGGGCCGAACCGCTCCACCTGGGCGCCGGGACCTCCGCGGTCGCGGCAGGCTCCGGCTGGTCCGGGGGTTCCGGCTGGTCCGAGGGTTCCGGCTGGTCCGGGGGTTCCGGCTGGTCCGAGGGTACGGGTGGGGAGGTCGGCTCGTCGGCGACCGCCGGGTCCCGCTCCGGCTCAGCGCCCGGGTTGCTCCCGTCGGCCGGCCGTGCTCCCGGCTGGGGCTCCGGCATCGCGGCAATCTCCTCTCGCGCCGAACCGAGGTTAATACCGTGCCGCCACCATCGCCGATCGGGCGTGCGCGCGATCCCCGCCGGACGAACGCGTACCCTTGGGCATCATGAGTGCCCCGTCCACGACGCCGCGCGCGGCCGCGACCAACTCTCGCGACGACTCCAGCTCGGCCCGTCAGACGCCGCGCCGCGACCTGGAGCCGTCGGTCTGGCCCCAGCTCGAGCCGCTGCTACCCCAGATCTCCAAGCCCATCCAGTACGTCGGCGGCGAGTTGGGTGCGGTCACGAAGGAGTGGGACGCGGCGACCGTGCGCTGGGCGCTGATGTATCCCGACGCCTACGAGGTGGGCCTGCCCAACCAGGGCGTGCAGATCCTCTACGAGGTGCTCAACGAGCTGCCCGACACCCTCGCCGAGCGGACGTACGCGGTCTGGCCGGACCTGGAGACGCTGATGCGCACGCACGGCGTGCCGCAGTTCACCGTCGACGCGCACCGGGCGGTGCGCGGGTTCGACGTGTTCGGCATCTCCTTCTCCACCGAGCTGGGTTACACGAACATGCTCACCGCGATCGACCTGGCCGGCATTCCGATGCTGGCCGCCGACCGCACCGACGCCGACCCGGTGATCGTGGCCGGTGGGCACGCCGCGTTCAACCCGGAGCCGATCGCCGACTTCATCGACGCCGCTGTGCTCGGCGACGGCGAGGAGGCGGTCCTGGAGATCACCGCGATCGTCCGGGAGTGGAAGGCCGAGGGCTCCCCGGGCGGCCGCGACGAGCTGCTGCTGCGGCTGGCCCGCACCGAGAGCGTCTACGTGCCGCGCTTCTACGACGTCGACTACCTGCCGGACGGCCGGATCCAGCGGGTCGTACCGAACCGGGCGGACGTGCCGTTCCGGGTGCACAAGCGCACGACGATGGACCTGGACGCCTGGCCGTACCCGAAGAAGCCCCTCGTTCCGCTGGCCGAGACGGTGCACGAGCGGTACGCGGTGGAGATCTTCCGGGGCTGCACCCGGGGTTGCCGGTTCTGCCAGGCCGGGATGATCACCCGTCCGGTGCGGGAACGGTCGATCACCACCGTCGCGCAGATGGTCCGCGAGGGCCTGGAGTTCTCCGGCTTCTCCGAGGTCGGCCTGCTGTCGCTCTCCTCGGCGGACCACTCCGAGATCGGCGACATGTGCTCGGGCCTCGCCCAGCAGTACGAGGGCACCAACGTCTCGCTGTCGCTGCCCTCGACCCGGGTGGACGCCTTCAACATCGACCTCGCGCAGGAGCTGTCCCGCAACGGGCGGCGCACCGGTCTGACCTTCGCCCCGGAGGGCGGGTCGGAGCGGATCCGCAAGGTCATCAACAAGATGGTGTCGAAGGAAGACCTGATCCGTACCGTCGTCACCGCGTACACCAACGGCTGGCGGCAGGTGAAGCTCTACTTCATGTGTGGCCTGCCCACCGAGACCGACGAGGACGTCCTCGAGATCGCCGAGATGGCCCACGAGGTGATCCGGGCCGGCCGGGCCGCGACCGGCTCCAAGGACATCCGCTGTACGGTCTCCATCGGCGGGTTCGTGCCGAAGCCGCACACCCCGTTCCAGTGGGCCGCGATGGACCGTCCGGAGGTCATCGACCACCGGCTCAAGATCCTCAAGCAGGCCATCAACGCGGACCGCTCGCTGGGTCGGGCCATCGGCTACCGGTACCACGACGGCGAGCCGTCGCTCATCGAAGGGCTGCTCTCCAGGGGTGACCGCCGTGTCGGTTCGGTCATCCGCAAGGTCTGGGAGAACGGCGGCCGGTTCGACGGGTGGAGCGAGCACTTCTCGTATCAGCGCTGGGTGGACGCGGCGGCCGAGACGCTGCCCGCCTTCGGGGTGGACCTCGACTGGTACACCACCCGTCAGCGCGACGAGCTGGAGGTCCTGCCCTGGGACCACCTCGACTCGGGCCTGGACAAGGACTGGCTCTGGCAGGACTGGCAGGATTCGTTCAGCGAGTTCGAGCAGGACGACTGCCGGTGGACGCCCTGCTTCGACTGCGGCGTCTGCCCATCGATGGACACCGAGATCCAGATCGGCCCCACCGGCAAGAAGCTGCTGCCGCTCACCCCGCTGGGCGGCAACGGCATGAAGGTCCCGTCGGGCCACTCGCACTCGCACCCCTGACCGGGTTGCCCGCGGGCAGCGCCGGCTGGCGGTGACCCACCACCCTCCACATCCGACATGTCACCCAACGGGTCCGCGTCTCGCGGGCCCGTTGGCGTTGTCCGGGGGCCTGCCGCGCTGCGGCCGGACACCGGACCTT
This sequence comes from Micromonospora sp. NPDC048986, assembly GCF_040649335.1. Classification (NCBI taxonomy): domain Bacteria; kingdom Bacillati; phylum Actinomycetota; class Actinomycetes; order Micromonosporales; family Micromonosporaceae; genus Micromonospora; species Micromonospora sp. NPDC048986. The sequence goes on from NZ_JBEZFJ010000008.1 coordinate 19,951, forward strand.
CCGTGATATCGGCCGCCATCTGTACCACGTGCTGGTGGCTGGGGCTGCCCCGACTAGGTCAGACTCGATACGCTGCGTCTGACATGGACCGACCCGGCGGGTCGGGGACGGGGGAGGAATCGCATGGGGAGCATCCCGCCGCCGAGCATCGGCGATCTGCAAGTCAGCGTCGAGGACCTGGACGCCGCCGCCACGTACGTCGAGCGGCTCAGGCAGTACATCGACGACACCATCAAGTACGAGATGGAACGCATCAAGGAGCGGATGAAGGGCGACAGCAACAACGCCCAGACCGTCCCTAACGGCACCCCGTTCGGCGCGTACGAGGATGCCCGCATGCAGTGGCGGGCCCTGGAAACCTCCACGGCGAACATGGAAGCGCACCTCACGACGCTCTCCCAGAAGCTCGCCGCGCTGAAGGAGGGCACCGAGGATATCGCCAAGGCGTTCCGCGACACCGAGGCGCGCAACGGCGCCAACGGCAAGGAGATCGAGCGGCTGCTGGAGTCGGCGGCGCCGCCGCCCACCGCCAGCGGCGCACCCACCTACCCGTACACGGCCTGAGGGGGACGTCATGGCTGGAGGAACCTGGGAGCGGTGCGTCCGCGAGGTGACGCTCTCCGCGGACCCGGAAACGGTCGGATCGGTCGGAGCGGGCTGGAGCAACCTCTCCAGCGGCCTGCAACAACTGCGCGACGCGCTCGTCGGGCGCTCGTTCGTCGGCCCGATCGCGACGGGCCAGGAACGCCCGCACGTCGGCGGTCTGCCCGGGATGCTCGCCGGTTGGAAGGGCAGCGGTGGTGACGCGTACCGCGAGCACCTGGGCAAGATCGGCAAGCAGATCGAGGATCTGATCACCGACGCGACGAACGTCAGTGGCGCGTTGACGCGGATCGAGGGCGACATCCGCAAGTCGGTCTCCACGATCCCGATCCCACTGATGGACGACTTCGGGTTCAACGAGTGGAGCCTGCCCAACGGCACCGAGCTCGACGATGCCCGCGACGGCGAGAGTTCGTCGGGGTTCCTCGCCGCGCTCCGCAAGGACTACCAGAGCAACCCCGGCTCGTACGCCGACGGCGCGTTCCGTGACAAGGCCGACGACCTGGAAGCGACGATGAAGGTCGACGGCCAGGCCGGTGACCAGAAGCGGGGCGGCTGGTGGGACACCGGAGCCCACCTGGACAACTGGTACCGGGACAATCAGAACGCGGCGAACAGCGCGATGGCCCCGCTGCCCCAGGCGGTCTACACGGAGCGCCCCAAGCTCACCGTCAACGGCCCGGATGCCGGAACCGAGGTCAACGACATCACCCGTGACACCCGGGTTCCGCCAACGGGGCGACCCGACACCGGTGGTGGCGACTTCGGCGGGAAGCCCGACATCGGTGGTGGCGGCCCCACGATCGGCAGCAGGCCGCCCGGCATCGGCGACACTGGCGGTCCGACGTCCACGGTGGACCCGTTCTCCCCGACCAAGCCCGGTGGGATCGGCGATGGCTCGCCCACCGGCGGCACCGGCCAGCTCACACCCCCGTCGACGGGCTCCAGCTACCCGGGTTACTCGGACGGCGATGCCGGCTACAGCAGCGGTCTGGCTGGCGCCACCCCGGGTGGCGTCGGTGGCTTGGGTGGTGGCATCGGCGGCGGCGGGGTAGGCAGCGCCGGTCTCGGTGGCGCCGGCGGTGGGTTCGGAGGCGGTGCCGGCGTCGGCTCGGCCGGTGGGATCGGTGCCGGCGGTGGCCTGGGCGGCGGTGCCGGGATCGGCGTGGGCGGCATCCCCGGCATGGTGGGTGGCGGCAACGGAAAGCTGCCGCCGATGACGAGCGCGGCGAACGCCTTGCGTACCGCCCAGGCCGCCGGCGGCGCCGGGATGGCGGGCGGCGCGCGTGGTGCGGGCGTCGGCGGCGCCGGAATGATGGGCGGCGGCATGATGGGCGGCGCGGGCGGCGCCGGGCACGGCGGTGGTACCGGCTCCGAGCACTCGTCGTGGTTGACTGAGGATGACGATCCGTGGGGTCCTGGTGACGGGGCGTCCCCGGGTGTCCTTCGATGAGGATGGACGGATGAGGGTGAACGTCGGAAGCCTCCGGTCTGTGACCGCCTGCCTGTTGGCGGGGCTCCTGGTGGTGGGGGCCGCTCAACCGGCGGCAGCCGCGCCCCGGCGGGCCGAGCAGTGGTATCTGGACGAGTTCCGGATCGACCAGGTGCACAAGATCTCGACCGGGCGGGGCGTGGTCGTGGCCGTGCTCGACAGTGGCGTCGAGGCCAGCCATCCGGACCTGCGCGGTCAGGTGCTTGCCGGTGGTCGTAGCTACGGCACCTCCGGCGACGGCCGGTCCGACGACGACGGACACGGCACGCACATAGCCGGCATCATCGCGGCGAAATCCAGCGGCGACGGGGTGGTCGGCATCGCCCCCGGTGTGAAGATCCTGCCCATCAAGATGCGCAAGGACGACGGGGTCTACAGCGGCGCGGGGATCGCCCGGGGCATCCGGATGGCCGTCGACGGCGGCGCCAAGGTGATCAACATTTCCATTAGTGGCCCGGGCCTCGCCAAACCGGTGGAGCGGGACGCGATCAAGTACGCGTTGGACCGTGACGTCGTGGTGATCGCCTCCGCCGGTAACACCGCCAAGGGCCACGTCGCGGTCGGAACCCCGGCCAACACCCCCGGTGTGGTCGCGGTGACCGGGACGACAAAGGGCGGAGCCTTCTGGTCCGGCTCCGTCCAGGGGCCGGAGGCGGTGGTCGCCGCTCCCGGCGACAGCGTCTACAACGTCACGAACGAGGGTGGCTACGGCTGGGGTGACGGCACCTCCGACTCCGGTGCGATCGTCTCCGGTCTGGCCGCGCTGATCCGGTCGAAGTATCCGGATCTCAAGGCTCCGAGCGTGATCAACCGGATCATCCGGACCGCGCGGGACGCGGGCCCGTCCGGCCGAGATCCGCAGTACGGCTTCGGGGTGATCGACCCGATGAAGGCGCTGACCGCGAACGTGCCGGCGGTCACCGCCAACCCGCTGCTCGACCCGGCCGCGGCGCCGGTCGACCCGGGCTCGACTGCCCGTGCCGCCGGCCCGGACGAGGAGTTCGACGTCACCCAGCACGGCGATCGCGGCGGCCCGACCGACCAGCAGGTCATGGTGGTGGGCATCGGGATCGCCGTGGTGCTGGTGTTGCTGTTGGGGCTGGCGGTGTTCCTCATCTGGAACCGCCGGCGGTACCGGCGGGAGGCGGCCCGGGCCGCCGACATCCCGGACGAGGCGTTGGACCAGGCGCTCTCTGGTGCCTACCCGTCGCCGGGCGCGGGTTACGCCCCGACGTCCGGCTACCCGCCAGCCCCCGGGTACGCCCCATCCGCCGGGTACGCCGCTCCCCCCCCCGGCCAGGGCCCGCCCTCCGGCTACGGCCCGCCTCCCGGTTACGCACCGCCTCCCGGTTACGGCCCGCCGGGCGGCCCGCCGCCCGCCCCGCCGCAGGAGCGGTAACCGGTCCTGATCGTGGTGGCCGGCTGGTGACTCTTGCGGGTCACCAGCCGGCCATCGGGCTTCTCCGGCCGGTGGTCACGACCCGTACGACCATTTCGCACCCGTCTGTCGGGCCAATCGGCCCGCCCCGGCTGCGTACCGTCACGAGCCCTGCGCCAGGATGGGCGGACACGCAGGTACACCCGAGGAGCCCACGATCGCCAGAAAGCCTCAACCCGAGGGCGGCCAGGCACCGGTCGTCCAGCGCGTCCGCATCCGGTACGCCAAGCGTGGACCGCTGCGATTCACCTCGCACCGGGACTTCGCCCGGGCGTTCGAGCGCGCGCTACGCCGGGCCGCCGTGCCGGTCGCCTTCTCCCAGGGTTTCCACCCGCACCCGAAGATCTCCTACGCCAGCGCCGCGCCCACCGGGGTGGCGAGCGAGGCGGAGTACCTGGAAATCGCCCTTCAGGCGGCCGTCGACCCGGCGGCCTTGCGCGCCGCGTTGGACGCCGCGCTCTCGCCGGGGCTGGACGTCCTGGACGCCGTGATCGCCGAAGGGGGCAACCTGCCGGACCGGATCGAGGCGTCGCACTGGCACATCGAGTTGCCTGAGGTCGACACGGCGGTGCTGCGCGCTGCGGTGGACGCCTTCGTGGCGGCCGAGGAGGTGCTGGTCGAGCGGATGACCAAGCAGGGTCGACGCACTTTCGACGCCCGAGCCGCGGTGATATCGATCGATGTCCAACTGCCTTCGCCGACGCCTTCCGGGGCACCGGCCGTACCGTGTGCGATACTCGAACTGGTCGTGCGGCAGGTCACCCCGTCCGTACGGCCCGATGACGTCCTTTCCGGCCTCCGCGTGGTGGCCGACCTGGAGCCGCCGGTTTCGCCGAGGGTGACCCGGCTGGCTCAGGGCACGTTGACCGCGCAGGGTGCGATCGTGGATCCGTTGGATGCGGACCGCGACGGGGCAGCCATCGTTGGGCACTGACCGACGGTCGGTGTTCTGGCAGGCAGACTTCGGCGGTCGCGCACCACGCGCGCCCGGCGGAAACACTTTTGCGGCGACCCTGCGTGGCAGCGCTCACCCGCGCCCGGGCTAGCCAGAACTGGAGAACGTCCATGCTCGAGAACGAGCCCGAGGGCGGCGAACGGACCGGTTCACAGCCGGCCGGTGCAACCGCCGACCAGAGCACCACGGCCGACGGTGCCGCCGTCGAGACCTCCACCACGGCCGTCGGTTCGGCCCCGGTGGAACCGGCCGGCGCGGAGAGCGCTCCCGCTGAGGCCGCCGAACCGGCCGCGCCAGCGCGGCGCACCCGGGCGACCCGTCGTCGGGCCGCCCCGCTCAACCAGCCGGAGCAGACCGACGCCCCGATCGAGGCGCCCACCGGTGGCGCCGGCAACGTCGAGTCGCCGCAGGCGGAGGTCTTCGCCCCGGTCTCCGGCGACCTGGACGTCGCACCGAAGACTCCCCGGCGCCGCCGCAAGGCCACCCCCGTCGAGACGACAGCCGAGGAGCCGTTGGTCGCCGCCTCCGCGGAGGCGGCCTCGGCCGAGGTGGTGCCGCCGGTCAAGGTGACCCGTACCCGGCGCAAGAAGGCCACACCGGCTGCCGTCGAACAGCCGCCCGCCACCGAACAGCCGACCGCCGCCGACGAGTCGCCCGCGGTCGAGGAGCCGGTCGTCGAGGAGCCGGACGTCGCCGAGGAGCCGGCGGAGTCCGACCTGCGCGAGGCCGAGGCCGAGTTGAACGACTCCCCGGCCCTTCCGAGCACGTCCGCCGCCGAGCTGGCCTGGAGCAGCGGCGCGCAGGAGCGCTCCGGCGAGGTGTCACCTGGTGTGGCCGTCTCCGGTGTGACGGATGAGCCGAACGAGCCGGCCGAGGTCGAGCCGGAGCAGCCGCGTACCCGTCGTCGGCGCGCTGCGCTCTCCGCGCCCACAGTGCTGTTCATGGCACCCCAGCCGGACGCCGTGCCGGTGACCCGACCGGTGGAGCCCGCCGCGGCGACCGAGGAGCCGGCCGTCGAGGAAGCCGCCGAGCCGTCCCGCCGCCGTCGGCGTGGTCGCCGCGAGGTCGAGCCGGTGGAGCCGATCGAGGCCATCGAGGCCGAAGAGGAGCCGACCGAGGAGGCCGACGAGGCCGCCGAGGCGGATGAGGACGACGAGGACAGCGCCGCCGCGCGCCGTCGCCGCCGACGTGGTCGCCGGGGCCGGGGCCGGGGCAAGGGCGGGGCCGACGACGCCGAGGACGAGGAGTCCGAGGAGGCGGCGCAGGCCGACGAGGAAGAGACCGCCGAGGCCGAAGCCGAGGGCGACGAGGACGAGGAGTCCGAGGGCGGGGACGGCCTGACCCGTCGTCGTCGCCGCCGTCGCCGTCGTGGCGCCGGTGACACCGAGGGCGCGGCGGACGACGGCGTGCCGACAGTGGTGAAGATCCGCGAGCCGCGCCGGACCGTCGACGAGGTGCAGGGTGTGTCCGGCTCGACCCGGCTGGAGGCCAAGCGCCAGCGTCGCCGGGACGGTCGGGAGCAGCGCCGTACCCGCCCGCCGATCCTCAGCGAGTCGGAGTTCCTGGCGCGCCGGGAGGCCGTCGACCGGGTGATGGCGGTCCGCCAGCGCGGTGACCGCACCCAGATCGCCGTCCTGGAGGACGGCGTGCTGGTCGAGCACTACGTGACCCGCAACTCCTCCGGGACGATGGCCGGCAACGTCTACCTCGGCAAGGTGCAGAACGTGCTGCCGAGCATGGAGGCCGCGTTCGTCGACGTCGGTCGGGGCCGTAATGCCGTGCTGTACGCCGGTGAGGTCAACTGGGACACCTCCGGGCTGGAGGGGCGGGCCCGCTCGATCGAGCAGGCGCTGCGCTCCGGCGACTCGGTGCTGGTCCAGGTCACCAAGGACCCGATCGGGCACAAGGGCGCACGGCTGACCAGCCACATCGCGCTCTCGGGTCGGCACCTGGTCTACGTGCCCAACGGCAACGCCTCCGGGATCAGCCGCAAGCTGCCGGACAACGAGCGCAAGCGGCTGCGCGACGTGCTCAAGAAGCTGGTCCCGGACGGCGCGGGCGTGATCGTCCGGACGGCCGCCGAGGGCGCCACCGAGGACGAGTTGGCCCGCGACGTCAAGCGGCTCCAGGCGCAGTGGGAGGACATCCAGGCCAAGGCCGCCGAGGGTGGCGCTCCGGTGCTGCTCTACGGGGAGCCCGACCTGGTCATCCGGGTGGTCCGGGACCTGTTCAACGAGGACTTCCGCGAGCTGGTGATCGAGGGCGAGCAGTCGTACGACATGGTCGAGTCGTACCTGTCGCACGTCTCCCCGGACCTGGTCGACCGGGTGCGCCGGCACGTCGGCACGAGCGACGTCTTCGCCGAGTACCGGATCGACGAGCAGATCATCAAGGGCCTGGACCGCAAGGTCTTCCTGCCCTCCGGCGGCTCGCTGGTGATCGACCGCACCGAGGCGATGACTGTCGTCGACGTCAACACCGGCAAGTACACCGGTTCCGGGGGCAACCTGGAGGAGACCGTCACCCGCAACAACCTGGAGGCGGCGGAGGAGATCGTCCGTCAGCTCCGGCTGCGGGACATCGGCGGCATCGTGGTGATCGACTTCATCGACATGGTGCTGGAGTCGAACCGTGAACTGGTGCTGCGCCGACTCACTGAGTGCCTGGGCCGGGACCGCACCAAGCACCAGGTCACCGAGATCACGTCGCTCGGCCTGGTGCAGATGACCCGTAAGCGGATCGGCGCGGGTCTGCTGGAGGCGTTCAGCGAGACCTGCGAGTGCTGCAAGGGCCGAGGCGTCATCATCCACACCGAGCCGGTGCCGGAGAAGCCGCGTCCCGCCGGTGCGGGGGAGAAGGTCAAGGCGGTCGCCTCAGCGGTGGCTCCCGCTCCGGCAGCCGAGCAGGGTGCCACCTCGTCCCGCCGCCGGGCGCGCAAGAACGCCCCGGCCGCGGCCGAGCGGACCGCGGTCGAGGTCGTCGACACCGACACCGCTGCCGAGCCGGGCGCCGACTACCAGGACACCATGGGCTACGACCTGTCCCGCTACGAGTCGGACACCGCCGCCGCGCCGGCGATCTCCGATGCTCAGCAGGGTGAGTCGGCTCGGCTGGCCGCGGCGGACGACCCGGACGCGCTCGCTGACGGTGAGGGCGACGAGGAAACCACCGAGGGCGGTGGCGGTCGTCGCCGGTCGCGTCGCGGTGGCACCCGTCGGCGGACCCGCCCCTGAGCGCCTGACCGGCCACGTGTTTGACGAGGTCCCTCTCCCGGCAAAGTGACGGGGGAGGGACCTCGCCGTTGTGGCCACCCGGCCCTCGATCGGCTGTCCCAGGTCAGGAGAAGAAGATGCGCCGTCTGCTCGCGGTCACCGCGCTGCTCGCCATGCTCTCCGTCGCGGCCGGCTGCTCCACCGGTGGGACCGCCGAGGGCGGTGGCTCGGCGGCCGCCGGCACCCCTGCCGGCCCGACCGGTATGCCGGCCAGCGGCGGTGTGGCGGGCGGCAACGCCACCCAGGTCTGCGCCGCCGCGCAGGAGGCCAGCACCACTGCTGTTCGGACCTACGTGGCTGAGCTGGGTCGGCTGCTCGCGGCGGTGGGCGCCGGGGACAGCCGCACGGCCGAGGCCGCCCGGGGACGGGCCGAGGCGGCGCTGGCGGGCTGGCGGACCGTGCTGCGGGAGCAGTCGGAGCGGACCGACGATCCGCAGCTCAAGACGCTGCTCACCGACCTCGGCACCGAGGTTTCCGCGCTCGGTGCCGACGTCGAGTCGATCGACGAGACCGAACTCGACCGGCTCCAGCAGCGCCTCGACCAGCTCTGCGCGCGCTGACCAGGGCGGGCCGGTTTGGGGTCCGGGCCAGCGATGGCGTACTCTTGCCTGCGGCCCACCTTTGGTGTGCCGAGTTCCCGTGTGCCCGCGCCGCCGTGCACTGCTACCCGGCGAGCCGCTGCGGGAACGACCGCCAGCAGCCTCAACGACAGGGAGTCCGCCTCCGATGTACGCGATCGTCAAGACCGGCGGCAAGCAGTACAAGGTCGCCGAGGGCGACGTGATCGAGGTCGAGAAGCTCACCGGTGCCCCCGGTGACGCGGTGAAGCTCACCGCGGTGCTCCTCGTCGACGGTGACGACCTGGTGACCGACGCGGCGAAGCTTGCCGAGGTCGCGGTGTCCGGCGAAATCGCCGCGCACACCAAGGGCCCGAAGATCCGGATCCACAAGTTCAAGAACAAGACTGGCTACCACAAGCGCCAGGGTCACCGCCAGCCGTTGACCCAGGTCAAGGTGACCGGCATCTCCAGCGGGAAGTAGGTCGTCCTCCAATGGCTCACAAAAAGGGTGCGTCCAGCTCGCGTAACGGTCGTGACTCCGCGGCCCAGCGACTCGGCGTGAAGCGCTTCGGTGGTCAGGTCGTCAGCGCCGGTGAGATCATCATCCGGCAGCGTGGCACCAAGTTCCACCCCGGTGACCTGGTCGGCCGTGGCGGCGACGACACGCTGTTCGCGCTGTCCGCCGGTGCGGTCCTGTTCGGCACCAAGCGCGGTCGCAAGACCGTCAGCATCGTTCCGCAGCAGTAGTTCTCGGGCTAAGCGGGCCGCGGACCTCCGGGTCCCGGCCCGCTTAGCCTTTTTCGCGAAGTGCGAGGTTGGACCTCGCTGGAAGGATTGACGCCGTGGCAACGTTCGTTGACCGGGTCGTTCTGCATCTGCAGGCCGGCGATGGCGGGCACGGTTGTGTCTCGATCCACCGCGAGAAGTTCAAGCCCTTCGGTGGACCGGACGGCGGCAACGGTGGGCACGGGGGCAGCGTGTCCCTGGTGGTCGACCCGCAGGTGACCACGCTGCTCGACTTCCACTTCCACCCGCACGTCAAGGCCGACAACGGCAAGGGCGGCGCTGGCTCGAACCGGGACGGGGCCAACGGCCGTAACCTGGTGCTCAAGGTGCCCAACGGCACAGTGGTGCAGACCTCCGATGGCACAGTGCTGGCCGACATGGTCGGCGCCGGCACCACGTTCGAGGTCGCCCGCGGTGGGCGCGGCGGGCGGGGCAACGCCTCGTTGGCCAACGCCAAGCGCAAGGCGCCCGGCTTCGCGGAGCTGGGGGAGCCCGGCGACCAACTGGACATCGTGCTGGAGCTGAAGAGCGTCGCCGATGTGGGCCTGGTGGGCTTCCCGTCCGCCGGCAAGTCGTCGCTGATCTCGGTGATCTCCGCCGCGAAGCCGAAGATCGCCGACTACCCGTTCACCACCCTGGTGCCCAACCTCGGCGTGGTCCGGATGGACAACCACACCTTCACCGTGGCGGACGTGCCGGGCCTGATCCCCGGCGCGGCCACCGGCAAGGGCCTGGGCCTGGAGTTCCTGCGGCACATCGAGCGCTGCGCGGTGCTGGTGCACGTCATCGACTCGGCGACGCTGGAGCCCGGCCGTGACCCGGTGGCCGACATCGACGCCATCGAGGCCGAGCTGAGCCAGTACGGCGGTCTGGCCGACCGCCCACGGCTGGTCGCCGTCAACAAGGTAGACGTGCCGGACGGCCGGGACCTCGCCGAGATCGTGCGCCCCGACCTGGAGGAGCGCGGTTACCAGGTGTTCGAGGTCTCCGCGGCCACCCGGGAAGGGCTCAAGGAGCTGACCTACGCGATGGCCGAGCTTGTCGACGCGGAGCGTAAGGCCGCCCCGCCCGCCGAGCCGACCCGGATCGTCATCCGCCCGATCGCCGTGGACGACGACGGTTTCACCATCACCGCCGAGGCGGACGGCTCGTTCACGGTGCGCGGCGTGCGGCCGGAGCGCTGGGTCAAGCAGACCAACTTCGACAACGACGAGGCGGTCGGCTACCTGGCTGACCGGCTGGCCCGGCTCGGGGTGGAGGACAAGCTGGCCAAGGCCGGCGCGCAGCCCGGTGATCTGGTCCGGATCGGCGTGCGCGAGTTCGACTGGCAGCCGACCCTCTTCGCCGGTGTGGACTTCGTACCCGGCAACCGGGGCACCGATGTCCGCCTGGAGGAGAAGTCGAACCGGGCCTCCGCCGCGGATCGGCTCGCCGCCCGGAAGGCTCGCCGGGTGCGGTCGGCCGACGATCTGGGCGCGGACGCGTCCGACGACGACATCGACGACGAGGACGACGCCGAGTAGTTCGTTGCGCTCCGTGGTGGGGTTGATTTCCGGAAACCTCCCCGAAATCCACGCCTCCTAGCGTGGGGTGATGCTGATCGAGTCCCGGCCTGGCACCGACCCGGAGATCGCCGCCATGGTCATCGCGCAGCAGCGTGAGCTGCGCGAGGCCGATGGTGGGTTGGACGGGCAGGTCTTCGTTCCCCATGACGACGTCCGCTACCTGGCGGTGGTGGTGAACGGTCGGGCGGTCGCCTGTGGTGGGCTCCAGGCGCTCGATGCCGAGACCGGCGAGGTCAAGCGGATGTACGTCCGACCCGCGTACCGGGGGCGGGGGATCGCTCGTCAGTTGCTCGCCGCGCTGGAGGAGTGCGCGTTCCGGCAGGGGCATTCGGTGGTGTGCCTGGAGACGGGCACCTACCTGCCGGCCGCGATCGCGCTGTACACCTCGTGCGGCTACCAGCAGGTCCCGGTCTACGGCGAGTACGTGTGCAACCCGTACAGCGTCTGTTTCGCCAAGCGGTTGCCGGTCGCGGCCTGACGGCCGCGTCGCCGGTTCAGGCGCCGGTGCTGGCGTGTTCGACGGTCACCGGCTTCGACTCCGGCGAGGCGTGCTGGCGCAGCACGATGCTCAGCAGGATCAGCGCACCGACCGCGAGGAACTCGCTCTGCCAGTTCTGCATGGACTGGAACCAGAAGTCGCTGGTGCCGAGGAACTCCCACGCTCCGATCGGCGGCGCGCCGCTCTGCAGCGCCTGCTCCTGGTTGTAGGCGGCGGTGCCGCCGAGCAGGTGACCGACGAACGAACCGGCGAAGATCAGCAGCAGCGCGAGGGAGAGGCTGTTGCGGTAGATCACCAGCGGCAGGCCGCCGACGCGCACCGGCCAGGGTGACTGCGGGGTCGCCCGGCGCTCGTCGTCCTCCGGGCGGTCGGTCTGGTCCATTGGCTTCGACTCGGCCGAGCCCCGCTGCACCAGGTACGCGGTGAGCAGCACGTACCCGCCCATCTGGAGGAACTCCGACTCCCAGTTCTCGAAGACCGCCTCGGCGAAGTGCCCGGTGGTCAGGTACGCCGGCCAGCTCAGCGGCGCGGCCCCGAACTCGGTCAGCTCCTCGTTGTGGGTCTGCCAACCGAAGACGCTCTGCAACACCAGGAAGACCAGGAACGCCCCCAGCATGGCGATGGCCAGGGCGTTGTCACGCAGCCAACGAGGCATGATCACACCTCCTTCGCGGATCGATTACCCCAGCGGGCGCGACCACGAAACCCAGGTCAGTGCCGGTCGGCGGGGCTGTCCAGGCGTCCGCCGGTGCCGGCCTGGTTCGACAGCAGCAGCCCGAGCGCGAGCATCCCGAAGCCGAGCGCGAGGTGCAGCCAGTTGTCGGCGTCGTTGACCGGCAGGATGTTCGCCCCGCCCTCCGGGTTGACCGCCTCGATCCCCAGGCCGTACAGCCACAGAGCGAGGTAGATCGCGCCACCGGCGGCCAGGAAGACGCGGGCGCCGGCGACGCTGCGGGCCAGCACCAGGCCGGCCAGCCCGAAGAGCAGGTGCACCGCGTTGTGCAGGATCGACACCTGGAACAGCCCGAGCAGGCGGGCGTCCGAGTGGTGCCCGGCGAACCGCAGCTCGCCGTAGTCGGTGGTGATGCCGGGGATGAAGCCGAGGACGCCGATCAGCAGGAAGACCCCGGCCACGACCAGCGCGGCCAGCTGGACCCGGGGTCGGGGACCGGCCGCTCGGCCGCCTCGTGCGTCTCGTGCCATCGCTGCCCCCTCCGTGGATCTGCCGGCCTCGCGAACCTCACTGTCCGCAGCGGCGACGTGACGCAGCCCGACGATCCTCCATTTTGAAGACCAACCGGTGGGCCGCGCAGATAAATGCACGAAGAGGTATGGAAGCCAGAACGCAGGGTAGGTGAATGGTCAGCGGCCGCGGCAACGCGCCGCATCCCCCCAGCACAACCGCTACGACTTTCTGAGCGGAAGGGAAATCATGACTTACGATCTTTCACCTACGTCTTCCACGTACGGGCAGCAGTCGACCAACGGCGGTGGCGTCCGCGACCAGGCGCGCCAGGTCGGGTCGGAGGCCGCGCAGGCCGGTGGCGCGGTCGCCCAGACCGCCAAGGAGCAGGGCACCGAGGTCGGCCGTGAGGCGGCCCGGCAGGCCCGCAACCTGTACGGCGAGGCCCGCAGCCAGCTCGCCAGCCAGACCGGTGAGCAGCAGCGCCGAGCCGCCGGTGGGCTGCGTTCGCTGGCCGACGAGATGCGCTCGATGGCCGAGCAGGGTGGCCAGGCCGGCCCGGTGACCGAGCTGGCCCGCCAGGCGGCCGACCGGGTGCAGGGTGTCGCCGGCTGGCTTGAGCAGCGTGAGCCCGGCGACCTGGTCACCGAGGTACGCGACTACGCGCGGCGTAACCCGGGCACCTTCCTGGTCGGCGCGGCGGTGCTCGGTGTGCTGGCCGGCCGGCTGACCCGTGGCATCTCGGCCGCTGGTGACGACTCCGGCAACGGTTCCTCGACCTTCCGGGGCGCCGGGGCGTACGACCCGGAGCAGACCGCCGTGATCCCGACGCCGCCGCCGGCCCCCCGCGCGGTGCCGGACGCCGTCCCGCCGGGCGGCTACCTCGACCCGACCCCCGGCACGCACACCCCGCCGACGTCCGGTGGCTACGCCGACCAGACGCCCGGTACCTACGCCGACCCGGCGCCCGGCGGCTCCGTCGAGCCCGGCCGGGGCGACTACCCGGAGCACTCCGGCACCGGCCAGCCGCTGCCGCCGGTGACCCAGACCGACCCGCTGCCGGGCGTGCCGTCCAGCGGCAGCCCTCGCCCGTGAGCCGCCGAGTCGTCCGAAGGGAGGCGACGGCATGAGCATGCCGACGCAGGGGTCCGGACTGGACTCCGGTTACCACCCCGACGCGGGTGCCCCGCACACCGCCTCGGAGGTGAAGAGCAGCTCGCTGGGTGACCTGATGCGTCAGGTCACCACCGACCTGTCGACGCTGATGCGTCAGGAGGTCGAGCTGGCCAAGGCCGAGATCCGGCAGGAGGGCAAGAAGGCCGGCAAGGCCGCGGGCCTCTTCGGCGGTGCCGGCTTCGGCGGCTACATGGTGGCCCTCTTCGTGTCCATCGCCATCTGGCAGTTCCTGGACAACGTCATGGACTCCGGCCTGGCCGCGCTGATCGTGGCCGTGATCTGGGCCGTGGTCGCCGCGGTCCTCTACTCGATGGCCAAGAAGAACGCCCAGCACGTACGCGGGCTCAAGCAGACCAACGACAGCGTGCAGCGGATCCCCGACGCGCTCAAGCCGCACCCGGAGGGAGTCACCCGATGAGCACCGATCCCGATCAGATCCGCCGCGAGATCGAAGCCACCCGTAACAGCCTCAGCTCCGATGTGGACGCGCTGGCGTACAAGGTCAGCCCCAGCCGCATCGTCGACGACCGCAAGCAGCGGGCCCGCTCCGCTCTGCAGAATGTGAGGGACAAGGTCATGGGAACCGCGTCTGACCTCGGCCACGGCACCGGCCAGGCCGCCCACTCGGTGGGTGACCGCGCCTCGTCGGCGGCCTCCAGCGTCAGCGACGCCGCGCACTCGGCGGCGGCCACTGTCAGCGACGCCGCGCACAGCGCGCCGCGGGTGATCCGGCAGAAGTCCCAGGGCAACCCTCTCGCCGCCGGCCTGATCGCGTTCGGGGTCGGCTGGCTGGCCTCGTCGCTGATCCCGGCCTCCCGCCGCGAGCAGCAGGCCGCAACCCAGGTGAAGGCCAAGGTCAGCGAGCACAGCGGGGCGGTGAAGGAGAAGCTGGGCGAGGTGGCCAGCGAGCTGCGCGAGCCGGCCCAGCAGGCCGCCGAGTCGGTGAAGTCCACCGCTCAGGACGCCGTGCACGCGGTCAAGGACGACACGAAGTCCGCCGCCCACCACGTCAAGGACCACGCCACCCCCTGACCCACCCCCAGCCAGCACGGCAGCTCGCGGTCACCCTCCGGTGCCCGCGAGCTGTCGCGTTGAGGTCAGCGCCGATCTTGCGGTTTCGGCCGGATTTCTGTGGGTCTACCGACGGTTCTGTCCCAACCGGAAGTGCAAGATCGCGGGGAGCCGTGGGTTGCGCGGGGCGGGGTTGGCGGCTCGGCGGATCCGGGTGTCGCCGTAGCGGACGCCGCCCAGCAGGAGGCGTTGGGCGACCGCAAGCCAGCCGCACACACCGCGTTCCAGCAGCCAGAGTGGGGCCGCCAGCGCCGTGGCCGGCGGGAACACCCGGGTGCCACCGGCGCGGCGGCGACCCGCCTCGGCCAGGGCGACGACACCGGCCACCGCGCCGAGCACCAGCCTGGGCCGGCGCGACGCGACAGCCACCGCCAGTGCTGGCAACACCGCGAGCACGGCCAGCAGGCGGGCCGGTTGAGCCAGATCGTCGTACGCCTGACGGACCCGTTGACCGCGGAAGTGCGCGGCGTCCGGAGGCAGCCGGCGGACGTACAGCCAGGCCGGGGCGGCCTCGGTGCCGCCGTACCCGCGCACCGTGCGGATCAGCTCCAGGTTCTCGAAGAGCACGTCCGGGTCGTAACCGCCCATGGCGAGGAAGGTGCTGCGCCGCACGGCGAGAGTGCCCGGGTAGTCCGCCCCGAGCGCCCGGTTGAGCAGCGTGCGGCCGGTGTCCCACCAGGCGTGCCAGGGCAGCGGGTCGAAGTAGTTCTGCGGTCGTACCAGGTCGGCCCGGTCCAGCAGCCGGTGTACCGCGCTCAGCGCGGCCTCGTCGTACCGGACGTCGTCGTCGGCGATCACCACGTCCTCGTGGCCGGCCGCGCGGACGCCGGTGTGTACGCCCAGCACCTTGCCGTTGAGCCCACGCTCGCAGGGATCCGGTGAAAGGTGCCGGACCAGCCCTCGCCACGCCTCGGCGTGCCGGGCGAACAGGGGCGCAGGGGAGCCGTCGACCACGAGCACCTCCACCCGGTGACCGAGCCAGCGCAGGTAGTCGGTCAGCTCGGCCAGGCCGGTGTCGGTGTGCCAGCGCAGCGGCAGCACGTACGTCATCGGTAGGCGCGCCGGTGGGGCTTCGGTCGGCCGTGTCGCTTCGTCACCTCGACCACGCACGATCATCGTCCGCTCAGGCGGTGTGGCGGACGTTGGTGAGGGTCAGCCCGAGGGGCGGCAGCGCGGGCATCCGGTGCAGATCCAGGGCCAGGTTCTGGACGGGAACGTCGTAGCGCATGCTGGTGACGAGGTTGGTGACCGCCCGCTTCATCAGGTCGATGGTGATCCACTCACCGGCGCAGCGGTGCCCGGCCCAGTGGTCGCCGCCGCCCTGTGGGATCAGCGCGAACGGGTCGACCCGGCGGCCGGCGAACCGCTCCGGGCGAAACAGCTCCGGTTGCGGCCAGAGCCTCGGGTGGTGGTTGGTGCCGTAGAGGTCGAGCAGCACCCGCCGGCCGCGCGGAAAGTGGTGGCCCTGCCAGTCGAAGGACCGCCGGACCCGGGCCGCCGCGATCGGAAAGAACGGGTAGTAGCGGCGTACCTCCTGGACGAACTGCTCGGTGGCCTCGTCGTCGTCACGGACCCGGTCCCGCCAGGACGGGTGGTCGTGCAGGGCCACCGCGGCGAAGGTCATGTACTGGTCGATGGCGACCACCGGGCGTAGCACGTTGAGCAGTTCCACCGCCGCGATCCGCCGGGGGAGGAGGTTGCCGCGCCCGTCCCGGTGTTCGGCGATCACCGCCAGGGCGCTACCGGTCGGCGCCGGAGCGAGACCGACCCGGGTCCGTTCGATGAGGTCGGCGAGCCAGCGTTCGGCGCGGTACCGGGCCAGCCGTCCCCGCCAGTGCCGGGGGCCCAGCACGGCCGGCGCCTCGATCATGGCGTGCAGCTCGACGGCGCGGCGCTCTACCTGCGACGCGGGCAGCGGCACCCCGGCCCAGGCGAAGACCACCCGGGTCAGCATTCGGCCCAGCTCGTCGTAGAGCGACACCGGGCCGGCGCTCTCCCAGGCGGCAACCCGGGTCCGCCACTCGTCGTCGAAGAGCTGACCCAGTCGCTGGATCGCCGACGGTGTCATGATCGACATGAACATGGCCTTGCGGTCGGAGTGCTCGGGCCCGTCCAACCCCTGCACCCCGCCCCGCCCGGTCAGGGTTCGCTGCACACGCAGCGGCATCGCGGTGGCCCGTTGGAAGCGGTCGTTGTCGTAGAACAGCTCCGCCGCCGGCCGGCCGCGCAGGCAGATGGTCGGGGCGAGCAGGATCCGGGTCTTGAAGACGTCGCTGCCGTACCGCTCACAGCGCTCGCCGATGAACCGGTAACCCGCGCGGAGCAGCGCGAACGTGCTGTCCGGGCTGCGATCCGCCGGCATTGTCGCCATCGGGTCTCCTCACGCGGGTGCGGCTGGTGGCTGTTTGCCGCTGCGCTTACCCCCGTCCTCGCCGCTGAACCCCGCCCGGCTGGCCCCTCCCAGGGGCGGCGGAACCTGGTTTGCTGCTAGGGCGTGTTTCGGACCGCCACTTCCGGAACAGGCCCGAGTGGGACGAGCACGGGGAGGGCGAATGCGCGACAACAGATCGCCGCACTGGCGGCAGCGGCGAGCGGCCGGGGCACTGGGGGCGGGCCGCGACGGGCGGTCACTGATCGGGCCGCCGCGGCGGCCCACTCGTCCGCACCGGTTCTTCACGGTGCACCTGGGCTTCACCGCGCCGGGCCCGGCCGAGGCGCGCGAGCTGGCCGTGGCGTACGCGGAGGCGCTGAGCCTGCTCCGCTCGGAGGTGGCACTCGGTGCGGCGGCCCTGTCACCGGCGGACGCCTGGCAGCGGGCCGAGCGACTGTTCTGCGGCGCGGTCGGCCCGGACGGCGAACGCTGCGTCGACGTGACCGACCATCCGGGTTTCCACCACGCCCCGGGCCCGGGTGGCCTCGGCTGGGGCGACGGCGATGGTTGACGACCGGCCCCGGTTGGCCGATCCGGGAGTGCCCAGGCCAACCCGCCGGCGTCGCCGTGCCGGTGTCCCGACCTCGGGCACCGGCACGGCGATTCACCACCGACGGGTCGGCGGGCACTGTCAGTCCAGGTCGAATTCGCCGTCCTGCGCGCCGGCCACGAAGGCGTCCCACTCGGCCTGGGTGAAGACCAGCACCGGCCCGTTCGGCTCGGCCGAGTTGCGCATCCCGATCAGGTCGTCGACGAAGGCGACCTCGACGGCACTGTCGGAGGTGTCCCCCTCGGCCCGCTGCCAGACCGCCCGAGAGAGGTCGAAGTCGCCCTTGGGGTGCTGCGCCATGGTTCTTTCCTCCAGTGCCGAGGGTCGTGTGGTGACCGGGTGCCGATCCCCATCGGGCAGGATAAGCGGATGCCGAGCCTGACCCGTGTAGAGGCGACCGCGCGTGGCGCGGCGATTACTGTCGAGTCCTATCAGGTGGACCTCGACCTGACCGGTGACGGCGACGTGTTCCGCTCCCGCGTCGAGATCCGGTTCCGGGCCACCGCCGGCGCCGCCACCTTCGCCGAGGTCAAGCCCGCCAAACTGCGCGGTGTACGCCTCAACGACAGCGACCTGGACCCCGGCCTGCTCACCGACAACCGGCTGCCGCTCGACGACCTGGCCGAGGAGAACACGCTCATCGTCGAGGCCGAGATGGCGTACTCCAAGACGGGGGAGGGGATGCACCGCTTCGTCGACCCGGCCGACGGCGAGACGTACCTCTACGCCGAGTCCTTCCTCGATAACGCGCCGCGCATCTTCGCCGCCTTCGACCAGCCCGACCTCAAGGCCCCGATCACCCTCTCGGTCACCGCGCCGCCGCAGTGGATCGTCGCCGGCAACGCCGAGCTGGCCGCCAACCCGGCCCCCGGGCGCTGGGAGTTCGCCCCGAGCGAGCCCCTGGCCACGTACTTCTTCTCGCTGATCGCCGGGCCGTACCACGTCCGGCGGGCCGAGCACGACGGCATACCACTGGGCATCTACTGCCGCCGGTCGCTCGCCGAGCACCTGGACGCCGACGCCGACGAGATCTTCACCATCACCCGGCAGTGCCTGGACCGGTTCCACCAGCTCTTCACCGAACGCTACCCGTTCGGCAAGTACGACCAGGCGTTCGTGCCCGAGTTCAACAGCGGCGCGATGGAGAACCCTGGCCTTGTCACCTTCCGCGACGACTACGTGTTCCGTTCGGCGGTCACCGACACCCAGCGCGGGCAGCGGGCCGGCACCATCGCCCACGAGATGGCCCACATGTGGTTCGGTGACCTGGTCACCATGCGCTGGTGGGACGACCTGTGGTTGAACGAGTCCTTCGCCGAGTACCTCGGCACCCGGGTCACCGCGGAGGCGACCCGCTTCGATCAGGCCTGGACCACCTTCGCCATGCGCCGCAAGGCCTGGGGCTACGCCGCCGATCAGCGGCCCTCCACCCACCCGATCGCCCCGCAGGAGGTCGTCGACGCCGAGGCGGGCCTGCTCAACTTCGACGGCATCTCGTACGCCAAGGGCGCCAGCGTGCTGCGGCAGCTTGTCGCGTGGCTCGGCGACGAGGCGTTCCTCGCCGGCCTGAACGCGCACTTCGCCGCACACCGCTTCGGCAACGCCACCCTCGCCGACCTGCTGGGCAGCCTCTCCGCCAGCAGCGGGAGGGACCTGTCCGACTGGGCCCAGCTGTGGTTGCGCCGCCCGCAGGTCAACACGCTGCGTGCCGAGGTCGCAGTGGACGCGGACGGTCGCTACAGCGAGGTCGCAGTGGTGCAGACCGCACCCGAGTCGCACCCGGTGCTGCGCCCACACCGCATCGGCGTGGGCCGCTACTCGCTGGACGGCACCGGGCGGCGCGACGAGGCGGACATCGACCCGAACGCCGACGGGGGCCGCACCGTTCTCGGTGCGTTGACCGGCGAGCCGGCGGCCCGGTTGTTGCTGCTCAACGACGGTGACCTCACCTTCGCGAAGGTGCGCCTCGACCCGGCGTCGGTGGACGCCGTCCCGCAGGTGCTGCCCGCTCTGACCGACCCGCTGGCCCGGGCGGTGCTCTGGCGCGAGGCACTGGACGCGACGACCGACGGCGAGCGGCCGGTGACCGGCCTTGTCGACCTGATGGCCGCCGCGCTGCCCGCCGAGACCGAGGTGATCATCGCGGAGGACGTGCTGACGCTCAGCCGGTCCCTGGTCGACCGCTACCTCGACCCCCTGACCCGCTCCACGGCGCTGGCCAGGGTCGCGGGGACGTGCCAGCGGCTGCTCGACGGCGCACCGGCCGGGGAGTCGTTGCAGCTCGCCGCCGCGCGGGGTTGGATCGCCGCGACCACCGACGCGGATCTGCTCGTCGGTTGGCTCGCCGGCCGGGACGTGCCGGCCGGTCTGACTGTCGACGCGGAGCTGCGCTGGGCGGTGCTGCGTCGCCTTGTGGTGCTGGGCGCCGCCGGCGAGGCGGAGATCGCCATCGAGGCCGACGCCGACAACAGCTCCACTGGCGCTGAGCGGGCCGCCCACTGCCGGGCGGCAGTGCCCGACCCGGCGGCGAAGCAGGCGACCTGGGAGATCATCGTGCGGGGCACCGAGCTGTCCGGTCGGTTGCTGGAGGCGACCGCCGAGGGGTTCTGGCAACCCGAGCAGTCCGACCTGACCGGCGGGTACGTCGATCGGTACTTCGCGGAGATGCCGGACGCCGCGCACCGGCGTACCCCGTGGACGGCCGACCGGGTGGCCGCCCTGGCGTTCCCCCGCTACGCCGTGGCGCAGCCCACCCGGGAGGCGGCCGCGGCGTTGCTGGCCCGCGACGACGTGACCCCCGGCCTGCGCCGGGTGGTGACCGACGCCGACGACGACCTGCGTCGCGCGTTGGTCGCCCGGACGGCGGTGGCAGCCGCCTCGGCCTGAGCGCTGAGCAGCGCGGCCTCACGAGGCGGGGTGGCCGGCGCTGGCTGGCCGCTGCGGGGTGGCTGGCCGGCCACCCCGCAGCCACCGCTCAGCGCAGGGCGGGCTCCGCGGTGACCGGCGCGTCCCAGTCGATGACGTAGCGCTGCTCGTCGGCGACGGTCTTCTCCGGGTCCAGCACCGTGCGCACCATCAGCGGCATCAGCAACGGCATCAGCGTCCGCGCGACAGCACCGGGGGCCTTCGCGTGGTTGATCCGGGCTGCACGGGCGGCGACCTTCTCCACCCGGCTACGACGCAGCCGCACGTACGCGCCGAACGCCGCCTGGACGTCCGGCAGGTCGCGCAGGCAGCGGGCGAGTTGCACCCCGCTCTCGATGGCCAACGACGCGCCCTGCCCCGAACTGTTCGACGGCGCGTGCGCCGCGTCGCCGACCAGCACCATCCGGCCCCGATGCCAGTGCGGCACCGGCGGCATGATCTGCAACGACCCGACCACCTGGAGGTCGTCGGCGTTGCTGGTAGCCACCAACTCCCGGCCCGGATCGTCGTCGCCGTAGGTGGCGCGCAGCGTCTCGAGCCACTGCTCCGACGGCACCGCCCGGGCCTCGACGAGGCTCATCGGCCGCTGCTGCGGCAGGTTGGCCCCCCACCGGGTGCCGCCGCCGGGCTCTGGCCAGTACAGGTAGTAGCCGCGCCGGCCGAACGCGAACGTCATGGTGCCCGGTTCGGCGTCCACCTCGTGCCGGGCGACCGCCTCGAAGCCGAGCAGCCCGGTGAACCGGGGACCGGGTGCGGCCGGGTCGATGAGACCCCGGACCGTGGAGCGGATCCCGTCCGCGCCGACGAGGATGTCGGCGGTCGCGGTGCTGCCGTCCGCGAAGCGTGCGATCACGCCGTCGCCGGTCTGCTCGGCGTCGACAAGCCGCTTGCCGTACGCGAACGGCACGCCCTCGGCGAATGCCCGGTCGTGCAGCACCTGGTACAGCTCGGCCCGGTGCACCACGTGCAGCGGCGGCACCCCGGTCAGCGTGGGCATGGCGATGCGGCGCCGGCCGACGGCCAGGGCGCTGCTGCCGATCGGTGTGGCGATCGCTGTCACCGCCTCGTGCGCGCCGATCGAACGCAGAGCCGCCACGCCGTTGGGCGCGAGGGCGAGGGTTCCGCCGATGCCGCTGGCAGTGGTCGGGTACGCCTCGTAGACGGTTGCGGTGATGCCGGCGCGGCGCAGCGCGAGCGCTGTCACCGGCCCGGCGATGCCACCGCCGATGACGATGGCCGTTCGTACCGTGGTCATGCTCTCTCTCCCTGGTTTGGTCGTCCGTGCGCGGGCGCGCGGACCTGGGAGGGAGCCCGGTTATCCTCGTGGTTGCCGCTTCGGGCCGGGTGCCTTCCCAGGCGTCGGTTCGGGGTCAGGGCCCCGGTGAGGTGTTGGCGCACCTCGCCGGGGCCGCTCGTCAGCCGGTGGTGTCGGCTCTCCGGCTGAAGCTGTCGGGGCGTTCGGCGCTGTCGGGGTTGGCCTCCGGGTTGTCGGTGGTCGGGGTGTCGGAGCTGGCCGTCGGGGTGCTGCCTCTCGCGGCCAACTCGGTCAGTTCGGCAGGCATCTCGCCGGTCTCGTGGAAGGCCCGCCAGGTGTCCAGCCCGGGGTAGCTCCCCGAGGTCAGCTCCGCGAGCAGTGCCCGCAGCCAGGCGGCTTCGGCGTCCCGGATGGCGAGGTCGTACTCCGACTCCACCAGGAACAGTCGCGGGATCTCCCGCAGGTGCGTGTCGAGCGTCTCGCGGTCCTGGCGGATCGCGGTCTCCAGCAGGTCGAGTCGTTGCCGCAGCAGGCCGGTGGCCTCGTCGGGGTGCAGCGCGGCGAGCACCGACAACCCGGCCCGGAAACGGGGATGCTCCGCCATCGGGGTGGAGACCAGCTCGCGGGCCCAGTCGACCAGCTCCGCCCGCCCCGCGTCGGTGATCCGGTAGACGGTGCGTTCCGGGCGTCGGCCCTCGCGCACGTTTTCCACTGCCGCAATGAGGTGGTGTTTGTCCAGGTTGCCGATCACCGTGTAGAAGGACCCCCACTTGAACTCCATGTCCTGGTCCTTGCCCCAGGCCCGCAGTGCGGTGGCGATCTCGTAGGGGTGCATCGGCCGCTGGACCAGGGCGGACAGCACGGCCAGCGCCAGCAGGTTGCCGACCTTGCGCCGCTTCGGCACGATGACCCTCCTCGCTCGTCAACGGTTACTCGTCAACGAATATACGCCGACGTGTGGAACGTGGCGACCCCTGAGTGGGGTGACGGACGGCGGTGCCGGGCCGGGACGGTCGGCCACGACGCTCGGCCTACGATCACTGGGTGGAGGAAGATATCCGGCGGATCGGGATCATGGGTGGCACCTTCGACCCGATCCACCACGGGCACCTCGTCGCGGCCAGCGAGGTGGCGGACCGGTTCGGCCTGGACGAGGTGGTCTTCGTCCCCACCGGTCAGCCGTGGCAGAAGGCTGACGAGCCGGTCAGCCCGGCCGAGGACCGGTACCTGATGACAGTGATCGCCACCGCCTCCAACCCCCGCTTCCAGGTCAGCCGGGTCGACATCGACCGTAGTGGGCCGACCTACACCGTCGACACGCTGCGTGACCTTCAGGCCGAGTACGGCCCGAAGGTGCAGTTGTTCTTCATCACCGGCGCGGACGCCCTGCAGCGCATCCTGTCCTGGAAGGACCTGGACGAGATCTTCGAGTTGGCCCATTTCATCGGCGTGACCCGGCCCGGTTTCCCGCTGAGCGACAAGCACCTGCCGGCGGACACCGTCAGCCTGATCCAGGTGCCCGCGATGTCCATCTCGTCGACCGATTGTCGCGCTCGGGTCGCCCGAGGCGAGCCGGTCTGGTACCTGGTGCCCGACGGTGTGGTGCAGTACATCGCCAAGCGGAGCCTGTATCAGCGCTGAGTGCACCCGTTATGCCCAGGTTCGTGGCGTTAACCGACCGAAACTGGACGATCGGAGTGCCGGCGGGTATGAGACGCTTGGAGGATCGCACGCTTGATCGAAGGAGAACGGTGACAGTTTCCGAACGCGCTCACGAGCTGGCTATCGCGGCCGCCCAGGCCGCCGCCGACAAGAAGGCGCAGGACATCACGATCATCGACGTCGGCGACCAGCTCGCCATCACCGACGCGTTCGTGCTCGCCGCCGCCCCCAACGAGCGTCAGGTGCTGGCCATCGTCGACGCCATCGAGGAGAGCCTGCTGGAGCTGCCGGAGAAGGCGAAGCCGGTGCGGCGCGAGGGCGAGCGTGGTGGCCGTTGGGTGCTGCTCGACTACGTCGACGTCGTGGTGCACGTCCAGCACACCGAGGAGCGCGAGTTCTACGGGCTCGACCGCCTCTGGAAGGACTGCCCCACCATCCCGTTCGTCGATCGCGACCTGGTCGAGGCCGACGCCAGCGGGTCCGTCGCCGCCGAATGACCCGACTGATCGTCTGGCGGCACGGCAACACCGACTGGAACGCCGCCAACCGTGTCCAGGGGCAGACCGACGTACCCCTCAACGAGCTGGGGCGCGACCAGGCCCGCGCCGCCGCGCCGTTGCTCGCGGCGCTGCGGCCCGACGCCATCGTGGCCAGCGACCTGAGCCGCGCCGCGGAGACCGCCGCCGCGCTCGCCGCGCTGACGGGCCTGCCGGTCCGCACCGACGCCCGGCTGCGCGAGCGGCACTTCGGCAAGTGGCAGGGTCTGCACCTCACCGAGGTCGCCGAGCGATTTCCCGACGAGTACGCGCGCTGGCGGGCCGGCGACCCGGACCCGGGCGCGGATCTGGAGCCCCTGCACGACCTCGGCGTGCGCGTCGGCGCGGCGCTGCTGGAAGCGGCCGAGGCGGCAGCCGGCGGCACCGTGGTGATCGCCACTCACGGCGGTGGCTCCCGGCAGGGCATCGGTCACCTGCTCGGTTGGGACGCCGGTGTGCTGCGCTCCATCGGCTCGTTGGCCAACTGCCACTGGAGTGAGCTACGGCACGACGACCGTGCACCTGACATCGGGCGTCCGCAGGACGTCAGTGGCTGGCAGTTGCGGGCGCACAACGTCGGCCTGATCACCGCCCCGGTCGCCGTCGACGCGGTCTGAGCACTCGCGCCTCGGCGTTAGCGCCCTCGATCGGCTAGCGTGCCGGGCATGCCCGTCGCGGTTGTCATCGACTCCACCGCCTACCTTCCGCCCGAGCTGGTGCAGGCGCACCGGCTGACCGTCGTGCCGTTGACCGTCGTGCTCAACGGCGCGGAAGGGCTGGAGGGGGTGGAGACCCAGCCGGCCGACGCGACAGTGGCGCTGAGCGCCCGCCGGGTCACCGCGACCACCTCCCGCCCGGCCCCCGAGCAGTTCGCCCGGACATACCGTCGACTGCTCGACGCCGGCGCCGACGGGATCGTCTCGGTGCACATCTCCGCCGCGCTGTCCGGCACCGTGGAGGCCGCCCGGCTCGCCGCCGCCGACCTGGATGGCCGGGTCGAGGTCGTGGACAGCCGCTCGGCGGGCATGGGGCTGGGCTTTCCGGCCATCGCCGCCGCCACCGCCGCCGAGGGCGGCGCCGACCTTGCCGCGGTACGCGACGCGGCGCTCGCCGCCATCGCCCGCACCACAGTCTGGTTCTACGTCGACACGCTGGAGTTCCTTCGCCGGGGTGGCCGGATCAACGCGGCCGAGGCGTTGCTCGGCACCGCGCTGTCCGTCAAGCCGATCATGCACATGCCGGACGGGGCGATAGTGCTGCGAGAGAAGGTCCGCACCGCCAGCCGGGGCGTGGCCCGTCTCGTGGACCTGGCCGTCGAGTCGGCCGACGGCGACGACGTCGATCTCGGGGTGCACCACCTTGCCGCGCCGCAACGGGCCGAGGCGCTGCGCGCCGCGCTGACCGAGCGGTTCGGTGACCGGCTGCACGACACGTACGTCTCCGAGGCGGGTGCCGTCGTCGCCGCGCACGCCGGACCGGGCCTGGCCTGCGTGGTCGTCCACCGCCGACCGGAGGGCTGAGCCGTGCACACGTCGTGCGTGGTGACCGGAGGCGGTCGCGGTGTCGGCCGGGCCGTGGTGGAACGGCTGGTGGCGACCGGCGCCACCATCGTCGTACTGGAACGCGACGCCGACGCGGTCGACTGGTTGACCGACCATCCGGCCGCCGATCGGCTCGTCGCGGTGGTCGGCGACGCGGCCGACGAACAGGTGGCCGAGCGCGCCGCCGAGCTGGCGGACCGCGCCGCACCGATGACCGGCTGGGTGAACAACGCGGCGGTGTTCCGCGACGCCACACTGCACTCCGCATCGGCCGACACAGTGCTGGAGCTGATCGGGTTGAACCTGCGCCCAGCCGTGGTCGGCGCCGCGGTCGCCGTCCGCCGCTTCCTGGCCCGCGCCGCCGGCGGCGCGATCGTCAACCTCTCGTCGCACCAGGCCCGTCGACCGGTGTCCGGTGCCCTGCCGTACGCGACGGCGAAGGCCGCCGTGGAAGGGCTGACCCGGGCATTGGCCGTCGAGTACGGCCGGCACGGCATCCGGGCCAACGCGGTAGCGCTCGGCTCGATCGCCACCGAACGGCACGCCGAATTCCTCGCCACGCAGGAGCCCACCCAGGCCCAGTGGATCGACGCCGAGCTGACCCGGCTGCACCCGGTGGGCCGCATCGGGCGGGCCGAGGAGGTGGCCGAGGCGGTCGCGTACCTGCTGTCGCCCGCGGCGAGCTTCGTCAACGGGGTGACGCTGCCGGTGGACGGCGGACGGGCCGTACTCGGCCTCGACCCAGAGGCCCGCTGACCGCCCGTACGCGCGGATGTCGCGATCGACGCTAGCTGTCGGCGACGAAGACGCCCTGCCCCTGCTGACCGTAGATCAGGTTCCGCTCGTGCAGTTCCTTGACGGCTCGATAGGCCGTGGAGCGTGCCACGTTGTAGAGCTCGCCGATCTCGGACACCGACGGCAGTTGTTGGCCAGGCGAGTATTCGCCTGAGCGGATCTTCTGCTCGATGTCGTCCGCCACGCGGCGGTAGTGCGGTGGTCTCGTCGGCATGAGCGGCTCTCCCGGACTTCAGCGGAGATCATGTTTCCAGTACGGGTGCGATCGAGACAAGGCGGCAACGCAGCAAAGTGGAGATAGTGAGAACTTGACTACACTGAGACAGTGGATACAGTGAGACAGTGACCGGGTGCTCCTGGACTTCAGCACTCCCGAGGTATCCGGTCTCCCGCCCTGAGGGAGCGCCTCGCAAGGCTTCGGCCCCCAGGGCGGGCTACTTCGGATCACGCGGAGGCGCCGAACATGCCAATCGATGAACCGGTGTCCACGGCGACGGAGCTGTTCATGGCCACGCGGGTGCTGGATGCTCATTGGACCCGGGCGCTCGACCGGCCGTGGCGGACGGGCGGATGCATGGAGTGCCAAGGACGGAGCGAGTGCCGACAACTCGATTGGGCGTTGGCGGTCATGGCGGAAGTCGCCTCGATCATGCTCCAGAAGCGGTGAATGATCCTGCCCGCGCCGCTGTGTTAGCCTCCGTGCGCGCCCCAGATGGGCCTACCCCCCGGAGGTTCTGGCTACTTCAGCCACCACGCCGAGATCGATGCGATGTACGCGTCTCTCGTGCGGGATCCGGGGCGCCGGTGCCCTCGGGGTTTTGTCATCTGCGTGGCTGGGTGAAGGCTGTGGGCCTCCGGTCGGGTCTTCGGATCGACCGGGAAGAAGACGGTACCGATGACAGTCACGTTCAACCACACCATCATCGCCAGCAAGGACAAGAGCGCCTCGGCCGCGTTCTACCGGGAGCTGTTCGAGCTGCCGGAGGCGCCTTCGTGGGGACCGTTCGCCAACGTCCAACTGGACGAGGGGGTGCTGCTCCAGTTCGCCGAACCGCCGGTGGACATCCAGATGCAGCACTACGCGTTCCTCGTCGACGACGAGCTGTTCGTGCGGTGCCTGACGTTCGTCGAGGGGCGCGGCATCACGTACTGGGCCGACCCGCAGTTGAAGCGGGAAAGGGAGACCAACACCGAGCACGGCGGGCGGGGCTTCTACTTCTTCGACCCGGCGGGCCACGCCATCGAGATCATCACCCGGCCGTACCTGTAGCAGGCCCGTCGGCCGGTCGGGCGCGGTTGCCCCACCGGCCGTCAGCCCTGCTGTCGAGCGCGCATAGCAGATCGGCGCATGATCAGGGCGTTGTCCACAGTGGCAGTGGTTGTCCACAGGGCGGCGTCGGCACCTGCCACCGTCCCGGCCGTCGCCATAGCGTCGCGCTGTGTCGCACGACGAGGAGACAGAGGTACGCCAGCGCCTGCGCCGGCTGACGGAGGCGGCTGCCGCACCGCCGCCCCGGCCGGGGGCGCCGCTCGTGGGCGTACCCCCGTCGTCCCTGGTCGGCGCGCCGCCCGCGGATGCGCTGCCCCGGTCCGCCGCGTTGGTAGCGGAGTCGGGGTCGGACGGCCTCGCGCTCCCACCCGAGGCACGGTTGCCCGGGCCGGGGGCGTTCGACCCGGGGCGGCGAGGTGTGCGGGCGTTGGCGGTGGTCGCCGTGGTGGTGGTAGTGGGTGCGGCAGGTTGGGCCTGGCAGGCCCGGCCGCGGTCGGAGCCGGTCGCCCCGCTGGCCAGCGAGACCGCGTCGGCCGCGCCGGTGGGTGACCCGAGCGTGTCCAGCTCCGCCGAGTTGGTGGTGGCGGTCGCGGGCAAGGTCCGAAAACCCGGTTTGGTACGCCTGCCGGCCGGGTCCCGTCTCGCGGACGCGGTGCAGGCGGCCGGCGGCGCGCTCCCGGGGGTCGACGTGGCGCTGCTCAACCCCGCCCGCAAGGTCACCGATGGCGAGCTGATCGTGGTCGGGGTGACGCCACCGCCGGTGCCGGGCGGTGCGGCCGGGCCTGCGGCGGGCGGTGCGGCTCCCGTCACCGGTCCGCTGAACCTCAACACCGCGACGCTGGCGCAGCTCGACGCGCTGCCCGGGGTGGGGCCGGTGCTCGCCCAACGGATCCTCACCCACCGAGACCAGCACGGCGGGTTCAAGTCCGTTGGCGACCTACGCCAGGTCGACGGGATCGGCGATGCCCGCTACGAGCAGCTCAAGGACCTGGTGACGGTGTGAGCGGGTTCTCCGTAACCGCTGACCCACCGGTCGACGGGGCTCAGCCCGGGCCGCCGGATCTGCGACTGGCTGGGCTCGCCGTGGCGGCCTGGCTCACCGCGCTCGCCGGCCTGCACCTTGGCAGCCGTGCCACGCTGCTGGTGGCCGGCACGGCGGCCGGTCTGACGGCGACAGGTGCTGGGCACCTGCTCCGCCGCCTCGGCCGTCCCCGAGCCGTGGTGCGGCGCTACGGGTGGGTGGCAGTGGCGGTCGGCCTCGGAGTGGTGTGCGGTGGTGCGGCCACCGCCGCCCGGCTCGCCGTTCGCGACGCGCCGCTGATCCGTGCCCTCGCCGAGCAACGCGCTCCGGTCACCGCCGACCTGGTCGTCCGGGACGATCCGCGCCCGATCCGGGGCGGCGGGCGGCCGGAGATGCTGCTGGTGTCGTCCGAGTTGGTCCGGCTCACCGGCCCGGATGGTCGACGGATCCACGCGTCGGTGCGGCTGCTCGTCCTGGCAACCGACCCGGCGTGGCGGGGCCTGCTCCCCGGGCAGCGCCTCACCGTCGACGGCCGACTCGGCGTTCCGCGCGGCGGCGATCTCACCGCGGCGGTGCTCAGCACCAACGACCCACCGAAACGGCACGGCGCGCCGTCCTGGGCGCAGCGCGCCGCTGGGACACTGCGTACCGGCCTGCAACGGGCCTGCGCGCCGCTGCCCGACGACCCCGGTGGGCTGCTGCCCGGTCTGGTGGTGGGCGACACCAGCCGCCTGCCACCCGCCGTCGAGGCGGACTTCCAGGCCACCGGGATGACCCACCTCAATGCGGTCTCCGGCTCCAACGTCGCGATCGTGGTGGGTGCGGTGTTGTTGCTGGCCCGGTGGTCGCGAGCTGGCCCATGGCTCGCCGCCGCGCTGTGTGGGGTGGCACTGGTGGGCTTCGTCATCCTGGTCCGGCCGTCGCCGAGCGTCGTACGGGCAGCCACGATGGGAGCGATCGGGCTCGCCGCGCTCGCCGCCGGTCGACCCCGGGCGGCGCTGCCCGCGCTGGCCGCCGCCGTGACCGTGCTGGTGCTCGTCGACCCCGAGTTGGCCGGGGACCCAGGGTTCGCCCTCTCCGTGCTGGCCACCGGTGGCCTGCTGCTGCTCGCGCCGCGTTGGCGGGACGGGTTGCGTCGGCGAGGCGTTCCGCCCGGGCTGGCCGAAGCGCTGGCCGTGCCGGCGGCTGCCCAACTTGCCTGCGGCCCGGTCGTCGCCGGGATCTCCGGCACGGTGAGCCTGGTGGCGGTGCCGGCGAACCTGCTGGCGGTGCCGGCCATCGCGCCGGCGACAGTGCTGGGCGTGCTGGCGGCAATGATGTCGCCGATCTGGCCGGCCGGCGCCGAGTTCGTCGCGTGGCTGGCGAGTTGGCCGGCCTGGTGGCTGGTGGTCATCGCCCGTCAGGGTGCTCGACTGCCAGGTGGCACCCTTGCGTGGCCGGGTGGGGTGCCCGGTGCCCTGCTGCTGACCGGGCTGACCGTCGCGCTGCTGATCGCGGTGCGCCAGCCACTCGTACGCCGGCTGGTGGCGGTGGTTGGGGTAGCCGCCCTGCTGGGTGCCCTGCCGGTTCGGCTGCTGGCCGCCGGCTGGCCGCCCGCGGGGTGGGTGGTGGTGGCCTGCGCGGTGGGGCAGGGCGACGCCCTGGTGCTCCCGGTCGACCCCGGTCGGGCCGTGGTGGTGGACGCCGGGCCGGAGCCGGGTCCGGTGGACGGCTGCCTGCGTCGGCTCGGCGTACGGGAGGTGCCTCTGCTGGTGATCAGTCACTTCCACGCGGACCACGTGGGCGGAGTGGCCGGGGTGTTCCGGGGGCGGCGGGTGGGTGCCGTGCTGACGCCTTCGTCCACCGACCCGGAGAGCGGACGGGACCTGGTTCGGGCGGCGGCCACCGGCGGGCGGGCCGCGCTGCTGACCACAGTTGCCGGAGCTCGGCACCCCGTGGGCGGGGTCGACCTGCTGGTGCTCGGCCCGCCGTACCCACTGGCCGGGACCAGGTCCGACCCGAACAACAACTCGCTGGTGCTGCGCGCCACGGTGGCCGGGGTGCGGATCCTGCTGGCCGGTGACGCGGAGACCGAGGAGCAGCACGCGATGGTGGCGCGGGCGGCCCCCGGCCAGTTACGAGCTGACGTGTTGAAGGTCGCGCACCACGGATCGGCGTACCAGGACCGGAGCTTCCTCGACGCGGTGCGGCCGACGGTGGCGCTCGTGCCGGTGGGCACCGGCAACACCTACGGGCACCCGAGTCCGGGGCTGCTCGCCCACCTGGGCCGGGGCGGCGTGCGGGTGCTGCGCACCGACACGGACGGCGACGTGGCGGCGGTCCGAACGGGCGGCGGTCTGGCGGTAGCCCGACGAGGTGTGCCCGCCGGCCAGCAGCCCTGACCCCGGGCCGGCAGCCCTGACCCCGGGCCGGCGGCCGGACCCGCGCTGTCCGTCCGGCCGCTGATCGACTCGGGATCGCTGACCTCGGGGTGTAGCGGCGGTCCAAGACCGCGCTTTCCGTGACCCCCGTGTGAATCAAGAACGGGCTTCCGAATAATCGGGTGACTTGCGGATTAAGCGGGGAATTGAGTTGGATGTCTGGATTTGCGCTGTGTGCGGGCTGCGCCGATCAAGCAGCGAATGAGCAGGCACGATCCCGCCGCAGGCCGTGCGAATATGGGCGGCGTGACCCCCGCCAGCCTCGCCCCCATTCTGCTCGTCCTCGGTGACGAGGAACTGCTCGCCACGCGCGCGGTCACCGAAGCTGTCGCGAAGGTTCGCAGTGTCGACCCCGAGGTGGACGTCCGCGAGTACCAGGCCAGTGCGCTGACCGTCGGTGAGGTCGCCGAGATGCTCAGCCCCTCGCTGTTCGGCGGGCGGCGGCTGCTGATCCTGCGTTCCGGCCAGGACGCCCGCAAGGACCTGGTCGCCGCGCTGTTGGCGTACGCCAAGAATCCCGACCCGGAGGTGCAGCTGCTGGTGCTGCACCTGGGCGGCGCCAAGGGCAAGGCGTTCGCCGACGGTCTACGGGCGGCCGGCGCGACTGTGGTCCCGGCCGCCAAGCTCAAGGGGCACCGCGACCGGGTGGCCTTCGTCCGCGACGAGATCCGCCGGGCCGGCGGAAAGTGCACCGACGACGCCGCCGAGGCGCTCATCGCGGCGGTCGGCAACGACCTGCGTGAGCTGGCCGCCGCCTGCTCTCAACTGGTCGCCGACACCGATGGGCGGATCAGCGCCGAGGCGGTCTCCCGTTACTACCGGGGCCGGGTCGAGGTGACCGGTTTCACGGTGGCGGACGCCACGATGGTCGGCGACGTGCCGGCGGCGCTCGAGGCACTGCGCTGGGCCCTGCACGTCGGGGTCGATCCGGTGCCCATCGCCGACGCCCTGGCCGACGGGGTGCGCACGGTGGCCCGGGTGGCGTCGGCCGGGCGGGGTAGCCCGTACCAGCTCGCCAGCAGCCTCGGAATGCCCGCCTGGAAGATCGAGCGGGCGCAGCGGCAGGGGCGGGGCTGGACGCCGGAGGGCCTGGTCCGGGCGATGCAGGTCGCCGCCGCGTGCAACGCGGCCGTCAAGGGCGGCTCCGACGACAGGGCGTACGCCCTGGAGCGTGCGGTCTTCTCGGTCGCGGCGGCCCGGCAGGGCAGCACCAGGTGACGGGGGCGAACCGCCCAGCGTGGGCCACCATTCCCGTGGACGAGGCGCGTTACCGACCGCTCTACGCCCGGCTCCTCGGCCTGCGGTTCGTCAACCCCGGCGGCGTGCTGTGCTTCCTCTTCTTCGAGGGTGCCATCGCCCTGGCGGTGCTGCTCGCCCTCGCCGAGTTGGTCAGCTGGTGGGCGGTGCTGGTGCTGCCGGTCGTGGTGGCCGCCATGGTGAAGCTCAACGACATGGTGGCCGCGATCGTGGTCCGCTCCGCCGCGCTCGTGCCCGAGCAGGAACGGGATCGGTTTCGCCGGCAGATGGAACCGGTGGTCGGCCGAGCCCGGGTGGAGTGGGTCTCGCACAGCCTTCCCGGCGTGGTGATCACCGCCGACCCGGTGCCACCGCCCCGACGGGCCAACCCGTCAGACTGAGCGCCGACCTCGTCGGGGCCGGGCACAGAACGGCCTGCGCGGATAACACTGCCGGCCTCTGGACACACGGAAACCCCGGGCCTGGGGCCCGGGGTTTTCCGAATCAGTCTGACGGTGAAGTCGTCAGGCGGAGAGCGACACCACGCGCTTCGCGATCGCGGACTTGCGGTTCGCGGCCTGGTTGGAGTGGATCACGCCCTTGCTGACGGCCTTGTCCAGCTTGCGCGAGGCGTCCAGCATGAGCGCGGTCGCCTTCTCGACGTCACCGGCCTCGGCAGCCTCGTGGAACTTCCGGACGGCGGTCTTCAGCGACGACTTGACCGACTTGTTGCGCAGCCGGGCCTTCTCGTTCTGCCGGTTGCGCTTGATCTGGGACTTGATGTTCGCCACGCGACAGCCTCGTCTTGATAGCTCGGGTTGGTCAGCTTATTGCGCGTGATGACGAACGTGCGTCATCGCTGCGCGAAGAGCCAGGTTACCAGGTCGCCGGGGACGAGCCAAAACGGCTCGGCCTTCGCGCGGACGGACCCGGCCCGTCGGGGACCAGGTTACGCCCTCGAACACGGCGGCGGCTCACCGCCGGCCCGGCGGCAGGCCGGTTCGCGTCGCCGGGAGTCCAGGCGGGTTCGCGTCACCGCCAGCCCTGGCGGCGGGCCAGCCAGTCGAGCGACTGCTCGCCGCTCCACCGCTGGTGGGCGGGCAGGTGCGGCGAGGCCGTCGGCGGTGCCGCCGCAGCTCCGGTGAGGTAGTAGCCGGCCAACGCGGCCAGGGTCGCGTCCAGCGCGTCCGGGGGCGCGCCGGCGGTGGCCGGGTGCGCGGCGAAGAGCCGGTCCGCGTCCAGCCCGCTGGCATACGCGGTGAGCAGCAGGCCGGCCAGGTCGAACCAGGCCGGCCCGGAGCAGACCCAGGTCCAGTCGCAGAACCAGGCTCGGCCGTCCGGGCCGATCAGCACGTTGTCGACCCGCAGGTCGCCGTGGATCAGGCCGGTCGCGCCGGCCGCGTACCGGGGGAGGAGGGATTCCAACTCCACCAGCTCGGGCAGCCGGTCGAGCAGCGGCGCGGGCAGTGGTGGGGTCGGCTCCCGACCGGCGGCGACCTCCTCCCACCAGAGGATGTCCGACCGGGCCAGGTCGGCCAGGCGCGGCAGGCCGAGCGCTGTCAACTCGGCCGGCGGGTAGGCCAGGGCGGCGGCGACCTGCGCGTACCCGGCGAGGGTGGCGTCCAACTCGGCGGGCATCCAGGGCAGGTGCGGGGTGTGCCCGTCGACCGCGTCGGTGCAGAGCACGAACCAGCCGGCCGCGGAGAGGGTCCACCGGGGGCGGGGCGCGTTCAGGTCGGCCGGCAGCCGGTCGAGGATCGCGGCCTCTCGGGCGTACCAGTCGACCAGATGCGGTTGTTCGGCGGCGGGTGCGGCCTTGACGAAGGCCCGACCACCGTCGGCGGTGTCGAGCACCGCGGCGAACCCGCGGGTGAAGCCCGCGCCCGCGACCCGCGCGGTGACCACCGGCGCGCCGAGCCGTTCGGCGACCGCGGCCCGCAGCGCCGCCGGCAACGCCGGCCACGACGGGCGCAGGGCGCTCGCGTGGTACGGCACCGGCGGCAGCGGGGGAGGGGACACCCCACCATGCTGCCCCGGGGTACGTGCGCGACGCACGGCGACACTGCCAGACTGCCAAGTCATGAGGACCGAGGACTTCTGGCAGCTGATCGACGAGGCGCGGGCCGGCGGCGGTGGTGAGCCCGGCCCGGTCGCCGCGCGGGCCGTGGCGTTGCTCGCCGAGCGCGACCCGGAGGACATCATCGGGTACGCGCGACACCAGACGCGGGTGCTGGCCGCCTCGCACAAGGCGGATCTGTGGGGCGCGGCGTACCTGATCAACGGTGGTGCCTCGGCCGACGGCTTCGAACACTTCCGGGGCTGGCTGATGGCTCAGGGGCGGGCGGTCTTCGCCCGCGCGGTCGCCGAACCGGACTCGCTGGCCGAACTGCCCCAGGTGCGGGCGGCCTCGCTCAGCGGCGAGGAGTTCTCCGCTGAGCAGATGCTCTCGGTGCCGTGGGACGCGTACCGCAAGGCCACCGCGACCGAGCTGCCGGCGGACCGCGACCCGGTGCGGACGCCCGATCTCAACGACTTCTGGGACTTCGACGACGAGGACGAGGCGCGTCGCCGGCTGCCCCGGCTGGCCGCGCTCTTCGTCGAGCCGCCGATGGAGTGAGGGGTCCTCGGGCCGTTGCATCGCCCGCGCAGTGGGCGCACCCCGGCGGCGTGGGAACATAGAGGGGGTCGGCGGCGCGCCGGCCTGTTCACGTCAGCCGACCAGAACGGACCGCTGTGCCACCGAAGCTCGATCCCGGCGCGAACGCCCCTGGTGCCACCGACCCCGGTCGCATCCGGAACTTCGGCATCATCGCCCACATCGACCACGGGAAGTCGACCCTGGCCGACCGGATGTTGCAGCTCACCGGCGTGGTCGACCCGCGGCAGATGCGCGCGCAGTACCTGGACCGGATGGACATCGAGCGCGAGCGCGGCATCACCATCAAGAGCCAGGCGGTCCGCATGCCGTGGACCATCCGCGAGGGTGAGCGGGCTGGTGAGCAAGCGGTGCTCAACATGATCGACACCCCGGGGCACGTGGACTTCACCTACGAGGTGTCCCGGTCGTTGGCCGCCTGCGAGGGTGCCGTGCTGCTGGTCGACGCCGCGCAGGGCATCGAGGCGCAGACCCTGGCCAACCTCTACCTGGCTCTCGAGAACGACCTGCGCATCATCCCCGTGCTCAACAAGATCGACCTGCCGGCGGCGCAGCCGGAGAAGTACGCCGAGGAGTTGGCCCACCTGATCGGCGGTGATCCCGCCGACTGCATCCGGGTCTCCGGCAAGACCGGCGAGGGCGTTCCGTACCTGCTCGACGAGATCGTCCGGCAGTTCGTCCCACCGGTCGGTGACGCCGCGGCGCCCGCCCGGGCGATGATCTTCGATTCGGTGTACGACGTCTACCGCGGTGTCGTCACGTACGTCCGGGTCATCGACGGCCGGATCAGCGCCCGCGACCGGATCAAGATGATGTCCACCGGCGCGGTGCACGAGTTGCTGGAGATCGGCGTCATCTCACCCGAGATGGTCAAGGCCGAGGCGCTCGGCGTCGGCGAGGTCGGCTACCTGATCACCGGTGTGAAGGACGTCCGGCAGTCCCGGGTCGGTGACACGGTGACCATCAACAGCCGACCGGCGGCCGAGGCGTTGGGTGGCTACAAGGACCCGAAGCCGATGGTCTACTCCGGCCTCTACCCGATCGACGGGTCCGACTACCCCAACCTGCGTGAGGCGTTGGACAAGCTCAAGCTCAACGACGCCGCGCTGGACTACGAGCCGGAGACCTCCGGCGCGCTCGGGTTCGGCTTCCGCTGCGGCTTCCTCGGCCTGCTCCACCTGGAGATCATCCGGGAGCGGTTGGAGCGCGAGTACAACCTCGACCTCATCTCCACCGCGCCCAACGTCGTCTACCGGGCGATCACGGACGACGGCGAGGAGATCGTCGTCACCAACCCGAGCGAGTACCCCACCGGCAAGATCGCCGAGGTGTACGAGCCGGTGGTCCGGGCCACAGTGCTGACGCCCAACGACTACGTGGGCGCCGTCATGGAACTCTGCCAGGGCCGGCGCGGCACCCTGCTGGGCATGGACTACCTCTCCGCCGACCGGGTGGAGCTGCGCTACACGCTGCCCCTGGCGGAGATCATCTACGACTTCTTCGACCAGCTGAAGAGCCGTACCAAGGGCTACGCCTCACTCGACTACGAGCCCTCCGGCGAGCAGGCCTCCGACCTGGTCAAGGTGGACATCCTCCTGCACGGCGAGCCGGTGGACGCGTTCAGCGCCATCGTGCACAAGGACAAGGCGTACAACTACGGCGTCACCATCGCCGCCAAGCTGCGCACCCTGATCCCGCGCCAGCAGTTCGAGGTACCGATCCAAGCGGCCATCGGCAGCCGGGTCATCGCCCGGGAGACCATCCGGGCGATCCGCAAGGACGTGCTCGCCAAGTGCTACGGCGGCGACATCAGCCGTAAGCGCAAGCTGCTGGAGAAGCAGAAGGAAGGCAAGAAGCGGATGAAGATGGTCGGCCGGGTCGAGGTGCCGCAGGAGGCCTTCATCGCCGCCCTCTCCTCCGACTCCGGCGACGGCAAGGCCGCCGGCAAGAAGTAGTTCACGCCGCCGTACGCGCCCGGGTGCCACTCGCACCCGGGCGCGTACGCGTTTCCTGGCGCCTCACATTTTTCTTGCATGCCCGGGTGTCTTGCTGGCCCGGGTGTCTTGCTCGTCCGGTTGGCTTGCTCGTCCTGGTGCCTCCGGTCATCAGCGTGCGCGAACGTCTTGTGCAGCGAAGATTGGCGCGGGCTCGCCTGGCGCGACTCGGGCGCTCTGCCTCGCCCACCCTGCCCCGCCGGGTCTGTTGGGCCGAGATTGCCGGCTGAGTGCGCCGGCGCGAGGAGTGTGGCCGTTGGGTGCGGAAAACTTTTCTGTCGCTGTGGTGGGGCCGGCTGGTCGACGAGATGGGCTCCTACCTGTGTGGACGTACTCACGCGTCAACCGACGCACCTCCTAAACATCGACGAATGGCGTTGTCGATTGAGGTGAGTCGGTTTGGGCTTTCGGTGGGTCGGGCACTTAGCCGTCACGACAGGAAGCACACGCCTCGTGTGTCAGACATTCTTTTAAGGAGGGCGACCGTGGAGTTCACCGTGTGGGGCATCATCACTGCGATCGTTGTTGGTCTCATCGTCGGCGCGCTCGGCCGTCTGGTCGTCCCGGGCCGGCAGAACATGCCGATCTGGCTGCACATGCTGATCGGCATCGGCGCGGCCCTGCTGGGCACCGTCCTGGCGCGGGCCATCGGCATCGCGACCGAGACGAGCGGCATCGACTGGGGCGAGCTGCTGGTGCAGGTCGTCGTGGCTGCGATCGCCGTCGCGCTGGTGGCCGGTGTGGGTGGCCGCCGCCGGGTAACCCGGTAACACCACGGCACCAACCCTTACTACTGCGACACCTCAGATGGGCGCCCGGCCGACAGGTCGGGCGCCCATCGGCGTTCCGCCCGTCGTGGCGGGCGTCGCCGGGTTCTGTCCGTCGTGGCGGGCGTCGCTGTTGTTCCGCTCGTCGTGGCGGGCGGCGCCGCTTCCGTGCGCTGCGGCGGCGTTGCTGTGCTCCGTCCGTCGGGTGGGCCTCGCGTCCGACCTCGCTGGCATGGGACTCGAGGTTTGCCAGTCATGCGGTCGGCGCTGTGCCGTGGTGCGGTCGGCGGTTTGGCGTAGTGCGGTCTGTGGTTTGCCGTGGTGCGGTCCGAGGCCTGCCGATTGGAGCCTGAGGTCTGCGGTGGCGCCCGTCCGAGGTCTGCGGCCCCTGTTGGAGATCCCCGGCGGACTGGACCACAGTGATCGTCTCTGTTTGGTGAAGCCGAGGTGTCCTGGGTGTTGTATCGCCGCACAGCCACCGCCACTAACCCCACAAAATCCATCTCGCCTCCGCGCCTCGAGAGATCTTGGACAGTTTCCGTTGGCACGGAACGGAAACTGTCCAAGATCTCTTGTCAGCTCCGGTTGAACGACGCCATCCGCCTCCGTCGGATACGGCGCGGCGCGCAACCCGCACGGACCGACATGATCCACTCGGATTTCATGAAGTCGGGGTATCCCCGCACCTGGACACCGCAGTTTCAAGGAACCCGAGTTGATCATGGCCCGGCTGCCCGGCTGCCCGGCTGCCCGGCTGCCCGACTGCCGGCTGGCCGGGTGGGCGGGGTGGTTGGTTGGGCTGCGGTGGAACGTGTCGTTGTTGGCCAAGTCGTGATCGTTTGGTGAGTGGAGTCGGTTTGGATTTTGGGTGGGTAGGGCAATTAACGGTCACGACAGGAAGCACACGCACCGTGTGTCAGACATTCTTGAAGGAGGGTGGCCGTGGAGCTCACCGTGTGGGGCATCATCACTGCGATCGTTGTTGGTCTCATCGTCGGCGCGCTCGGCCGCCTGGTCGTTCCGGGTCGGCAGAACATGCCGATCTGGCTGCACCTACTGATCGGCATCGGCGCCGCGCTGCTGGGCACCGTCCTGGCGCGGGCCATCGGCATCGCGACCGAGACGAGCGGCATCGACTGGGGCGAGCTGCTGGTGCAGGTCGTCGTGGCGGCGATCGCTGTCGCGCTGGTGGCCGGTGTGGGTCGCCGCCGCAGCGTCACCCGATAACGACCCGGCATCATCTGACGAGACAGCACCACTGGTAGGACAGCACTACTGGAAAGAGCGCCCGGCCGAGAGCCGGGCGCTCTTTCGTGCTGGAAGGCCCGACTTTGGCCGGATGTTGGAGTGCCGGTCGTCGGGCTGCTGCGGTACGGTCGCCTCGCTTCGGCCAGCCCCGCCCACTGTCGTAAAGGAATTCTCCGTACTAGGGTGCGGCGGAGAAGGTTAGTTCCAGGCGGCGCGAGGGGAGAAGTGGCGTGAACAGGTGGAAGCGGCTGGCCCCGGTCACCGCCATGGTGGCCTCGGCCGCGATGGTGCTGACCGGCTGTGGAGGCTCCGGCGACGACGCGGCTGACGACAGCAAGCTCACGGTCTGGATGATGGGCGAGGGCGGAGACGCGCAGAACTCCTTCCTCGACGGGGTCGAGGCCGAGTTCCGCCAGAAGCACCCCGACACCGACGTGGTGGTGCAGTACATCCCCTGGCTGGAGGCGCCCAAGAAGTTCCAGGCGGCGCTCGCCGGCGGCGAGGGACCGGACATCACCGAGCTGGGCAACACCGAGACTCAGGGTTGGGCCGCCCAGGAGGCGCTCGCCGACGTGAGTGGTCGGATGGGCGGCTGGGCCGACGGCAAGGATCTGCTGCCCGACCTGGTGCGCAACGCTCAGCTCGACGGCAAGCAGTACGGCGTGCCCTGGTACGCGGGTGTGCGCGCCATCTACTACCGCACCGACTGGTTCGCCGAGGCCGGCGTGCAGCCCCCGAAGACCTGGGACGACCTGGTCACGGTGGCCAAGGCCGTGCAGGCGAAGAAGAAGGGCACCTACGGCATCGCGCTGCCCGGCAACTCCGAGCTGCCTTTCTACTCCTTCCTCTGGGGCGCGGGCGGCGAGATCGCCAGCAACCAGGGCGGCACCTGGAAGTCCGGCTACACCACGCCCGAGGCGCAGCGGGCCGTCAAGTTCTGGACCGACCTGGTGACCGTGCACAAGGTCGCCCCGCCGGCGGCGGCGGGTTGGAACGAGATCGACGCGCGTACCCAGTTCGCCACCGGCAAGGCCGCGATGGCCTTCGCCGGTAGCTGGCAGCAGGGCGCCATCAAGAAGGACAACCCCGAGATCGAGAAGGTCTGGGGCACGTTCCCGATCCCCGGCCCGGACGGCAAGGCGGCGCCCGGTTTCGCGGGCGGCTCGGACGTGGCGATCTGGAAGGACAGTGAGCGGCAGGACCTGGCCTGGGACTACCTGACAGTGCTGCTGAACAAGAAGAACGCGCAGAGCTTCGCGAGCAGCCTCGGCTTCTTCCCGGTCTACAAGGACCTGGTCTCCGGTGACGCGTACGCGAACGACAAGGTGATGGCGTCGTTCGCCACCACGATGCAGAACACCAAGCTCACGCCGCTCACCCCGAAGTGGGTGGAGGTCAGCCGGACGAAGACGGTGACCCAGGCGATGAACAGCTCGGTCATGAAGGGGCAGAAGACGGTCGAGAAGGCTACCGCCGACGCGGCCGCTGAGATGGAAAGCATCCTCAACGCCAAGTGACCACGCTGACCGAGGTGCCGGAGACGTCCGCCGCGCGGGAGACCCCCGCGCGGCGGCGTCGCCGGGTGGACCGCCTGCCCTACCTGCTGCTCCTGCCCGCCCTGCTGATCATCGGGGTGCTGCTGCTCTGGCCGCTCGGCCAGGTGGTGGTGATGTCCTTCTACCGGCTGAACAGCGTCCGGCAACTGCGCGGCGATCGGGAGTGGCCGTGGGTGGGGTTCGGCAACTACGTCGACATCCTCTCCGACCCGTTCTTCCTGACAGTGCTGCGCAACACGGTTCTGTTCGCCGCCGCCAACGTGCTGCTCACCATGGTGCTCGGCACCCTGGTGGGGCTGCTGCTCAACCGGCTCGGTCGCAAGATGGCGACGTTCGTGGCCAGCTGCGTGATGCTCGCCTGGGCCACGCCGGCGCTGACCGGCACCATCGTCTGGAAATGGATCTTCGACGACACGAGTGGCCTGGTCACGTGGCTGTTCAACGCCCTGCCGGATGGGCTGTCGAACAGCCTGTTCGGGCGCAGCGACTGGACCGGCTACGGCTGGTTCAACTCGCCACTGCTCTTCTTCGCCATCCTCACCCTGGTGGTGGTCTGGCATTCGTTCCCGTTCATCGCGGTGAGTGTGCTGGCCGGTCTCAAGAGCGTGCCGAGTGAGCTGCACGAGGCGGCCCGGGTGGACGGGGCCAGCCCGTGGCGGGTCTTCTGGAAGATCACCTTCCCGTTGCTGCGCCCGGTCTTCGGAATCCTGATCGTGCTCTCCACGATCTGGGACTTCAAGGTCTTCACCCAGCAGTTCGTGCTGGCCGGCGGCACCCAGGACCGGCCGACGTTCATGCTCGCCATCTACTCGTACGCCGAAGCCTTCTCCCCGCCGCCCAAGTACGGGCTCGGCGCGGCCATCGCGGTGATCCTCACGCTGATCCTGCTCGTGGTCACCGGCTTCTACGTACGGATGGTGCTCAGGCAGGAGGACGAGTCGTGAAGAAAATCGCCCTCAACGGCGCCGGGCTGCTGGTCGCGCTCTTCGCGGCGTTCCCGGTCTACTGGATGATCTCCACCTCGCTCAAGCCGAGCAGGGAGATCTTCTCGGCCACCCCGCAGCCGGTGCCGACCCATCCGACGTTGGCGCACTACCGGGAGATCCTGACCGGCAACCTGATCCCCGGCGTCAGCTTCCTCGACTTCTTCCTCAACAGCGCGCTGGTTGCCGTCTCCACTGTGGTGCTCAGCGGTCTGGTGGCGTTGCTCGCCGCGACGGCGGTGGCCCGGTTCCGTTTCAAGCTGCGGACCAGCTTCCTGATCATGCTGCTGGTGGTGCAGATGATCCCGCTGGAGGCGTTGGTCATCCCGCTGTTCCTGATGATCCAGCGGCTCGGGCTCTACAACACCCTGCCCAGCCTGATCCTCACGTACCTCGGTTTTTCGCTGCCGTTCGCGGTGTGGATGCTGCGCGGCTTCGTCGCCGCGGTGCCCAAGGAGCTGGAGGAGGCGGCGGCGATCGACGGGGCCAGCCGGGCCCAGATCTTCCGCCGGGTGCTCTTCCCGCTGGTAGCGCCCGGCCTGGTGGCAACCAGCATCTTCTCCTTCATCACCGCGTGGAACGAGCTGATCTTCGCGTTGACGTTCATAAACGACCAGGGCAGCTACACGCTTCCGGTGGCGATGACCTTCTTCTTCGGCCGGGACGACACCAACTGGGGGCCGGTGATGGCCGCGTCCACCCTGTTCACCCTGCCGGTCATCATCTTCTTCCTGCTGGTGCAGCGTCGAATGGTCTCCGGCCTGGTGGCCGGCGCCGTCAAGGGCTGACCCCCGCGCCCGACAGTCCGAGGCCGACGTCGGCCCACGTGCGGAATGCTGACGCCGGTGCCGATCCCCGTGCCGGGCAGCTTGGTCGGCGGTGGACCGCCACTAGGCTGGCGGTCATGACGGGCAGGGTGGCAGCGGTGAACCTCGGCATCGTGACCGAGGCTGGGTGGGCCGGCGACGCGAGCGGTCGCAGCGGCATCGACAAGCGACCGGTCGACGGCCCGGTGTCGCTGCTCACCGGCGGTGTGGCGGGCGACTTCATCGGCGAGCGGCCCCAGCACGGCGGCCCCGACCAGGCGGTCTACGCGTACGCGGAGGAGGACGCCGCCTGGTGGGTGGCCGAACTGGGCCGTGCCATACCGCCTGGCGGCTTCGGTGAGAACCTGACCACCTACGCGGTCGACGTGACAGGTGCGGTGATCGGCGAGCAGTGGCAGGTCGGCTCCGCCCTGCTCCAGGTCACCAAGCCGCGCACCCCGTGCACCACGTTCGCCGGGTTCTGGGGCGTACCGGATCTGATCAAGCGGTTCACCGTCCG
Source organism: Micromonospora sp. NPDC048986 (assembly GCF_040649335.1). NCBI lineage: Bacteria > Bacillati > Actinomycetota > Actinomycetes > Micromonosporales > Micromonosporaceae > Micromonospora > Micromonospora sp. NPDC048986. The sequence continues at coordinate 62,723 of NZ_JBEZFJ010000008.1, forward strand.
GGCATCGCCCGGGGCCTACCTGCGGGTGCTGCGCGAGGGGGAGGTCGGCGCGGGCGACCCGGTCGAGGTGGTGGACCGGCCGGCGCACGGTGTCACCATCGGCGAGGTGTTCCGGGCGACCAGCCTGGAGCCGGAGTTGTTGCCTCGGCTGCTCGACGCCGAGGATCTGCCCGCGCCGATCCGGGAGAAGGTCCGACGACGCCTCGCCGCCCAGGGCTGACCGGCCGCGACGGCATCCGGCGCGACGTCGCGGCGAGCACCGACGGCATCCGGCGCGACGTCGCGGCGAGCACCGACAGGCTCGGCGGATCCGACCCGGAAGAAACTCCGATGACGGGCCCAGCGGCGGACTTGCCCGTATTGTCCCCACGGAGGGCGTGCGGCGGGGACCGGGTGGAGCGCGATGTCGATGGCGACGGACGGCGGTGCCGCGGCCGCATCACACCCCGATCCGGGCGTGGAGCGTCCGGCGTTCCTGGAACTCTTCTTCGACCTCGTCTACGTCTTCGCCCTGGTCACCCTGGCGACGGTGCTGGCCGACAACCTGACCTGGACCGGCATCGTCGAGACGCTGGTGTTGCTGCTCGCGTTCACGATGATCTGGGCGCTGACCGTCTGGACGGCGGACAGCGTCGACCTGACCCGCCCGGTCGGGCAGGGGCAGTTCATCTGGGTGGCGGCTGCCAGCCTGCTGTTGGCCGCGCTCGCCGCCGATGCGTACGGCGACCGCCGGTTGCTGTTCGCCGCCACGTACGTGGTCATCCATCTCAGTACCGCGGCCTACTACATCGTTGTCGTCTCGCACCGGAGACCGCCGCGCCGCAGCGTCCGGATCATGATCTGGGAGGCTGCCGCGGGCATCGGCTGGATCGGTGGGGCGCTCGTCGGCGGTTCGGGGCAGTTGGCGATCTGGGTGCTCGCCGTCGTCGTCGAGTACGGCGCGGCGGCGTTGGGCTGGCCGGTACCCGGGATCGGCCGCTCACGACCGCGCGACTGGCGGTTGGTCGGCGCGCGGGTGGCCGAGCGTTACCGGCAGTTCGTCATCGTCGCGCTCGGCGTCTCGATCTTCGTGACCGGTACGACCTTCAGCATGAGCGAGTACACGCTTGAGCGAGGCTGGGCTCTACTCGTGGTGTTCACCACCGTCGTGTTGATGTGGCGGATCTACATCTACCGCGCCGGTGAGCTGCTGACCGACGCGATCTCCCGGTCGTCCAACCCGGCGCTGCTCACCCAGTCCGCCGCGGTCACCCATCTGATCATGGTGGCCGGGATCGTCGGTGCGGCGGTCACCAGCCGGCTCGTGGTGGGTCGCCCGATGGGCGAGACTCCGCCCTCGTGGGCCGCGGTGATCCTCGGCGGACCCGCGGTGTACCTGGTCGGCCGGGGCGTCCTCGACTTCACGGTGTTCGGGCGGATCTCGCGGTCCCGGCTGGCCGGGTTGGTGCTGCTGGTGGGAGTGGCGCCGAGCACGCCCCTGCTGCCGCCGGTGCTGGTCGCCCTGCTCGCCATGACGGTGCTGCTCCTGATCGCCGTGGCGAACCTGGTGAGCACCCGGCGGCACGCGCGTACGCCGGCACCGCCGATGCTGGGGTGACTCCGCCCGGCGGCCGGACGGCCCTTCATCGCGATGGTGCGGCGGCCCCGACCAGCCGTCGGCGCGCGGCCAGCCCTTCCCCGACCAGGGTGACCAGCAGGACCAGGTTCGCCAGCACCAGGGCGGCCAGGGGCGGGATCAGGAGGGTGGCGGGTGCCAGCAGGGCACACAACGCGCCGATCGCCAGGACCCGGGACCAGAGGGTCCGGCCGGTCACCACGGCATCGAACAGCACGGTGCCGAGCAGGAACAGGGCCGGCCCGCCGAGGGTGGCGACCATCAGCTCGACCGGGGCGCGGCCGAACGGCCGTTCGATGACCAGCGAGGTGCTGGTCGAGACCAGCACCACCCCGGCCACCATGACCAGGTGGCCGTACGAGGTGGAGGTGCCGGAGCGGACCCGTTCCACGGTTGCGACGCTCGGTGGTGCCAGGATCCGCTGGACCCGCTGGAAGTAGAGCTGGAACAGCAGGACCGCGCTGACGAACGCGACAGCGCCGGTGGCCACCGCGCCGATGGTGAATCCGCTGCCGGCCAGCCCCGTGCCGGTGCTCAGGATCAACTCGCCGAGCGCGACGATGAAGATCGCCCGGTGCCGTTCGGAGAGGTGCACCCCGGTGAAGATCTGGCTGGCCAGCTCGGTACGTCCGAGCTTCGGCGTCGGCCAGCCGACCCGGGCCGAGCCGAGGTCGACCGCCACCGCGAGCGACCAGAGCACCAGTCGGGCGGTCTCGTCCACGAACACCCCGGCCACCCAGGGCGTCACTGTGACGCCGAACCAGAAGAACACCCTGATGCTCCTGGCCTGGATCGGCCGGTTCACCCGGGTGCCGGGGATCAGGACGGCGTCGCGGACCAGGTGGATGCCGAAGTAGGCCGCGACGAAGAGCCACCCGTACCGACCGAAGGCGTACGGGGTCGCGATCGCCATCAGCAGGGTGCCGAGCATGACCAGCAGGGTGGTCGCCTGGATGATCGGCAGTTGGGGGTTGAACAGGTCGGTGAGCCATGCGGTCAGCACCCAGACCCACCAGGCGGCCAGCAGCAGGACGGCGGTCTGCGCCGCGCCCTGGAAGGTGAGGTTCTCGGCCAGGCTGGCAGCGAGCCGGGAGAACATGAAGATGTAGACGAGATCGAAGAAGAGTTCCAGGAAGGTCGGGTATTGCGGCTCGCCGCGGCGGCGGAGGATCCGGGGGAGCGGAGCGGATGTCACTGCGCTGCCTCCTGTGCCACCCACGCCCTGGGCGGGGGCGCCGCGCCCCGACCTGCGCACCCGCCACGCTACCGACAGTGCGGTCTCCGGTGGCCGGAACGGGCTCGGCCCGAACGGTCGGGTCCGCAGACGTGGAAACGGCCCCCCGCCAACGCTGGGCGTCGGTGGGGGGCCGTCCTACGAGCAGTGGGTCAGCGGAGCCAGGGGATGTTGCGGTCGAGCAGACCGCGCTCCTTGAGCTCCTTGCGGAGCGGGATCTCGTCGTCGACGTACCCGTCCCAGTTGATGCCCCAGTAGTTGGCGGTGTGGGTGCCCTCACCGATCAGCTGGCGCTGCACGGGGGTGCGGTTGCGGTACCACTCGCCGTTCACGTCGGGGTGCAGCTCGTCCAGCGGACGGATCCACCGGTAGGTGTAGCCGACGAAGAGCATCTTGCGGGTGATGGTCGACAGGTTCGTCGACCGCGAGTGCCACTGCCGGCGGTCGAAGATGAAGGCGTCGCCCGGGTTGGCGGTGATCTCCACCGTGCCCTCCGGGTCGGGGTTCTGCACAGTGAGGTCCGCCGGCCGGGGCAGCGAGTTCTTCAGGTGGCTGCCCGGGATGACCTTGGTGGCGCCACGGCCGGTCTCGGAGAGGTCCGACAGCACGTACGCGACCTTCAGCGAGAACATCGGCCGAGGCAGGTTCGGGTCCATCGTCTCCGGGTCGGAGTTCTGCCGGTACCCGTCCTGGTGCCAACCCCAGTACGGCTTCTCCGGCTCGGCGGCCGGCGGGGTGACGTCCAGGTGGTTGTGGTGGGTGTAGATGTTCCAGCCGGCCAGCCCCCACATGTACGGGAAGGCGATCGGGTGGGTCAGCAGCTCTCCGAAGAGCTCGTCGCGCTCCAGGAAGCCCAGCAGGTGCAGGGTGCCGTCCTTCTTGGTGGTGCCCTTGGCCTGCTCCTCCGCGTAGACGCGGTCGACCGCCGCCTCCAGCGCCGCCCGGTGGTCCTCCGTCAGGACGTTGCGCAGCAGGAGGAAGCCCTGCTCGTGGAACTCCTTGCGGTCAATGTCGCTGATCGGTTCGTAACCGGTCCGGTCGCCGTAATCGAACACCGCGTCGTACCCCTCCCCATGAGGTGAAACCTTTTCTGGCACAGGCCGCCGATCGTAACGCGGTCGTCCAGGCATCGGGGAGGGTGTGGTGCGGGATTGGGCCACGGCGGGACCCCACGCAGTGAGATAAACGCACAGAGTGAGATCTGCGTGATCAATAGTGCTATTCGGTGCGCATTGCCCGATTGTGCGGTGACTGCCGGTTAAGAGATCCGGGTCGGTCAGCCCTCGTTGAACACCTCGGCGACCACCTGGCCGGCGGGGTTCTGTCGACCGTCCACCCGGCCCCACGAGCCGTCGCGGGCGGTCCACTCCAGGTCGCCGAAGCGGACCCGCTTAACGCCGTGGTCCTGGGCGTGCGAGACCAGCCAGTGCGCGTACCGCCAGCCGTCGCGCTGGTCGCCCGGAGTCACCGCCAACCCGGTCGGGTCGGTCGGATCGGTGCCCTTCAACCCCCAGTCCAGCACCAGGTTGCGGGTCAGTTGCGCGGCCGCCGCCGCGCCGTGCATCGCCGGGGTGCGCCCCACCGAGCAGGAGACCGCGCCGCTGGCGTCGCCGAGCAGGGCCCGGCTGAGCACCTCGGAGTCGTCGGCCCACTTCTGGTACGCCTCGGGGAACGCCGAGCGCTGCACCCGCTGGGCGGCGTCGGTGACCCGCATCTTCTCCCAGCCGCGCACCTTCTTGAGGGCCGCGTAGAACCGGTTGGCCGCGTAACGCGGGTCGCGGATCTGCGCCGGAGTGCCCCAACCCTGGCTTGGTCGCTGCTGGAACAGGCCGACCGAGTCGCGGTCGCCGTCGGCGAGGTTGCGCAGCCCGGACTCCTGGTACGCGGTGGCGAGCGCGACCACGACGGCCCGCTCCGGCATTCCGCGCTTCGCGCCGATCGCCGCGATGGTCGCCGCGTTGGCCATCTGGTCGGCGTCCAGCGCGACACGTCCGTCGGCCTGCACTGTGCACTTCCGTGCCACCAGCGGCAACCTGAGGTTGTCGCCCACCTGCCGTACGACGAGCCAGATCGCGATCACGGCGACGAGGATGAGCACCACTCCACCCGCCACGGTTGCCCGAGTTCGCACCCACACCCCCAGATCGACAGTTCGCCAAGCGTACGTCCCCGCAGGCCCTCTCCGGGTCGTCCGAGCGGTTCGGGCCCAGCCTGGCCGACTCCGACCAGTTCGGGGCGGCTCCGCTGTGGCGTGCCGGTTGGCGACGTTCCCGCTCCGGTCGCGATCTCACCTGCTGCGCCGTGCTGTCGCCGGCCGGGGCTGTCGTGAGCGTCACCGGGTAACCGACAACGGGAAGCGATTGATCGGTCAAGGACTTAACCGAGTTGACACATCAATCCGACCTACCACCCCAAGCCGGGCGCGTTGGTCAGCAAATGAGGAGGAGTTCCATGGGAACGCTCGATGGCAAGGTCGTCCTGATCACCGGCACCGGCGGTGGTCTGGGCCGCGTCGCGGCGCTGACCTTCGCCCGCGAGGGCGCGAAGGTCGTCGGGGCCGACCTCCAGGTCGCCGGCAACGACGAGACGGTCGAACTCGTCCGCCGCGCCGGCGGCGAGATGACCGGCGTCGCGCCGGTCGACCTCACCGACCCCGAGCAGGTACGCAAGCTCGTCGACGACGCCGCTGCCGCCTACGGCGGGCTCGACATCGTCTACAACAACGCAGCCGCTCTCCGCTTCGGCCCGATACCCGACTTCTCCGTGCAGGACTGGCGCTACACCATCACCGGCGAACTCGACATTCCGTACTTCGTGTCGAAGTTCGCCTGGCCGCACCTCATCCGCCGCGGTGGCGGTGTCATCATCAGCGCCGCCTCCATGGCCGGGTCGATCGGCGGCCACGTCCCGCCGATGGTCGGTCACACCGCCGCGAACGCCGGCATCATCGGCATGACGCGACAGCTCGCGCTCGAAGGCGCGCCCCACGGCATTCGTGCGGTGGCGGTCAGTCCCGGGCCCACCCTCACCCCGGCCAGCGAACGCGACCTCGGTGACAACCAGGAGGCCCGGGACGCCATCACCGCCAAGACGCTCCTCAAGCGCTTCGCGCGCCCCGAGGAGGTCGTCGAGCTGGTGGTCTTCCTCGCGTCCGACCGGGCGTCGTACATCACCGGGGCGAACTACCCGGTCGACGGCGGCGCGACCGCCTGGTGACCCGACAGTGGGGTGCCGCCGCTCCCGGTGGCGCCCCGGCCGTCAGCCGTCGAGAGCGGGCACCCAGCGCGCCGGTCGACGTTCGCGGAACGCCATGACTCCCTCACGTCCCTCGTCGGAGAGGAAGTAGCCGGTCGAGACGGCGGAGAGGCGAGCCAGGTCGGCGCGCAACTCGGCGGTACCCGGTCGGCGCAGCAACTCCTTCGCGCCGGCCAGCGCCCCTGGCGCGCCGCGCACCAGCGAGTCGCAGTAGGCCCGTACCGCGTCGTCCAACCCGTCCGCCGGGACCGAGGCCGTCACCAGGCCGATCTCGGCGGCCCGGCGGCCGTCGAAGGTGTCGCCGGTCAGGTACAGCGCGGCGGCGGCGCGGGGGTGCAGTCGGGGCAGCACGGTCGCCGAGATGACCGCCGGGATCACCCCGATGCGCACCTCGGTGAACGCGAAGGTCGCCTCGTCGGTGCAGACCGCCAGGTCGGCGGCGGCGATCAGGCCCAGCCCACCGGCCCGCGCCGGCCCGCCGACCCGGGCCAGCACCGGCTTCGGGCACTCCCAGAGCGCCGCGAGCACGTCACCCAGCATGCCGGCCGGCACCGTCCCGCTGGCGTACGCCGCCGCGGTCTCCTTCAGGTCCGCGCCCGAGCAGAAGACCGGGCCGGTGTGGTCGAGCACGATCACTCGAACCGCCTCGTCGGCGACCGCGTCCGCCAGCCCGGCCAGCAGTTGAGTCATCAGGCCGGTGGAGAGCGCGTTGCGGTTGTGCGGGCTGTCCAGGGTGAGGGTGGTCACCCCACGGGCCGTGGCGACCCGCACGAGGACGTCGGGAGAGGTCATGCCGGGCACACTAGTGGCCATGCCCGGCGTCCTTCCAGATGGTGAGACCGTCCCCGTCGACGGATCGTTGCCCGCCACCGCCACCACTGCGGTCGGCGCGCGCGGCTTCGGCGTGTACGTGCACGTGCCGTTCTGCGCCAGCCGCTGCGGATACTGCGACTTCAACACCTACACCGCCGCCGAACTGGGTGGCGGTGCCAGCCGTGAGGGGTACGCCGACACGGTGCTGGCCGAGCTGACGCTCGCCGCCCGGGTGCTCGGCGACAACCCGCCGCCCCGGGTCGACACCGTCTTCGTCGGCGGCGGCACGCCCACCCTGCTCCCCGCCGACGACCTGGCCCGCATCCTCGACGGCATCGACCGCACCTGGGGGCTGGCCGCCGACGCCGAGGTGACCACCGAGGCCAACCCCGAGTCGGTCACCCCGGAATCGTTGAAGCTGCTGCGGGCGGCCGGCTACACCCGGATCTCGCTGGGCATGCAGTCCGCCTCCCCGGGGGTGCTGGCGATCCTGGACCGCAAACACAGCGCCGGCCGGGCCACCGCCGCCGCTCTGGAGGCGCGCGACGCCGGGTTCGAGCACGTCAACCTGGACCTGATCTACGGCACCCCGGGGGAGCGGGCCGAGGACTTCGCCGCCTCGCTGGAGCAGGTCGTCGCCGCCGGGGTGGACCACGTCAGCGCGTACGCCCTGATCGTCGAGGACGGCACCCGGCTCGCCGCCCGGATGCGGCGCGGCGAGCTGGCGTACCCCAGTGACGACGTGGCAGCGGACCGCTACCTGGCCGCGGAGGCCGCCCTCGACGCGGCCGGGCTCTCCTGGTACGAGGTCTCCAACTGGGCCCGCACCGAACAGGCCCGCTGCCGGCATAACCTGCTCTACTGGACCGGCGCGGACTGGTGGGGGCTGGGGCCGGGGGCGCACAGCCACGTCGGCGGGGTGCGCTGGTGGAACGTCAAGCACCCCTCGGCGTACGCGAAGCGGTTGGCCGCCGGCGAGTCTCCCGGCCTGGCCCGGGAGGTGCTCACCGTCGACGAGGCGCACATGGAGGACGTGATGCTGCGGCTGCGGCTGGCCAGCGGCCTCCCGCTGGCGGTGCTCGACGCCACCGGCCGGGCCGGCGCCGAGCGGGCCCTGGCCGGTGGCCTGCTGGCCGCCGACGAGTACGCCGCCGGCCGGGCGGTGCTCACACTGCGCGGGCGGCTGCTCGCCGACGCTGTCGTCCGCGACCTGCTGCCCTGAGTGGCGACCGCTCGGCCGGACCGGAACAGCGGTGAACCGGGCCGGCCGGGGGAGCGGCCGGACCGGTTCACTTGATGAAGTTGGCAGTCATCGGGTAGCGGTACGGGGTGCCCTCGTTGGCCTTCATGCCGGCGATGATCCCGAACAGGATCTGGATCACCACGACGGCGATGCTGGGCAGGAAGAGCAGGCACCAGCTCACGAAGAGCAGCACGAACGCGATGATCGACCAGAGGATCTGGAAGTTCAGGGCGGCGAGGGCGTGCGCCCGGACGGTCGGCGACTGCTGACCCCGGGCCAGGTAGGCGATGAGCGGGGCGACGAAGCCCAGCGGACCGAAGCTGACCAGTGCGCCGAGGGCGCCGCCGAAGTGAGCGACCAGCGCCCAGGTCTTGTCCTCGTTGTTGGCGTAGCCGCCGCCGGGGCCGCCGTAGGCCCCACCGGCCGGATAGCCGCCGGGTGGTGGGTAGCCCCCGGGTGGGGGGTAGCCGCCTGCCGGAGGGTAGCCGCCTGACGGCGGTTGGTCACCGGTGGGCGGCGGATAGCCACCGGCCGGGGGATAGCCGGCCGGGCCGGGTGCCCCGGACAGTGGTGCGGTGGGTGGCTCGGCCGACGGAGACGGGCCTGGGGAGGTGGGCTCCGGCGGGAAGTTGCCGGGGTCGCCCGACCCGGGAGGGCGAGGAGGTTCAGTCATGGATGTCACGGTAGGTGCCCGTGGCAACGCCGCACCAGAGCGACATCGCCCGGCAGTGCGGGCCGATCGGCTCAACGCCGGTGGCGTGGGCCGCACCGACGGGTGGCCGTTGATCATCGCGTCGGCGGGCCCGCCGACGTAGACTGGCACTCGTTACAGTCGAGTGCCAGGACGGCCCGGCCGGCCCAGAGCGTCGGCGGCCGACGTGCGACAGGAGGTGCGGAGGATGGGTCTCGACGACCGCAAACTCGCAGTGCTCCGCGCCATCGTCGAAGACTACGTCTCCACCCAGGAGCCGGTCGGCAGCAAGGCGCTGGTCGAGCGGCACCAGCTCGGGGTCTCCCCGGCCACGGTCCGCAACGACATGGCCGTGCTGGAGGAGGAGGGCTACATCCGGCAGCCGCACACCAGTGCCGGCCGGGTGCCCACCGACCGCGGCTACCGCCTCTTCGTCGACAGGCTCTCCCGGGTCAAGCCGCTCAGCCCGGCCGAGCGCCGGGCCATCGAGCGGTTCCTGGTCGGCGCTGTCGACCTCGACGACGTGGTGCACCGCACGGTGCGGCTGCTCGCCCAACTGACCCGGCAGGTCGCCGTCGTTCAGTACCCGAGCCTGGCCCGCTCCTCGGTGCGTCACCTGGAGCTGGTGCCGATCTCCACCACCCGGCTGATGCTCGTCATGATCGCCGACACCGGGCGGGTGGAACAGCGACTCGTGGAACTGCCCGGGCCGGTGCCCGCCGACGACGTCACCGACCTGCGTCGACTGATCAACGAGAAGCTCGCCAACGCCCGGCTGTCCGAGACGCCGCCGCTGGTGCAGGCGCTTGTCGAGGAAGCGCCGACCGGGCTGCGTCCGACCATGACCACGCTCGCCACCGTCCTGCTGGAGACGCTCGTCGAACGGCACGAGGAACGGATCGCGCTCGCCGGCACCGCGAACCTCACCCGCGGCGGCCTGCTCGACTTCCAGGGCTCCCTGCGGCCGATCCTCGAAGCTCTGGAGGAGGAGGTCGTGCTACTCAAGCTCATCGGTGAGACCGAGCCGAGCACGACCCGGGTGCTGATCGGCGACGAGAACGAGTTCGACAACCTGCGCGCCGCCTCGGTGGTCAGCACCGGGTACGGCCCGGGCACCACCATCGTGGGTGGCCTGGGGGTGCTGGGGCCCACCCGGATGGACTACCCCGGCAACATCGCCACGGTGCGCGCCGTGGCACGCTACGTGGGCGAGTTGCTGGCCCAGAACTGATTGGTCAGGGCCGATGCGGCCGGCTGCGGCCGCCGACCGGCGCAACGCGAGACGAACATGAGGACACGGAACGCAGTGGCCAGGGACTACTACGGCATTCTCGGTGTGAGCCGGGAAGCCTCCGATGACGAGATCAAGCGCGCCTACCGCAAGCTGGCACGCCAGTTCCACCCGGACGTCAATCCGGACCCGGAGGCTCAGGAGAAGTTCAAGGACATCAACGCCGCGTACGAGGTGCTCTCGGACGACCGGAAGCGGCAGATCGTCGACCTGGGTGGCGACCCACTCGCCCCGGGTGGCGGCGGCGCTGGCGGCCCGGGTGGCCCCGGAGGCGCCGGCCCGTTCGTCGGTTTCCAGGACATCATGGACGCGTTCTTCGGCGGTGCCGGAGGTGGCGCCCGTGGCCCACGGCCGCGTACCCGCCCGGGGGCCGACGCGATCCTGCGGCTCGAACTCGACCTGCACGAGACGGCCTTCGGTGTGGAGGCCCCGATCACCGTCGACACCGCTGTGCTCTGCACCACCTGCTCCGGTGCCGGCACGGCCGCCGGCACGCACCTGGCGACCTGCGAGGCGTGTGCCGGCCGGGGCGAGGTGCAGTCGGTGCAGCGCACCTTCCTCGGCCAGGTGGTCTCCGCCCGGCCGTGCACCGTGTGCCAGGGCTACGGCACCACCATCCCGCACCCCTGCCCCACCTGCGCCGGCGACGGCCGGGTGCGGACCCGCCGTTCGCTGACCGTCAAGATCCCGGCCGGCGTCGAGGACGGCATGCGGATCCGGCTGGCCCAGCAGGGCGAGGTGGGCCCCGGCGGCGGCACCGCCGGCGACCTCTACGTGGAGATCCACGAGCGGCCGCACGATGTGTACTCCCGCAAGGGCGACGACCTGCACTGCCGGGTCACAGTGCCGATGACGGCGGCGGCGTTGGGCACCCGGCTGACCATCAAGACGCTGGACAGCGAGGAGACCGTCGACGTCAAGGCCGGCACCCAGCCGGCCAGCACGCTGCGACTGCGCGCCCGGGGCGTGCCGCACCTGCGCGGCACCGGCCGAGGCGACCTCTACGTCCACCTGGACGTGCGGACGCCGACCAAGCTCGACCCGGACCAGGAGAAGATGCTGCGCGACTTCGCCAAGACCCGTGGCGAGGAGGTCGCTGAGCTGTCCAAGCAGGGCGGCTTCTTCTCCCGGATGCGCGACGCGTTCAACGGGCACGCCTGAGGTGTCCGCACCGCTGTTCCTGGTGGAGGCGCTGCCCACCGGCGACGCGTTCACCCTGGACGGCCCGGAGGGGCACCACGCCGCGACAGTGCAGCGGCTGCGCGTCGGCGAGGAGCTGCTGCTCGCCGACGGCCGGGGTGGCACGGCCGCCGCCGTGGTCACTGCCGTCGGCCGGGGCAGCCTGGAGGTCACCATCACCTCCCGGGGGTACGCGGACGCGCCGGTACCCCGGCTGGTGACAGTGCAGGGCATCGCCAAGGGCGACCGGGGTGAGCTGGCCGTGCAGGCGATGACCGAGGTCGGGGTGGACGAGATCGTGCCCTGGGCGGCGTCGCGCTCGGTGACGCAGTGGCGCGGCGACCGGGGCGTACGCGCCCGGGAGAAGTGGGTGGCCACCGCCCGGGAGGCGGCCAAGCAGGCCCGCCGGCCGTGGCTGCCGGTGGTGGCCGGCGCGCCGGACGAGTCCACCGCCACTGTGGCCCGTCGGATCGCCGGTGCCGCCGCCGGGTTCGTCCTGCACGAGGAGGCCGAAGAACGGCTCACCACCGCAGAGCTGCCCACCACCGGCGAGATCGTGCTGGTGATCGGCCCGGAGGGCGGCATCGCCCCGGCCGAGTTGACCGCCTTCGCGGAGGCCGGCGGGCGACCCGTACGCCTCGGGCCGGCAGTGCTGCGCACCTCCACCGCCGGCGTGGCGGCCCTCAGCGTGCTCGCCGCCCGCCTCGGCCGCTGGTGACAGTGCGCTCCGGTTGGTTCAGGGCCGGGGAAACACCGGCACCACCTCTTCCTCCGGCCCGAGGTCCAGCCCGGCCGGCCCGATGATCTGCGGGTCCGGCGTGCCGACCACAGCGAGGTCCTTGCCCTCGTAGTCGAAGCGGTGCAGCACGTGCCGCATCGCCTCCAGCCGGGCCCGCTTCTTGTCGTTGCTCTTCACCACAGTCCACGGCGCGTCGGCCGTGTCGGTCCAGAAGAACATCGCCTCCTTGGCCTCGGTGTACTCGTCCCACCGGTCGAGTGAGGCGATGTCCATCGGAGACAGCTTCCACTGCCGGACCGGGTCGACCTGGCGGATCGCGAACCGGGTGCGCTGCTCGTTCTGGGAGACGGAGAACCAGAACTTGACCAGCCGGATGCCCGAGCGCACCAGCATCCGTTCCAGCTCCGGGGCCTGCCGCAGGAACTCCAGGTACTCCTTGCGGCTACAGAACCCCATCACCCGCTCCACCCCGGCCCGGTTGTACCAGGAACGGTCGAACAGCACGATCTCACCGGCCGCCGGCAGGTGCGCCAGCCACCGCTGGAAGTACCACTGGGCGGCTTCCCGCTCGTCCGGCTTGGCGAGCGCCACCACCGACGCGCCACGCGGGTTGAGGTGCTCCATGAAGCGTTTGATGGTGCCGCCCTTGCCGGCCGCGTCCCGACCCTCGAAGAGAATCACCAGACGTTCGCCGGACTCCTTTATCCAGTCCTGGAGTTTCAGCAGCTCGATCTGGAGCAGCCGCTTGTCGCGGTCGTACTCGTCGCGGTCCAGCCGCTCGTCGTACGGGTAGTCCTCGCGCCAGGTCTCGACGGGGGTGCCGTCGGGGCGGAGCAGGACAGGGTCGTCGTCGTGGCCATCGGCCACCCGGTAGTCGGCGGTGAGGTCCAGCAGCGCGGAGTCGGCCATGTCGGTGGGACTTACCCTCCCGCGCGCCGCCAACCACCCCCCGGCCGGGTGATCCGCCGGCGGCGTCGACCTCAGCTGCGCAGGTAGGAGGCGCCGTTGACGTCGACGATCGTGCCGGAGGCCCACTCGGCCTGCGGCGACGCCAGCCAGTACACGGCGGCGGCGATCTCCTCCGGTCTGCCCACCCGGTCGAACGGGCTCTGCGCCCGGATCGCCGCGCCCTCCGCGCCGCGCAGGTACTCGGTGACCATGTCGGTCGCCACGAAGCCCGGCGCGACGGTGGCGACAGTGATGCCGTACGGCGCGAGCGCCACGGCGAGGGACTGGCCCAGCGCGTTCAGCCCCGCCTTGCTGGCGCCGTACGCCGGCTGGTGCGGCTCGCCGCGGAACGCGCCACGGGACGAGACGTTGACGATCCGCCCGCCGCGTTCGCGCATGTGCTGGGCGGCGCACCAGGTGACGTTGCCGGCGCCGGTCAGGTTGGTCTCCAGCACCTGCCGCCAGCGCTGCTGCCACTGCTCGTACGAGGCGCCGAAGATGGGGTGCGGGTCGTCGCGGTCGCCGTACGTCCCGGCGTTGTTGACCAGCACGTCCAGTCCACCGAGCAGCTCGGCGGCCCGGTCGACCATGACCCGGACCGCGTCCGGATCAGTGAGGTCGGCGCGGACCACCACGTGCCCGGTGCCCGGCAGTTGCCCGCGCAGTTCCTCGGCCGCGTCGGCGGAGTCGCGGTGGTGGATGGCCACCCGGTCGCCACCGGCTGCGAACGCCTCCGCCACCGCGCGGCCGATCCCGCGCGAGGCACCGGTCACGAGTACCGCCCGATCCGTCATGCCGGCCATCCTGCCTCAGCCGGGCCGCCCCCTGCGAACGGGCTGCGCCGCGGCGCCCCCGGCCGGGTTAGTCCTTACACTGCCCCGATGGGATCCGACTGCCTGTTCTGCCGCATCGTCGCCGGGGAGATCCCGGCCACAGTGGTCCGGGAGACCGACACCACGCTCGCCTTCCGCGACATCGACCCGAAGGCGCCGGTGCACGTCCTGGTCATTCCGAAGGAGCACTACGTCGACGTCGCCACGCTCGCCCAGGGTGACCCGGCGCTGGCCGCCGACGTGCTGGCGACGTCCGCCGCGGTGGCCGAGGACGAGGGGCTGCTCGGCGACGGGTTCCGGCTGATGTTCAACACCGGCGCGTACGGCGGGCAGGAGGTGTTCCACGTGCACGCGCACCTGCTCGGTGGTGCGCCGCTCGGCCCGATGCTCGCCCGGGACCTGGCGTGACCCCAGGTGCGGCGCCTGGCTCTCCGGCGGTCGAGCACCTGGACCGGCTGGTCCGGCGGGTGCAGGCCGAAGCCCGGGTTCCGGCGGTGTCCGCGGCGCTGCACCGGGCCGACCGGCCGCTCTGGAGCTGCACCGTCGGCGAGACCGGCACCGACAGCCCTCTGGGCGCGGGCACCCAGTTCCGGATCGGCTCGATCACCAAGACGTTCACCGCGGCGCTGGTGCTGCAGTGCCGCGACGACGGGCTGCTGGACCTGGACGACCCGGTGGGCCGGCACCTGGACCTCCCGGCGCACGGCGACCTGACCGTACGTCGGTTGCTGTCGCACACCGGTGGCCTGCAACGCGAGCCGTTCGGCGATGTGTGGGACAGCCTGCGCGCACCGGACGACTACCAACTGGTCGCCGAGTTGGACCGGGCCGAGCGGGTGCTGCCGACCGGCCGGCGGTTCCACTACTCCAACCTGGGCGTGGCCGTACTCGGCCAACTCGTGGCCCGGCTCCGGGGCGGCAGCTGGGCGCAGGCGCTCACCGAGCGGATCCTGACGCCGCTGGGGCTGACCGACACCACTGTGACCCCACTGCCGACGGCGGCCACCGGGTTCCTGGTCGACGCGTACTCCGACGAGGCGCACCCGGAACCGCCTACCGACTTCGGCGCGGTCGGCCCGGCCGCCCAGCTCTGGAGCACCGCTACCGACATGGCCCGCTGGGCGGCGTTCCTGGCCGACCCGGCGGCGCTGGACCCGGCCGGCGCGGTCCTCACCCCGGCCACCCTGGACGAGATGCGCTGGCCGCTGACCACCACCGACGAGACGCTCTGGGGCGCGGGCTTCGGGCTCGGGCTGATCCTGGTCCCGCAGGGGGAGCGGGTGATGCACGTGGGGCACGACGGGGCGATGCCCGGGTTCCTCGCCGGGGCGTACGGCCGCCGCGGCGGCGACGGCACGCCGGGGGCGCTGGGCGCCGCGGTGCTCGGCTCGTCCGGCACGGCCACCGAACTGTTCGACCTGTCGCACCGGCTGCTCGCCGCTGCTGTCGAGCACGACCCGGCCGAGATCGAACCCTGGCGACCCGGCTCACCCGCGCCGGCGGCCCTGCGGGGTGCGCTCGGCCGCTGGTGGGGCGAGGGCTCCGAGTACGTCTTCTCGTGGCACGACGGCACCCTGCGGGCACGTGGGGTCGGTGACCCGACCGGACGTCCGCCGGCGATCTTCACCCCGCTGCCGGACCAGCCTGACGTGTTCCGGGTGGTCTCCGGTCGGGAGGTCGGTGAGCTGCTGCGGCTGACCCGGGACGAGGCCGGCGCGGTGGTCCGGATGCACTGGGCGACGTACCGGTTCACCCGCCACCAGGAGACCTTCGACCGGTACGACTTCCGGGCCGGGAGTTGATCGCGGCCAGCGGAAATGGGCGCGATGCGGCCCGCGTTTAACCGATACGATGGGTGTAACGTCCGCACGCCAGGCCCAGCAGGCCGGCGCCGAGATCGAGAGCAGGTGGCGCAGGGCCCTTCGGCCCAACCTATGACCGGCACCCCACCTCCCGGCCCGCCCCGGGTGCAGACCAGGATCACCGTGCCCGACCCGAAGATCATGGTCAATCTGCTCGGCGCAGGCGACGAGATCCTCAGACTCGTCGAACGCTCGGTCACCAGTGACGTGCACGTCCGCGGCAACGAGATCACCATCACCGGTGACCCTGCGGACAACGCCCTCGCCGAGCGGGTCTTCAGCGAGCTCCTCGAACTCATCGAGAAAGGCGAGACCCTGACCACTGACGCCGTCCGGCGTACCGTCGGCATGCTCGAGCAGGGCAGCGCCGAGCGGCCCGCCGAGGTCCTGACACTCAACATCCTCTCCCGGCGCGGGCGCACCATCCGCCCCAAGACGCTCGGGCAGAAGAAGTACGTCGACGCTATCGACACGCACACCATCGTCTTCGGCATCGGCCCGGCCGGCACCGGAAAGACCTACCTGGCGATGGCGAAGGCCGTCCAGGCGTTGCAGGCCAAGCAGGTCAACCGGATCATCCTCACCCGGCCGGCGGTCGAGGCGGGCGAGCGGCTGGGCTTCCTGCCCGGGACGCTCAACGAGAAGATCGATCCGTACCTGCGCCCGCTCTACGACGCGCTGCACGAGATGCTCGACCCGGAGACGATCCCGAAGCTGATGGCCCAGGGGACGATCGAGGTCGCCCCGCTGGCCTACATGCGGGGCCGTACGCTCTCTGATGCGTTCATCATCCTGGACGAGGCGCAGAACACGACGCCCGAGCAGATGAAGATGTTCCTCACCCGACTCGGCTTCAACTCCAAGATCGTCGTGACCGGTGACATCACCCAGGTGGACCTTCCCGGTGGGACGAGCAGCGGCCTGCGGGTGGTTCGGGAGATCCTGGAAAACGTCGACGACGTGCACTTCTCCCAGTTGTCCAGCTCCGACGTGGTCCGCCACCAGCTGGTCGGGGAGATCGTCGACGCGTACGCCCGCTGGGACGCCGAGCGGGAGAACCAGCAGGCGCAGGGCGTTCACGCCGTTCCTGGGCGACCCGCCCAGGGCGGCCGGGCCGGCCGCCGCCGCTAAAGCAGAGGAAAGCAGTTGTCCATCGAGATCGCCAACGAGTCCGGTGTCGACGTCGACACCGATGCCGTGCTCGCCGTCGCCCGGCACGCCCTCGACGAGATGGGGGTCAACCCCCTCGCCGAGCTGTCCGTGCTGCTCGTCGACATCGACTACATGACCGAGCTGAACCACCGCTGGATGGGTGGCGACGGCCCGACCGACGTGCTCGCCTTCCCCATGGACGAGGGCAGCGTCGACCACGGCCCGGGTGAGTCCGCACCGGCCGGCGGCGAGCCCGCCCTGCTCGGCGACATCGTGCTCTGTCCGGAGGTGGCGGCCAAGCAGGCGGCGACCGCAGGGCACGCGCCCGCCGACGAGCTGCACCTGCTCACCGTGCACGGGGTGCTGCACCTGCTCGGCTACGACCACGCCGAGCCGGAGGAGGAGCGGGAGATGTTCGCACTCCAGGCTCGGCTGCTGGCGAGCTGGCGGTCGACCCGCACCCAGTGATGTCCACTCCTCCGTTACTCGCGGCCGGCGCCACCGCTGGCCTTCCCGACTTTCAGCTGATCGTCTTCGCGGCCGGTCTGGTGGTGCTGGCCGGCCTGATCGCGATGACCGAGGCGGCCCTCGCCGCGGTCTCACCGGCCCGAGCCGCCGAGCTGGCCCGCGACGGCGTGCGCGGCGCCCGTACCCTCCAGGTAGTGGCCGGCGACGTCGTTCGGCACCTCAACCTGCTCCTACTGTTGCGGCTGCTCGCCGAGCTGACCGCCACCACACTGGTGGCGCTCGTGGCGGTGGACAGCTTCGGCGCCGGCTGGCGGGCCGCGCTGGTGACCGCCGGCGCGATGACAGTGGTCAGCTTCGTGGTGGTGGGCGTCGCCCCGCGCACCATCGGCCGGCAGCACGCCTACGCCGTGGGTCGTGCGGTGGCGCCGCTGGTCCGCTGGCTGGGCCGGGCGCTCAACCCGCTCGCGTCGCTGCTGATCCTGATCGGCAACGCGGTCACCCCCGGGCGCGGCTTCCGGGAAGGCCCGTTCGCCACCCAGGTGGAGCTGCGGGAGCTTGTCGACCTGGCCGAGCAGCGTGGCGTGGTCGAGCACGGCGAACGCCAGATGATCCACTCCGTCTTCGCGCTCGGCGACACCATCGCCCGTGAGGTGATGGTGCCGCGTACCGAGATGGTGTGGATCGAGGAGGGCAAGACGCTCGAGCAGGCGCTGGCGCTCTTCCTACGCTCCGGTTTCTCCCGCATCCCGGTGATCGGCGAGAGCGTCGACGACGTGCTGGGGGTGCTCTACCTCAAGGACCTGATCCGGCGCTCCCGTGGCGGGGACCCGGGGGCCGAACAGTTGCCGGTGGCCGAGCTGATGCGCCCGGCGACCTTCGTACCGGAGTCCAAGCCGGTCGACGACCTGCTGTCCGAGATGCAGGCGGCCCGCAACCACCTGGTCATCGTTGTCGACGAGTACGGCGGCACCGGCGGTCTGGTCACCATCGAGGACATCCTGGAGGAGATCGTCGGCGAGATCACCGACGAGTACGATGTCGAACGCCCGCCCGTCGAACGTCTGGCGGACTCCTCGGTGCGGGTGACCGCCCGCCTGCCGGTGGAGAATCTCGGCGAGATGTTCGACACCGACCTGCCCACCGACGAGGTGGAGACGGTCGGCGGTCTGCTCGCCCAGTCGCTGGGGCGGGTGCCGATCCCGGGCGCCGAGGCCGAGGTCGCCGGTCTCCGTCTGGTCGCCGAGGGCACCACCGGCCGGCGCAACCGGATCGACACCGTTCTGGTCAGCCGGGTGGAGCCCGGCCATGAGCAGGACATCGCGGGGCGCGGCGAGCACGCCGACCCCGGTGACGACACTGACAACTACCGAGACGATGAGAGGCAATCCGCCGATGCCTGACACACCCGCCGCGCCTGCCGCCCGGTCCACCCCCACCGCGTCGGGAGCGCTGAGCGCCGAGGACGGCAAGCTCGTCGTCCTGGCCCGGGGAGCCCGCGCGCGGGTCGGGGCCGTGGAGGGCGCCGCGGTCCGCGACCAGGACGGCCGGACGTACGCGGCGGCCAGTGTCGCGCTGCCGTCGCTGACGCTCACCGCGTTGCAGTTGGCGGTGGCGTCGGCCGTGGCGGCCGGGGCGAGTCGGTTGGAGGCGGCGGTGGTGGTGACCGAGGCGTCGACCCTGGATGGTGCCGGTCACGCGGCGGTACGGGACCTCGCGGCGGACGCGCCGGTCCACCTGGCCGCTCCGGACGGCACCGTCCTCGGCACGGTGACCCAGTGAGCCCGGTGCAGGATCCGCAGGCGCGACCGTACCGGGCCGGGTTCGGCTGCTTCGTCGGTCGCCCCAACGCCGGCAAGTCGACGTTGACCAACGCCATCGTCGGCACCAAGATCGCCATCACCTCGAACAAACCGCAGACGACCCGGCACGTCATCCGGGCGGTCCTGCACCGGCCCGAGTCGCAGCTGGTCCTGGTCGACACGCCGGGCCTGCACCGCCCCCGTACGCTGCTCGGCGAACGTCTCAACGACCTGGTCCGGTCCACCTGGACCGAGGTCGACGTGATCGGCCTGTGCATCCCCGCCGACGAGCCGGTCGGGCGCGGTGACCGGTTCATCACCGGCGAGTTGGCCGAGTTGAAGGCGACAGTGCTGGCGGTGGTCACCAAGACCGACCTGGTGGACAAGCGTCGCCTGGCGGAGCAGTTGCTCGCGGTCAGCAAGATGGGGGAGTTCGCCGAGATCGTGCCGGTGAGCGCGGTGTCCGGGCACCAGGTGGACACCCTCGTCGACGTGATGACCAAGTATCTGCCGCCGTCGCCGCAGCTCTACCCGGACGACATGCTCACCGACGACCCCGAGCAGGTGCTGGTCGCCGAACTGATCCGGGAGGCCGCCCTGGAGGGGGTCCGCGACGAGTTGCCACACTCCATCGCCGTGGTGGTGGAGGAGATGATCCCCGAGGGCCAGGTCATGAAGATCTACGCCGACCTGTACGTGGAGCGGCCCAGCCAGAAGGCCATCGTGCTCGGGCACAAGGCGAGTCGGCTCAAGGAGGTCGGCACCACCGCCCGCAAGCAGATCGAGGAGCTGCTCGGCAGCCGGGTCTACCTCGACCTGCACGTGCGGGTGGCGAAGGACTGGCAGCGCGACCCGAGGCAACTGCGCAAGCTGGGCTTCTGATCCACCTCGTCGGCGGTGCCCGAAACGGACGGCCGGGGCGACGACCAGCGTCGAGATCAACGCTCGCTGATCGTGAGGTTGCCGCTCTTCGCCGAACCGTCGAGGACCAACGACGCCGCCGGGTTGTCGGCGACGGTGATGGTCTCGTCGCCGGAGTCGGCGTTGGACCGGACCCGGTAGCTGCCCTGCGGCACCAGCAGCGTGACGTCACCACTGGAGGCGTGGACCCGGGCCGAGGCGGGTTTGTCCAGCTCCACGTCGACATTGCCCGAGCTGGCCTCGGCGTCGACAGCGCCGCCCAGCCGGCGTGCCGTGATGTCCCCCGACGAGGCGCGCAGCCGTACGGCCGCGGCGGCCTCGTTCACCTCGATGTTGCCCGAGCGGGCCTCCACCCCGACGGCGCCCGACGCACCGGAGATCCGTACGTCGCCCGAGCGCACCTGTAGGTCCACGGTGCCGACCCGGCTCAGCTCGACGTTGCCGGAGCTGGTCTCGCCCTGCACCGCCACACCCGCTGGCACCGTCACCTCGTAGGAGATGCTGCACCGCGAGCCGCAGTCGGTGTCCAGCACCAGTTCGCTGCCCTTGATCTCGTAGCGGGTGTTGTCCGGTTCGCCGCCCTGGTAGCGAACCACTCGCTTGATCCGCACCTCGGACGCGGGGCCGGTGCCGCGGACCACCACGTCGCCAGAACCCCCGGAGACCCGGACCGTGGTGATCCGGACCGCCTCGGTGTTGTCGTAGTCGAGCCGACGAAACGACAGGTTGTCGCACCCGGCGAGCACGATGAGGGTGGTGGCGAGCCCTAGCGCGACGGGAGCGGCGACGCGACGACGGCGGGGGGTGGTGGTCAGGTGCAGTGCCATGACCAGCACGCTACGGCCGAGCACGAGGCGGCCGCATCGGGGTTCATCCGCGCTTGCACCCCGAACCAACCCTGATTTCACACCCCGAGGGAGAATGGCCCGATGGCCGGGTATCGCCGACAGCTCTACCGCGACGACGCGGTGGTGCTGCGTGTGCAGAAGCTCGGCGAGTCCGACCGGATCATCACCCTGCTCACCCGCCGGCACGGCCGACTGCGCGCGGTGGCCCGAGGGATCCGCCGCACCACCAGCAAGTTCGGCGCCCGGCTGGAGCCGTTCGGCCACGTCGACCTCCAGCTCGCCGGTGACCCGAAGGGCAACCACGGCAGCTCTCTGCACACGGTGAGCCAGGTCGAGGGCATCGACCTGTACGGCAAACGGTTCCTCGGCGACTATCCGCGCTACACGGCGGCCAGCGCGATCGCCGAGACCGCCGAGCGGCTGACCCCGGTGGAACGGGAGCCGTCGCTGCGGCTGTTCCAGCTCACCATCGGCGCGCTGAAGGCACTGTCCCGGGGCGAGCACGCCACCACCCTGGTGCTCGACGCGTACCTGCTGCGGGGGATGTCCCTGGCCGGCTGGGCGCCGGCGCTGGTCGCCTGCGCGGTCTGCGGCACGCCCGGGCGGCACCGGGCGTTCTCGGTGCCGGCTGGCGGCGCGGTCTGTCCGGATTGTCGGCCACCCGGGGCGGCTCATCCCGCACCGGCCACCATCGATCTGATGTCCGCGCTGACCTCCGGTGACTGGGTGATCGCCGACGCCACCGACGCCGCGGTACGCCGGGAGTGCAGTGGGCTGGTCGCGGCTCACCTGCAGTGGCACCTGGAACGCGCGCTACGCTCGCTGCCGCTGGTCGACCGGGGTTCCTCGGCGGCCGGCACGGCCCCGCCGCCGGAGGGCACCGGGGCCGTGGTGCTCCGGCCACGCGGCGACGTCGAGGCCGGGGGCGGACGGCGCGAACAGGGAGTGACCGAGTGATCCGATCGAAGAAGGCTGGCCGGCGCGAGCCGACGCCGCCGGTGCCACACCCGTCCGGGGCCCGACCCCCGGCGCTGCCCGCCGAGGCGGTGCCGAAGCACGTGGCGGTGGTGATGGACGGCAACGGCCGCTGGGCCAAGGACCGCGGGCTGCCCCGCACCAAGGGGCACGAGGCGGGGGAGCACAGCCTCTTCGACACCATCGAGGGCGCCATCGAGATGGGCATCCCGTACCTGTCGGCGTACGCGTTCTCCACCGAGAACTGGCGACGCTCGCCCGACGAGGTCCGGTTCCTGATGGGGTTCAACCGGGACGTGATCCGTCGCCGCCGTGACCAGTTGGTCGACCTGGGCGTACGGGTGGTGTGGTCGGGCCGGCCTGGTCGGCTGTGGAAGAGCGTCATCTCCGAGTTGCAGACCGCCGAGGAGATGTCCCGCGACAACTCGACGCTGACCCTGCAGTTCTGCGTCAACTACGGCGGGCAGGCCGAGATCGGTGACGCCGCCGCCGCTATCGCGCGGGACGTGGCGGCCGGCCGGCTGGATCCGGCGAAGGTCACCGAGAAGACCGTCGCGAAGTACCTCTACCACCCGGAGATCCCGGAGGTGGACCTGTTCCTGCGCCCTTCCGGGGAGGAGCGGATCTCCAACTTCCTGCTGTGGCAGGCCGCGTACGCCGAGTTGGTCTTCCTGGACACGCTCTGGCCCGACTTCGACCGCCGCCACCTCTGGTACGCGTGCGAGTTGTACGCCCAGCGGGACCGACGCTTCGGCGGCGCGCTGCCCAACCCCGTCGCCCCGGTTGTCTGAGCCGACGCTTACCCGCACGTCACTCTGGGTATCAGAGACGTCAGAAGCCACTGACGGAGGTGAACCCACATGATCCAGAAGCGCATTGCCCAGTGGGCGGTGATGGCGATCGCGGTGCCGCTTGCCGCGGCCGGCGCCCGCCGGCTCAGCCACACCCTGGAGGCCCGGCGTGGTCCCTCCGGGGCGACCCGGTTGCTGACGAAGGGTGCGGACCTGATCCGTCCGCAGAAGGCCAAGCGCCGCCGCTTCTTCTGACCGACCCCCAGTTGTCCCAACGCCGCCCGCACACCCGTGCGGGCGGCGTTGTCGCATCCCCTCCGTGTCGAGGTGCCTGGGCAAGCGCCACGGCGACCATCAGGCTTGGCGCCGAGCGGGGGTGGTGTGCCCGTTTCGGGGTCCTGCGCAGGGGTGGCGGGTAGGGTCCGGAGGTGGTGGGACGACGGCGGTTGGGGGGCAGATGCGTGATCTCCGCTTTAAGATGATCATGGCGTTGAACGCCGCCGACCTGGGCGACCCGATGTGCGAGCAGGTGGCCGAGATCTGTGCCGAGATCGCCGAGCAGCACTGCGCCGAGTTCGGCCACACACCCCAGCTGCGTACCGGTGAGATCGCCGAACTGGCCACCGGCGAGCCGGCTCTGACCTGGGCGCCGTCGACCCCCGACGCCGGGCAGCGTGCCTGGTGACCGCGCCCGCGCCCGCTGTCGACATCCGTCGCGCCGATGACCGCTTCGCCACCCGGATCTCCTGGCTCGACTCCAAGCACTCCTTCTCGTTCTCCCGGCACTACGACCCGGCCAACACCCACCACGGCCTGCTGCTTGTCAACAACGACGACGTGGTCCGACCGGGCGCGGGCTTCGAGACCCACCCGCACCAGGACATGGAGATCGTGACCTGGGTGCTGCGCGGCTCCCTGGTGCACCAGGACTCCACCGGGCACTCCGGGGTGATCTACCCGGGTCTGGCCCAACGGATGAGCGCCGGCACCGGGATCCTGCACTCGGAGAAGAACGACGCCTGGCGGCTCAACAACCAGGAGCCGCACACCGACCCGGTGCACTTCGTGCAGATGTGGGTGCTCCCCGACGAGCAGGGCGTCGACCCCGGCTACGAGCAGTTGGAGATCGAGGACGAGCTGCTCCGCGGGGGCCTCGTGCCGATCGCGTCCGGGATGGACCGCTACGACGGCGCGTCAGCGATCCGGATCCGCAACCGGTACGCGACCCTGCACGCCGCCCGTCTCGCTCCCGGCGACAAGGTCACCATCCCGGACGCGCCCTACGTGCACCTCTACGTGCCCAACGGCACCGTGACCCTGGAGGGCAGCGGTCCGCTCGGCAGCGGCGACGCCGCCCGGCTCACCATGACCGGTGGTCGGCGGGTGACCGCCGACGAACCGGCCGAGATCCTCGTCTGGGAGATGCACGCCACGGTCGGCTGACCGTCACCCCCGCGGCCCGCTCCCCTGATCTCGCCTCAACACGGATGTAGTGGCCTCCCCGCCGGGGGAGACCACCACATCGAGGATCGAGCGCGATCACGCCGGCGCGCAGGGCGCCGCGCCGGCTACGCCGGGGACTCGGTGCGGTCGGCGGCCCAGGTGGTGTGGAACGAACCCTCGCGGTCCACGCGCTGGTAGGTGTGCGCGCCGAAGTTGTCCCGCAGACCCTGGATCAGCGCGGCCGGCAGCCGCTCCGCGCGCAACGCGTCGAAGTACGCAAGCGACGACGAGAACGCGGGCGTCGGCACGCCGGCCCGGGTCGCGTCGGCGACCACCCGCCGCCAGCTCGGCACGCCAGCGCTGACCGCCTCGGCGAAGTACGGCGCCACCAGCAGCGTCGGCAGGTCGGGCTGCTCGTCGTACGCCTCACGGATCCGGTTGAGGAAGCGGGCCCGGATGATGCAGCCGCCCCGCCAGATCGTCGCGGTGCCGCCAAGGTCGATGTCCCAGTTGTATTCCTCGCTGCCCGCGCGGATGTGGTCGAAGCCCTGCGCGTACGCGACGATCTTGGAGGCGAGCAGCGCCCGGCGGACATCCTCGACGAAGGTCTCCCGGTCGGCCACCTGCCACTTCTCACCCGCGTCGGGGAACGCCCGGCGGGCCGCCTCGCGCTGGTCGACGTGCCCGGAAAGCGAACGGGCGAAGGTCGCCTCGGCGATCCCGGTGATCGGGATGCCCAGGTCCAGGGCGCTCTGCACGGTCCACCGACCGGTGCCCTTCTGCTCGGCCCGGTCCTGCACGATGTCCACGAACGACCGGCCGGTCGCCGCATCGGTGTGCGCGAGCACGTCGGCGGTGATCTCGATGAGGAACGACTCCAGCTCGCCGTTGTTCCACTCCCGGAAGATCTCCGCGATCTCGGCCGGCGTCGCGTCCAGGCCGGCCCGAAGCAGGTCGTACGCCTCCGCGATGAGCTGCATGTCGGCGTACTCGATGCCGTTGTGCACCATCTTGACGAAGTGCCCGGCCCCGTCCGGCCCGACGTGCGTGCAGCACGGCACGCCGTCCACCTGGGCGGCGATCTTCTCGAACATCGGCCCGAGCTTCGCGTACGACTCGGCGGAGCCGCCCGGCATGATGCTCGGCCCGCGCAGCGCGCCCTCCTCGCCGCCGGAGACGCCGGTGCCGCTGAAGTGCAGGCCCTGCGCCCGCAGCGCCTCCTCGCGCCGACGGGTGTCGGCGAAGTGGGCGTTGCCGCAGTCGACGATGATGTCGCCCTCGTCGAGCAGCGGCACCAACTCGTCGATCACCGCGTCGGTGGGCGCACCGGCCTTCACCATGACGATGACCGCGCGGGGTCGTTCCAGTGACGCCACGAAATCGGCCATCGTCTCGCCCGGCAGGAACGTGCCCTCGTCGCCGTGCTCGGCGACCAGGCTGCGGGTGCGCTCCGGCGAGCGGTTGTGCACTGCCACCGTGAAGCCGTTGCGGGCCAGGTTGCGGGCCACATTGCGACCCATCACCGCCAACCCGGTCACACCGATCTGTGCCCTCGCCTGATCAGCCATTCGTGCCGCCACCTCTCGTCACACCACTATCAGCGCTTGGAAACTTACCGTGATGTGAGCCGATACGGACCAGTGACCGACGTCGCGTTACTGCACGTAATGTGGACGTTGCCCCTGACGGCTCGGGCCCTCGGCGACGGTCGGTGAGCCCCGCGCAGGGAAACATGTCGTCATTTCCGGCCGCGGGCGTCAGCCTTCGGCGAGACGGGCTTCGATTCGGGCGATCTTCCCGGTCAGCGCGTCGGTGACCCCGGGCCGGACGTCGGCTTTGAGCACCACACTCACCCGGGGCGCTCGCGCGGCGACCACGTCGACCGCCCGCTTCACCACCGCCATCACCTCGTCCCACTCACCCTCGACAGTGGTGAACATGGCATCGGTCCGGTTGGGCAGGCCGGACGCACGGACCACCCGCACCGCCTCGGCGACCAGGTCACCCACTGAGTCGTCACCGCCGAGCGGGGTGATCGAGAACGCGATCAGCATGTGCCGATCGTGCCAGTAAAAACGGGTGCGCGTCGGTCGGGCGGTGGCTACGGTACGAACATGCGTAACTGACGCCCAACTTCCGAGCCGGCCCGCCGTCCCGCGTCGCGGTCCGTGCGCTCCCGGGCGTCCCGCACTCCTTCCCCGCCGTTCGGCGGCGATGGCCCTGCCTGGCCCCGGTGAGCAGTCCCTTCCCCACTCGACCGTCGCGCAACGGCGGTCACCAGCCGATCCGACCGACCGCCGCAGCGCGGGACCGGCCGGCCGGTCGGCGTTGAAGGAGGCCCGGATGCCTGCCAGGCGTAACCCGAAGAAGACCCGTACCCCGAGAGCGACGCCGCCCGGCGTCAACCCGGCGGCCGGCCACGGACCGCTCGCAACCACCCTCCCGGCCCTCGACCTAGCGGTCGAACCACCCCTGCCGGCGGCACTGGTGGAGCCGGCGCTGCCTGCGCTGTTTGTGGAGCCTGCGCTGCGGGCCGAGCCGGCGCTGCCGGCGGCGCTCGTGGACCCGGCGCTGCGGGCCGAGCCGGCGCTGCCGGCGGCGCTCGTGGATCCGGCGCTGCCGGCGGCCGCCCCGGACGAGGTGGCGCTGCCCGACGAAGTGGCGCTGCCGGCGGCGGTCGATGTGCCGGCGGTTGCCGACGCGCCTTCAATGGGCGATCTGCCGAAGCCGACAGGCCGACCGAAGGCACCGACGGCCGGGCCACCGCAGGGCGGCGGCAACCGCTCCGGCGGCGGCCGCAGCCAGCAGGCCGGCCAGACCCGCCGCTACGCCTTCCGCCGCAGCTAACCGAGCACCCCCACCCCACCCCGCCCACCCCCCCGTCGATCTTGCACTTTCTGCCCTCGCATCACCGGCATATCGGGATGAATGAGCGACAGAAACCGCAAGATCGACGGGGGGTGGCGCTTGGGCGCTGGGCGTGACAGCAACATCAGGGATGTAGTGGCATCAGCTTTCAGCGAGACCACTACATCCCTGATGTTGTGCGGATCTTGGCGGCGGGCCGGGTGCGGCGGGCGTGGGCGGGGCGCAGGGTGCGGCGGGCGTGGGCGGGGCGCAAGGCGCGGGGTGCGGCGGCGGGGCGGGCGTGGGCGGGGTCAGCCGATGAGGGGGCGGAAGGTGCCCAGGGCGAGGCTCGTGGTCAGGGCGGCCGCGGCGAGTACGGCGGCCCCGGCGATGAGGAGAGCGTCGGCGCGGGTGAAGTGCTGCTGGCGGGCGACGGTACGGGGTGTTCCGGCGTCGAAGCCACGCGCGTCCATCGCCACCGCCAGCCGGGTGCCTCGGCGGATCGCCCCCACCAGCAGCGTGAACGCGGTGGAGGCGAAGAGCCGCAGCTTCGCCGCCGGATTGCGTCCTGCGTCGACGCCCCGCGCCCGTCGAGCCATGCTGATCATCTGCCACTCCTGACCGAGCAGCGGCACCAGCCGGAACGCGGCCAGCGCCCCGATGGCGAACCGGGCCGGCGCCTTCGCGTTCTGGATCAACGCGTCGGCCAGGTCGGTGGGGTCGGTGGTGGCGAAGACGATCACACCGGGCAGGGCCACCGCGAACACCCGCAGCACCAGGCCGAGCGCGGTGAGCAGGACGCCGGTGGTCACCAGCACCGGTCCCGCGTCCAGCAGGACCCGACCGGACCGGTCGGCGGCGAACAGCACCAGGGTGACCAGGATGCCGGCGGCACTGAGCAGCAGTGGCCAGGCCCGCCGGGCCAGCACCCGGTAGCGGATGCCGAACAGCGGCAGGACGGCCAGCTCAAGGGCGATGGCGATGGCCGGGGCCACCGGGTCCAGGGTCGCCAGCAGGGTGAACGAGAAGACGAGTGCGGCGGCGACCTTCGCCACCGGGTTGCGGCGGGCCAACGGCGCGTCCGGCGCGGCGACCGGCTCGATGCTGATCATCGGTGGTCGTCCGGGGCGCGGTGCAGGGTGACGGTGCGGTCGGCGAGCGCGGCGACGAAGTCCGCGTCGTGGGTGACAGTGACCACGCCGTGCCCGGCGTCGCGCAGGTCGGCGAAGAGGTCGACCAGTTCCCGCCAGGTCCGCCGGTCCTGGCCGAAGGTGGGTTCGTCGCAGATCAGCAGGCGTGGCGCGGTGGCCAGGGCCGTCGCCACGCTCAGCCGCCGCGCTTCGCCACCGGAGAGGGTGTACGGGTTGGCGGCGGCGAGTTGGGCCAGCCGCAGCCGGTCCAGCAGCCCGGCCACTGTCTCCTTGACGGCCGCCTCGGGTTGACCGGTGCGGCGCGGGCCGAGCGCCAGCTCGTCGAAGACGGTGCTGGTGACGAACTGGTGCTCCGGATCCTGAAAGACCGACCCGATGCGTCGGGTCAGCGCGGGCGCCCGCCACCGGTGCGGGGGAGTGCGATGGTCCGCGCCGGCCAACTCGGCGGACGCGGTGACCCGCCCGTTGCCCGGCCGGAGCAGACCGCCGAGCAGCAACGCCAGGGTGGACTTGCCGGCACCGTTCGGTCCGCGTACGGCGAGTGCCTCACCGGCGCGTACCGCCAGGTCGGTGGAGCCCAGCCGGGGCGGCAGGCCGAGCCGGTCGGCGGTGAGCAACAACTCCCCGGGGCCGGCGGTGGCCGCCCGGGGCGCGATGGGGTGACCGGGCACCCAGACCCCCTCGGCGGCCAGGGCGGCGCCGTGGGCGGCGAAGACCGCCTCGGGCGGGCCGTCCGCGCGCACGCCGCCACCCGGTTCGAGGACGACCACCCGGTCGACCAGCGGCAGCGCCTCGGCGACCCGGTGCTCGACCAGGATCAGCGTGGTGTCGGCGTCCAGCGCGCCGGCCACCGCGTGCCGGACCAGTTCGGCCCCGGCCGGGTCGAGGTTGGCGGTCGGCTCGTCGAGCAGCAGCAGGGCGGGGCGCAGGGCCAGCGCGCCGGCCAGGGCGAGGCGTTGCTGCTCGCCGCCGGAGAGCGCCGCCGTGTGGCGGTCCCGGGGGTACGGGAAGCCGACCCGGTGCAGCGCCTCGTCCACCCGCGGCCAGATCTCGTCGGCCGGCACTCCCCGGTTCTCCAGCCCGAACGCTACGTCGTCGCCGCAGCGCGCCATCACCAGTTGGGTCTCCGGGTCCTGGAAGACGATGCCGACCCGTTCCCGCCCCTTGCGTGGGTCGAGCCCGTCGATCTCGACGGTGCCCTCCTGCTCGCCGGAGTCCTCGGGGAGCAGCCCGGCCAACGCGCTGAGCACCGTGCTCTTGCCGGCCCCCGACGGCCCGAGAAGCAGAACGCGCTCCCCGGCCTCAACCCGCAGATCAACCCCGCGTACGGCCCAGGCGCGCCGCCCAGCGTGCCGCCACCCGAACCCCCGCAGCAGTACCCCGCCCACCAGACCCACCCCCTCCCTGCCGCGCGCCCCGCCCACCCCGGTCGATCAAGAGGTTCGCGTCAGGAAATCGCCGTCCGTTGACGCAAACCTCTTGATCAACGCGAGTTGGTGGGGGTTAGATCAGGGCCCGGTTCCGGCCTGCGGGGAAGCGGTCCAGGACGCCGGTGTTGGCCAGGGCGTTCGTCAGCAGCCAGCCGCCCAGGCCGGCGATCACCGTGGCGCTGACGATGGTGAGCAGCGCGTACGGGATGCGGTAGTCGGTCAGCGCGTAGTCGACGTTCCAGACGAAGAAGTCGAACAACGCGGCGCTGAGCCCGGTCAGCGCGCCCGCGAACACCGCGGTCGGCAGCCGGAACGACCGGTACCGGAAGGCGGCGAAGGCCAGTTCGGCGCCGATGCCCTGCACGATGCCCTGCGGGATCACCGTGCCGGCCCACTGGCTGCCCAGCAGCGCGGACAGGACAGCGGCCACGGTTTCGCAGTAGAGCGCGGCACCGGGCTTGCGGATCACCAGCCCGCCGATCACCGCCGGCATCAGCCAGACCCCGTAGAGCAGCGTCTGCGCCGGCGGGAAGAAGGCGAACGCACCCTCGGTCGCGCTCCAGACCAGACCCCAGGCCCAGAAGATGACGCCGAAGGCGACAGCGATCACCGAGGCGACCACGATGTCGATGGTGCGCCAACGGTGTGTGTCGGTGGTGGATGTCATGTGTTGCTCCCAGTTCGTGAGTGCGAACCAGGAGAAGACGCACGCCGCGTCCGGTGGCACCGGACTGCGGCGCGGCTGGAGGTCGACCGAACTCCCTGCGCTGGCATTACCCAGATCAGGTTCGAGGGTCTGCGGGCGTGCCCGCACTCTCAGCGCTGTGCGCTCCCCTGTCGGATATGAAGTTGTCTCGCTGACGCTAACACCGACCACCGTCGCGAGCCCAGCAGGGCATCCGCCTGACCTGCGGGAGCGATCCGCCGACCGCCGGCTGGGTACGCTTCCGATCATGCGGGTTGACGCGCGAGGCTTCACGTTCGAGGTGACCGTCGGCGGTCCGACGGACGGCGTACCCGTCCTGCTGCTGCACGGTTTCCCTCAGCACAGCGGCGAGTGGGACGACGTGGTGCCGGCGCTGCACGCGGGTGGGCTGCGCACGTACGCGCTGGACCAGCGCGGTTACTCACCCGGCGCCCGGCCCACGGCGGTGGCCGACTACCGGATCCCCGAACTGGTCACCGACGCGGTGGCGGTGCTCGACGCGCTCGGACTGGACGCTGTGCACCTGGTCGGCCACGACTGGGGCGCGGTAGTGGCCTGGGCGGTTGCCGCCCGGCACCCCGAGCGGGTCAACACGCTGACCGCGGTGTCCGTACCGCATCCGGCGGCCATGGCGCACGCCCTGAGCACCGACGCCCAGCAGAAGGCCCGCTCGTCGTACATCGCGCTGTTCCGCAAGCCCGACAAGGCGGAGAAGGTGCTGCTGGCGTGGCATGCCACCGCGCTGCGCAAGCTGCTCGGCGGGGTGGGCGACACGTCCCGGGTGAACCGGTACGCCGACCCGATGCGTGAGCCGGGCGCGCTCACGGCAGCGCTGAACTGGTACCGGGCGATGTCCCGCGCCGACCTGGCCGGCGTCGGCCCGGTCGCGGTGCCCACCACGTACGTCTGGAGTGACCGGGACGTCGCCATCGGCCGGACCGCCGCCGAGGCGTGCGCGCAGAACGTCACCGGCGACTACCGGTTCGTGCAGCTGCCCGGGGTGAGTCACTGGATCCCGGACGCGGCGCCGGCCCCGCTCGCCGAGGCGATCCTGGCCCGAGCGGGCGGGACGGCCTGAGCCGTGCGGGTCGGCGAGGGAGCGCAGTCGTGACGACGGACGCCAGCGGGCCGGGTAGCCGTCGCTCGATCGCCGCGCAGCTACGCGTGCTTGGCGTACGCCCCGGCGCGACGCTGCTGGTGCACGCCTCGCTGCGTTCGCTGGGCTTCGTCAGCGGCGGCCCGCACGCGGTGGTGCTCGCCCTGCGCGACGCGCTCGGCCCGGACGGCACGATCGTCGTGCCCACCCACACGCCCGACAACAGCGACCCCGCGCAGTGGCGCAACCCGCCGGTGCCGGCGGGCTGGTGGCCGCTGATCCGCTCGGAGATGCCGGGCTTCGACCCGGCGGTCACCCCGAGCCGGTTCATGGGCGCGCTCGCCGAGACGGTCCGCGGCTGGCCCGGCGCGCTGCGCAGCTCCCATCCGCACGTGTCGTTCGCCGCGCTCGGCCCGGCCGCCGAGCAGGTGGTCGCCGGGCACACCCTGGCCGACATGCTCGGTGAGGGCTCCCCGTTGGCCCGCCTCTACGACCTCGACGCCGACGTGTTGCTGCTCGGCGTGGACCACTCGGTGAGCACCTCACTGCACCTTGCCGAGTACCGCCGCCCCGGCGCGCCCCGGCAGCGGATCGGTGCCGCGGTGCGCACCGCCGACGGTGGTCGGGACTGGGCGTGGTGGCAGGACGTACGACTCGACGCGGACGACTTCGCCGCGTTGGGCGGGGACCTGGAGGCCACCGGAGCGGTACGCACCGCACCGGTCGGCACCGGGACCGGCAGGTTGATGCGCCAGCGGGCGGCTGTCGACTTCGCGGTTCGCTGGCTGGCCCGTAATCGAACGACGGAGGACGTATGACGGTGAGTGCCGAGGACTACCTGGCCGTGGTGACCGAGACGATCGGCCGGGTGGCCGCCAGTCAGCGGGAGGCGGTGGGGCGGGCCGCCGACCTGATCGCCGAGGCCGTCCGAGCCGACGGCGTGGTGCACGCGTTCGGCACCGGGCACTCGGAGGCCCTCGCCATGGAGATCGCCGGACGAGCGGGTGGTCTGGTGCCGACCAACCGGATCGCGCTACGCGACCTGGTGCTGCTGGGTGGCGAGCCGGCCGACCGACTCGGTCCGCTGCTGGAACGGGACCCGGCCGTCGCGCACCGCCTCTACGAGCTGGCCCCGGTGCGTCCCACGGATGTCTTCGTGCTCGCCTCGAACTCCGGGGTCAACGGCGCGATGGTGGAGTTCGCCACGCTGGTGAAGGAACACGGCCACGGGTTGGTGGCGATCACCTCGGCGCAGCACTCCGGCCGGATGACCTCCCGGCACCCGTCCGGGCGAAAGCTGAGCGACCTCGCCGACGTGGTGCTCGACAACGGGGCTCCGTACGGCGACGCGACGTTGCCCCTGCCCGGCGGCGGCGCGGTCGGCGCGGTCTCCTCGATCACCGCGGCGCTGCTGGCGCAGCAGGTGACGGTGGAGGTGGTGGCGCGGTTGCTGGCGGCGGGGGAGCGGCCCCCGGTCTACCTGTCGGCGAACATCCCGGATGGCGACGCGCACAACAACGAGCTGGAAGCGCGGTACGCGGGCCGGATCCGACGCGGGTCCTGACGCGGCGCTGGCGGTCGATCTGCGTCGCCGAGATGAACGGCAGATGTCGTGAACCTGTTTCGCGCTCGGTCGGGTGGGGCATTGGCGTTGCTGCCGGCGGCCGGGACCGCCGGCAGTAGCGTCTCACCGGAGGTAGCGCGTGTCCAAGGAGACCGACAAGCAGCGCTGGCAGCGCAACTTCGCCGACCTGCTGCAGGAGTTGCGGGTCGCCCAGACCGGCGTGCAGATCCTCTTCGCCTTTCTGCTCACCCTGCCGTTCAGTAACGGGTTCACCGAGACCACCGAGTTTCAGCGCGACGTCTACATAGTGGCGTTGCTCGCGGCGGCCGCCGCCACCGCGCTGATCATCTCGCCGGTGGCGTTCCACAGGGCGCTGTTCCGGCAGGGGCGCAAACCGGAACTGGTCCGCTTCGCGCACCGCATGGCCACCGGCGGCCTCGCCTTCATGCTGATCGCGATGGTCAGCGCGGTGCTGCTGATCACCGACTTCGTGCTGGACCGGCCGATCGCCTTCGTGCTCAGCGCCCTGGCTGGAATCTGGTTCCTCACGTTCTGGGTGGCCCTGCCGTTCGCCCGACGCAACTGGGGTGAGGACGACATCGACGACGATGACGACGACCCGGACACCACCATCGGTCGCTGACCGCTCCGATCTTCACGCAACGCTACCCCTGGGTAACAACCGGGGGTAGCGTGGCGGTAGTCGCGCACGTCGACGCAGCCGCACCGAGCTTCGAGGGGGCAGCCGTGACCACGACGCAGGATGGCCGACCGGCACCGGACGGCCCCGACTCCGAAACCACTGCCGGTGCCGCCGCGCCGCTGCCCGCGGAAGCCGGGCAGGTCACCGAGAAGGAGGCCCGGCAGGTCGCCGAGGCCGCCCGCGAGTCCACCTGGGACCGGCCCAGCTTCGGCAAGGAGCTGTTCCTCGGTCGGTTCCGGCTCGACCTGATCGACCCGTGGCCCCGATCCGACCCGGACGACGTGGCCCGCGCGGAGGAGTTCCTTGGTCGGTTCCGCGCCTTCCTGACCTCCGAGGTGGACGGCGCGGCCATCGAGCGGGACGCGTCGATACCCGACTCGGTGTTCCACGGCCTGGCCGACCTCGGCGCGTTCGGCATGAAGATCGACCGGAAGTACGGCGGGCTCGGGCTGAGCAACCTGCACTACTGCCGGGCGCTCATGCTGGCCGGCTCGGTCAGCCCGGCCATCGGCGCGCTGCTCTCGGCGCACCAGTCGATCGGGGTGCCGCAGCCGCTGAAGATGTTCGGCACCGCCGAGCAGAAGCAACGCTTCCTGCCCCGGCTCGCCGCCGGCGAGGTGTCCGCGTTCCTGCTCACCGAACCGGACGTCGGCTCCGACCCGGCCCGGCTGGGCACCATCGCCGAGCCGACCGAGGACGGCACCGGTTACCGGCTCAACGGGGTGAAGCTCTGGGCCACCAACGGCATCGTGGCCACCCTGCTGGTGGTGATGGCCCGGGTGCCGGCCACCGAGGGACGTCGGGGTGGCATCACCGCGTTCGTGGTGGACGGCGACAGCCCCGGCATCACCGTCGAGCGGCGCAACGAGTTCATCGGCCTGCGCGGCCTGGAGAACAGCCTGACCCGGTTCCACGACGTGATCGTCCCCGCCGAGAACGTCATCGGCGGCGAGGGCAAGGGGCTGAAGATCGCCCTGACCACCCTGAACACCGGCCGGCTCTCGCTGCCCGCCATGTGCGTGGGCGCCGGCAAGTGGGCGTTGAACGTGGCCCGAGGGTGGGCCGCCGACCGGGTCCAGTGGGGACGCCCGGTGGGCGAGCACGAGGCGGTCGCGCAGAAACTCTCCTTCATCGCCGCCACCACGTACGGCATGGAGACGATGCTCGACCTCTGCTGCCTGCTCGCCGACGACGACCGCAACGACATCCGGATCGAGGCGGCACTGGTCAAGCTGTACGCCAGCGAGATGGCCTGGAAGATCGCCGACGAGCTGATCCAGATCCGGGGCGGGCGCGGCTACGAGACCGCCGACTCGTTGGCCGCCCGCGGCGAACGCCCGGCCGCCGTCGAGCAGATGCTCCGCGACCTGCGGATCAACCGGATCTTCGAGGGTTCCACCGAGATCATGCACCTGCTGATCGCGCGGGAGGCGGTCGACGCCCACCTGTCGGTGGCCGGCGACATCATCGACCCGGACGCGGGGCTCGGCCGCAAGGCCCGAGCCGGCGCGCGAGCCGGTGCCTTCTACGCGAAGTGGCTGCCCACCCTCGCCGTCGGCCGGGGGCAGAGCCCTTCGGCGTACGCCGAGTTCGGCCCGCTCGCCGCGCACCTGCGCCAGGTGGAGCGTTCGTCGCGCAAGCTGGCCCGGTCGACGTTCTACGCGATGTCCCGCTGGCAGGGAAAGATGGAGCGCAAGCAGGCGTTCCTCGGCCGGGTGGTGGACATCGGCGCCGAGTTGTTCGCGATGTCCGCGGTCTGCGTCCGGGCCTCCGCCGAACGGGACAGCCGCCCGGAGAACATCGAGCTGGCCGACCTGTTCTGCCGGCAGGCGCGGGTGCGGGTGGATGCCCTGTTCACCGCACTCTGGGACAACACCGACTCGGTCGACACGGCCGCCGCGAAGCGCATCCTCGCCGGCCGTTACGCGGGCCTGGAGGAGGGCGTGCTCACCCCGTCCGAGGAGCTGCCCTGGGTGGCCCGCTGGTCGCCTGGCCCGTCAACCTCCGAGGACGTCCGCCGCCGCATCCCGCCAAAGCCGTGAAACCGCGCCGGCTGGCCTGAGTGCGGCTCGGGCCGACCTGCGTGCGTGCGGGCTGGCGTATGGGTCGGGCTGGGGTGCGGGCTGACCTGCGTGCGGGTCGGCTGCCGTGCGGGTCGGCTGCCGTGCGGGTCGGCCGCCGTGCGGGCCGGCGGCGAGGGTCAGCGGGACACCGCCCAGGCCAACACCCCGGCCAGGATCAGGCCATTGAGCCCGGCCAGCGCCAGGTAGGCCGCGGGTGGGATCTTCTTGCCCCGGCGTACGAAGGAGACCAGGACGGCGGCGTAGCCGAGCAGCAGGACGGCGATGACGACGAGGAAGTAGAACACCCGACGACCTTAACGACATCGCGGTCAGGCTGGACCTGCGCCCGGCGGAGCGGCCGTCCGTCAACCCACCCTGCTCCGTCGATCATGGAGTTGTGGTGGGTGACAAAGCACTCGTTGAACGTCAAACCAGGCACCACAACTCCTTGATCGACGGGGCCGGACGGTCTCTGCTCCGCGATCTTGCGCTTGCTGTCCTGACACAAGGGGTATCCCACTCATACCGGCAACCGAAACTGCAAGATCGGCGGGGGCCGGGGGGCACGAGGTCTTAGCGGTTCCGGTTGCGTAGGCCGAGTTGGCGCAGCTCCAAGGCGGCCAGGGCGTCGACTGTGGCGTCGTCGCCGCGCCGCCACGACTCGGCCACGTCCGGGCCGATCCGGGTCAGCTTGCCCAGTGGTTGGGTGGCCAGTGCGCGCAGGGCGAGCAGATCCCGGCCGGCTGGGCCGGCGGCCAGTTTCGTCGCCGATCCGGCCCGGCGCATCCAACGGACCCGCAGCGGCAGCCAACCGAACAGCACGATGCCGAGCGGGAAGATCAGCACCGCGATGGCGAGGGCGAGCGCGAGCTGGTCGACCAGGTGTTGCTGGTCCCGGCCGGCGTCGGCGAGCCCTCGGGCGGCGTCGGCGGCCTGCCGGAACGGCGCGGTCAGCTCGTCACCGACCAACGGGACCCGACGGACCTTGCCGCCGGCGTCGGCGAGGTTGTCCGCGAGGCCACTGCCGGCGCCCTCCAGCTTCTGCCCCGGTACGGCGAGCTTCTGCACCAGGTCGTGCAGCCACAGCGCGCCGCGGATCGCCGCGTACACCCAGGCGACGACGAGCAGGTCGGTGAGCAACTGACGGGCGGCGGTCGGAAACCGATCGGCATAGATTTTCACGCCGGTCAGCGTGCCACGAACGACGACGCCCCGGCACCCGTCGATCGGCGGCCCGGTGGCGGCGCCAGCGGGCGATCGCCGGCGGTGTAATGGGCGAGCAGGACCGTGCGAGGGCCGCGCCGGCCGGGGCACCGACTACGCCGCGACGATCGACGTGGTGGTGGCCGTGGCGCACGAGTCGTGGATCAGGCGAGCCGCAGGTCCACGAACGCGATGGTGTCGCCCGGCAGGACGTACCGGTCGATCTCGACGAAGCCCTGGTGGCGGGCGAAGCGCAGGCCGTCGTCGTTGGACGCCAGGACGACGGTGTGGACGACCTGCGCGCCCAGCTCCCGGGCCTGGGCCAGCCCGCGCTGGTAGATCTGCGCCCCGAAGCCCCGGCGACGCCTCTCGGGCAACACTCGCGCGATAACTGTCGCCGGCTCGGACGTCGGGGGTCGCACCGTCGAGCAGCCCACCGGCGCCCCGCCGACGTACGCGACCTCCAGGATGTTCCGCTGAGCGCGCACGGCGATCTCGTCTGCCGACAGCGGATCGGTGGGGATGATCAGATTGTGGATGTGTTGCCAGTCGAGCGCTGTCGCTTCGCTGCCCACCGGGTGGACCCGCACGAACTGAAGATCTGTCACGCGGACAGGTTAGTCAGCGGACGCAGGTCGGGCAGGTGCCGAAGATCTCCAGGGTGTGGCTGACGTCGGCGTAGCCGTGCTGCGCGGCGACCCGATCGGCCCAGCTCTCCACGGCCGGGCCAGCCACCTCGACCGTACGCCCGCACACCCGGCAGACCAGGTGGTGGTGGTGCCCCTCGCTGCACCGACGGTAGAGGTGCTCGCCGCCCGGCGGACGCATCACGTCGATCTCACCGGCGTCGGCGAGGCCCTGCAGGGTGCGGTAGACGGTGGTCAGGCCGACCCGCTCGCCTCGCTGCCGCAGCATCGCGTGCAGGTCCTGGGCGCTGTGGAAGCCCTCCATCTCGCCCAGCAGCGCGCTCACCGCCGAACGCTGCCGGGTGTTGCGCACCGCGGCGCTGCTCTCGGTCATGATCCCTCCCCGGCGTGGCTGACCGCGTCCGCCACGATGTGCGCGACGTGCTCGTCGACCAGGCTGTAGGCGATTTCCCGGCCTCGGCGGGAGCCGCGCACCACGCCTGCTCCGCGCAACACCCGCAGGTGCTGGGAGACCAGTGGTTGCGCCGCGCCGAGCTTCTCCACCAACTCGTGCACGCACCGCTCGCCGCCGGCCAGCTCGCTGACGATGGCCAGCCGGATGGGAGCGGACAGGGCGCGGAGCAACTCGCTGGCCCCGTCGAACCCGTCGTAGCCCGTCGCGCTGGTCATCCTGCAACGGTAACCAATACCACCGACGTCGCGCTGACCAGGCTCAGCTCAGCACGACCTCGTGAGGTTCCGGCGTCGGTGCCGCGGTCGGCGTCGTCCGGCGGCGCACGGCCCGCCAGACAGCGCCGGCCACCGCCACCACCAGGAACGAGGCGATCGCCACCAGCACCACCGAGGCGCCCGGTGCGGTGTCCGCCGTGGCCGCGACCCAGACACCCGAGCCGGCGGCGAAGAGCCCGAGCGCCATCGCGGCGGCCATCGTGCTGCGGAAACCCCGGGTGACCTGCTGGGCGGTGGCGACCGGCACCACCATCAACGCGCTGATCAGCAACACCCCGACGGCCCGCATGGCGATGGTCACTGTGACCGCTGTGGCGACAGCTATCAGCAGGTTCAGCGTGCGGACCGGCAGGCCGGAGACCCGGGCGTACTCCTCGTCGTGGCTGACCGCGAAGAGCGCCGGCCGCAACGCGATCATCGTGACCAGGATCGCCGCGCCGAGCACCGCGATGGTGGTCAGGTCGGCGGGCGAGATGGTGGTGAGCGAGCCGAACAGGTAGGCGTTGAGGTTCGCGCTGGTCGCGTCGGAGAGGCCGACCAGGAGTACGCCGCCGGCGATGCCGCCGTAGAAGAGCAGGGCCAGAGCCAGGTCACCGGAGGTACGCCCACGGGCCCGCACGATCTCGATGGCGATCGCGCCGATGGTGGCGGCGATCACCGCGACCAGCACCGGCGAGCGGTTGAGCAGCAACCCCGCGCCAACGCCGGTCAGCGCCACGTGCCCCACACCATCGCCGATCAACGCCAGTCGGCGCTGCACCAGGTAGATGCCGAGCGCCGGCGCGGCCAGGCCGATCACCAGCGCGCCGATCAGGGCACGCTGCATGTAGGGGTACTGGAAGAGTTCCATGGGTCAGTTGCTCCACAGCCCGGCGGGCTCGTCGTAGCAGTGCGGGTGCACGTGGTCGTGGTCGGGCTCCGCGTGATGACCGGCCGGGTCCGGCACCGCGCCGTCGTGGGCGATGCGACCCTCGTGGACGACGACGGCCCGGCTGATCACCGGTCGCAGCGGGCCCAGCTCGTGGGCGACGAGCAGCACCGTTCCGCCGTCGCCGACGAAGTCGCGCAACGCGCCGGCGAACGCCTCCTGGCTGGCCGCGTCCACCCCGGCGGTGGGCTCGTCGAGAACCAGCAGCTCCGGCTGGCCGGCCAGGGCGCGGGCGATCAGGGTGCGTTGCTGCTGGCCGCCGGAGAGCGTGGACACCGGGTCACCGGCCCGGTCGGCGAGCCCGACCGCGCCCAGCGCGGCGTCGACGGCGGACCGGTCGGCGCGGCCCGGCGGACGCAGCACCCCCCGACGGGCCAGCCGGCCGGAGGCCACCACCTCCCGGACGGTCGCCGGTACGCCGCCGCCGGCGCCCAGGCGTTGCGGGACGTACCCGATGCGCGCCCATTGCCGGAAGCGGCGCAACGGCCTGTCGAAGAGGGTGACCGAGCCGGCGCTGATCGGCACCAGCCCGAGCACGGCGCGGATCAGGGTGGACTTGCCCGAGCCGTTGGCGCCGAGGATCGCGACCACCTCGCCGGCGGTCACGGTGAGCGAGATGTCCCGGAGCACGGGGCGGCCGTCGTAGCCGACCACCCCGTGCTCGACGGTGATGACAGGTGAGGTCACGAGCAGCTCAAGGCCGACTGCAGGGTCCGCAGGTTGGTGCGCATCACCGAAAGGTAGTCCCCGTTGCTGCCGGCGGCGAGCCCTTCGATCGGGTCGAGCACGGCGGTCTTCGCGCCGACCTGACCGGCGATGGTCTCGGCCACCTTCGGGCTGACCAGGGTCTCGAAGAAGATCGTGGTGGCCTGGTGCTCCTTGGCCTCCTCGATCACGTGCGCGAGGCGCTGCGGCGACGGCTCGACGTCCGGGCTCAGCCCGGTGATGCCGACCTGGTCCAGCTGGTAGCGGTCGGCGAGGTAGCCGAACGCGGCGTGGCTGGTCACGATCTCCCGCCGCTGGCAG
This sequence comes from Micromonospora sp. NPDC048986, assembly GCF_040649335.1. NCBI lineage: Bacteria > Bacillati > Actinomycetota > Actinomycetes > Micromonosporales > Micromonosporaceae > Micromonospora > Micromonospora sp. NPDC048986. The sequence goes on from NZ_JBEZFJ010000008.1 coordinate 102,916, forward strand.
GTCGCCAGACCGTGCTTGAACTCGCCGTCCAGTGTCGTCAGGTCGGCGCGCAGGGCGGCCGCCCTGGCGGTGTAGTCGGCGGCGTGGTCCGGGTCGGCAGTGCCGAGTCGCTGGGCGAGCTGGTCGCCGATGCCGGCCAGCCGGTTCGGGTCGAGCCAGACGTGCGGGTCCTTGCCGCCGCTCTCCTCGGCATGCCCCTCCTCGCCCTCGTGGTCGTGCCCGCCGGCGGACGCGTCCAACAGCGGCTGCACGCTGGTCACGTCGAACGCCCGGTCGCCGCCGTTCTGGGCCACTGCGTCGTCCACCGCCGGCTGGAACCCCTTGAGGTAGACAATCAGCTCAGCGTCGCTGACCTCACCGACCTGGCTCGGGTTGAGTTCCAGGTCGTGCGGCTCGGCGCCGGGCTTGGCCAGGTTCGTGACCCGGACCGCGTCGCCGCCGATCCGTTCGGCCAGGAACTGGAGGGGGTAGAACGCGGCCACCACGTCGACGCGCTGGGGGTCGGCGCCGGCGGCGCCGCCGGTGGAGCAGCCGGCCCCGGCGCCCAGGGCGAGGAGGGCGGTCGCGGCGGCCAGGACACGGTACGTGGAGCGGTTGGTCATGTCGTCAACTGTCCGTGGCAACGATAATGATTGTCAAAAACGCATGATTGCATGTCAGAGGAGCTTCGCGAGGCCCACAGTCACCAGCAGGGTGAGCATCACCAGTCGGATCAGCCGGGTCTGCGGCGCCTGAACCGCCCACGTCGTCGCCAACAGGGCGATCAGGACCCCGGCGAGCGCGAGCGTGAGCAGCCCGCCGATCACCCCGGGCGTGAAGAACGCCACCAGCACCACCACCAGGGTGAGCAGGAACACCGACGTCGGGTTCGCCCCGGCCAACCGGGCGAGCAGAGGGCGCTGCGTACGCTGCATCCCACAGACTCTACGAGGAGGAACCCCCGGTGCTGGTGACCAACCGGTTCGTGGTCGACGTCGATGCCGCCGACGGCTTCACCGAACGGGCGCATGCCGCCCTCACCGCGCTGGCCGCCCGGCCCGGCTACCTGCGCGGCCAACTGGTCCGGGCGCTGGACGACCCCCGGCACTGGTCACTGGTCACCGAATGGGAGTCGGTCGGCACGTACCGGCGCGCGCTGGGCGCCTTCGAGGTCAAGGTCAGCGCCGTGCCGTTGCTCGCCGAGTCCGTCGACGAGCCCTCCGCCTACGAGGCGCTGGCCACCGCCGCTCCCGGCGGGGCCGTGGTCGTCGCCGAGAGTGATCGGGCTGCGGGTCCTTACCGCTGAGCCGCCGGACACTACGCTGCTCCTATGACCGCACCCGCCCCGCCACCCGGTCCCGGGGTGGCTCCGCCGTTCGCCGCGCCGCCCACCGAGGGCCGCCGGACTCGGCTCTGGATCGGCCTCGGCGTCGGCGCGCTCGCCGTGGTGCTCTGCTGCGGCGGGGGTGGCACGGCCGTCGTCGGCCTGGCCGTCAGCGGAGTCCAGGCGATCCGGGAACAGGCCCGCACCGTGACCGGCGACTACTACCAGGCGCTGGTCGAACGGAACTACGGGCGGGCGTACGACCAGCTCTGCGACGACGCGCAGCGGCGTGAGTCCCGGCCGGAGTTCGAGCGGCGCGCCGCCGCCGAACCGCAGGTGACGGCGTTCCGGGTGGGTGAGGTGGACACCACCTACCTGACCGTGCCGGTCGATGTGACCCTCGACGGCGGCGACCGGGAGCGGCAACAGGTCAGCCTCGGCCAGGACGGGCAGACCGGCGGCGTGGAGGTCTGCGAGGTCAGCTGACCCGTCCCCGGTATTCTGCTGGGCTCGGGGCGACGGTGGTCGTACCGTTGTCCCGAACCGACCGTTCCATCCACATCTCGCCCCCGCCGACCGCCAGCCGGCGTAGGAGGAAACATGCCAGCCGACCGTATCGACGCCGTCGTCAGCCTCGCCAAGCGCCGAGGCTTCGTCTTCCCCTCCAGCGAGATCTACGGAGGCACCCGATCGGCGTGGGACTACGGTCCGCTCGGCGTGGAGCTCAAGGAGAACGTCCGCCGGCAGTGGTGGAAGACCATGGTCCAGCAGCGCGACGACGTCGTCGGCCTGGACTCCGCGGTGATCCTGTCCCGCAAGGTGTGGGAGGCGTCCGGCCACATCGCCGAGTTCGTCGACCCGCTCACCGAGTGCCAGTTCTGTCACAAGCGGTTCCGCGCTGACCACCTGGAAGAGGCGTACGCCGAGAAGCACGGCAAGCCGCTCACCTCACTGGCCGAGCTGAACTGCCCCAACTGCGGCAACAAGGGCACCTTCACCGAGCCGAAGATGTTCAACGGCCTGATGAAGACCTACCTGGGCCCGGTGGAGAGCGACGAGGGGCTGCACTACCTGCGCCCGGAGACCGCACAGGGCATCTTCGTCAACTACAAGAACGTCGAGACGGTCGCCCGCAAGAAGCCCCCGTTCGGCATCGCGCAGACCGGCAAGTCGTTCCGCAACGAGATCACCCCGGGCAACTTCATCTTCCGGACCCGCGAGTTCGAGCAGATGGAGATGGAGTTCTTCGTTGAGCCGGGCACCGACGAGCAGTGGCACGAGTACTGGCTCCAGGAGCGCTGGAACTGGTACCTCGACCTCGGCCTCTCGGCGGACAATCTGCGCCTGTTCGAGCACCCCAAGGAGAAGCTGTCGCACTACTCGAAGCGGACTGTGGACATCGAGTACCGCTTCCAGTTCGGTGGCACCGAGTTCGCCGAGCTTGAGGGTGTCGCCAACCGCACCGACTTCGACCTCTCCACGCACAGCAAGCACTCCGGTGTCGACCTGTCGTACTTCGACCAGGGCAAGAGTGAGCGCTGGATGCCGTACGTCATCGAGCCGGCCGCGGGTCTGACCCGCGCGGTGCTCGCCTTCCTGTTGGAGGCGTACGACGAGGACGAGGCGCCGAACACCAAGGGCGGCGTGGACAAGCGCACAGTGATGCGGTTCGACCCGAGGCTCGCCCCGGTCAAGGTGGCGGTGCTGCCGCTGTCCCGCAACGAGGCGCTGTCGCCCAAGGCCAAGGACCTCGCAACGCTGCTGCGCAAGCGCTGGGTGGTGGAGTTCGACGACTCGCAGGCGATCGGGCGTCGCTACCGCCGGCAGGACGAGATCGGCACCCCGTTCTGCGTCACTGTCGACTTCGACACCCTGGACGACAACGCGGTGACGGTGCGCAACCGGGACACCATGGCCCAGGAGCGCGTCTCCCTGGACCAGGTCGAGCGCTACCTGATCGAGCGGCTCCCCGGCTGCTGAGACTCCGCGCACGGGGCCTCGGCCGACGCGATGAGCGCCGGTCGGGGCCCCGTACACTTGTCCGGTGACTGCCTCGACCGTGCCCGCGCTGCGCCCGCTGACTCTCGGCCAGCACCAGGTGTGGCCGCCGGTCGTGCTCGCGCCGATGGCCGGGATCACCAACGTCGGGTTCCGTCGGCTCTGCCGCGAGCAGGGTGGCGGCATCTACGTCTGCGAGATGATCACCACTCGGGCGCTGGTTGAGCGCAACCCGAAGACGCTGCGCATGATCGCGTTCGGCGACGACGAGAAGCCCCGCAGTCTCCAGCTCTACGGCACCGATCCGGAGATCACCGCCGCCGCCGTGCGGATCGTCGTCGAGCGCGACCTGGCCGATCACATCGACCTCAACTTCGGCTGCCCGGTCCCCAAGGTCACCCGGCGTGGTGGCGGCGCGGCGCTGCCGTGGCGGCGTCGGCTCTTCGCGCGACTCGTGCGGGCCGCGGTGGCCGCCGCGTCACCGTCCGGCGTGCCGGTCACCGTCAAGATGCGCAAGGGCATCGACGACGACCACCTGACGTACGTCGAAGCAGGGCTCGCCGCCCAGGACGCCGGCGTGGCAGCGGTGGCCCTGCACGGGCGGACGGCGTCGCAGCGCTACTCGGGCACCGCCGACTGGGACGCGATCGCCACCCTGAAGCAGGCCCTCGACGTGCCGGTGCTCGGCAACGGCGACATCTGGGAGGCCGACGACGCGCTGCGCATGGTGGCCCACACCGGCGTCGACGGTGTGGTCATCGGGCGCGGCTGCCTGGGCCGACCGTGGCTCTTCGCCGACCTGGAGGCCGCCTTCAACGGTAGGCCGGAGCGGCGGCTGCCCACCCTCGGCGAGGTGGCGGTGACCATGCGCCGGCACGCCGAGCTGCTGGTCGACCAGTTCACTGCCGGTGCCCGCAACCCGGCCCGCGGCGAACGGGACGGCTGCACCGACTTCCGCAAGCACGTCGCCTGGTACCTCAAGGGCTTCCCGGTCGGCGGCGAGCTGCGCCGCTCGCTGGCGATGATCGAAAGCCTGGCTCAGCTCGACGACCTGCTCGGCAAGCTCGACCCGGCGGAGCCGTTCCCGTTGACCGCCCTCGGGCAACCGCGCGGGCGTACCAACTCGCCCGGCAAGGTCTTCCTGCCCGAGGGCTGGCTGGCCAGCCGGGACGACGACACGGTCCCCGAGGGTGCCGAGATGGACGACTCCGGAGGCTGACCCCCGGGGCTGGCTGAGTTGCCCGGTCCTGGCGGTTGGCTGAGCCCCTGGCCGGTCGGGCAGAGCGGTCAGCGAGCGTCCCTCCGGAACGCGGGCTCGAACCAAAGTCGGTGCCGGCGCGCCGGTCGCCCCCGCGCCATCGGTAGTGGCTGGCCCTCGGTCTTTCCTCGACACTCCCTGCGGAGGCTGGGCAGATGAGTGTGGCGCCCTATCGAGCTGATGTCGTGAACGAATCACCAGCTCGGCTCGGTCGAGCCATGGACTCTGATTCGTCTACGACATCAGCTCCAAAGGACCCGTGACGCGGTCCGTGGGGGCCCGCTGTGATCGGGTGGTTGGTCCGGTGGGTGGCTTACCGGAGGTGGGTGGCCTGGTCAGCTCGGTTGACCCCCCGACTCCGTTCGAGCCTGCCGAGGGCGCGTGGACGGTGACCCGGTCATGCCGAAGGGCCGGGCCCCGTGGTGGGGTCCGGCCCTTCGGTGTATGTGGGCGGTGTGGGGTCAGCTGGTGGCGTAGCCGCGGGTGGCGATCCAGTCGGCGAGGTGCTCGACGGTGACTTCGTAGGAGGCGGTGTTCGCATCAGCGGAGTCGGCGATCTTCACCACGTTGCCGCCGTCGCGGTAGCCCACGACGCTGATGTAGTGCCCGCCCTCGAAGGAGTGCGTCCCGCCGTCGGTGTCGACGCTGGTGCCGGCGATGTTGGCGACCACGGCCCGGCCGTCGTCCACGGTCTTGACGATGTCGGCGCGCAGCCGGTCGGTCTGCTTGGCGTCAGCGTCGGGGCTGGAGATCTCCACGCTGTGGTAGGCGTCCTTCTTGCCGGTTTCCTTGTTGAGCACTGGGGTGATGTCGTTGATGGAGTTGGTGCCGGCCTCGGTGGTGCCCATCTCCTTGGCCATGGCGTCCACGCTGATCTCCTTGCCCTGCACGGACAGGGCGTTACGCGTGGCGGCCGGGCCGCAGTAGTAGAAGTTGGGCTGGGCCTCGTAGCGCACACCGAGCTGACGCTCCCCGGCGGGCTTACGGTCGCTCTGCGTCTGGGTGGCCGGCTTGGTATCCGACGCGGCGTAGGCGGCGGTCACCGGTCCGGCGATAGCCCCGCCGGTGAACGCGAGGCCGGCGGCGGTCAGGGCGGTCCTACGGATCAGATCGGTACGCATGATGGCGTGCTCCTCTGCATCGGGGGTGCCCGCACGGCAGTCGACGGGGGTCGGTGCGACCGTGCGGGAAAGTTCGAGGGGTTCTGCCCGGTGACCCGCGAGAGGGGGTCGGCGTCGGGACAGGGTGTAACCGTTCGCGGTGGCAGGTCATTCCGCCTACCCGCGGGGGTCGGCCGGTGGTGCTGCTCGACCGTGCCGGGGGATGTAACCGGGGCCGCGTGGCGGGTGTTCCCGGCGGGGGCCGGGCGCACCATGACCCGGGCTGTTGCGGTGGTCTGCCAGGTATAACGACCCGGCCCGGCCGCCGATTCCGCCCCCAGGGTGGCCCCGGCCACCGGACATACCGGTCAAAACCGACAAACGCCACGAGGCCACCACATCCAGGATCGAGCACGATCATGGGGGCGCGACCGCCGCCCATCAACGGGCGAGCGAGGCAGCTGAGCCGGGGATCAGGACGCGGCGGTGTCGGGTTGAGGCATGGTGCGCTGTGTCGGGATGGTCGGTGCGGTCGGCCAGGGGATCTCGGGCGCGTGGTGGAAGGTGATCCCGGCCGCCGTCCAACGCGGCCCCTGGCCCGCCAGACGGTCGCGGAAGTCGGCCCAGTCGTGGGTCGCCCGGGTGGACCAGCCCAACTCGGCGACGGCCGGGAGGCGGGGCAGGAGCAGGAGTTCGATGTCGGCCAGCGAGGTTACCGACTCGGTCCAGAGCGGGGCCTCCACACCGAGAACCGCCTCGGCAGGTACGTCGGCGACGTGTGTGCCCGGGTCCCAGTCGTACGCCTTTCGTACGTCGATGAGGCCGGCCCAGTCGTGCCCGATCGGGGTGTCCGGGGCGTACTTCATGTCCAGGTAGGCGTGGTTGCCGGGGGAGACGACCAGTCGGGCGCCCCGGCGTACGGCCTCGACTGTGGTGGGGTCTTCGCCGTTCGTGCCCCACCACTGCAGGACCCGCCCGTCGAGGTGGGCGGCCGGCGCGAGCTGGTGCCAGCCGACGACGGTCTTGCCGAGGTCGGCCACGATGCGCTGGACCCGCTCCACGAAACCGGTGTAGACCTCGCCCTTGACCTTGAACGCCTCGTCACCGCCGATGTGCAGCCAGGGGCCGGGAGTGAGCGCGGCCACCTCGCGCAGCACGTCGGCGACGAAGTCGTACGTGCGCTCGTCGGCCGGGTCGACGTAGCTGAAGCCGACCTCGGTGCCGGTGTACGGCGGCGGTGCGATCTTGTCCGGCGCCAGCTCCGGGTACGCGACCAGCGCCGAGTTGGTGTGCCCCGGGAGGTCGATCTCCGGGACGACGGTGATGTGGCGGGCGGCCGCGTAGGAGACGATCCGCGCGTAGTCGGCCTTCGTGTAGTGCCCGCCGGGGCCGCCGCCGACCTCGGTCGTTCCGCCGACGGTGGTCAGCTTCGGCCAGGAGTCGACGGCGATCCGCCAGCCCTGGTCGTCGGTGAGGTGCAGATGCAGGTGGTTGAGCTTGTAGCGGGCCAGGTGGTCGACCACCCGCAGCACGTCCTCGACGGCGAAGAAGTGCCGCGCGACGTCGAGCATCGCGCCCCGGTAGGGGAACCGGGGTGCGTCGGTGATGGTCCCGCCGGGCAGCGCCCAGCGGTCGGTGACCGGGGTCGGGCTCTCGATCGCCGCTGGCAACAGTTGGCGCAGCGTCTGTACGCCGTAGAAGAGGCCGGCGGCGGTAGCGGCGGTGACGCGTACCCCGTCGGTGGCGATGTCGAGGCGGTAGCCCTCCGCGCCGAGGTCGGCGCTGTCGTCGAGCACCAGCGCGATGCCGCCGGCGGGCTCCGGCGCGGTGGCGTCGGTGACCGGCAGCGGGTAGCCGGTGGCCGGGCGCAGGAGCTGGGCGAGCTGCTCGGCGACCGCCAACGCGGCGGGGTCGGCGCTGGACACGATTACCGCTTCTGCCGGGAGCACCCAGTCGCCGGTCGGGTCCGGCTGGACGCGCTGCGGGGCGGGAACGACGTCGGCCAGCCGGTGCGGGGCCGCCGGGGCGAGCAACGTGCCAGCGGTCTGCTCGGCGGTGCGGGCCAGCGTGGCCGCGTCGGGTTCCCCCGCCGACAGCGGCGCGGGGACGACGGTGGGGCCGGGGGTGGGGGTGGTCGACACGGCGGCGACTCCGGGGGTGTATTCGCGTCGGTTATGGCAAAAGTGAGGTTCACCGGCTGGCGTGTCGTCAAGCGTACGACGCTCGGCCGGGATGCGTGATGGTGCGCATGGAAGCGTTCCCAAAACCCGGTAAGAACACGGATAGTCGTGATGGCTGTGCCAATTGTCACCGAACGGTCCCAGGTCACTCGATGTTCGCTTAACCTTCGCCCACCGATCGACGTTGACCCCGGGATTACCGGTGGTCCGTCCCGGGGAAGAAGGAAACTGAACCTTCGTTAAGTGTCAATCCGGCGCGTGTGTTGTGGAGGCTCTGGTGGCAGCGCAAGAGACCGTCGATCACAAGTACGTCTACGACTTCTCCGAAGGCAACAAGGAGCTCAAGGAACTGCTCGGCGGCAAGGGGGCAAACCTCGCCGAGATGACCAACCTGGGCCTGCCCGTTCCGCCCGGCTTCACCATCACCACCGAGGCGTGTCAGGCGTACCTCGCGACGGGGCGGGAGCCGGACGGGCTCGCCGGTCAGATCGAGGCGCACCTGGAATCGCTGGAGCGCGCGATGGGCAAGCGCCTCGGTGACCCGCAGGACCCGCTGCTGGTCTCCGTCCGCTCCGGCGCCAAGTTCTCCATGCCCGGCATGATGGAGACCGTCCTCAACGTCGGTCTCAACGACCAGAGCGTGGAAGGACTCGCACGACAGGCGGGCGGCGCGGCCGGACAGGCCGCCTCCGGCGGCGCCGACAGGTTCGCCTGGGACTCCTACCGGCGACTCATCCAGATGTTCGGCAAGACCGTCTGCGAGGTGCCGGGCGAGGAGTTCGAACACGCGCTCGACGACGCCAAACACGCCAAGGGCACCCACAACGACCTGGATCTGGACGCCGACGACCTGCGTGGGCTGGTCGACGCGTACAAGAAGATCTTCCTGAAGCACACCGGTCGGGAGTTCCCGCAGCAGCCACGCGAACAGCTCGACCTGGCCATCCGGGCGGTCTTCGAGTCGTGGAACGCCGAGCGCGCGGTGCTCTACCGCCGCCAGGAGCGCATCCCGGCCGACCTGGGCACCGCTGTCAACGTGGTGACAATGGTCTTCGGCAACCTCGGCCCGGATTCCGGCACCGGGGTCGCCTTCACCCGTGACCCGGCCAGCGGCGCGCAGGGCATCTACGGCGACTACCTTGCCAACGCCCAGGGCGAGGACGTGGTCGCCGGCATCCGCAACACAGTGCCGTTGCAGGAGTTGGAGCAGCTCGACAAGGCCTCCTACGACGAGCTGCTCGGCATCATGGCCCGGCTGGAGGAGCACTACAAGGACCTCTGCGACATCGAGTTCACCATCGAACGCGGCAAGCTGTGGATGTTGCAGACCCGGGTCGGCAAGCGCACCGCCGCCGCGGCGTTCGTCATCGCCGGGCAACTCGTCGACGAGGGTCTGATCGACCTGGACGAGGCGCTGCACCGGGTCAACGGCGCGCAACTGGCCCAGCTGATGTTCCCGCGCTTCCAGCTCGACCACGAGTTCCAACCGGTAGCCAAGGGCATCGGCGCATCACCCGGCGCAGCGTCCGGCACTGTCGTCTTCACCTCCGCCCGAGCCGTCGAGCTGGCCGCCGAGGGCGAGTCGGTGATCCTGGTGCGCCGGGAGACCAACCCGGACGACCTGAACGGCATGATCGCCGCGAAGGGCATCCTCACCTCGCGCGGCGGCAAGACCAGCCACGCCGCTGTGGTGGCCCGGGGCATGGGCAAGACCTGCGTCTCCGGCGCCGACGAGATCGAGGTGAACGTGCCGGCGAAGCGGTTCACGGTGGCCGGGCAGACCGTCACCGAGGGCGATGTGGTGTCCATCGACGGCACCACCGGCAAGGTCTACCTCGGCGAGGTGCCGGTCATGCCCTCCGAGGTCGTGCAGTACTTCGAGGGCAGCCTCGACCCCGAGCACATCGACAACGCGCTGGTCCGGGCCGTACACCGGATCATGACGCACGCCGACGGGAAGCGGCGGCTGGCGGTCCGCACGAACGCCGACACCGGCGCGGACGCGTCCCGGGCCCGGCGCTTCGGCGCCGAGGGCATCGGGCTGTGCCGCACCGAGCACATGTTCCTCGGTGACCGTCGGGAGCTGGTCGAGCGGCTGATCCTGGCCCGGGCCCCGGGCGAGCGGGAGGCGGCGCTGGCGGCGCTGCTGCCGTTGCAGCGGGCCGACTTCGAGGAGATCTTCCGCGAGATGGACGGCCTGCCGGTCACCGTCCGGCTCATCGACCCGCCGTTGCACGAGTTCCTGCCGCCGCTGGAGCAGCTCGCCGTCAACGTGGCTGTCGCCCAGGAACGCGGCGAGGACGTGGCCAAGGAGGAGGCGCTGCTCGCCGCCGTCCGGCGGATGCACGAGGAGAACCCGATGCTCGGGCTGCGGGGCGTACGCCTCGGGCTGGTCATCCCCGGCCTGTTCGCGATGCAGGTCCGCGCCATCGCCGAGGCGGCGGTCAGTTGCGCCCGCAACGGGGGCGTGGCCAAGCCGGAGATCATGGTGCCGCTGGTCGGCGCGGTGCAGGAGCTGGAGACGGTTCGCGCCGAGGCCGAGAAGATCATCGCCGAGGTGGTCGGGGACAGCGGCGTCGAGGTGCTGATCGGCACCATGATCGAGGTGCCCCGGGCGGCGCTGACCGCCGGGCAGATCGCCGAGGCCGCCGAGTTCTTCTCGTTCGGCACCAACGACCTGACCCAGATGGGCTGGGGCTTCTCCCGCGACGACGTCGAGGGCGCGTTCTTCTGGCGCTACCTGGAGTTGGGCATCTTCGGCATCTCGCCGTTCGAGTCGATCGACCGCGACGGCGTCGGTCGGCTGGTGCGGATCGCCGCCGAGGAGGGTCGGGCCGCCCGGCCCGGTCTGAAGCTCGGTGTCTGCGGTGAGCACGGTGGCGACCCGGACTCGGTGCACTTCTTCCACGAGGTCGGCCTGGACTACGTGTCCTGTTCGCCGTTCCGGGTGCCGGTGGCCCGGCTGGAGGCCGGTCGGGCGGTAGTGGAGACCGGCGGGTCGGACAGCCGCTGACGCACGTCGGCGGCGGCCCGGTCACCCGGCCGCCGCCGACGCTCAGATCGGCGGACGACGCCAGGTGGGTCGGGACGAGCGGCGCAACTGCGCCGGCAGGGTCGCCATCGGGGTACGCGTGGCCAGCGGGGCGTGCGCGTCCGGTACGGAGGTCGCGCCGATGCCTGCGCCGCGAACGTCCAGGAACGACCCCGCCCGGCGGGCCACCGCCCGCGCCTCCTCGTGCAGCGCCTCCAGGTCGCCCGCCGCGGACACTGTGACGAGGGTCAGCAGGGCGCTGCGCCCGGCCGGGTAGGTGACCACGCAGCCGGCGCTGGTGCACACCACCGACTCCCGGAACTCGCCCTGCCGAACGGTGTCGGCGACCCGGTGACCGAGCCCGAAACTCGCGGCGGCGAGCGCGGCGAGATGGGTGGCGTCGGTGCTGGGCAGGTCGCTGGAGATGAGCAGGCCGTCGGTGCCCGCGAGCACCGTGCCGGCGATGTCGGGTCGGCGCTGGCGCAGCCCGCGTAGCTCCGTTCCCATCACCGTGTCTGCGTCCACGAGCGTTACCCCTCACCGGTCGGGCTCTGCGTGTCAGTCGGCTGGTCACGTTCCGCGCTGGGAACGCTACCGGTGGCGACTTCCGGCCGCGAGCCCGTAACCCTCGGCGATCGGTTGGCAACTGCGGGCCAATCGGTGGTTGTGTGCCATTCGTCGATGCGTCGTGAGCGGGTCGAGCAGTGGTGGCGGGCGTAATCTTGGTCCGCTCGCACACGGCCGATTGGGCGCCGCGTCGAACGGGAAGAGGTGACTGCATGACCAGTGTCTGGGAGAGCCTGACTGTCGACGCCCGCGATCCGGCCCGACTGGCCCGTTGGTGGGCCGAGGCGCTCGGCTATCAGGTGGTCACCGAGACTCCGAGCGGCGTGGAGATCCGCCAGTCCCCGGACCAGTTGCCCGCCCTGTTCTTCGGCCCGGTGGCCGAGGGCAAGGAGCGCAAGAACCGGCTGCACCTCGACCTGCGCCCCGCCAACCAGGAAGCCGAGGTCGAGCGGCTGGTCGACATGGGCGCCCGGCACGTCGACATCGGTCAGGGCGACGTCGAGTGGACGGTGCTGGCCGACCCCGAGGGCAACGAGTTCTGCGTACTGCGTGAGAAGTGAGCCGGGGGCGGCGGACTCGCGGTGGGTCGAGGAGCCGCCCAAGGACACCGGGCATCGCCGGTCGCCGTACGAGCGCGACCGGGCCCGGGTGCTGCACTCGGCGGCGTTTCGCCGGCTGGCCACCAAGACCCAGGTGCACACCGCCGGCACTGACGACTTCCTGCGTACGCGGCTGACGCACTCGTTGGAGGTGGCCCAGATCGCCCGGGAGATGGGTGCCCGGCTGGGCTGTGACCCGGACGTGGTGGACGTGGCGGGGCTCGCGCACGACCTCGGGCACCCGCCGTTCGGGCACAACGGCGAGGCTGCGCTGGACCTGCTCGCCACGCCGTGCGGTGGTTTCGAGGGCAACGCGCAGACCCTGCGGGTGGTGACCCGCCTGGAGGCGAAGGTGCTCGGCCCGGATGGCTCGTCCGCCGGGTTGAACCTGACCCGGGCGTCGCTGGACGCGATCGGCAAGTACCCCTGGCCGCGCCGGCCGGGGGAGCGCAAGTTCGGGGTGTACGCCGACGACGCCGCTGTCTTCGACTGGATCCGGGCTGGCGCGCCCGGCGACCGGCGCTGCCTGGAGGCCCAGGTGATGGACTGGGCCGACGACGTCGCGTACTCGGTGCACGACGTGGAGGACGGCATCCACGGTGGTTACGTCACGTTGCACCGACTGCTCACCGACGCCGACGAGCGGGCCGCGCTCTGCGCCGACGTGGCCGCCGCCTACTCCGGGGAGTCCGCGGCGGACCTGGCCGAGGTGCTCGTCGATCTGCTGGCCGGTCCGCTGCTCGCCCCGTTCACCGGGTACGACGGCAGCCATCGCGCGCAGGTCGCGTTGAAGGCCACCACCAGCGGGGTGACCGGGCTGTTCGTTTCCGCGGCGGTGGCGGCGACGGAGGAGCGCTTCGGTCCGGGCCCGCACCGCCGCTACGCCGCCGATCTGGTGGTGCCCCGGCTGGTACGCGCGCAGTGTGCGCTGCTCAAGGGCATCGCGCTGCGGTACGTGATGCGTCGCAGTGGCTTCCGGGGCCGCTACGAGCGGCAGCGGACGATGCTGGCGGAGTTGGTCGCCGCGCTGGTCCGGTGTGCCCCGGAAGGGCTCGATCCGATCTTCGCCCCGTTGTGGCGGGCCGCCCCGGACGACCGGGCCAGACTGCGGGTGGTGATCGACCAGGTCGCCTCGCTCACCGACCCGGCGGCGGTGACCTGGCACACCCGCCTGGTCGGCAAGGGGGCACCCCCGACCGAGCACGAGCTAGCTTAGGCTAACCTAACTGACATGACGGAACGCTCCAGGAACGTCACCTCGGCCCAGGTGCTGCGCACCGAGCGGCCCACCCCGCACCTGATCCGGCTCGTCCTCGGTGGGGACGAACTGGTCGGCCTGCCGGTGGGCGAGTTCACCGACCACTACATCAAGGTGGTGTTCCCGCAGCAGGGCGTCGCGTACCCGCAGCCGCTGGACCTCGCCGCGATCCGCCGGGACCTGCCCCGGGAGCAGTGGCCCCGGCTGCGCGCGTACACGGTGCGGCGCTGGGATCCGCTCTCCGGTGAGCTGACCGTCGACGTGGTGCACCACGGCGACGAGGGGTTGGCCGGCCCGTGGGCCGCCGCGCTGCGTCCCGGCGATCCGGTGCACTTCGTCGGCCCCGGCGGCGCGTACGCCCCGAGCCCGGAGGCGGACTGGCACCTGCTGGTCGGTGACGAGAGCGCCCTGCCGGCGATCGCCGCCGCGCTGGAGCGCCTCCCGCTGGGCGCACCGGCCCACGTCTTCGTGGAGATCGCCGACCCGGCGGAGGAGCAGAAGCTGCTCAGCCCCGGGGCGGTCGAGCTGACCTGGCTGCATCGTGGCGAACGCCCGGTGGGCGAGGCGCTGGTCGAGGCGGTTCGGGCACTGGAGTTCCCGGCCGGCCAGGTGCACGCGTTCGTGCACGGCGAGGCCGCCTTCGTCCGGGAGCTGCGCCGGCTGCTGCGTGGCGAGCGGGGCGTACCCCTCGACCGGCTCTCCATCTCCGGTTACTGGCGGCGCGGCATGGACGACGAGGGCTGGCGCTCCACCAAGGCCGACTGGAATCAGCAGGTGGCCGCCGAGGAGACAACGATTCCGCAGCCCGCCGCGGCGGCCTGAGCGCCGCTCACCCCTCGGGGGTGTTCATCTCCCTGCCGGCCCGGGCGAGCCGCCGGCTGACCAGGACGGCGTACCCGACGACGGCCAGGGCGAGCAGCGACAGCATCAGCCTTGGCTGGTGCACGGTCGCGGTGATCAGGCTGACCGAGACCACCCCGTAGACGGCGATCGCCAACCGGGCGCCGCTCGGCCGTGTCCACAGCCAGTACAGGGCAAGACCACAGAGCGTCCAGACCACCATCGAGGCGCCCAGCAGCAGCCGCAGCTCCAGCGGCAGCCGGTTCGCGTTGTCGTCGACCAGCCGGACCACCTGCCCGAGCGCCCAGCCGAGCAGCAACAGGGCACCACCGAGCGGAATGTGCAGGTAGCTGTACGCCTGCCCGCCACGTAGCCGTCGCTGAAGGAGGCGGGTGGTGACGAATGTGGTGTAGACCCACCAGACCGCCGCCGGGATGAGGAAGGCCAACGCGGCGGTGAGGATCATGTGCGGCGGGGGATGGTCCGGCACGGCGAAGAGCAGGCTGGCCAGCGCGCTACCCAGCACGATGATGGTGAACTGGCCGATCCGTTCCGGCAGGTGCCGGTTGTCCACCGGCCAGCGGTTGAGCCAGCGCACCCCGACCCAGGGCGTGGCCAGCTCGATCACCATCGCGACGATCCAGAGGACGGGCCGCAGCTCGGTTGGCACGATCAGCGACACCAGCCAGATCAGCCAGCCCGACCCGAAGCCGATCAGGTAGACAGTCGTCAGCATCCGGGCCATCGGGCTGGTGGGGCGGGCGCGCAGGTACAGCAGGAGCAGCACGCCCCGCACGATCAGGTACCCGATGGGCAGGAGCACGCTCTCCGGGACCTCGTCGACGCCGAGGGTCATCGCTCCCGCGCCGACCAACGCGACAAGCACCAGCAGTCTGTGCAGCGCGTCGTCCGGATCGAACCGGGTGTCGTAGTAGACCTGCCCCATCCAGGCCCACTGGATCACCACGAAGAGCCCGATCACGGCCAGCACGGCGTTCGGCGACGGTGACGGTTCGTTGCCCAGCCGGGCCACCACCGCCGCCAGCGCGTACACGAAGATGAGGTCGAGGAAGAGCTCCAGCCAGGTGGCGTGCCGATGGCCGGCCTCGTCCGTCTGCGGGGTCTGCCCGGGTAGCCCCATCCGATCGGCCAGCCATCTCGGCAGGCGGGGGGCTTGGCTCCGTACCCGGCGCATCTGGTCATGGTCCCGTGCGGACCTGGCCTGCGTGCCGGAACCGCCGAGCCGGCAGCGGCCGCCGCCACACCGGTGTCCCCCGGCCGGCGTGTCGTCGGTCCGGCAGGGCAGGATGTACGGCGAGGGGGTGGCGCATGGCTGGGCGGATCCGGGACGAGGACATCGCACTGGTCCGGGAACGCACCTCGATCGGGGATGTGATCTCCGAGACGGTCACCCTGAAGTCCGCCGGCGGCGGCAACCTCAAGGGTCTGTGCCCGTTCCACGACGAGAAGAGCCCGTCGTTCAACGTGTCCCCGGCCCGCAACGTCTGGTACTGCTTCGGCTGCGGGGCCGGCGGGGACGCGATCAAGTTCCTGATGGACGCCGACCACCTCAGCTTCGTGGAGTCCGTCGAGCGGCTGGCCGGCCGTGCCGGCATCCAACTGCGCTACCTCGAGGACGACAAGGGCACCCCGCGTCCCCGCCCGCAGCAGGGCCAGCGGCAGCGCCTGGTCGCCGCGCACGCCGCCGCCGTCCAGTTCTACAGCGCGCAACTGAGCACCGCCGGTGCCCGGCCGGCACGGGAGTTCCTGGCGCGACGGGGCTTCGACAGGGCCGCCGCCGAGCGCTACGGCTGTGGCTTCGCGCCCGAGGGTTGGGACCCGCTCACCAAGCACCTGCGCCAGCAGGGCTTCACCCACCAGGAGTTGGTCACCGCCGGGCTGTCCCGGGAGTCCCGTTCGGGCACCCTGATCGACCGGTTCCGTCGCCGGCTGCTCTGGCCGATCCGCGACCTCGCCGGCGACGTGATCGGCTTCGGCGCGCGCAAGCTCTTCGATGACGACGACGGCCCGAAGTACCTGAACACCCCCGAGACGCCGATCTACAAGAAGTCGCACGTGCTCTACGGCATCGACCAGGCCAAGCGGGAGATCGCCAAGCAGGGCCGGGCGGTGATCGTCGAGGGTTACACCGACGTGATGGCCTGTCACCTGGCCGGGGTGACCACGGCGGTGGCGACCTGCGGCACCGCCTTCGCCGCGGACCACATCTCCGTCCTGCGTCGGCTCCTGTTCGACAGCGACGAGGTGGCCGGCGAGATCATCTTCACCTTCGACGGCGACGCCGCCGGTCAGAAGGCCGCGCTGCGCGCCTTCGAAGACGACCAGCGCTTCGTCGGGCGCACGTTCATAGCGGTCAGCCCGGACAACATGGACCCGTGCGACCTGCGGCTGGCCAAGGGCGACCTGGCGGTGCGTGACCTGGTCGCCCGGCGCGAGCCGCTCGTCGACTTCGCGCTGCGACACGTGATCAGCCGCTTCGACCTGGACACCGTCGACGGCCGGGTCGAGGCGATGCGCCACGCCGCGCCGCTGGTCGCGCGCCTGAAGGACCGGGAGAAGCGCCCGGAGTACGTCCGCAAGCTCGCCATGGACCTCGGCATGGAGATCGAGCCGGTGCAGCGGGCGGTGCTCGCCGCTAGCAACGCCGCGCCGTCCAACACCCGCGAGGCCGCCCCCGCGGCCCGGCCAACCTCGGCCCACCCCGAGCCGGCGGTGGACAGCCCGCAGTCGATGGTCGAACGGGAGGCGCTCAAACTCGCCCTCCAGCAACCGGTTCTGGCCGGGCCGATGTTCGACGCGGTCGAGGCCACCGAATACCGCCACCCGGTGCACGTCGCGGTACGTGCGGCCATCGCGGCGGCCGGCGGCGCCGCGTCGGCGACCGGCGGCGCGGTCTGGATCGAGTCGGTCCGCGACGCCTGCGACGACCTGGCGGCCGCTGCGCTCGTCGGTGAGTTGGCCGTCGAACCACTGCGGATCGACGGCGAACCGGACCCGCGCTACGTGTCGATCACCATGGCCCGGGTGCAGTTCGGGTCGGTGACCGCCCGGGTCCGGGACCTCAAGTCACGCATCCAGCGGATCAACCCGGTCAACAACAAGGACGAGTACTTCGCCGCCTTCGGTGAGCTGCTGTCCCTGGAGCAGCACGCCCGGGCGTTGCGCGAGCAGGCTGCGGGAGGCCTCTAGATGGGACTGTTCAGCCGCAAGCCGAAGCTGCCGCCGGCCGACCGGCCGCCGCTGGCCGCCGACGAGCGGGTGTTGGCCTGGGCCGCCGCCGGCAACGGCGAGGGCGACGGGGTGGTGGTCGCCACCAACCTCGGGTTGTGGCTGCCCGGTCGGGGGCACCGGTTCGGGTGGCACAGCATCCTCAAGGCGGTCTGGTCCGGCCGGGAGCTGACAGTCACCCCCGCCGAGCCGCTCGTCGAGCGGGACGGCTACACGGTGGTCGCCGACGGTCCGGCTGAGACGTACCTGCTGCTCGACCCGGGGGAGTTGCCGCACCAGGTGCGGGCCCGGGTGACCCGTTCGGTCGCGTACACCGAGCACCAGCCGGTGCCCGGCGGCGCGGCGCGGGTCGCGGCCCGGCGCGTGGCCGGGGTCGACGGTCTGACCTGGACGGTCCGACTCGACCCCGGCACTCCGGCTGACGACGAGGCGGTGCTCGCCGAGACCGACCGGCTGGTCGGTGTGGCCCGCGCCGCCACCGCGCCGGCCGACGTCTGACCGGCGGGTCAGTTCGCCCCCAGGTCGTTCAGCGCCTTCTCCGCGCCGCGGTGCAGCGGCACCGGCAGGGTCCTGCGGGCCTTTTCCAGCGAGATCCCCTTGGCCGCCGGGTTGGCCTGGGCCAGGGCGTCGCGCTTGTCGAACACGGTGCGGGTGATCGCGCAGGCGACGTTGGCGTCCAGGTCCTTGCGGACCAACAGGACGTTGGGTACGACGATGGTCGGGGTGTCGGTCGCCGTCCGGTACGCGTCCCGTCCGATCGTGCCTTCCTGATAGCCGGGGCTCAACGCTGTCATCTTCGGCAGCAACGGTGAGACGTCGACGAGCTTCACGCGGTCGCCGGCAGTGGTGAACAGGTCGGTGAGGCCACCGGTGGGCAGACCACCGGACCAGAAGAAGCCGTCGACGCTGCCGTCCTTGATCCCCTCGACAGTCTTGGTCAGGTCCAGTCGCTGCGCCCGGATGTCAGTGGCCGGGTCGAGGCCGGCGGCCTCCAACAGCCGGTTGGCGATCACCTCCGTGCCGGACTTCGGTGAACCGGTGGAGATCCGCTTGCCCCGCATGTCGGCCACCGAGGTGATCCCGGAGTCGTTGCGGACCACCACCTGGGTGTAGTTGTCGTAGATGCGGGTCAGCGCCTCCACCGGCTGCGGCGCGGTGAAGCTGCCCTTGCCCTCCACCGCGTTGACAGCCGTGTCGAACAGCGAGAACGCCACGTCGTACTGGCCACCGACCAGTTGTTCGACGTTCTGCACCGACGCGCCGGTCTCGGCGGCGGTGCCGGTGAGCTTGCCACCGGTCGCCCCGGACAACTGCCCGGCCAGGGCGTTGCCGACCACGTAGTAGACGCCTGTCGCGTTGCCGGTGGCGATGCCGACGCGGGTCTCCCGGGTCACCTCGCACGTCACAGCACTGGCCGCGTCGTCAGTCGCCGCGCCGCCCTGCTGACCGCCGCAACCCGCGGCACCGACAGTGACGAGGGCGAGCACGCTCAGGCCCGCCGCGAGCCGTACGTCGATTCGTCTCACAGTTGTTCCTCCACAGGATTGGCTGGTGGTCCGGACGGTGACCGGCCGGCGGCGCCGCGTCGGATGAACACGCCCGCCGCCGCGACGACGGCCAGTGCCGCGCCGACAGTGACCGGCACTGGTTCGAGCCAGAGCAATGTGACACCGGCGAGGGCGCCCAGCACCCGTTCCGGTGCGCCGGCCGGGCCCACCCCGGGCAGCCAGCCACCGGCGGCGACGGCGAGCACCGCCACGCTGAGCGCTGTGACTCCGGCGGCGAAGGCGATCCGTTGGACGCCACCGATGCCGAGCAGACCGAGCCCGGCCGGCGTGATGACGAACGCGATCGGGGTCAGGTACGCCGGCAGCGCGTACCGCAGGGTCTGCCACATGGTCGGCACCAGCCGGCCGCCGGTGACCGCGGCGGCGGCCACCGCGGCGAGCGCGGTCGGTGGGGACACCTCGGACAGCACCGCGAAGTAGAAGACGAACATCGCCGCCGCCGGCGCGGTGACGCCCAGGTCGAGCAGGGCCGGACCGACGATCACCCAACCGATCACGAACGACGCGGTGACCGGCACGGCCAGGCCCAGCAGGCTGAGCGCGACGGCGGCGAGCAGCGCGGTGAGCACCAGCACCAGCGTCGGGTCCGACGTGGCCGCCTGCGCCCCACCGATCAGCAGCGCCGCCGCCTGCGGTCCGAGGCCGGTCTTCGTCGTGGTCGCCGTGATGATGCCGGCGGCGGCGCAGACCGCTGTGACGGCGAGGACGCCGCGTACGCCGGTGACGAGCGCTGTCACCAGCCGGCCCGGGGTGAGTCGGTGCGCGCGGTCCTCGTTCCTGGGGGCCAGGAAGGACAACGCGACGGTGAGCACGATGGCGTAGACGACGGCCCTCGTCGCGGACACGCCGACCGCGAGGAGGACGATGATGGCGATCAGTGAGGCGAAGTGGTACCCGAACCGGGTCAGCAGCCGCCAGGGCGAGCCGACGTCGATCACCACCGGGCGTACGCCGGACCGGCGCGCGTCGATCTCCACGGCGAGCAGGATGCCGAGGTAGTAGAGCACCGTCGGCACCGTCGCCCAGCCCAGCACCTGGAGGTACGAGACGCCCAGGTACTCGGCGATGATGAACGCTGCCGCGCCCAGTGTGGGTGGGGACAGGATGGCGCCCACCCCGGCCGCGGCCAGCATGCCGCCGGCCCGCTCCGGCGGGTAACCGGCGCGGCGCAGCAGCGGCCAGGTGACAGCGCCGATGCTCACCGTCGTCGCCGCGCCGGAACCGGAGACGGTGCCGAGCAGGAAACCCGAGGCCACCGCCGTACGGCCGGCGGCGGTACGGGAACGTCGGAACGCCGCCGCCGACAACTCGACGAAGAACCGCCCGGCCCCGGACAACTCCAGCACCGCGCCGTAGATGGTGAACAGCACGATGTACGAGGCGGCCACGTCGAGCGGTGTGCCGTAGAAGCCGCTGTCGGAGTTGTAGAACGCGTCGATCAGTTGACTGAAGTCGAGCCCGGCGTGCGCGACCGGCCAGGACTGCGGCAACAACCCGCCGTAGTAGCCGTAGCCGAGGAACAGCAGGCAGACCGCCGGCAGGATCCAACCGGTGGCACGTCGGCACGCTTCCAGCAGCAGGAGCAGCAGGATGGTGCCGAGCACCAGATCCGTCGGCGTCAGCAGGCCCTGCCGGTCGAGGAACGCGTTGTAGCCGCCGCCACCGCTGCCGATCCGGATCGGCAGGACGGGGTAGAGACAGGCGGCGACCGCCAGGACGACCAGAGCCCAGTCGGTCACTGTGGGCCCCGACGACACGAGTGCCGGGGTGCCCCTGTCGCTGTCGGTGGCCCCGGCGCGACTGGCGCCTCGTCGCCAGGAGCGTAGGCGGGCCGGCAGCCGCAGGTCGGCCGGGTAGGCGAGGAAGACCAGCGGGAGTACGCCGGCCAGGAAGATGATCAGGTAATACTTGCTGCCCTGCGACAGCGGGCGGAACACCTGCCACAGGGCGAGAGCGCCGACCGCCAGCGCCGCCGCGGTGAGGAGCAGGCCCGCCGGCCCGGAGAGCACCCGTCCCGGTTTCTCGTCCTCGAACTGGGCGGCCAGGTCCCGCGTCGCCCGCTCGGCGGCACCGGGCCCGCTCGTGGTGTCGGGCTCGCTCGTGGTGCCGGGCTCGGCCGAGTTGGGCTCGGTCGCGGGGGTGGTGGGGTTGGGCGGGTGGGCGCTGCCGGGTCCGTCGGGCTCTGCCGGCTCGACTCCCGACCGTGGTCGGGGTGGCCCGCCGCCGGGCGTCGCTGCGGGCCCATCAACGGCAGAGTTGGCTGGTCGCGCAGGTGACGGCGAACCATCGGGGGAGCTGATGGGCGACACGAGAGGACGATACACGTCGATCAGCTGACCGGTGGGGCATTGATCGGTGTTTCGCCGTCGGTGGTATGGGCATGTCGGCGGACGGCCGGTCGCCGGCGGATATGTGGGTGGAGGGGTGTCGGACCCGGCGGTTAGGGTCGGGCGGTGACTTCGGGGCGACCACTGATTCAGGCACGCGGGCTGGTGAAGCGGTTCGGCGATTTCACCGCCGTGGACGGCATTGATGTCGAGGTGCTCCCGGGTGAGGCGTTCGGTTTCCTCGGGCCCAACGGCGCGGGCAAGTCGTCCACCATGCGGATGGTCGGCTGCATCTCCCCACCCAGCGGCGGTGAGTTGCGCATCCTCGACATGGATCCGGTGGCTGACGGGCCGGCGATCCGGGCGCGTCTCGGGGTGTGCCCCCAGCTGGACAATCTCGATCCGGAGCTGACCGTCCGGGAAAACCTCACCGTCTACGCCCGCTACTTCGGCATCTCCCGGCGGGCGGCCCGGGAGCGCGCCGCCGAGCTGCTCGACTTCGTCCAGCTCACCGAGCGGGCCGACAGCAAGGTCGAGCCGCTGTCCGGTGGGATGAAGCGTCGGCTGACCATCGCCCGCGCGCTGGTGAACGACCCGGAGATCGTGCTGCTCGACGAGCCGACCACCGGGCTCGACCCGCAGGCCCGGCACCTGGTGTGGGAGCGGCTGTTCCGGCTCAAGCAGCAGGGCGTCACGCTGGTGCTCACCACGCACTACATGGACGAGGCCGAGCAGCTCTGTGATCGCCTGGTGGTGATGGACGGCGGCCGGATCGTCGCGGAGGGCTCGCCCCGGGCGCTGATCGAGCAGCACTCGACCCGTGAGGTGGTCGAGCTGCGCTTCGCCGCCGAGTCGCAGGAACCGTTCGCCGGCAAGCTCGACGGGCT
Source organism: Micromonospora sp. NPDC048986 (assembly GCF_040649335.1). NCBI lineage: Bacteria > Bacillati > Actinomycetota > Actinomycetes > Micromonosporales > Micromonosporaceae > Micromonospora > Micromonospora sp. NPDC048986. The sequence continues at coordinate 125,081 of NZ_JBEZFJ010000008.1, forward strand.
GGGGGAGCGGGTCGAGGTGTTGCCCGACCGGGTCCTGCTCTACGTGCCCGACGGCGACGCGGCGGTCGCCGAGGTCACCGCGCTGGGGCTCCAGCCGGCGAACGTGCTGGTCCGGCGCAGTGGCCTGGAGGACGTCTTCCTGCACCTGACCGGCCGCACCCTGGTCGACTGACGGGCAACGATCACCGCTCGACTGCCTTTGATCTTGGGCGTAACATCGCCGAGCCGAATCAGTGAACTCACCGAGTCGGCTTCCGACCACGGGGGTTTCATGTCTGATCTGGTGACCGCCAACCGACGTCAGGCCGGGCTGACCGCCCTCTACCTGGGCATCTTCGCGATGGTGTGGTTCAGTGTGCCGGCGGCGGAACAACCGCTGCGCGCCCTGCTCGTGGTGGGCAGCATCGTCGCACTGCTCGCCGCCGTGCTGGGCGGTGTGCTGTCCGCCCGACTGCGGGATGCCGGCAGCCCGCGAGACCGGGCCGCCGACCGTCCGTACCTGCTCATCGTCGTGGCCGAGTTCGCCGCCGCCGGGCTGGGTGCCGCCGTGCTGGTCGCGGCCAACTGGTCCGAGTACGTTCCGGTGCTGGTCTGCCTGGTGGTCGGTCTGCACTTCTTCCCGCTCGCCCCGCTCCTGCGGGATCCGTTGCTTCGCCCGCTCGGTGCCGCGCTGTGCCTGGTGGCGGTGGCGGGCCTCGTCACCGGCCTCGCCTCGGCGGTCTCGGCCGGGCTGGTGGTCGGTGTCGGCGCGGGAGTGCTGCTGCTCGCCTACGCCGTGCAGGCGCTGGTCCGCGCGTACCGACCGGCCTGACCGGCTGCCAACGAATCGCCGTTCAACGGGCTCTGGCCCAGGTGAGGAATCGGTCGGTCAGTCGGTCCTGACCGGCCTGGCCGGCGAGATCCCCGGCCGCCTCGTAGAGCAACGCGGCGAGGTAGATGAGCAGGCCGATCCGGTCCTCGCGGTACTCGCCGAGCAGCGCCAGTCGGGCCGGCGAGCAGGGCCACGCCGCGCCGCAGACCCGGCAGCGCCAGGACGGGCGTGCCGCCACGTGCGGGCGGTACCGCGGCATCAGTGCCAGCCGCCGTGATGAGCCGACCAGGTCAGTCGCACGAGCGAACCTCCATCGGGTGGGTGGGAGCGCCCCGGATCGGGGGTCACGGGGCGCTCCCGGCCTGGTTCCGCCCGCCGTCTGGATCCCGTGAGCGGTTCCGCTACGTGACAGTCTGGTGAGGATCCGACTACGGTGGGAGCTTCCGCACGCCGACGACCAGCGCGTACGGCGATCGGCCCGGCACGGTACGGGAATGTACGGGGGTTGTCCGTGGAAGGTTCGTCCATGCTGGAGCACTTCGCCGAGGAGCTGCGACTGGCCCGCGCCGCCAACGGGATGTCGCAGGCGACGCTGGCCGAGGCGTTGAGCTATTCCGGGGCGCTGGTCGCCAAGGTGGAGACATCCGAGCGCCGGCCAAGCCTGGACTTCGCCCGCCGGTGTGACGCCGTGTTCGCTGTCGACGGTCGGTTCGAACGCATCCAGCGGCGGATCAGCCGGGAGGCCGTGGTGCCGTGGTTCCGCGACTGGGCCGGCATCGAGCAGGAGACCACCGCGCTGCGGTGGTATGAGCCGCTCTACGTGCCGGGTCTGGTGCAGACCGAGGGGTACGCCCGCGCCATCCTGGCCGGTGCGGGGCTCTTCGTGGCGGAAGAGGTCGAGCAGCAGGTGACCGCCCGGCTCGATCGGCAGAGCGTGCTCACCCGCGACCGGCCGCCGCTGCTCAGTATGGTCGTCGACGAGTACGCGCTGCGTCGCCACGTCGGCGGGCCGGAGGTGATGCGCGAGCAGTTGCGGCACCTGGTGAAGCTCGGCTCGGCCCTGCCCCGGGTCCGAATCCAGGTCGTGCCGCTGTCGGCAGGTGCGTACGCTGGGCTCGATGGTCCCTTCGTGATCGCCACCGCAGCGAGCGGCGAAGATGTGGTCTTCCTGGACGGGCAGCGCCACGGGCAGGTGATCGACCGCGCCGAGTACGTCCGGCAGATGGTCGAGGTGTGGGAGTCGATCCGCGGTGAGGCACTATCGCAGCAGCAGTCCCTCGACCTGATCGCGGAAGTGGCGGAGACATGGAGCTGACCGGCGCCCGGTGGCGCAAGAGCACTCGCAGCAACGGCAGCGGCGGTGCCTGTGTGGAGGTTGCCAGCAACCTGCCTGGGCTGGTGGCCGTGCGTGATTCCAAGGACCCGACCGGCCCCCTGCTCGTCTTCCCATCTGGGGCGTGGCGCGCATTCGTCGAGTCCGGCGCCGTTCGCCGGTAGATAGCGGCCACGCCGTCAAGATCCACTCGGTTTTCAGGAAATCGGGGCATCAGGGCGGCTCCGACACCGCGACTTCCTGAAAACCGAGTCGATCAACAAGCGGGCCCCAGGGCGACGTGGCGAAACCCGGGCGACGTGGCGAAACCCGGGCGACACGTCGGCGGGGTCGTCGTAGGGTGACCGGCGGTCTGTCGTACCCCGGGGGTAGACAGGTCGTGGTGGCCGGCGCGGTGGGCGGGGTGATCGGGTGAGTGTGGCGGGATCGGCGCGGTTCCCATGGGTGCCGGCGTACGCGGTGTTCGAGCACTACCTGGTGGGGCTGCGGCGCACCTGGCGGGCCGGGGTGTTCTCCTCGTTCCTGCTGCCGGTGCTGACCGTCCTCGGGTTCGGGGTGGGCGTCGGCGCCTACATCGACCAGGGCGTCGACGGGGTTCGTTACCTTGACTGGCTGGTCCCCGGGCTGATCGCCTCGACCGCGCTCCAGGTGACAGTCGGTGACTCGACCTGGCCGGTGTTCAGCAACTTCCAGTGGGTCAAGATCTACTTCGCGCAGGGCGCGTCACCGCTGCGGGTGGGCGACATCGTGGCCGGGCACCTGGCCTTCGTGCTGTTCCGGGTGCTCAGCACCATCGCGGCGTTCCTGCTGGTCACCGGGCTGTTCGGGGCGCTGCGGTCGCCGTGGGCGGTGGTCACCCTGCCGGTGGTGGCGTTGCTCGGGCTGGCCGTCGCCGCGCCGACCTTCGCGTACGCCGCGTCGGTGTCCAGCGACAACTGGCTGGCGATGCTGTTCCGGTTCGCGGTCATCCCGATGACGCTCTTCGCCGGGGTGTTCTTTCCGGTCGAGTCGCTGCCCGAGGCGCTGCGCTGGCTGGCGTACGCGACGCCGTTGTGGCACGCAGTGGACCTGTGCCGCGCGGCCACGCTCGGCGTCGCCCCACAGTGGTCGATCGTCGGGCACCTGCTCTACCTGGCCGCCTGGGCGGTCGCCGGCTGGTTGCTGGCGGTGCGCGCGTTCCGTCGCAAGCTCGTCGTCTAGCCGAGCTGGTCCGGCGGCCGAGCTGGTCCGGCGGCCGAGCGGGCCCCAACTGACTCGTCGTCTGAAGATCAAGCAGAGAGGGTGTCGTGGTCACGCTGATCCTGCCCCGGCTGGTCGACGTCTCCGCCGCGTCCCGGCGGTCGGCGTCGGTGGCCGGGCGCAACGTCGCGGCGCTGAAGTCGGTCTACTGGCTGCTGCTGCTCTCCGGCTTCGTGGAGCCGCTGCTCTACCTGCTCTCCATCGGGGTGGGCGTCGGCGCGCTGGTCGGCGACCTGCCGCTGCCCGACGGGCGGCTGGTCTCGTACGCCGAGTTCGTGGCCCCGGCGATGCTCGCCGCCTCGGCGATGACCGGGGTGCTCGCGGAGACCACATTCAATTTCTTCGGCAAGATGAAGTACATGAAGCTGTACGACGGGATGATCGCCACCCCGGTACGGCCGTTCGAGATCGCAGTCGGCGAGTTGGCCTGGGCGATGATGCGGGGCAGCGCCTACTCTGCGGCGTTCCTCGGCGTGATGGTCGCGCTGAAGTTGACCAGCGTCAGCCGGGCGCTGACCGCACTTCCGGCCGCCGTGCTGGTCGGGTTCGCGTTCGGGGCGCTCGGTATGGCGATCTCCACCTTCATGCGTAGCTGGCAGGATTTTGACCTGGTGGGCTCCGCGCAGTTCACGCTCTTCCTCTTCTCCGGCACCTTCGTGCCGGCACAGGCCTATCCGACAGTGCTGCACTGGCTCGTCGAGATCACCCCGCTGTACCGGTCGGTGCACCTGATCCGGGGGGTCGCGCTGGGCAGTGGTGGTTGGTTCTGGCTGCTCGACGTGCTCTACCTCGTGGCGATGGTGGCGGTCGGCCTGCTGGTGGCTTCTCGCCGAATGGCGAGGTTGCTCTACAAGTAGGGGTTATCCGCGCCCGTCGACGGGGCATGTCCGGAGGTGACACCGCCGACCAGGAGGAGGGGCGATGGCCTCGGACGAGTCTTCCGCCCAGCGTGAGCGGGAGCGTGATCCCGCCACCACGCCGGTCGGGCCCGACGCGGGCCCGGACAGCCCCACCGACCTGCCCGGCAGCGGCTGGAAGGCGGCGATGCGCCGGACGATCACCGAATTCCAGGACGACAGCCTGACCGACTGGGCCGCGGCGCTGACCTACTACGGGGTGCTGTCCATCTTCCCCGGCGTGTTGGTGCTGATCTCCCTGCTCGGCCTGCTCGGCGAGAGCGCCACCGAGGGCGTCAAGGACACGGTCAACCAGGCGGTGCCGAACGACAGCATCCAGAAGATCATCAACGAGGCGATCGGCACCGCGGACCGCAACGCCAGCCTCGCCAGCCTCGCCGCGATCGTCGGTCTGGTGGCGGCGTTCTGGTCGGCCTCCGGTTACGTCGGTGCGTTCATGCGCGCCTCCAACACCATCTACGACGTGCCGGAGGGTCGGCCGATCTGGAAGACGCTGCCGATCCGACTCGGCGTGACAGCGGTGATCGGGGTGCTGCTGCTGGCCAGCGCGGTGATAGTGGTCTTCACCGGCCGCCTCGCCGAATCGGTGGGTGATGTGATCGGCCTCGGCTCGACGGCGGTCGCGGTGTGGGACGTCGCGAAGTGGCCGGTGCTGCTGATCCTGGTCAGCCTGATGTTCGCGATCCTCTACTGGGCCTCGCCCAACGCGCGACACGGCGGCTTCCGCTGGGTCAGCCCGGGCGGGGTGCTGGCAGTGGTGATCTGGCTGGTGATCTCCGGCCTGTTCGCCTTCTACGTGAGCAACTTCGGTTCGTACGACAAGACGTACGGGACGCTCGCCGGGGTGATCATCTTCCTGGTCTGGCTCTGGCTGAGCAACATCGCGATCCTGCTCGGGGCGGAGTTCGACGCCGAGCTGGAGCGCGGGCGCGCCATCGCGGCCGGCCACGCTGTGGACGACGAGCCGTACGTCGAGCTGCGCGACGACCGCAAGCTCCGCAAGAAGCGCAACTCAGCCGACCGCCGCTGACGGTCCCCGCACCGATCGCCCCGCCACCGAGGTTCGGCTGGCGGGGCGTTTGCGTGTCCGTCGATGGAACTGCGGGCGAGGGAGCGCGGGCCGTCCGTGATCCTTTCCTTGATCGACTAGTAGCTTTTGTTCTTTCGGACAAAAGTTGGTCTCGGAACGGTTGAAGCTCTGGACAGGCGGCGTGGAACGCTCCTACTGTGTCGGACACAACACATCGGCATTGCGTCGATGTGAACGCTGCCAAAGAAGAGGGGGCCCGGGTGCGCACCGTCGACCCCCTGCACGTGCGCCTGTTGCGGCTGCTCCGCGACGAGGGTGCCGTGTCCCGGGCCGAGCTGGGCGACCGGCTCCAGATGCCACGTCCACGCATGCTGGCCGAGCTGGATCGCCTGGTGACGCTGGGTTATGTGGCCGAGGCCGGGCTCGCCGCATCTCGAGGTGGGCGTCGCTCGACTCTTGTCGAGCTGAACCCGAAGCTGCGCTTCGCCGCCGTCGACCTCGGCGCCAGTTCGATGGACGTCGAGGTGGTCAACGGCCGCCTCGAACCGGTGGCCCACTACGCCGAGTCAGCCGACATCCGCAACGGCCCGAAGGTGACCCTGCAACGGGTCAACGAACTGCTGCACAAGGCCCGGGTCGACGGCGCGTACGAGCGACTGGACGCGGTCGGCATCGGCGTACCAGGCCCGGTCAGCTTCCGCGACGGCGTTCCGGTCTCGCCCCCGATCATGCCCGGCTGGGACCGGTTCCCGGTGCGTGAGCTGCTCAGCCGGGAGCACGGCTGCCCGGCGGTGGTCGACAACGACGTCAACATCATGGCGATCGGCGAGCGACACGGTGGGGTCGCCCACTCGGTGGACGACTTCCTCTTCGTGAAGATCGGCACCGGCATCGGGTGCGGCATCTACCTCACCGGCGAGGTCTACCGGGGCACCGACGGCTGCGCCGGCGACATCGGGCACATCCAGGTCGACTCGCACGGTCCGATGTGCTCCTGCGGCAACGTCGGCTGCCTGGAGGCGCTGTTCAGCGGCGCCGCGCTGGCCAAGGACGCCGCAGCCGCCGCCCGCAGTGGCACGTCGCCGGCGCTGGCCGAGCGGCTGGCGCTGCGGGGTGTCGTGACCGCGCTGGACGTCGCCGAGGGCGCCGTCGAGGGCGACGTGACCTGCATCCAGTTGATCCGGGACGGCGGACGGCGGGTCGGCGGAGTGCTCGCCGGCCTGGTCAGCTTCACCAACCCGTCCATGATCGTGATCGGTGGCGGGCTGGCCCAGCTGGGCCACATCCTGCTCGCCGAGATCCGCAGTGTGGTCTACCGCCGGTCGCTGCCGCTGGCCACCGGCAACCTTCCCGTCGTCCTGTCCGAGCTGGGCGGCCGTGCCGGTGTCACCGGCGCTGCGGTGCTCGCGAGCGACGTCGCCTTCGGGGAAGCCGCATGAAGCTGTTCGAGATTCCGTCGTGAGCGAGGAGGAGACTGTGGCTCTGCCCGAGGATGACCCCGCCACCGCGTCGGCCGAGGCCGTCGCCGAGGCGCCGCTGGTCGAGGCTCCCGCCGACACCGTCGCGGGCGAGGTGGTCCTGCGCCTCACCGATCTGGTGAAGACCTTCCCCGGCGTACGCGCGCTCGACGGCGTGCAGCTGGAGGTGCGTGCCGGCGAGGTGCACTGCCTGCTCGGGCAGAACGGCGCCGGCAAGTCCACCCTCATCAAGGTGCTCGCCGGGGTGCACCAACCAGATTCCGGGCAGGTGGAGTGGCGCGGTGAGCCGGCCACGTTCGCCAACCCGCAGGCCGCCATGAAGGCGGGCATCGCCACCATCTACCAGGAGCTCGACCTCGTCGAGGATCTGTCGGTGGCGGAGAACGCGTTCCTCGGGCACGAGTACCGCAACTTCGGTTTCGTCCGGCGCGGCCGGATGGCCCGGCACACCCGCCAGATCCTCAGCCGGCTCGGCCACGGTGAGATTCCGCCGGGGCGGATGGTCCGGTCCCTGCCGGCGGCCGGCAAGCAGATCGTCAGCATGGCGCGGGCGCTGTCGCACGAGGCCCGACTGATCATCATGGACGAGCCGAGCGCGGTGCTGGCCCACGACGAGGTCGGCAACCTGTTCCGGATCATCCGAGAGTTGACCGCGCAGGGCATCGCGGTCATCTACATCTCCCACCGCTTGGAGGAGATCCGCGAGATCGGCGACCGGGTCACCGTACTCAAGGACGGCCGGACCACGGCGGCGAACCTGCCGGCGCGCGACACCCCGACCCGCGACCTGGTGAGCCGGATGACCGGCCGCACCATCGAGTACGTCTTCCCGGACCGGCCGACCGACGACTCCGCGGGTGCCGACCTGCTCCAGGTGCAGGGGTTGACCCGCACCGGCGAGTTCGCCGACGTGTCGCTGAACGTGCGTGCCGGCGAGATCGTCGGCATCGCGGGGCTGGTCGGCTCCGGTCGTTCCGAACTGCTGGAGACGATCTACGGTGCCCGCCTCCCGGAGGCCGGCACCGTGCAGATGGACGGAAAGGTCCTGCGGCCCGGTGTCGGCGCGGCGGTTCGCGCCGGCATGGGAATGGCCCCGGAGGAACGCAAGAGCCAGGCGCTGCTGCTCGGCGAGCCGATCTACCGCAACGTCACGCTGGCCACCTTCGGCCGGTACGCGCGGCTCGGCTTCACCAACGCCGCCAAGGAACGCGCCGAGGCGGACCGGATCGCGGAGACCCTTGAGCTGCGGCCCCGGGACGTCGACCGGCCGGTACGCACGCTGTCCGGCGGCAACCAGCAGAAGGTGGTGGTCGGGCGTTGGCTGCTCGGCGGCACCAAGCTGCTGCTTCTCGACGAGCCGACCCGGGGCGTGGACGTGGGCGCCCGGGCCGAGCTCTACCAGGTCATCCGATCATTGGCCGCTCAGGGCGTGGGGGTGCTGCTGGTCTCCAGCGAGGTGCCCGAGGTGCTGGGTCTGGCCGACCGGGTGCTGGTGATGCGGGAAGGGCGGGTCGTCCGCGAAGCCGCGGCCGGCGAACTCGACGAGAACACTGTGCTTGACCTCGTGATGGCGGGGTCCTTGATGGAAGGCGCACCGGCATGAGCGACGCGACTCCCACTCCCACCGCGACACCGGAGCGCCCGCAGCTTCCGGCGCAGTCGCCGCCGGTGGACCCGGCGGAGACGGCGGTGGCCGATAACAAGGCAGGATCCGGGCGCAAGCTCTCCTGGTGGCGGGGTGACGGTGGCGACGGCGCCAAGCGCAACCTCGGCCTGATCGGGGTGCTCGCCGCGCTCATCGTGGTCGGCGCGGTCACCAAGCCCGACCTGTACGGCGACCCGAACTGGGTCTGGAACAACGTCCTGGCCATTCTCCAGTTGGCCTCGGTCGTCGGCGTGGTCACCGTCGGGATGACCTTCGTGATCATCGGCGGTGGCATCGACCTGTCGGTCGGCGCGATCGTCGCGCTGGCCGGGGTCTGGTGCACAACGGTGGCCACCCAGAGCTACGGCGCCGGCGGCATGATCTTCGCCGCCCTCGCGGTCGGCATCTGCGTCGGCCTCGTCAACGGTGTGCTCATCTCGTACGGGCGGCTGGTCCCCTTCATCGCGACGCTCGCGATGCTGGTGGCCGCGCGAGGGCTCGCGGCATCGATCTCCAACAAGCAGACCCAGGTGTCGAGCAGCACCTTCATCAACGACATCGCTGCCCGCAAGGTGATCGGGATCCCGATCCTGGTCTACATCCTCGGCGCTGTCGTGCTGGCCGGTTGGGTGGTGCTCAACCGCACCACCTTCGGCCGGCGGACCATCGCCGTCGGCGGTAACCCCGAAGCGGCCCGGCTGGCCGGCATCAACGTCCGGCGGCACACCATGCTGCTCTACGCGCTCTCCGGTCTCTGCTGCGGTATCGCCGCCATCATGCTCACCTCACAGGCGACCTCGGCGCAGGCGGCGATGGCGAACCTGTACGAGTTGGACGCGATCGCCGCGGCGATCATCGGCGGGACGCTGCTCAGCGGCGGCCGGGGCACCATCGTCGGCTCGCTGCTCGGCGTCATCATCTTCGCCACCATCACGAACCTCTTCGCCATCAACGGCCTCTCCATCGAGGCGCAGAACATGGTCAAGGGCGGCATCATCGTCGCCGCCGTCCTGGTCCAGCAGTTCCAGTTCAAGTCCGTCACTCGGCTCCTCGCGCGGAACAGGGTCACCACCGCAACCTGACGCACCGCACCGTTGTCCTGGCGACGTCGAGAAACTCGACGGTGGCCGGGCCCCGCACACCCTCAATAAGTCAAATCCCGCTCCCAGGAGGTCATTAATGACCCAGCACAGTCGCGACCTGTCGCGCCGCCGGTTGCTCTTCGGTGGAGCCGCAGTGGGCGCTGCCACCCTCCTCACTGCCTGCACCAGCAACGAGACCCCGGCTGCCAGCACCCAGACCAAGGCCGCCGGAAACAGCGAAGGCAACAACGCCCCCGGCAAGAAGGTCGTCATCGGCTTCTCCGCCCCGGCCGCCGACCACGGCTGGATGGGCGCGATCCACGCCAACGCCAAGGCGCAGGCGGCTGCCTACTCGGACGTGGAGTTCAAGGAGGTCGACGGTGGGTCGAACTCCGAGGCCCAGCGCTCCACGCTCGGCACCCTGATCGCCCAGAAGCCGGACATCATCGTCGTGCTGCCGCACGACGGCAAGGAGGTCAACGCTGTTGCCCTCCAGGCGATGCAGGCCGGCATCCCGATCGTGAACCTCGACCGGGCGTTCCCCGACGCACTGGCCTCGCGGCTGGTCATCAAGGGCGACAACTACGGCATGGGCGTCTCGGCCGGGCACTACATCGGCAAGATGCTCAAGGACAAGGGCGTCGCCAACCCGGTCATCGGTGAGATCGCCGGTCTGGAGATCCCGCTGACCGTCGAGCGCAGCGAGGGCTTCAAGGCCGCCCTGGCGACCTACGGGTTCACGGTGAAGAACCGTCGTTCGGCCGAGTTCACCTCGGACAGCGGCCAGCGTGAGGCGTCCCAGCTGCTCCAGGCGCTGCCGAAGATCGACGCCATCTGGAACCACGACGACGACCAGGGCATCGGTGTGCTCGCGGCCATCAAGCAGGCCAACCGGTCGGAGTTCTTCATGGTCGGCGGCGCGGGCTCCAAGCTCGCGATCGACGCCATCAAGGCCGACAACACCGTGCTGAAGGCCACTGTCACCTACAACCCGTCGATGGCCTCCTCGGCGGTCTCGCTCGCGCGGCTCATCGCGCAGGGTCGGGGCCTGGGCGACCTGACGGAGCTGCAGGTGCCCAAGGAAGTGACCCTGGCCTCGGAGACGATCACCAAGGAGAACGCGAGCAGCTACGACAAGCTCGGGTTCTGACATATCGGGGGGAGACCCACCTTGTCCACGACAGACAAAGAACTGCGGGTCGGCATGGTCGGCTACGCGTTCATGGGCGCCGCGCACTCACAGGCGTGGCGCACAGTGAACCGCGTCTTCGACCTGCCGGCGCGGGCCCGGATGGCGTTGATCTGCGGCCGAGACACAGCGAAGGTGGCTGACGCCGCCGACACACTCGGCTGGGACGCGTACACCACCGACTGGCGTGACCTGATCAACCGGGACGACATCGACGTGGTCGACATCTGCACCCCGGGCGACAGTCACGCCGAGATCGCTCTCGCCGCGTTGGCCGCGGGCAAGCACGTTCTGTGCGAGAAGCCGTTGGCCAACTCGGTGGAGGAGGCACGGGCGATGACCGCTGCTGCGGACGCCGCTCGGGCTGCCGGAGTGCGGTCGATGTGCGGGTTCAACTACCGCCGGGTCCCCGCGGTCACGATGATGCGCCAGTTGGTCGCCGACGGACGGCTCGGGGTGATTCGACACGTCCGTGCGACGTACCTGCAGGACTGGATCGTGGACCCGCAGTTCCCGCTGGTCTGGCGGTTGCAGAAGGACAGGGCGGGCTCCGGCGCGCTCGGCGACATCGGTGCGCACATCATCGACCTGACCCAGTTCGTCACGGGTCAGCGGATCAGCGGCGTCAGCGCGGTCACCGAGACCTTCGTCAAGGAGCGGCCGTTGCCGGCCGAGTCGAGCGGTCTGGCGGCCTCGGTGGACGGCCACGCGGCGCCCACCGGGACGGTCACCGTCGACGACGCCGCGGTCTTCGTGGCGCGACTCGACGGTGGCGCTCTGGCCACGTACGAGGCGAGTCGGTTCGCGACCGGCCGTAAGAACGCGTTGCGCGTCGAGATCAACGGCTCGCTGGGCAGTGTGGTCTTCGACCTGGAGCGCCTCAACGAGCTGGAGTTCTACGACGCGACCCGTCCGGCTGTGGAGCAGGGCTTCAGCCGCATCCTGGTGACCGAGGGCGAGCACCCGTACATGTCGGCGTGGTGGCCCCCGGGCCACATCATCGGCTACGAGCACTCGTTCACGCACGAGATGCGCGATTTCATCGAGGCGGTCGCCACCGGTGTCGACCCGACTCCCTCCTTCGCCGACGCGTTGCAGGTCCAGCTGGTGCTGGACGCGGTGGCCCGCTCGGCGGAGCTCGGCTCATCCTGGGCCGAGGTGGAACCGACGCTGACCGCGGCGGCCCTCTGACCATTGACCATCCGCGACGGCGGTGTTCGCACCGCCATCGCCCGACCGGCTTTCCGAAGTCGACCGGCGAGGGACCAGCCACGGATTGCGCCCCGTGGCCGGGACAGAGGTCGGCATCGGAGAGCGTGCAGCCGGGCCACACGGCCCGGTGGCGCACGAGCAGGACGGTCGTCCGGTGCGACCGGACCGGGATTCCCCGGCCGCACCGGAGGACCGCCACCACCGGTGACCTCCGGAGGACCTGATGACACCGCCCGCCGCCGCCCCCACCCGTACCGCATCCGCTCGCCGGTTCCCGGCGGGTAGTGGTTCGGTCGGTGTTCCGGTGGGCGCGGTGGCCTGAGACGCCCGGCCGGGGCATGCCAATGCCCCGACCGGCCGGATGCGGGGGAGGCAGGGTCGAGACGCCGACCCGACCCTGCCTACCAGCCCCGTCTGCTCGCACCTGCCGGGATCCGGTCCGTCGTCGTCGCCGCCGACGCCGACGTCGGAAGCCGGTGCTGTTCCGGTGCGGGGCGAGCGGACGGGGCCCATCCACCCGGCCCGAAAACTTTACGAAACACGGCCGTATCTTTCCGAAACATATTCTGATATTCCTATATTTAGCGGTACCGACGGTTCCTCGTGAATGGGGAAGGAGCACCATGCGAACAGGTGTCTGGCTGGTAGGAGCGCGCGGTTCCGTCGCGACCACCAGCATCGTCGGGGGGCTCGCGCTGCGGGCCGGCCTGGCCGGGCCCACCGGCTGCGTCACCGAGCTTCCCGAGCTGCGCGGCCCGGCCCTGCCGACGTTCGCCGACCTGGTCTTCGGCGGACACGACCTGGCCAGCACTCCGCTGTGCAAGCGCGCCGAGGCCCTTGCTGACGCCGGTGTCATCCCGTGGCGGCTGGTCGCCGCGCTCCGCGACGAGTTGAGCGTGGTCGAGCAGGAGCTGCGCCCGGCGCCGGTCGGCGACACCCAGGCCGACCGGGCCGAGGCCGTGGTCCGCGACCTGATCAGCTTCCGCGAGCGGCACGAGTTGGACCGGGTCGTGGTGGTCAACGTCTCCGCCACCGAGCCGGCCCCTCGACCGCACCCCGCGCACGCCGACCCGGCCGCGCTACGCGCCGCCCTCGACGGCCCGGACGAGGTGCTGCCGGTCAGCTCCCTCTACGCGTACGCCGCGGTGCTCGCCGGCTGCCCGTACGTCGACTTCACCCCGTCCACCGGGCTGCGGCTGCCGGCGCTGGCCGCGCTGGCCGAGGAGGCCCGACTGCCGTACGCCGGGCACGACGGCAAGACCGGGGAGACCCTGGTCAAGTCGGTGCTCGCGCCGATGTTCGCGATGCGCAACCTGGCAGTGGGCTCCTGGTCCGGGGTCAACCTGCTCGGCGGTGGCGACGGCGCCACCCTCGCCGACCCGGCCGCGAACGCGGCGAAGGTGCAGAGCAAGCAGCGGGTGCTCGGCGAGACGCTGGGCTACGTCCCGCAGGGCGGCACCCGCATCGAGTACGTCGAGGAGCTGGGCGACTTCAAGACCGCCTGGGATCTGATCACCTTCAGCGGATTCCTCGGCACCGGCATGCGGATGGAGTTCACCTGGCACGGCTGCGACTCCGCGCTGGCCGCGCCGCTGGTGCTCGACCTGGCCCGACTCACCGCCGCCGCGCACGCCGCCGGGCAGGTGGGGCCGCTGGCCGACCTGGGCTTCTTCTTCAAGGACCCGCTGGGCACGCCCACCCACTCGCTGGGCGAGCAGTGGGCCCGGCTGACCGCCTTCACCCGGCGACTGCACGGTGGGGACGGTGCCCATGACAACGTTGGCTGATCTCGCCGAGCTGGTCCGAGCGCCAGCCGCGCTCTCGGTGCCCGGTGACGTGATCGCCGGGGCCGCGGCGGCCGGCGCGTTGAGCCCGCGTACCCCGGCCCTGGCAGGCGCCTCGGTGCTGCTCTACTGGGCCGGCATGGCCGCCAACGACTGGGCCGACCGGCGTCTGGACGCCGAGGAACGGCCCGAGCGGCCGATCCCGAGCGGGCGGGTCAGCCCGGCCGCCGCCGTCGGTCTCGCGGCGGGCCTCACGGCCGCCGGCGTGGGCCTGGCCGCCGCCGTGGGCGGTCGCCGCGCCGCCGCGCTCGCCGTGCCGCTGGCCGCCACCATCTGGGGGTACGACCTGCTGGCCAAGAACACCGCCGCCGGCCCGGCCGTGATGGCCGCCTGCCGGGGGCTGGACGTGCTGCTCGGCGCGTCCGGTGGCCGGATGACCCGGGCGTTGCCGGCGGCTGCCACAGTCGCCGCGCACACCTGGACGGTCACCGCGCTGTCCCGCCGGGAGGTCACCGGCGCCGACGCCACCCTGCCGATGCGTACCCTCGCCGGCACCGCGCTGGTCGCCGCCAGTGCCGCCGTCGCCGTGCCGGGCGCTCGACGCGCAGCTCTCCGAACGACGAACCAGACCGGGGCCACCGACCGGGCCGAGACCGTCGATGTGACCGGCGTGCGCGCTGGTCGCAGCCGATCGGCCACGATCGCGGCGGCGCTGCCCGCAGTGCTGGCCGGCTGGTACGCCGCCCGGTACGGCGCGGCCCAGGCCGAGGTCGTCCGGGACCCGTCGGCCGGGCGGGTCCGCGCGGCCGTCGGCGCCGGGATCACCGGGTTGCCGGCCCTCCAGGGAGCCCTGACCGCACGGGGTGGAGCGGGTCTGCTCGGGGTGGCCGTCGCGGCGGCCGCGCCGCTGGGTCGACGGCTGGCCCGGAAGGTCTCCCCGACATGAGCGTCCCCGAGCCCCGGCCCGGTGCGTCGGCAGTCGACGCCACCACGCTGCGCCTCGGGTACGGCACCAACGGCTTCGCCAACCACCGCCTCGACGACGCGCTCGCCGTCATCGCCGACCTCGGCTACGACGGGGTGGCGCTCACCCTTGACCACGACCACCTGGACCCGTTCGCGCCCGGGCTCACCCGCCGGGTCGCAGCGGTCGGCCGCCGGTTGGAGTCGCTGGGTCTGGCGGTGGTCATCGAAACCGGTGCCCGCTACCTGCTCGACCCGTGGCAGAAGCACGCCCCGACGTTGCTGCACGACGACCCGACCCGGCGGATCGAGTTCCTGCGCCGGGCCGTGCGGATCGGTGCCGACCTGGGCGCGGAGGCGGTCTCGTTCTGGGCCGGTGTCCGACCCGAGGCGGTGTCACAGCAGTGCGCCTGGGACCGGTTGGTGGCCGGCTGCGCCACAGTGCTCGACGCGGCCGACACCGCCGGGGTCACCGTCGGCTTCGAACCGGAGCCGGGCATGCTGGTGCAGGACATCGCGAACTGGCGTCGGTTGCACGCCGCACTCGGCAACCCGGCCCTTTTCGGCATCACCCTCGACATCGGCCACTGCCGGTGCCTGGAGCCCTGGCCGGTGCCGCAGTGCGTCGCCGAGGTGGCCGACCACCTGGTCAACGTGCAGATCGACGACATGCGCCGGGGCGTGCACGAGCACCTGGAGTTCGGCGTCGGCGAGATCGACTTCCCGCCGGTGCTGGCCGCCCTGGCCGAGGCCGGCTACCGCGGCCTGGTCGCCGTCGAGCTGCCCCGCGACTCGCACGCCGCACCAGACGTGGCCGCCCGGTCCATCGAGTTCCTGCGCGCCGCCGCCGCGACGGCCACCGATTGCCACCCTGCCAGCGTCCTTTGCTCTGCACCCGCCGAGGCGACACCCACTGAAGAGGCCCCGGCGCATATGTAGGTGCAGAGCAAAGGACGCGCTCGGGCACCTACGGAGCCGCACAGCAGCACGAGGGAGGAGACGGGATGACACCGGATTCACTACGGGCCGCGCTGGGAGGCGTACCCGATCCCGATTGGCTGGACACGGCGCTGCGCCGGGTCACCACCGAGCCCACCGCGATTACCCGGCTCTTTCCCGCCGTCGGCCGACGCTGCGGGCGGGCCGCGCTGCCCGACGCCCCCGGCTGGACCGCCGACGACGCGGCCCGGGTGCTGCTGCTCACCAGCCTCCCCGGCGAGCACGCCGGGTACGCCGAGCGCCTCTACCAGCACGGTGACGCGGCCGAACGACGAGCCGTGCTGCGCGCCCTGCCGCTGCTGCCGATCGGCGCCGACGGGGTTCCGTTGCTGCACGACGCGATCCGGACCAACGACACCAGGCTGGTCGCCGCCGCGCTCGGCCCGTACGCCCGGCACCTCGACCAGGCCGCCTGGCGGCAGGCGGTGCTCAAGTGCGTGTTCAGCGGCGTCCCGCTGGCCAACGTGGCCGATCTGGACGCCCGGGCCGACAGCGAGCTGACCGCGATGCTGGCCGCGCTTGCCGCCGAACGGCACGCCGCCGGCCGGGAGTTGCCCGCCGACGCCAACGACCTGCTCCACCGGCTCACCGCCGCACTGCCCCGGGAGGCGTGAATGCGCATCTTCGACCCCCACATCCACATGACCTCACGCACCACCGACGACTACGAACGGATGGCCGCCGCCGGAGTGCGCGCGGTGGTGGAGCCGGCGTTCTGGCTGGGTCAGCCGCGCACCAGCGCCGCCTCGTTCACCGACTACTTCGACTCGCTGATCGGCTGGGAGCCGTTCCGGGCCGGGCAGTTCGGGGTGCGCCACTTCGCCACCATCGCCCTGAACCCCAAGGAGGCCAACGACCCGCGCTGCCGGCCGGTCCTCGACCTGCTGCCCCGCTACCTGGACAAGGACGCGGTGGTGGCGGTCGGCGAGATCGGGTACGACTCGATGACGCCCGAGGAGGACGAGGCTTTCGCTGCGCAACTCGCCCTCGCTGTGGCGTACGACCTGCCGGCGCTGGTGCACACCCCGCACCGGGACAAGGCGCGCGGCTGCGAGCGGACCCTCGCCGTGGTCGCCGAGTCCGGCATCGACGCGGGTCGGGTGGTGGTCGACCACCTCAACGAGGTGACGGTGAAGCTAGTCCGCGACAGCGGCTGCTGGCTGGGTTTCTCCATCTACCCGGACACCAAGATGACCCCGCAGCGGATGGTGGAGTTGCTGCGGGAGTACGGCACGGAACGGATGCTGGTCAACTCGGCAGCCGACTGGGGTCGCTCCGACCCGCTGCTGACCCGGGCCACCGGCGAGGCGATGCTCGCGGCGGGTTTCACCGACGACGACGTCGACAGGGTGCTGTGGCGAAACCCCGTGGAGTTCTACGGGCAGTCGGGGCGGCTCGACCTCAGCGACCTGGACGCAGCCGCCGCGGTGGACCCGCAGACGGGCAACTCGATCCTGCGCGGCGGCAGCTGATGCGGCTGCGACATGCCGGCGGCGAGACCGTCCACCTGAGCTACTGCACGAACGTGCACCCGGCCGAGGACCTCGCCGGCATCCTCGGTCAACTGGACACCTACGCGGTGCCGGTCCGCGAGACGCTCGGCAGCGACCTGCTCGGGCTCGGCCTGTGGCTGGCCGCCCCGGTCGCCGCGGAGCTGGCCGCCGACCCGACATTACGCCGCCGGTTGCGCACCGAGCTGGACGCGCGCGGCCTGGAGGTGGTCACCCTCAATGGTTTCCCGTACGCGGCCTTCCAGGCCCCGGTGGTCAAGCAGGACGTGTACCACCCGGACTGGACCACCGAGCAGCGCCTGACCTACACCCTCAACCTGGCCCGGGTGCTCGCCGACCTGCTGCCCGACGACGCCGCCCGAGGTTCGATCTCCACGCTGCCGCTGGCCTGGCGTCAACCGTGGGACACCGGCCGGGCCGACGCGGCCCGACGCCGACTGGACCAGCTCGCCGCCGGCCTGGCCGACGTGCAGCAGGACACCGGCCGTGAGGTGCGCGTCGCCTTCGAGCCGGAGCCCGGCTGTGTGGTGGAGAGCACCGGTCAGGCGGCCGAGCTGCTGTCCGGGATGGACACCGAACGCCTGGGTGTCTGCGTCGACCTGGCCCACCTGGCCTGCGCCTGGGAGGAGCCGGCCGAGGCGCTGCACCGACTGCGGGCGGCCGGACTGCCGGTGGTGAAGGTGCAGGTCTCAGCCGCTGTCGAGGCCGCCGACCCGGAGGGCGGGGCCGAGGCGTTGCGCCGCTGGGTGGAGCCGCGCTTCCTGCACCAGACCCGGGGCGCCGGTTGCGCCGGCCTGGCCGACCCGGCCGACCCGACGTACGCGGCCGACGACCTGGACGAGGCGCTGGACCGGGCGCTGCCCGGGCCGTGGCGGGTGCACTACCACGTGCCGCTGCACGCCCCACCCGAGGAGCCGCTCGGCTCGACCCTGCCGGTGCTTCGCACGGCCCTGAGAGCGCTCTTCGACGGCCCGACCGCCGGCTGCGACCACCTCGACGTCGAGACGTACACCTGGGGGGTGCTGCCCGCCGCCCGACGGCCCGGCACCGACGCGGAGCTGGCCGCCGGCATCGCCGCGGAGCTGGCCTTCGCCCGGGACGAACTGGTCGGCCTCGGCCTGACCGCAGAGCGAACCGTGAGTATGGGAGTGACGCGATGAGCCGGCGACTGGTGGTCCTCGACGTGGTGGGGTTGACCCCCCGACTACTGGCGCACATGCCTCGGCTGCGGGGGGTCGCCGACGGCGGCTTCCGGGCCGAGCTGGGCACCGTGCTGCCCGCCGTGACCTGCTCGGTGCAGTCCACCTTCCTCACCGGCGAGCAGCCCAGCGGGCACGGGATCGTCGGCAACGGTTGGTACTTCCGGGAGCTGGGCGAGGTGCTGCTGTGGCGGCAGCACAACGCGCTGGTCGGCGGGGACAAGCTCTGGCAGGCCGCCCGCCGGGCCGAACCCGGCTACACGGTGGCCAACGTCTGCTGGTGGTACGCGATGGGCGCCGACGTCAACTGGACGGTGACGCCACGCCCGGTCTACTACGCCGACGGGCGCAAGGAGCCGGACTGCTACACCGACCCGCCGGAGCTGCACGACGCGCTCACCGGGCGGCTGGGCACCTTCCCGCTCTTCACCTACTGGGGGCCGACGGCCGGGTTGCCCTCGTCGCGGTGGATCTGCCAGGCGGCCGAGCAGATCCTCGCCGACGTGTCACCCGACCTGACCCTGGTCTACGTCCCGCACCTGGACTACGACCTGCAACGCTTCGGTCCCTCGTCGGCCGAGGCCGCCGCGGCGGCAGCCGAGCTGGACGCGGTGCTCGGCCCGCTCCTGGACGCCGCCCGAGCCCGGGACGCCACGGTGGTGGTGCTGTCGGAGTACGGCATCACCGACGTGTCCCGGCCGGTGGACGTCAACCGGTTGCTGCGCGCCGAGGGCCTGTTGCGGGTGCACACCCAGGCGGGCATGGAGTACCTCGACCCGTGGACGTCGAAGGCGTTCGCTGTCGCCGACCACCAGATCGCGCACGTCTACGTCAAGGATCCGGCCGACGTTCCGGCGGTGGCGAAACTCTGCGCCAACCTGCCCGGGGTGGCCGAGGTGCTCGACGCCGAGGGCAAGGCCGCACACGGGCTGGACCATCCGCGCGCCGGTGAGCTGGTGCTGGTGGCCGAGCCGGACGCCTGGTTCACCTACTACTACTGGCTGGACGACGCCCAGGCGCCGGACTTCGCCAGGCTCGTGGAGATTCACCGGAAGCCGGGCTACGACCCGGCCGAGTTGTTCTTCGACCCGGCCAACCCCGGTGCCGCGAAGGCCCGCGCCGGGGTCGCCCTGGCCCGCAAGAAGCTCGGCATGCGGTACCTGATGAGCGCGGTCGGGCTCGATGCCGGGGCGCGGGCGGTGCGGGGCTCGCACGGGCGGCTGCCGGACGACCCGGCGGACGGCCCGGTGCTGCTCTGCTCCGACCCGACCGCAGCCCGGGAGAAGATCGCGGCGACCGAGGTCAAGGCGCTGCTGCTGGAGTTGGCCGGGTTGAGCCCCGGCGGTGCCGGCGCGTCGGGGGAGGGCTCATGACGGTCACCGTCGCGCCCACCGACGCCAGCGAACTGCGGGCGCGCTTCGACGCGGAGCTGGCCGGGTTTCTCAGCCGGCAGGGCCCGGACTGGCCGGACGGAGCGCCGCGGGGCGTCTTCACCGCGCTGCAACGGTTCGTGCTGGCCGGTGGCAAACGGTTGCGCCCGCTCTTCTGCTACTGGGGCTGGCGCGGCGCGGGGGCGGCCGACGGCACCCCGATCGTGGTGGCCGCCGCGGCTCTGGAGCTGTTCCACGCGTTCGCGCTGATCCACGACGACATCCTGGACGGCAGCGACCGCCGCCGGGGTGAGCCGTCGGTGCACCGGCTCTTCGCCGACCTGCACGCCCGCTCGTCGTGGCGCGGTGACCCCGAGGCGTACGGCCGCAACACGGCACTGCTCTGCGGGGACCTCTGTGCGGCCTGGTCGGATCAGATGTTCCACGAGTGCGGGCTGAGCACCGAGCAGGTGCACCGGGGGTACGGCGTGTTCGCGCTGATGCGTACCGAGGTGATCGCGGGGGAGTACCTGGACCTGGTCTCCGGTGTGGGTGACGGCTCGGTGGCCAGCGCCCTCACCGTGATCCGGATGAAGGCTGCCCGGTACACGGTCACCCGGCCGTTGCAGATCGGTGCGGCCCTGGCCGGCGCGGGGCAGGAGCTGATCGCCGCGTTGGGCGAGTTCGGTGACCCGCTGGGTGACGCGTTCCAGCTCCGCGACGACGTCCTGGGTGTGTTCGGTGACCCGGCGGTGACCGGGAAGTCGGTCCTGGACGACCTGCGTGAGGGCAAGCCCACGGTGATGATGGCGCTGGCCCGTAGCGCCGCCGACCGGACGCAGACCGTCCGGCTGCGGGAGCTGTTCGGCAACCCGGCCTTGGACGCCGAGGGCGCGGCGGAGCTGCGCGACATCATCGAGGCGACCGGTGCGCGGAAGCGGATCGAGCAGATGATCCGGGTCCGGACCGAGGCCGCGCTCTCCGCCCTGCAGAACGCCATGGTGGCCGATGAGGCCCGCGCGGCCCTGGTTGCGCTGGCCGGGCAGGCGATCGACCGACGCGCCTGACCGGCGACTTTCGATCAGATCGACAAAAGTTGATGCTGAACCGCCGGAAGGTATGGACACATCGACACGTGCGACTTAGTGTCGTGACCAACACGACAATGTTTCGTCGAGGTGAACCGGCGGCGCGGTAACCCATCGACCCCCCTCACCGCTACGGCATCCGGCGCGACGGCGCGCGCCCGGCCTGGCATTCACACGTCAGGAAGGGACAGCACAGATGTCCATGAAGGACGCTCCCAGACAACGGTCCCGACGATGGTTCTCCGCCGGATCCGCGCTGCTGCTGGCGGTCGCCGCCGGCACTGTCACCTTCGCCGCCGGCTCGGCACCCGCCCAGGCACACACGATCGTCGCCAGCGACTTCCAGCAGGTCGAGTTGGCTCGTGGCGTGACCGACATGGGTGAGCCGATGTCGCTGGCGGTGCTGCCGGACCGCTCGGTCCTGCACACCGCCCGCAACGGCACCCTGCGCCGCACCGACGCCAACGGCACCACCTCCGTGGTCGGCACCCTGTCGGTCTACACCCACGACGAGGAGGGGTTGCAGGGCGTCGGGGTCGACCCGGGCTTCGCCAGCAACCGCTACATCTACCTCTACTACGCCCCGCCGCTCTCCACCCCCGGCGGTGACGCGCCGGCCACCGGCACCGACTTCTCGGCCTGGGACGGCGTCAACCGGCTCTCCCGGTTCACCCTCAACTCGGACTTCACGCTCAACCAGTCCAGCAAGGTCGACGTGCTCGACGTCCCGGCCAGCCGGGGCGTGTGCTGCCACGTCGGTGGGGACATCGACTTCGACGCCGCCGGCAACCTCTACCTGTCCACCGGCGACGACACCAA
Source organism: Micromonospora sp. NPDC048986 (assembly GCF_040649335.1). Classification (NCBI taxonomy): domain Bacteria; kingdom Bacillati; phylum Actinomycetota; class Actinomycetes; order Micromonosporales; family Micromonosporaceae; genus Micromonospora; species Micromonospora sp. NPDC048986. Next base: position 146,750 of record NZ_JBEZFJ010000008.1, read on the forward strand.
CCCGTTCGAGTCGTCCGGCTACTCGCCGCTGGACGAGCGGACCAACCGCAACCCCGCGTACGACGCGCAGCGCAGCGCCGGCAACACCAACGACCTGCGCGGCAAGATCCTGCGGATCAAGGTGAACGCCAACGGCACGTACTCCATCCCGTCGGGCAACCTGTTCGCCCCCGGCACGGCCAGGACCCGGCCGGAGATCTACGCGATGGGGTTCCGCAACCCGTTCCGGATCAGCGTGGACAAGGCCACCGGGGTGGTCTACGTCGGTGACTACGGGCCGGACGCCGGCTCCACCAGCTCCACCCGCGGGCCGTCCGGCCAGGTGGAGTTCAACCGGGTCGCGGCACCGGGCAACTACGGCTGGCCGTACTGCACCGGCACCAACACCACCACCGAGACGTACAACGAGTTCGACTTCGCGACCAGCGCCAGCGGCGCGAAGTACAACTGCACCGGCGGGCCGACCAACAACTCGTTCCGCAACACCGGCCTGACCACCCTGCCGCCGGCCCAGCCGGCCTGGATCCGGTACGCCGGCGACGCCGGCACCCCGACCGAGTTCGGCGGCGGCTCCGAGTCGCCGATGGGCGGCCCGGTCTACCGGTACAACGCCTCCTCGACCTCCACCACCAAGTTCCCCCAGTCGTTCGACGGGCAGTTCTTCGCCACCGAGTTCGGCCGGGGCTGGATCAAGCCGATCCACGTCAACTCCGACGGCTCCCGGGGCACCATCGACACCTTCCCCTGGGTCGGCAAGCAGGTGATGGACTCGGCGTTCGGCCCGGACGGCGCGTACTACGTGCTCGACTACGGCACCGGTTACTTCAACGGTGACGCCAACTCGGCGCTCTACCGCTTCGACTACGTCGGCGGCGGCAACCGGGCGCCCACCGCGAAGGCCAGCGCCAACCGCACCTCCGGGGCGGCCCCGCTCGCTGTGACCTTCTCCTCGGCCGGCTCGTCCGACCCCGAGGGCGGCGCGTTGACCTACTCGTGGGCGTTCGGTGACGGGACCACCTCGACCGCCGCCAACCCGACGAAGACCTACAGCGCCAACGGCACCTACACCGCGACGTTGACCGTGCGGGACCCGCAGGGCGCCACCGGCACCAGCAGCGTGCAGATCAGCGTCGGCAACACCGCGCCCACCGTCACGATCAACAACCCGGGCAACGGTCAGCTGTTCGGCTTCGGGGACACCGTGGCGTACAGCATCACGGTCACCGACCCGGAGGACGGCACCATCGACTGCACGAAGGTCAAGATGACCTACGTGCTCGGGCACGACCAGCACGGGCACCAGATCACCTCGAAGACCGGTTGCTCGGGCTCGATCACCATCCCGGTCGACGGTGAGCACGACGACGCGGCGAACATCTTCGCGATCTTCGACGCCGAGTACACCGACGCCGGTGGGCTGACCACGCACACCCAGCACACGCTGCCGCCGCGGCACCGCCAGGCCGAGTTCTACGGCACCTCGTCGGGGATCAACGTGTTCAGCAAGACCCCGGCCGAGGGCGGCAAGACCGTCGGCGACATCAACAACGGCGACTGGATCGCGTTCCAGCCGTACCGGCTGGGCAACGTGACCTCGTTCAACGCCCGGGTTTCGTCGGCGGGCGCCGGTGGCACCCTCCAGGTCCGGGCCGGTTCGGCCACCGGCACGGTGCTCGGCTCGGCCACGGTGCCGGTCACCGGCGGCTGGGAGACCTTCACCACGGTCACCGGGACGATCAGCAACCCGCCGACCGGCACGACCACGCTCTACCTGACCTTCGCCGGGTCGGGCACCGGGGCGCTCTACGACCTGGACGCCTTCACCTTCGTCACCGGGACGCCCCCGGCCGGTGGGGCCGGGGCGATCAAGGGCCTCGGCGGCAAGTGCCTGGACGTGCGCAACGCCGCCACCGCCGACGGCACGCAGATCCAGATCTACACCTGCAACGGCAGTGCCGCGCAGACCTGGGCGGTCACCCCCAACTCCACGATCAAGTCGTTGGGCAAGTGCCTGGACGTCTCGGGTGGGGCCACCGCCGACGGCACCAAGATCCAGCTCTGGACCTGCAACGGGACCGCCGCCCAGAACTGGGCGGCCCAAGCCGACGGCACGCTCCGCAACACGTCGTCGGGCAAGTGCCTCGACGTCTCCGGCAACAGCTCCGCTGACAGCACGGTGGTCCATCTCTGGACCTGCACCGCCGCCGCCAACCAAAAGTGGACCCTGCCCTGAGCTGGCGGGAGGGGCCCTTCGACAACGCCTAGTGTGATGCGAGGGGCCCCTCCTAACCGCAATTAGGAGAGCGATATGCGCAGACGCCTGCGACCCGTCCTCGGTGCGGCCATGGCCGCACTCGCCGTCATCGCCTGCACCACCCCGGCCACCCCGGCCAGCGCCGCCGACGCCCCGTACGACGTGCTGGTCTTCTCCAAGACCGCCGGTTTCCGGCACGACGCGATCCCGGTCGGCATCCAGACCATCCGCGACCTGGGCGCGGCGAACAACTTCACGGTCACCGCGACCGAGGATGCCGCCGCGTTCACCACGAGCAACCTCAACCAGTACGAGGCGGTCGTCTTCCTCAACACCACCGGCGACGTGCTCAACGCCAGTCAGCAGACCGCCTTCGAGTCGTACATCGGCTCCGGCCGCGGATACGTAGGTGTGCACGCCGCAGCCGACACCGAGTACGACTGGCCGTTCTACGGCAACCTGGTGGGGGCGTGGTTCGCCTCGCACCCCGCGATCCAGCAGGCCAACATGAAGGTGGAGGACCGGGGCCACGCGGCCACCGGGCACCTGCCGCAGACCTGGACCCGCACCGACGAGTGGTACAACTACCGCACCAACGCCCGGTCGAGCGCCCACGTGCTGGCCACCCTTGACGAGTCGTCGTACTCCGGCGGCGGGATGGGCGCCGACCACCCGCTGAGCTGGTGCAAGAGCTACAGCGGCGGCCGGTCCTTCTACACCGGCGCGGGGCACACCCAGGCGTCGTACGCGGAGTCCGGGTTCCGGAACCACCTGCTCGGCGGCATCCGGTACGCCTCCGGTCGGAGCAAGGCCGACTGCCGGCCCGAGACCGGCTACACCCCGCTGTTCAACGGCTCGACGGCCGGCTGGTCACAGGCCGGTCCGGGCAGCTTCACCAACACCGACGCCACCCTGACCTCGGTCGGCGGCATGGGGCTGTACTGGTACAACGCCAAGCAGTTCACCAACTACTCGCTGAAGCTGGACTGGAAGCTGGCCGGTGACGACAACTCCGGCATCTTCATCGGGTTCCCACCGTCGAGCGACCCGTGGTCGGCGGTGGACAACGGTTACGAGATCCAGATCGACGCCACCGACGCGGCCGACCGCACCACCGGGGCGGTCTACACCTACAAGTCCGCCGACATCGCCGCCCGCGACGCGGCGCTGAACGCGCCGGGGGAGTGGAACACGTACGAGCTGCTGGTCGAGGGCGAGCGGCTACAGATCTTCCTCAACGGGGTGAAGATCAACGACTTCACCAACACCAACCCGGTCCGCTCGTTGGCCGGTCACATCGGCATCCAGAACCACGGCACCGGTGACGACGCCTCCTTCCGCAACATCCGGATCAAGGAGCTGGGCACCACGCCGCCGCCCACCGGCACGATCCAGGCCGAGGCGTTCAGCTCGGCCAACGGTGTCTCCGCGTTCACCAAGGCGGGCGCCAACGGTGGGCAGACCGTCGGCTACATCGACCCGGGCGACTGGGCCGCGTACAACGGTGTCAACCTGGCCGGGGTCACCTCGTTCACGGCCCGGGTCGTCTCCGGTGGCGCGGGTGGCGCCATCCAGGTGCGCACCGGTTCGGCCACCGGCCCGGTGCTCGGCACCGTCGCGGTGCCCAACACCGGCAGTTGGACGACCTTTGCCAACGTCTCCACGGCGCTGTCAAACGTCCCGTCCAGCACCCAGAACCTCTACCTCACCTTCACCGGTAGCGGCACCGGGCTCTTCGACCTGGACGACTTCACCCTGGTCAAGGGCGGCGGCGGGGGCACCGGTGTCGGCCCGATCAAGGGTCTCGCCGGCAAGTGCCTGGACGTGCGCAACGCCGGCACCGCCGACGGCACCCAGATCCAGCTCTACACCTGCAACGGCAGCACGGCGCAGACCTGGACCGTGACGCCGAACTCGACGATCAAGGCGCTCGGCAAGTGCCTGGACGTCAACGGCAGCGGCACCGCCGACGGCACCAAGATCCAGCTCTGGACCTGCAACGGCAGCGGCGCACAGAACTGGGCCGCCGCGTCCGACGGCACCCTGCGCAACCCGTCGTCGGGCAAGTGCCTGGACGTCTCCGGCAACAACTCCGCCGACAGCACCGTCGTGCACCTCTGGACCTGCCTCAACGCGGCCAACCAGAAGTGGACCCTGCCCTGACCGACTAGGGCTGGAGGGGTCGACGCTCACGTCGTCGGCCCCGCCCGGCAGCCGGCCCGAGTGCCGACGAAGCCGGCCGGCGTGCCCCGGCGGCCGTCGTGACGGCGCGGGTCAGCAAGCGGTGTCCCTCACGAGCGTGATGCCTCTGAGTCATCTTGATGACTCAGAGGCATCACGCTCGCTCTGATTCGTCCGCCGACCCGCGGACACCCGCGGACCGACCCACAGCCGGCTGCCGTACCTTGACCTGCATGGGGCGGTTCGCGCAGTGGCGCGGGATGGTTTTGGCGCACGGGCACCGGCTGGGTGACGCGTTGCGCCGGGCCGACGAGCCCGACGACCCGTCCGAGCCGGCACCAAGCCTGAACCGTCTCGACGCGCTGGTGGAGGGCTTCACCGCCGGTCAACCGGTGCGGTGGAAGATGGCCGGGCAACCCCGGCCGCTGCCCGGCCCGGTCGACGTGGTGGCGTACCGGATCATCGAGGAAGCGTTGACCAACGCGTGCCGGCACGCGCCGGGCGCGCCGGTCGGGGTCCACCTGCGCTACGACGCCGCGGGCATCACCATCGAGGTTCGCGATGAGGGCACCGGTTCCGCTCCGTCCGGCGGCGGCACCCAGGGCGTCGGTCGGGGTCTGGTCGGGGTACGCAGGCGCGCCGAGCGGCTCGGCGGCACGTTCTCGGCCGGCCCGCGCGCGGGCGGTGGCTTCACCGTACGGGCTGTCCTGCCCGCGCCCGAGGAAATGATCGGATGATCGGCCGACCGCGGGGCTTCCCCGATGGGGCACTGCGGAAATAGGGTGGGGGTCGGCGACCGTGCTGGTGGCCGGTGACCCGGTGGGAGGCGCAACCCGCCGGGCTCAGGTGTGTTCCGCACCCACCGGTGACCGCTCGGGTGCCGCGCACGTCCGGTCACCCTCGCCCCGGTCCGCACAAGGAATCCCCATCACAACAGGGGAGAAGGACAATGGCGCGACCCATCACGCTCTTCACCGGCCAGTGGGCCGATCTTCCGTTCGAGGAGGTCTGCCGGCTCGCCTCCGAGTGGGGCTACGACGGTCTGGAGATCGCCTGCTGGGGCGACCACTTCGAGGTCGACAAGGCGCTCGCCGACGACTCGTACGTCGAGCGCAAGCGGGAGACCCTCGCGAAGCACAACCTTGAGGTCTTCACGATCTCCAACCACCTGGTTGGTCAGGCGGTCTGCGACCACCCGATCGACGAGCGGCACCAGGACATCCTGCCCGGCCGCATCTGGGGCGACGGGGAGCCCGAGGGGGTTCGCCAGCGGGCCGCCGAGGAGATCAAGGACACCGCGCGGGCAGCGGCGAAGCTCGGGGTGAAGACGGTTGTCGGCTTCACCGGTTCGTCGATCTGGCACACCCTCGCGATGTTCCCGCCGGTGCCGCCGTCGATGATCGAGCGCGGCTACCAGGACTTCGCCGACCGGTGGAACCCCATCCTCGACGTGTTCGACGAGGTGGGAGTGCGGTTCGCGCACGAGGTGCACCCCAGTGAGATCGCGTACGACTACTGGACGACGAAGCGGACGCTGGAGGCGATCGGCAACCGGCCGGCGTTCGGGCTGAACTGGGACCCGTCGCACTTCGTGTGGCAGGAGCTGGACCCGGTGAACTTCATCTTCGACTTCGCCGACCGGATCTACCACGTGGACTGCAAGGACGCGAAGGTGCGTACCGGCGATGGCCGGCGTGGCCGGCTCGCCTCGCACCTTCCCTGGGCCGACCTGCGGCGCGGTTGGGACTTCGTCTCCACCGGCCACGGCGACGTGCCCTGGGAGGACTGCTTCCGCGCGTTGAACGCGATCGGCTACACCGGCCCGATCTCGGTCGAGTGGGAAGACGCCGGAATGGACCGGCTGGTCGGTGCCCCGGAGGCGTTGCAGTTCGTCCGCCGGCTCGCCTTCGACGCCCCGAGCGCCGCCTTCGACGCGGCGTTCAGCAGCAAGGACTGACCACACGTCGGACAGACCACGGGCCGGTCGCCCTGCGGCGACCGGCCCGTCGACGTGCGGTTGGTCAGAGCGTGCTGGCGTTCGTGCCCGAGCCGGACGGCTTGGTGCGGGGATTCGTGGACGACGGCGACCCGGAGGTCGTGCCGACCGTGCTGGTGCCCGCCTTGGCACCCACCGTGGCGGGCGTGCCGGCGAACGCGTCGTCGGCGGCGGTCAGCTCCTGCTTGCCGGTGCTGCCGTTGCCGTTGCCCAGCTTCTCGCCCAGTTTGGTCTGGCCGAGCTTGTCCTTGCCCTCGCTGTAGAGCTTGTTGGCCTGGGCCTGCGCGACCCCGGCCGCCTCCTGGACGGTCGGGTGGTCGAGCACCTTGCGGCCCCGGACCACTAGCTCTTCGTACTTTTCCCGGCCGGCACGGGCGCCCAGGACGAATCCCGCAGCCAGCCCGCCAAGAAACATGATCTTTCCGCGCATGGCGGCTCCTTCCGTACCTGACGCGCCGTCACCCCGGCGAGTTGCCCCGTCGGAAGGCGACCTGTTCGCGCCTGCGTCCTCTGTCCGCAGCTAACTACCCATCCTGCTCTCCGCTCAAGCATGGTTGTGCCGGGATGGCGATTTACCCCGATTGTCAATGCGACGGCGGGGAGGGAACCCACTGGACCATCACCGGGGGATGTCCTGTACTCTTGTCCCGTCGCACGGCGTCGGGGAGATCCGAGGTCGCGCGGAGCACGATCCCCTGTAGCTCAATTGGCAGAGCAGCCGGCTGTTAACCGGCAGGTTATTGGTTCGAGTCCAATCGGGGGAGCTTCCCCACAAACGCCCGTCGGCCTGAAGCCGGCGGGCGTTCGTCATACCCACCCCACCCCGACCCCACCCTCGGGTCGATCATGCAGTTGTGGTGCCGGTTGCGTGCTGTTCTGCGCCCTTCATCCCCCACCACAACTCCATGATCGACCCGGGCGGGATGCCGGATTCGCACTGTCTCGGGGGGTTTCGGCGGCAGGATGGGCGATGTTGAGTCGCGTTCAGAGTGCGTCGACTGACGCGTCGATCCTTGGGGTGAGTGCGGATGTCCGGACGAGGCGGCAAGGCCACGCTGATCGCGGTGGCGGTCGTGCTGGCCTGGCTGGTGATCGGCGGCGTCTCCGGCCCGTACGCGGGGCGCCTCAGCGAGGTCGCCACCAACGACAACGCCGCCTTCCTGCCCACCGACGCCGAGGCGACCCGGGCCCAGGACCTCGCCGGCGACTTCGTCGACCGGCAGACCATCCCGGCTCTGGTCGTCTACGAGCGGCCCTCCGGGATCACCGACGCGGACCGGCAACGGGTGAGCGCCGACGCCGCCCGGTTCGCCCAGATCCCCGGCGTGGTCACCCCACTGCCCCCGCCCATCCCGAGCGACGACGGCCAGGCACTCCAGGTCGTCGTACCTGTCGACGACGCCGAGGGCGAGGAGATCGGCACTGTCGTCGAGCAACTGCGCGACATCACCGGCGGTGACCGGGACGGCCTCACAGTGGACGTCTCCGGCCCGGCCGGCCTGCTCGCCGACCTGATCGAGGTCTTCTCCGCCATCGACGGACCACTGCTGCTGGTCACCCTGGTGGTGGTGCTGGTCATCCTGCTGATCGTCTACCGCAGCCCGGTCCTGTGGATCTTCCCGCTGCTCGCCGCCGGGATGTCGTACGCCCTCGCCTCGGTCTTCGTCTACCTGCTCGCCGACGCGGACGTGGTCAAACTCAACGGGCAGGCCCAGGGCATCCTCACCGTGCTGGTCTTCGGCGCCGGCACCGACTACGCACTGCTGCTGATCGCCCGCTACCGGGAGGAACTGCACCGGCACGACCGCCCGTGGGACGCCATGAAGACCGCCTGGAAGGGCGCCGCGCCGGCCATCATCGCCTCCGGCGGCACCGTCATCGTCAGCCTGCTCTGCCTGCTGCTGTCCAGCCTCAACTCCAACCGGGCGCTCGGCCCGGTCGCCGCCATCGGCATCGCCGCCACCCTGCTGGTGATGCTCACCTTCCTCCCCGCGTTGCTGGTGCTCGGCGGGCGGTGGGCGTTCTGGCCCCGACGACCCCGAGCCGACCAGGCCGACCCGCGAGCCGAACACGGCATCTGGAGCCGGGTCGCCGGCTTCGTGGCCCGGCACGCCCGCCCGATCTGGCTGACCACCGCCGTCGTGCTGGCCCTGCTGACCCTCGGCCTCACCCAGCTCGGCGCCACCACGCTCGGCCAGTCCGACCTGTTCACCCAGCGCACCGACTCGGTCGACGGCCAAGAGGTGATCTCCCGGCACTACCCGGCCGGCACCGGCAGCCCGGCCACCATCTTCACCACCGAGCAGACCGCCCGACAGGTCGCCCAGGTGGCGACCGACGTGCCCGGCGTCGCCGACGTCCGCCCCCTCACCACCGGCCCGCAGACCGGCCCACCCGAGGAGAACGCCGCCCCGAAGGTCGTCGACGGGCGGGTGCAACTGGAGGCGACCCTGGCCGACCCACCCGACAGCGACGGCGCCGAACGGACCATCCGCGAGCTGCGGGTGGCCGTACACCAGGTGCCCGGCGCGGACGCTGTGGTCGGCGGCTTCACCGCTATCAACGTGGACACCTCGGACGCCGCGAAGCGCGACCAGAACGTCATCATCCCGGTGGTGCTGGTGGTCATCGCGGTCATCCTGGCCCTGCTGCTGCGCGCGCTGCTCGCCCCGCTGCTGCTGATCGCCACAGTGCTGCTCAGCTTCGCGGCGACCCTCGGCCTCTGCGCGCTGCTGTTCCGCCACGTCTTCGACTTCCCCGGCGTGGACTCGTCGTTCCCGCTGTTCGCGTTCGTCTTCCTTGTCGCGCTCGGCATCGACTACAACATCTTCCTGATGAGCCGTGTCCGTGAGGAATCGGTGAAGCGCGGCGCCCGCGCCGGTGTACTCGCCGGCCTCGCCGTCACCGGCGGGGTGATCACCTCCGCCGGCATCGTGCTCGCCGCGACGTTCTCCGCCCTCGCCGTCCTGCCACTGGTGATCCTCGTCGAGCTGGGTACGGCGGTCGCGATCGGGGTACTGATCGACACCATCATCGTCCGGTCGCTGCTGGTGCCCGCACTCGCGTACGACATCGGGCCGAAGATCTGGTGGCCGGGCCGGTTGTCCCGGGCGAACGGTGAGCGGGAGGCGCGCGGTGCTGGCTGAAACCGATGTGGTCATCGTCGGCGGCGGCCTGGCCGGCCTCGCCGCCGCCCGCCGGTTGCACCGCGCCGGCGTGCCCTGGCGGCTGGTGGAGGCCGAGGGTCGGCTCGGCGGCCGGGTCGCCACCGACGTGGTCGACGGTCACCTCATCGACCGGGGCTTCCAGGTGCTCAACACCGCCTACCCCCGGCTCGGCACGCTGCTCGACACCGACCAGCTCAACCTCGGCTACTTCACCTCCGGCGTGCTGGTCCGCAAGGGCGACAAGCTGCTGCGGCTGGTCAACCCACTGCGCGAACCGACCGGTGGGCCCGGCACCGCGCTCGCCGACGTCGGCTCCCTGCTCGACCGGCTGCGCTTCGCCGCGCTCGCCACCGGCTGCGCCACCCTCCCCGCGACCCGGCTCCTCGCCGCGCCGGAGACCAGCACCGAGACAGCGCTGCGCCGCGCCGGCCTCTCCGACGCCATCATCGAGGAACTGCTGCGACCGTTCCTGTCCGGTGTGTTCATCGACCGGGAACTCTCCACCTCCAGTCACGTGCTGGCGATGGTGCTGCGCTCCTTCGCCCGCGGCCGGATCGGCCTGCCCGCCGAAGGAATGGCCGCGCTGCCCCGGGCCATCGCCGCGCCGCTGCCCGCCGACCTGCTCGACCTGGACACCCCGGTCGCGGAGGTCACCCCGGGCCGGGTCCGCACCCAGGCCGGCGACATCAGCTGCCGGGCCGTCGTGGTCGCCGTCGACCCGCCCGCCGCGGCCGCGCTGCTTCCGGCCCTGGCGACGGTACGCATGCACAGCTACACCACCTACTACCACAGCGCGGCCGAGCCGCCGCTCACCGAGCCGATCCTGCTCGTCGACGGCGACCGACGCGAACTCGTCGCCAACACCGTGGTGCTCAGCAACGCCGCCGCGACGTACGCGCCCGCCGGACGGCACCTGATCGCCACCTCGGTGGTCGGCCCGACCGCCCCACCCGAGCCGACCATCCGGGCCGAGTTGACCCGGCTGTACGGCCGCTCCACCGCAGACTGGACCCACCTCACCACAGTGGCAATCCCCGAGGCGCTACCCGCCGCGCCGCCCCCGCAGGGACGGCTGCGCAAGCCGGTGGCGCTGGGCGAGGGCCTGTTCGTCGCCGGTGACCACCGGGACAGCCCATCGATCCAGGGCGCCCTCACCAGCGGCTGGCGCGCAGCCAGCGCGGTGCTGGACGAGCTGCGCGCCGGCTGACAGGCCTACCCGAGCGCGCTGTTATATTCCTGTAGCCCATCGTGCTGGCGCAGGCGTGGGCACCGGCCGGCTCGATGCTGGCCGCTGGCCGCCGAGCGGGATAAGATCCGGCGCGGTGTTCGGGGCGGTAGCTCAGCCGGTTAGAGCAGGGGACTCATAATCCCTCGGTCGCGGGTTCGAGCCCCGCCCGCCCCACCAGCCGTTTTCCCTGGTCAGCCATGCTCCCGACGACCCGGGCGAAGATCCGCAGTGTCAGCGCCTACCGCTTGGTACATACTCGTTCGCCGAGTAGACCGACAGGCGAAAGCCCATCGGCACCCTCTGGTGACGGGGCAGGCCGAGTACCTCGTAGTCGATCGCGAGATCGTCGAAGAACAGCGACGATCCGGAGGAGAACTCCACGTCCGGGATAGTGATCGTGACGAAGACCGGCAGTTCCGCGCCCGCCGCCACCCGGATCGACCGGAACGGTTCCGCCGCAGCCGGGTCGAACACGGCGTCGGTGGCCTCGTCGGCATGGTTTACCGCCAAGCGGGTGATCTTGAATACTTGCTGATCCGCTGGACGGTCATTGATGCCCGTGATCGTCACCGGCCACGGACCGGGATTGCGGATGGACGCGCCGAACGTGACGTGCCCTCCGGGATTGAAGGCGAACCGCAGCTCCGTCCGCTGCCCTTCCGTGCGGGACTCCGCGTCGCCACCGTGCCACCACGAGCTGCCGTGATCGAGGCGATGGCCGACGGTGGCCGACAGATACCCGGCGCACAGTGCGACAGCCAGCGCTGCGGCGACCAAGAGCCGCCAACGGCGCGCCACATGAGGCATCCGCTTGGCACTCGCAGCGGCGTCATTGCCCATGACAGCGCACCCTAGGCCATGCTGGCAGTGTGATCAGAACACGTCACAGCGGGGCGAGGATCATAAGGATCTCGTCCCGGTCATCGTCCGCGCCAAACCGCAGCGCTGCGGGCCACCGGCCGATTTCCTTCCAGCCAAGTCGACCGTAGAAGTCCTCCAGGCCGGCCCCGCCTCGGGCGCAAAGGCGCAGCTGTTCAAGCCCCATCTCGTCGCGGCCGATCTGCCGGATCCGATGCATCATCGCCGCGCCGATCCTGCGACCTCGGTAGCCGGGATGTGTTTGGACGCGGTTGACGGTGCCCCAGTGAGCCACGAGTGGATCGACGTGGCGGGACAGGTTCAGCCAACCCGCCAGTGCCCCGTCGACCACCGCCAGGAGGAGCCTGCTGCGCTGGGGATCCAGGTCGGCGATGAGGCGCTCGGCCACGGGAGCTACCTGTTCCAATCCGACGGGTGGGAACGCGAAACCTACCGCGCCGCCGGCGTTCGCCACCGCCGTCCAGCACTCGACTAGCTCGCGTGTCTGGCGGGCACCGATCTCGGACGGGTGGGAGATCTGCCTGAACTCCACAAGGCCATGGCGGATCATGACGAGAAGTATCGCGCATAGCGCCGGCAGGAACACCAGCGAGCGATGCGCTCTAGCCACGAACCCCTCGTCATGCCGGTTGCTGCTCGGTGCCCTGCAAGGTTGCGGTGTGCCGGTCGAGGATCGCTGTGGAACGGCGGGAGAACTCGTTGAGCAGCCGCAACTGCTCGTCGGAGTACCCCTCGATGAGGGCGAGGTAGTCGCGGCTGAACTCGTCGAGGGTCTGCTGTAGACGTCCGTACGCCTCGCCGCGCACCAGCTCGATCGTCACTTTCCGCCGATCGCCGGGATCGCGCTGCCTGCGCAGGAAACCTGCCTGCTCCAGCCGGTCCAGTACGCCGGTGATGGCGCCGCCGCGGGTGAGGCCGATCTGGCGGGCGAGGCGGCCCGCAGCCATCGGCCCGTCCTTGTCGAGCACGCCCAGGCAGCTGATGTCGGTAACGGTGATGCCGGCCCGCGCGGCGAGGGCGCCATGGAACAGCACAGCGGCTTGTGCCGACGCGCGCTCCAGGCGGTACAGGTCGGCGACCAATGACGCCCGTGATGACGTTGACACTCGGCGTCCCTCCTCATAAAGTCTCGGAAATAGAGAGAATCTAAAAGCGAGCAGATCGGTGTGCGAGAAGCTCTTTTTTCGTTCATCTGCTCCGATCGTAGCAAGAGTCGGAGGACCGACATGACTACCGATGTCGCGCCCCAGCGGAGTGGCGGCCGCTCATGGCTGGCCTTCGCCGTCGTCCTCGCCGCCGCCTTCATGGACCTGGTCGACTCCACGATCGTCAGCATCGCGCTACCGCGGATTCAAGCCGACCTGGGTGCCGACTACGCCGCCGCGCAGTGGATCCTGGCCGGCTACTCGGTCACGTTCGCCCTGGCCCTGATCCCGGGTGGCCGCCTCGGCGACATCTACGGCCGGCGTCGGGTCTTCCTGATCGGTATCGTGGCGTTCACCGCCGCCTCGATCGTCTGTGGGGCCGCCACGACGGCCCCGATCCTGGTCATCGCGCGCCTGCTCCAGGGAATCGCCGCCGGCCTGATGGTCCCGCAGGTGATGTCCGTGGTGGTCATCCTGTTCCACAATGCCGAACGGGCCAAGGCGTTCGCCCTGTACGGCGTCACGCTCAGCCTCGCCAACGTCAGCGGCCCGCTGCTCGGGGCGCTGTTTACCGAGTACAGCGTCTTCAACCTGGGCTGGCGGGCAATCTTCTACGTCAACGTGCCGATCGGCGTCCTCACGCTGCTCGGCGCGCTGCGCTGGCTGCCGGAGTCGCGCTCCGAGACGCCACTGCGCGTCGACGTGGCCGGCATCGTGCTGATCAGCCTCGCCTCGTTCGCCCTGATGTTCCCAGTGATCCAGGGCCGGGAGGCGGGCTGGCCGATCGGCATGATCGTGCTGGTGGTTGCCGCGGTGCCACTGCTCTGGGCGTTCGGGATGGTGCAACGGCGGCGGGACAGCCGCGACGGCTCCGCGCTGGTCCCGCCAGACCTGGTGCGGCAGCGCTCGTTTGTGGTCGGCCTGATCGTGCTGCTGATCGTCTTCTCCGCGCTGGCGTCGCTGTTCCTGGTGCTCAACTACACGCTGCTGATCGGCTACCGATGGAGCCCGCTGCGTACCGCCCTGACCGGCCTCGGCTTCCCCGTCGGCATCGTCCTCACCACCGGCGTGGCCCAACGGTTCGCCGCCACCCGTGGCCGTGGGCTTATCCAGATCGGCCTGACCGTCATGGCCGCCGGCCTGGCCCTGCTCATTGTCATGTTCACCAGCGACGGCATGACCGTCACTTTCTGGCAGCTCGCCGCGCCGATCCTGGTGATGGGCCTGGGCATGGGTCTGTGCGTCTCTATCGTGACAACGGTCGTGCTCGCCGATGTTCCGCCGCGCAACGCCGGCGCCGGCTCCGGCGTGACCAACGCCGTGCTGCAGTTGGGCGCGGCCGTCGGCGTCGCGGTCGTCGGGGCCATCTTCTTCTCGCTGCTCGACTCCCGAGATTTCCCAGACGCCGCAGCAACGGCGCTCTGCTACAACGCCGGAGCCATCGCCCTGGCCGTCCTGCTCACACCCTTCCTGCCCGCGGCGCAGTCCGCATCCAGTCCGCAGGAGATCGACGAGTGAGGAGGGTTGTTTCCGCTGCACGAGGCGACTTGGCAGATCGCCGGCTCGTCGGCCTTGATGGCGCAGCCCCTCGGTCGCACCTGTGCGCTGAGCGTCAGCGTGTCCGGCTGACGGAGGAGACCCTCGGGTCATCGGAGTAGCGGCGGACGACGTCGTCGGCGTCGTCACCGGTGGCACCGGGATCGAAGAACACTTCCAGGCACGGCGCTTGCGGCCCTTCTGACCCGAAGCCCGCAACCACGTTGTTCGGGTCGAAGCGGTGGCTCTCGCGCACCAGATCCTCAGCGGAACCCCCCTGCGGAACGCAGACCACCGCCTCGGGCTGGCCACCACCCCAGGCCAGTGCCGGAGCCGACACGCCGATGGTGAGCGCCAGCGCCGAACCCACGCCGATCACCGTCGCCCGGCCGAGCCCCGGCCGGCTGGTCGGCGCGACCACCGCCACCAGGGCAGACAGTGCGTACACCCAGAGGGCCCGCTTGTCGGTCGAGTCGTGGAGAGCCAGCGCGACGACGCCGGCTCCGACGGTCTGTGCGACCAGGCTGATCGGCCGGAACCTCGGCGAGTCGACCAACGCCGCTGGTATCGCGGCAAGCGCACCGAGCAACAGGAGCAGCACGACAAGCCCGTACGCACTCCATTCACGGCGCGCGTCCAGGACGAGCAACACCAGGGCAACCAGTTGTCCGCACACGACGAGCGGCGGGCGAAGGTGCGCCAGGATCCGTGCCATCATCGCCAGACCGTACGTGATGTGAACGACTGTGATGGATGTCGTGAGGACGGGGAGTCATGGTTCAAGGCACTCGTGGCGAGCTGCTCGGGCACCTGGCTGAGCTGGTCGGGTCCGTCGCTGTCGCCCACCCGACGCGGGTCGCCATCGACGGGCCGCCCGCCGCCGGGAAGACCACCCTCGCCGACGAGTTGGCCGTCGTCCTGCGCGACCAGGGCCGCGACGTCATCCGCGCCACTATCGACGACTTCCTCTTCCCCCGGGCGCGGCGTTATCCGCGCGGCGAGTACTCGGCCGAAGGTTGCTATTACGACACCCACGACTACGCGGCGCTGAACCGGGTGCTGCTCGATCCGCTGGGGCCGGGCGGAGATCGACGCTTCCAGCCCGCTGTCTACGACCGCAGCGCGGATGCTGTGCTGTCCCCGCCGGTCACGGCCGCCCCGGCCGACGCCGTGCTTGTCTTCGACGGCGTCTTCCTCCTGCGCCCGGAACTGGTTGATCGGTGGGACCTGCGCATCTTCGTGTCGACGGCGCTGGAGAAGACAGTGGATCGTGCCGTGATCCGAGAGCACCGGGTGTCGACCCGGGTAGATATCGAGCGGCGCTGGCGCGAGCGTTACATCCCCTCGCAGCAGCTCTACTTCGCTATGGCTCGCCCCACCGTGCACGCCGACATCGTCGTGCACAACGACGAGCCCCAGCGGCCGGTCTGGGAGACTCCCCGGCGAGAAGACCCGCACTCCGAAGTTCGGGCGGCCGGTGAGTGACAGCGCCTACGGGTGGTCCACATAATCGCCGAACGGCTCGATGGACCCGTCCCAACCGTTCCAACCCTGTTGGGTGATCTGCCCGTCCGCGTAGGCGTAGGACCAGCGGGCGCCGTCCTCGCCCTGGATCTGGACCGTGCCGGAGCGAACGAACGGCGCGATCGCGACGTAGAAGGCCGTGGCCTGGTTCGACCACTTGGGGTCGCCCTCGTCGTCATGATTGAACTCGATCCAGTCCCCGTCACGGGCGATCGAGGCCCTGGCCTCGCATGCTATGTCGACAAGCGTGTCATCCGACGGAGACGCATCGGGTTTGTACCAAACAGAATGTTCAGCCATGGCGGCTTTGGCGGCGGCGACCGCGGCGGTGTCGTCCGACTCCGGTAGATGCAGACGGCCTGACGGCCACACCGTGTATCCCACGGCGGGCATCCTACGACTGTCGATGTCCATCACGTCAAAGGCGTTGGCCGGAGGCATCGACGAGTGGCGTGGTCATGCGATGATCAGCGCGAGTGCCAGGTAGCGGAAGGAAAGAGCGTGACCGATCCGCAGCACGGCTCCGGTCGACGGGAGCCGTTCTGGCAGACGATGGCCGGGATGCTCACCGCCATCGCAGCCCTGATCACCGCGATCGTGGGTGCCGCGGCCTTTGTGCACCAGATCGGCGGCTTCGGCGCGGACGGCGGTCAGCAGACGTCCACCGGGGCGACTTCGACGCCTTCCATCGCGTCCAGTTCAGCGGGGACGACGCCAACGCGTCCCGGTCCGGTCGACCGAGCGGGCGCCGGGCCGTACGAGGTGCTCTTCGCCAACAACGGCGTCGACCTCGACGCGGACCCGCCGAAGGTCGCCACGGCCCCGGACCCGAGCATCGATATCTACGACGCCGGAACTTTGTTGCAGAGCTACCCGGCCTGGTCCGGTCTGGCGAAGTGGGACAAGCCCGGTGCACCGCAGCGGCAGGACTGCATCTCGCAGCTCAACAGCTTCGCGACGAGCAACTCAAGATTCGCCAAGGGGAGTCGGTACTGCGTTCGCACGCAGGGCGACCTGCATGTCGCAGTCGTCGAGTTCGTCGAGCCCATGAGCGGCGGGTGGAGGATGCGTGTCACGGTCTGGCCTGGCACGGCGAGCTGACAGGGTAGGCATTCGGTCTCCCCGAGACGCTGGTGCGTCGGCGCTACCTTGAGTGCGTCACACCCACCGAGGAGCGCCGCATGACCGCCGCACCGCGCAAGGCCGTACGCCGGGGCCTCATCGTCCTTCTCGTCCTGCTGGCGGTCTCCGGCTGGACCTATGTCGCCATCGGTGACCGGTGGAAGAGCAACGTCGCCTTCTTCACCCTCGACGAGGGCGACAACTACCGGCTCCGGGTCACCGGTTCGTTCGATGTCCGATGCGCCAAACTTGAGCGGGAGACGTTCTCCGACCCGTACGTCAACTGGCGGGAGGCGGGCAAGGACTGCGCCTGGCCCCGGGTGGCAGACGGCGACGGCTGGCTGGCCGGTGGGCGGGCCGAGCAGGTCCATTCGGAGCGTCTGGGCCGGCGACTGCCGGAGGCGATCCTCTACGGCATCGTGCCGGCCGCCGCCACGTCAATCCAGATCACCCTCGGCGACGGAACGCCACGCGAGGCGGCCACCATCGCATCGGGTCACGACGCCTACCGGGTCTACGCCGTGTACGTACCCGACGCCGGCGACCGGGTCGAGGTCGTGTCGCTGCGGCTGCACGACTCGCAAGGCGGTGATCTGCTTGTCTACTAGCCGCACCCGCACCGTGGTGGCCATCGTGGTGGTGTTCGGTGGTCTCGCCGTGGTCGGCGGCCTCAACTGGGAGGGCTGGGACGGGCGGCGGCCCACCGTCACCGGTCCCCGGTTACTCACCGAAGGCACGACCGGCGGCGTGAACTGGTCGGTGGTCCAGGTTCGGGAAAGCACCTGGGGCGAGTGTCTCTACCTGCGTCAGGACGGCGCGACAGTGGAACGCGCCTGCACCGAGTCCGGAGTTCTGCAGAACTACGAGCTCAGCGTCCGTACGCTCCGCGGCACCGCCGCACCGATCCTCTTCGGCATGCTCCCCGCCGCGGCCGCCCGAGCCGAGGTGGCCGCGGACGGCGGCGATATGCAGGCCCGCTTCCGCAACGCCGAACTGGTGCCTCTCAAGGTCCACGGCTCCGACGGGTCCAGGCGCTTCGTGGTGCAGGCCGCACCAACCGGGCCGGACTGGTCTGGCAAGAACTCGGTGTCAGTCGCCGTTCAGGACGCGGCCGGTCGGTCCCTCACCCCCCGCGACAGACGGCCCCGGTAGTCGCCGGGCATCCGACGACAGCCGTCGGCCTCAGCCGATGTGCAGCAGCAACACGTCGTCGTCGCGAAGGTCGGAGATGCTGTCGCGCAACAGCCTCAGCGTGTCCAGTCCGACTGTGCCGCTCTCCTCGAAGTCCATCCCCATGTCCTCGAAGTGGGCCGCCAGATCCTCCGCGCGGTGCGCGTCGGGATCGAGCTGATCCAGGAGCCCTGGTGCTGGAGTGATGAGCGTGGTCAGGCCGTACGCGCTGTTGATGGCCTCCGACTCGGCATTCAACTCCGGCGGTTCCAGGTCGATGCCGCGTTCCTCCAGATAGGTCAGGACGTACAGCATGCAGTAGCCGGACCAGTCGTACTCCTGCCGCGCCCTGCTCCCGTGTTCGGCCAGGTACGCGCGGAACGACGACGGCGATGTGCGGGCCAGGCGAGCCAGCTCGGTGATGCTGCCCCGGGGGACCACTGTCAGTGACGCGATAGCAGACAACGCATCCTCCGTCGTACGACTCTGCCCCTACGGCTCTCCGCCGGCTCGTCGGGCAGGCTACCGAGGAGGGGTGACGAGCACGCGGTAGGTGACGTGCAGGACCGTGCTCGCCGCACGCGCCGTCACCTGTTCGAGGTTCAGCGGCGGGACGCCCTCGAACAGCCGGACGCCGGCGCCGAGGGTGCCCGGCACGATGTGCAGCCGCAGCTCGTCGACCAGACCGGCGGCGAGGTACTGGTTGATGGTGGTCGCACCGCCGTGGATCAGGAGGTCGCCGCCACCGGCCGCCGCGCGTGCCTGCGCGAGCGCCGACTCGATCCCGTCGGTGACGAAGTGGAAGGTGGTGTCGCCCGCCATCGGCTGCGGCTCGCGTGCGTGATGGGTGAGCACGAACACCGGCTTGTGGAACGGTGGGTCGTCACCCCACCAGCCGTTCCACTGCCGATCCCATGCGCCGCGCACCGGGCCGAACATGTTGCGGCCCATGATGACCGCCGAGGCGAATGTGATCTGGTCGAGCTCGGCCTTGTTCTCCTCGGCGGCGTCGAACATCCAGGCGTGCAGCCCACGGCCCCAGCCGTCACCGCCGTCGTCGCCGAACGGGCGTTCCTCGCTCTGGTTGAGCCCGGCTGAGTGCCCGTCGGCGAAGATGGTCTGGTCGGCGATCACCTTGCCGTTACGTGTGGTCACAGCGCGCACCTATCGGGGGGACGGGGACGGTTGGACGTTGCGGCCTTCGGCCGTCGGCCACGGCACGACGGGGTCGACGGCAGTCGGACGGTCGGGCTGCGCTCGAACGAACATGAAGAGCAGCGCGGCGGCCATCACCACGGGGACCAGCGCGCACGCGACACTCACCACCACCGCCGTGACCCGAGAGCTGGGGTCGGTCTCGGTCTCGCGTTTCGGGAAGGCATACACGCCGACCAGGAGGAGCACGAGCCACAGGGGCACCAGCAGGGCAGCGAGAGCGGGCCAGACGGGCCAGACCGGGTCGGTGACGATGCCCGGGCCCAGGACTGTCCAGGTGAGGGCGACGCCCGGGAGGAGGCCAGCCGTCACCAGGGTGCACACCAGCAGGCGTACGGGTCGACGTCGCCGTGCCACCCACCCGAACAGCGCCGCGCCGGCCGCGGCGCCGGCGAGGGTGCCAGCGACAGTGCTGGGTAGGAACCTGCCGGGAGCGGCCGGTGCGATGGTCAGCGTCGTTCCGCTCGGCGAGTAGTCGAGCGTGAACGTCAGTTCGTCGCGCTCGGCCCGCCAGCCGTCGCACAGGTAGCCAGGTACGCGGCGGAGGCCCTGCCACCCCTGCGGCACTGCGTTGCGCCGCAGTTGCTCCGAGAGCCCACAGTCGTCACCATCGTGGTACTGGAAGGACGCCTGGCCCGAGCCCAGGTCGTCGGCGGCGAGACTGACGCCCCACCGGTAGCCGTGCGCGACCCGGACCGAGTCGCCCGGCACCGCGCCAGGAAGCAGGTGCGCTGCCAGGCTCCGCGCCTGGTCGTCGCTGGGCGGCGTGACACCGCGACCGCCGTACCAGGAACCGAGGCTCAGGCCGACCGTACCCAGCAACACCGCACCGAGCAGCAGCATCGCGACGCGCCGCAGCCGATGGCCCACTGGCGCACCTCCCTGCCGTTGTGCGCTAGACGGTAGCTCCCGGAGTCCGTTTCCGGTGCCCCGTGGATCGTGTCCATTACGCGACGAATAGATCGAGTTTGCTGGGCTGGGGACGTTAGTTTGATTCGGTGATTTCGATGGTTGGTACGGGCGTGCGGATCAGGCTGCTCGGGCCGGTGGAGGTGGTCGTCGGCGGCAGTCCGCAGGCGGTGAACGGCGTGCGCCGCAAGGCGGTACTGGCCACGTTGGCGCTGCACGCGGGCCGTGTCGTCAGCATCGACCGGCTCATCGACGTGGTCTGGGGCGACCAGCTACCGGCCACCGCGGCGAACACGTTGCAACGCCACGTCTCCTACCTACGCGGGGTGCTCGGCGAGCCCGGATCGATCGTCGCGCGGCAACCCGGATATCTGCTCGACACCGGGCCGGATTCCACTGATGTCCAGGCCGCCGAACGCCTCATCGAGCTGGCCCGGCACTCGACGGACCGCAACGAGCAGGTGAGGCACCTGACGGCCGCGGTGGCACTGTGGCGGGGCCCACCGCTGGCCGACGTGGCCGGGTCGGCCTGGCTTGAGGAGCAGGCCGAACACCTGGCACGCCTACGGTTGGAGGCCGAACGATCGCTCGCCGAGGCCCGGCTCTCCGTCGGTGAGCACGCCAGCCTCGTCCCCGGCCTGGAACGGCTCGTCCGACAGCACCCCTTCGACGAGCACCTGCACGCGCAGCTGATGCTCGCCCTGTACCGCGACGGCCGACAGGGGGAGGCGGTCGCCACGTACCGGCGGCTGCGCGACAACCTGCGGGAGAACCTCGGCCTCGACCCGGGTCCGCGGCTACGCGACCTGGAGTGCGCCATCCTGCGCCAGGACACCGCTATCGCCGCACCGGCCACGGCGGCACCACCGCGGGTCGCGGCGCAGTTGCCTCCCCCCGTACCCACGTTCACCGGACGGGACGCGGAGCTCGCGGCCCTCGACGCGCTGGTCGACCGGGGCGGCGCCGTCGTGGTGTCCGGGACCGCCGGCGTCGGCAAGACCGCCCTCGCCGTGCACTGGGCGCACCGCGCGGCCGCGCGCTTCCCCGACGGGCAGCTCTACGTCAACCTGCGCGGCTTCGACCCGGCGGGCACACCTACCGAACCGGCGCGAGCGCTGCACGGTTTCCTGGAGGCGCTCGGCGTTGCGGTGGCCCGGATGCCCCGCGACCCGGACACGATGGCGAGCTTGTACCGCACGACGGTGGCGGGCAAGCGAGTGCTGGTGGTGCTGGACAACGCCCGCGACGCGGAACAGGTCCGGCCGCTGCTGCCCGGCTCACCTGACTGTCTGGCCATCGTCACCAGCCGCGACCAGCTGATTCCGCTGGTCGTCACCGAAAGCGCCCAACCGGTGCCGCTCGACCTGCTGAGCCCCGGCGAAGCCCGTGACATGCTGGTCCGCCGGCTCGGGGAGCGCCAGGTCGCCGCCGAACCCGCCGCTGCCGACACCATCGCCGACCGGTGCGCGCGGCTGCCCATCGCCTTGGCCATCGTGGCCGCCAGGGCCGCCACCAACCGGCGCTTCTCGTTGGCTTCCGTCGCCGACGAGCTGGGCGACCTGGACGCCTTCCGGGCAGGCGACGAGGCCACCGACGTACGGGCGGTCTTCTCCTGGTCGTGCCGGACGCTCAGCCCAGCCGCGGCGCGGCTGTTCCGGCTGCTGAGCCTGCATCCCGGCCCGGACGTCTCCGCCCCGGCCGTGGCCAGCCTGGCCGGTGTCGACGCGCGGGCGACCGGCTCCCTGCTCACCGAGCTGACCCGGGCGAATCTCTTCACCGAGCACACGTACGGGCGCTACGCGTTCCACGACCTGCTGCGCGCGTACGCCGCCAGCCTCGCCGACGAGGCCGAGCCGCCGGCCGAGCGTCGGGCCGCCATTCACCGGCTGCTCGATCACTGCCTGCACACCGCTCACGCCGCTGACCTGGCACTGCACCCGCACTTCAGCGAGATCAGCCTCCCGCCACCCTCGGCGGGCGTGACGCTGGAGCGCCGCAGGAGCCGGTCGGCCGCCGCGGCGTGGTTCACCACCGAGGTCCCGGTCCTCCTCGCCGCGGTGCCGCTCGCGGCGCGCTCCGGGTTTGAGGGACACGCCTGGCGGCTCGCCTGGACCATCGCCGGTTTCCTGCACCGGCAGGGGCACTGGCAGGACTGGCTCGGCACGCAACGGATCGCGCTGGCCGCCGCGTCCCGCATCGGGGATCAGGCCGGGCAGGGCCACGCGCACCGCAGCCTCGGTCTCGCCTGCTCCCGGCTCCGACGCTACGACGAGGCTGACGACCACCTGCGGCGCGCGCTCGACCTGTTCACCGATCTCGGTGACGACGCCGGACGGGCGCACACCTGCCTGAACCTCGGTCAACTGGCCGAGCGGCAGGGGCAGCACCAGCAGGCGCTGCGCCATTCCCGGCGGGCGCTGACCCTGTTCCGGGGGACCGGAAACCGGGCCGGGCAGGGGTACACCCTCAACGCGGTCGGTTGGCAGGAAGCGCTGCTCGGCGACTACCCCAATGCCCTCGCATCGTGCGGCGAGGCGCTGCGCATGTTGCAGGAGGTGGACGACGTCCAGGGGCAGGCCGACACCTGGGACAGCCTCGGCCACGCCCACCACCAGCTCGGCGACGACCGGCGCGCCATCGCCTGCTACGAAC
The DNA here is from genome assembly GCF_040649335.1 of Micromonospora sp. NPDC048986. NCBI lineage: Bacteria > Bacillati > Actinomycetota > Actinomycetes > Micromonosporales > Micromonosporaceae > Micromonospora > Micromonospora sp. NPDC048986. The sequence continues at coordinate 169,728 of NZ_JBEZFJ010000008.1, forward strand.
ACGCCCTCGAACTCTTCACGCAGGTGAACGACAGGTACGCCGAAGCCAGCACGTACGTCAATCTCGGCGGCAGCCACCGGGCGCTCGGCGACGTCGACGCCGCCCGTGCCGCGTGGCGCCGGGCCCTGACCATCCTCGACGAGTTGGGCGATGCCGACGCCGACTCGATCCGCGCCGACCTCGACCAACTCGACGCCACGCGGCTGCGCTGACGTACCCCGCTTTCAGCGCCGTTTCCGAGCCGCTTCAGCGTGCCCCGCCACTCTTCGGACACCAGTTTCTTCCGCGTCAGGAATGGAGCGTTCGATGAGTCGTTTGGCACACCGCCTCGCGGTGATCGGGGTGGTCAGCGCGACGGTGCTGGCCATGTCCTCCGCCGCAGTGGCCCAGACCGAGAAGCCGCCGCAGAAGGGCGCCGACTGCGTGGTCCAGCATGTCGACGAGCGCGGCGAAGTCGTCCGTACCGACACCGCAGCCGAGGGCCGGGAGTACGGCCAGTTCCGCTGCGTCGCCGGGCAGTGGACGTTCGCCTGGGCGCCGTTCACCGCCGACGACATGATCACGGCCGACGAGATCCGGATCGACCCGGCGGGGGCCGTCTCGGTGCGGCGGTTCACCGGGCCCGCGCTCGGCAACGACCTCACGGTGGGCGAGATGACCGGCATCGCCCAGGCCGTCAGCGGCAGTCGCGAGACGCTGATCGACCGCGCGATAGTGGCGGTCGACGACGGCAAGGAGCGGACCCCGGAGCAGGTCGAGGCGCTGCTGGCCGGCAAGGACACCACCGGGGTACGGGTGCTCGACATCATCGAGAAGCCCGATGTCGCCATGTCGACGAAGGACGTCATCGACGAGGCCGGCGGCACCCCCGAGACGACAGTCGTCTACTTCAGCATCTGGGGCGCGATCAAGTCGGCGATCGCCTGGATCGTCGACACGATCGGTGAGATCGGTGAGTGGATCGACGACCACTGCGACCTGGGATCCCCCAACGACGTCGGCGACATCGTCACGTGCCGCTGGTAGCCCGGCCCACCCCGCCGACACCGATCACCGAGATGAGGACAGGATGACAACTCTGCGGGACATCACCAGGCGCGCGACCATCGTCACGACCGCCCTGATCGTCGGGCTGACCGCCTCGTACGCTCCGTCGCAGGCCGCCGAGGGGGAGGCCCGGACGACGATCACCGACCACCCCGGTGCCCCGGGCACGATGCTTCGACAGTTCGAGGACCTGACCGGCCGACCCGTCGGCGACCTGGACAAGGTGCTGGCCGTCGACACCGGCGGGCGGACCCTCACCGGCGACCAACTCGAAGCGCTCGCCGCCGGTAAGGAGGTCGACGGTGTCACTGTCGTCGGTACGATTCCGGGCGGTCGGGACGTCCTCGGCACCACCATGGCCGACCTCGCCGACGGCGCGCACGACGGCAGCGGCGACAGCGGGACGGCGACGTCACTGCTCTTCTCCTCCTCCACCCCCGACGGCCGGGAGTGGTGCCTGACCATGTGCGTCGCCTCGGGCAAGACCATCTGGCAGTGCCTGTTGTCGCGCCGGACGGGCGATGTGATCTTCACCCTCGACTTCGCCGGCAGCACCACAGTGGGGGAGACGAAGGCCGCCTTCGAGAAGGCCAATGGCGTCGCCGTCGACGGCCCGTACACTGTGGAGACGTTCAGCGGCGACGGCGAGCCCTCGGCGGACGAGATCAAGATGCTGCTCGACGGCAAGGACATCGAATCGATGCGCCGGGTGGCGACACTGGACGGACCGGACCGCGGGTGGGCGCTGGCCGACATCGCCGAGAAGTCCGGCGTTGTGTACGCGAAGACCAGGGGCCACCTCTTCACCCTCAACCTGCCGATCCTCGGCAAGATCCTCGTCTTCTGCGTGTCGCAGGATGGCGGGAAGACCTGGAAATGCTCGGCCAAACAATGGGGCGGGTTCTAACGGGCAACCGTCGACGGTCCCGCTCCGCATCGACCTGTCCGGCCGAGCGGAGCGGGATCCCGCGCTTGAGCGAGCCGCTCATACTCGGCAGGTGATCAGCAATGACCCTCGCGTCAGGTGGTCGACTCGCGCGCCCCACCCGGCAGACAGTTCGACACTGCCGCTCTACATGGTCATCTTCTTCTTCCTCGGCCTCGTTGGCCTCGCGGCGCGCGGAATGGCCGACGGCGGGGAAGGGCTCGTTCTCGCGAGCGTCGTCTCGGGAGTGCTCTTCGCGTGCTTCCTGATCCTCTTCGCGATCTACTGGATCGGATACCTGCTCAAGGGACACGCCATCTGGCTGGCCGAGCGCCAGGCCGGGTCCGACGGGCCGTCGACGGGTCAACAACGGGAGGACTGAGCCGTAGGCGCGAGCCCGGCGTGCGATTCTCCACTCAACCCCGAAGACCGCCGGTGGCGTCTCACTCTGCGTCCGCTCACAGACGCGAGTCGGACGCGACCTGGAGGTGGCGTGAGTCGGCACGACGACGACGAAGAGTTCCGGCTGTTCGTCCAACGGCAGTGGGCATCGCTGCTCCGAACGGCCTACCTGCTCACCGGAGACCGGGGGACAGCCGAGGACCTGACGCAGTCGGCGTTGGAAAAGACCCATCGGCGCTGGGGGCGGGTGCTGCGCCGCGACGCGCCCGAGGTCTACGTACGTCGGGCGATGGTGAACACCGCGATCTCCTGGCGGCGTCGACGGCGGCCGTTGGAGGTGCCGCTGCTGACCTCCGACAGCCAGCCGACGCATGACGCGTACGCACAGGTGGAGCAGCGGCAGCTGCTCCTCGCCGCGTTACGGCGGCTACCGCCCAGGACGCAGGCGGTGCTGGTGCTGCGCTACTTCGAGGATCTCAGCGAGGCGGACACCGCGAAGGTCCTCGGCTGCTCCGTCGGCGCGGTGAAGAGCCAGGCGTCGCGCGGGTTGGCCCGACTGCGCAGCGACTTCGTCCCACCCGCCGCTCAGTCCCCGGCACGGCTCGAGGAGGAACTGGCATGACCGGAAGCTTCGCCAATACGACGCTCGGTCCCGCGCTGCGGCAGGCCGCACACGGCGTCGACGTGCCCGAGGACCCCTGGCCCGGGTTCGCCCGCCGCGAGCGACGGCACCAGCGGACGCGGCTGATCCGCACGGCGTTGGTCGCCGCGGTCGGGGTCACGCTCGTCGGGGTCCAGACCAACGCGGTTCCGCTGCCCGGGTGGGCACCCGGCATCGCTGTCGCCGCCACTCCGAGGGCGCTGCTCGACGCGCCACCGCGGGGCGCACTGGCCGGGGACCGGGCCTGGCTGGACACGCTCCGGACGCGGATCAGCGCCGATCCGCCGGTGCGAATCGACGCCCCGGTGGGTGCCTGGAAGATCGGCGACCGTGACCGGATCCGTCTGATCTACGGCAGTGACCAGCCGGGCCACCGGGTCGCGCTGGTCGCGGTGCCGCTGCGGTTCGGCCTGCTGACCAGGGAGGCACTGGTCTGGTACGTGGGTCCGGCCGGGGCCGATGCCCAACAAATGAGGTACGGCGGCCACAGCGAGGGTGACGACGACCCGGTGATGACGCTGATGCGGGCCTACCCCGACCGGGCCGGGTTCGCGGTCGCCGTCGGCCCGCCCGAATCCAGCGTGACGATCAGCGGCGACCCTCGATACACGTCGAACGGGACTGTGGAGTACCAGGACATCGCCAGGGCGGACGGCGGCGGGGTCGGGCTCGCCGTGCTGCCACCCGAACCCCTGCCGCACCAACCCGTCGTCCGGGTCAGCCGCAGCGACCGGGTGTTCTTCCAGGTCGGTCTGGGCGGCGGCCCGTACGCGGGGATCGATCCGACCGGGCCGGAGATGGACGCCCTACTCGCCGGCGCTCGCCAACCCGCCCGAGGCGCGCCGCTCGACGACGCCAACCTCCGCAACTTCGTCCAGACGGCACTCCAGAACAGCCACCTCCCGGCCGTCGACACCACAGTGCGGGTGCGGTGGTCGGGCCGCGAGCACGGCCAGGCCGCCGCGCTGCTCACCGTGCAGCCGGCCGGCGGTGGAGTGATCGCGTACGCCATGCACGGCGACGACCGGACCGGCTGGTGGATCGACCTGCGGCTGCTGTTGCCAGCCGAGGGCGTCGACAGGCGACCGATCGGCTGGCGGGTCCGGACCGAGGACGGCACCCGGCCTCCCACGGGCGAGGTGCGGGTGATCGCCCCGCCGGACGCGGCCCGCGTCACTGTGACGGTCGCAGGCGCACCCCCGGCCACCGTCGCCCTCGACGCGTCGAATGCCGGCACCACCCGGGTACCGCCGAACCAGGCGGCCACGTTCACCGCGTACTCCACCGACGGCGGCGTCCTCGGGACCACCCCGCTGCCGCCCGTGGAGACCCAGAGCAGCGCAGGAGGTCTGCCCGGCGACAGCCCTGCCACCCGGGTGACACCCTGACGCGACGGCAGGCGGGCCGAGTCGTCCCCGGACGGCTCGGCCCGCGTCGGCCTCTAGGATCGACAGCCTTGACGGCGAAGACGGCCTGCGGGAGCGCGTGGTGACGATCGAGGCAGAACGGCCAGCCGACCCGCTCGCCGACATCGCCGAGCGGGCCGAAGCCGTACTCGTGGACTTCGACGGTCCGATCTGCCGCCTGTTCGGGAGCAAGGCCGCGCCCCGCATCGCCGCCGACCTGCGTCAGCTGATTCTCAGCCGGGGCGTCGTCCTGCCCGACGAGCTACGCGACGGGGACGACCCGCTGGCGCTGTTGCGCGCGACAGCCGCGTTCGCGCCCGAGCTGGTCGGTGTCGTCAGTGCGGCCCTGGCGGCGGCGGAGGTCGAGGCGGCGGCGTCCGCGGAGACCACCATCGGAGCCTTCGACGTGGTCGCCGCATGCCTGGCGACCGGGCGAAGCCTCGCCATCGTCAGCAACAACTCCGCCGCAGCCATCGGCGTGTACCTCGGGCGCCGCGACCGGGCCCGCTACTTCGCCGCCGTCATCGGCCGAGGCGAGCATCCCGATCTGCTCAAGCCCAACCCGGCGCCGGTTGTGCAGGCCCTGCAAGCGCTGAAGGTCGCACCCGATGCCGCTGTTCTGGTCGGTGACTCGATCACCGACATCGCCGCCGCCCGAGCCGCCGGTGTCGCCTGCGTCGGGTACGCCGACAAACCCGGAAAGGCCGAACGCCTCGCCGCCGCCGGTGCCGACGCGACCGTCACCGACATGACCGACCTGGCCGGCGTCCTCGCTCGTACGCGCAGGCCGGTCAGCCAACTGCCGTGGGTCGACTCGGGCGGCGGGCCGCTCATCGTCGTGCCGACGACGGCGCTCGGCGAGTGGAAGGGCGCGTCGGACGACGACGATGACTCCTGGGGCGACTACGACCGGGCCTGCGACGTGGACGGTTACGTGGGGGTGCTGGACGTTGGTGCCGGCCAGGCGCTGGTTCTGGCCGACGAACCGGCGTCCACCACGTACCTCCCGGACCGGCGGATCTTCGTGCGGTGGCTCTACGCCATCTCCGAGGCGGAGGTCGTCCGCCTCGTTCCCCGGGCGGTCGAGATCGCCGACTGGGCGGACGCGGGTACGTGGACGACCAGCGGGTCAGCCGAGTTGTTCGACTCCGGCTACACCGGCGACGGGCTGGAGCACACCACCCACCTCACCGTGGACCTGGCTCGCGGCACGTACCTGATCCGCACCGCTTTCGTGCAACCCGACAAGAGGACGGCGCTGATGCTGGTCCACCTGGTAGAGCAGGCGAGGCCAGCGTGAACGCGCCGACCGGTCGACGTCGGGTCCTCGCACCTCGACGAGCCGCACCCGGGCGGAGCTGCCGGGCCTGGCCCCTACCGCGTACCTGGACGCCCGGCCTTTCTGCCTGAACCGCGCGGATCGTGATCGGCGCGGGGCCGGTGTTGATCAGGGTCAGCTGCCCGTTCAGCAGGACGGTTCCCCTGCTGCTTGCGCCTCCCGAATAGCCCGAATCAGGTACCACACCGATCACGAAGGCGGCGACGAGTTGACGGGGCACGTTCCGCCTGTTCGCGACGTTCCCGTGGGTGATGCCACTCCGTTCGGCCGGCTCATGACCGTGTTCGTCGAGATCGATCACCACATGCTCCGCCGCCATTGCGACAGCCTGGGGCTGGCACATGTCCGGTCAGGAGGCGGCTGTGCGGACCTCTGACACAATGTGATGCGTGGATGGGGAGCAGCGGGAGCGCGCCGTCTTCATCGCTGAAGCCGAGTTGCTCGAGCAGCGGCACGACTCCTGGGCTTCACTTCAGCGCAGGCAAGCCGCGTTCTGGCAACGCTGGAAACCTTGACCACACCAACCGCTGACCGATGTGAGAGCCCGGTTTGCCGAGCTCTCACAGCAACGTGATCAGGCGGTCACCAGCGCAGCGTTGAAGTTGGGCAGGCGGTCGTTGGTGCGGTATCTCCAGAGGAACGCACCTTCGGTCGACCGGTGAGGACGCTCACGCCGCTCGCTGCCGGAGGACCGGAGCCGGGCGTGATGCCCCAGTCACCTGTCAGTAGGTGGCCGTGCGGATCTCCGTTCGGGTCGGGACGACGCGGTGGCGGCGGACCGGGTACAGGACCGGGTGCGCGATGCTCCAGGCGGCGCCCATGCAGACGAACTCCTTGTAGCGGGCCGCCACCTTCCCGGTGAGCAGGGCCGGCCTGGCCCGGTCGTCGGCGGTCACGTACTGGATGATGCCGTCGCGGCGGCCGAGGCTGATGCACTGGTTGAAGTAGCGCAGCGGGGCCTTGGGGAACTTCGCCCGACCGGTCAGGCGTGCGGCGATGGCGTCGGCGGCCTGCCAGGCCATCGGGATGCCGGAGGCGCAGGACATCCGCAGCGGCTTGCCGCCCGGTCCTGCGGCGATCGCGGCGTCGCCCACCGCGTACACCTCGGGGTGTGAGACCGACCGCATGCTGTCGTCGACGATGATCTGCCCGGTGTCGGCGACCGCCACTGTCGTGGCGGCGGCGATCGGGTGCACGGCGAAGCCCGTCGTCCACACCGTCACCTGAGCCGGGATCTTCCGACCGTCGCGGGTGACAGCGCCGTCCGCCTCGACCCGCGCGATGTCGCTGTGCTCGTACACTGTGATGCCGAGCCGGTCGCAGACGCCGCGCAGGTGCTGCTGCGCCTTGCCGCTGAGCCAGTCGCCGAGACCGCCGCGGGCGGCGAGCGCGACATCGAGGTCCGGCCGGGTCTCCGCGATCTCGGTGACCGCTTCGAGGCCGGTGAGGCCGCCGCCGACGACGAGCACGGTCCCGCCGGGCGCGAGGTGGGCGAGGCGGTCGCGCAACCGCAGCGCCGAGGGCCTGCCGGCGATGTCGTACGCGTGCTCGGCGACCCCGGGGACGCCGTGGTCGGCGGTGACGCTGCCGAGCGCGTAGACGAGCGTGTCGTAGGTGATCTCGTCGGTGCCGTTGTCGTCGGCGAGCGCGACGGTCCGGTTGTCGACGTCGACGGCGGTGACCCGCGCCAGTCGGGGCTTGACGCCGGTGCCGGCGTAGACCTCGCTCAGCGGACGTGGTTTGAGGTCCTGTCCGGTGGCGAGTTGGTGCATGCGGACCCGCTCGACGAAATCCGCGTCGGCGTTGACGAGGGTGATCTCGGTGTCGTCGGTGTGCAGCCGCTTGGCGAGGCGCCCGGCGGCCATGGCTCCGGCGTACCCCGCTCCGAGGACGACGATGCGGTGCTTCATGGTGGCACTCCTGTCTCGGTGGGTGGTCGCTTCCTGAACCGGGCAGCGACGCGATTCCTGACAGGAGCCGGCTATGAGCTGGATCACCAGATGCGCAGGGTGGGCTCCTCGTGCCCGGACGCGGACCACTGCCGGGTGGCGCGGACGAGCTTGTCGGGGTTGACCTGGTTGTGGATGGCCGTGACACCCTCGGGCGTCACCTCCAGCGACATCACGCCGATGACCCGGTCGTCGATCACGACCACCACCGCCGGAGCGCCGTTGGCGGTGGTGACGTACATGGCCGGGCTGCCACCGACCAGGTCCCGTTTGACGTCGGCGGGCCTGAACAGGCCACGCAGGAACTTCGCCACCGCCAGCGCGCCGACGATCGGCGCGGCCCGGGCCGGGATCTTGCCGCCGCCGTCGGCGGTGCTCGTCGCGTTGGCGGTCAGCAACTCCACCAGCCGCTGGATCTCGCCATTGTTTGCCGCCGTGAGGAACTCCGCGACGACCTTCCGGGCGGTGGCCTGGTCGACCTCCGCGCGGGCCCGTTCGGCGGTGACGTGCTGCTTGGCACGCCGGTAGGTCTGCTGGCAGTTCGACTCGGTGATGCCGAGGATCTCGGCGATCTCACCGTGCGGGTAGCCGAAGGCCTCCCGCAGCACGTACACCGCGCGTTCGTTCGGCGACAACCGCTCCAGCAGGGTGAGCACCGCCATCGAGACCGACTCGCGCTGCTCGGCGGTGTCGAGCGGACCGAGCATCCGGTCCCCGGCGAGGACCGGTTCGGGCAGCCACGTGCCCACATAGGTCTCCCGCCTGGCCCGTGCCGAGGTCAACTGGTTGAGGCAGACGTTGGTGAGGACCTTCGTCAGCCACGCCTCGGGCGTCTCGACGTGCTGCCGGTCGGCGCCCTGCCAGCGGAGGAAGGTGTCCTGGACGGCGTCCTCCGCGTCGCTGGCCGAGCCCAGCAGGCGGTAGGCGATCGCCTCCAGGCGGGCCCTGGAGTGCTCGAACACCTCGACCTCGTCCGAACTGAGCGGCATGACTAGACACTATCCGCGCGTGTCGCGCCGCCGTCCCGGTGCCCGTCCCCCCGACCGCCGCTGCGGCCGCCCCGACCGCCGGGTGTGGGCTGGCGGGACACCGGGCCGTGGTCAACCCGTCCCACCGCTCACGCCATGATCAAGTGATGAAAAGTAGCCTTGAGCGCCGTTCCTGACCTATTTCCCATCACTTGATCAACGGATCGCACGGCGGTTGGTCGTACCCTTGCCGCGGTGACGTCCGATTTGCTGCGCCGTGCCCTCACCGCACCCGCGGACCCGCCGCTACGGCCCCTGCCCGACCAGGTCGTCGCCCTACTGGAGGCCCTGCACGCGCCGCCGCGCCTCGCCGCGCACCTGCGGGCCGTGCACGACGTGGCCGCGCAGCTCACCGACGCGATGGCGCACCGGTTCCCGCAACTCCCGTTCGACAGCGAGGCGGTGCTCTTCGGCGCCGCCACCCACGACATCGGCAAGGTCCGGCATCCGGAGGAGTTGTCCGGGCCCGGGTCCGCGCACGAGCCCGCCGGTTACGAGTTGCTGCTTCAGCACGGCGTCGCCGAGGCCTCGGCCCGGTTCGCGCGCGACCACGCGTCCTGGCACCGGGACGGCATCGGCGTCGACGACCTGCTGGTCAGCGTGGCCGACAAGGTGTGGAAGGGAAAGCGGGTCACCGACCTGGAAGAGCTGCTCGTGGACCGGCTTGCCGACGCCACCGGCCGCGAGCGCTGGTCGGTCTTCCTCGACCTGGATGACATCCTCGACCGGATCGCCGCCGACGCGGACCGTCGACTCGCCTTCCAGGCGATCCATCCGGTACGCGGCTGACCCCGGTCAGCGGCTCGCCGGACCCGTTCCCGCCGTTCGGCGTGGTGTGGGAGCGGTAGGCGTTTCGTCGGGTGGCGTCGACCGGCGGCGGAACGTGGCCACCACCACGGCGGTCAGGCAGATCACCGCGGCGGCCATGAGCGGCGGGCGGGCGCCGAGGTGGACGGCAGCGGAGCCGAGCGGGATCGCGACGACGAGTGGTCCGAACATCGCGGTGTTGGCCGTCGCGGAGACCCGGCCCAGCAGCGCCGACGGCGTGTGGGTCTGCACGGCGGTCACCGCCGCGACCAGGGTCCAGGGCAGCCCGACGCCGGCCACCACCGCCCCGACGACGGTGGCCGGCCACCACGGCAGGCAGCGCGCCAGGCAGCCGATTGCGAACAGCGCCGTCCCGGCGACACCGACGGCACCGGGACCTCTCGCCGCGATGAGTCGGCCGACGATCAGGCCACCGAGAATGGAACCGACGCCCTGCGCGCTGGCCAGCACACCCAGGAACGTCGTCGGCAGGCGCAGCTCGGTGACGACGATCGCGTAGATTCCCGCTGTCGCGAAGCCGGACATGGCGATCGACACCGCGGCGAGCACGACCGGCAGCCGGGTCGCTCGCTGTCCGAACAGGACCACCAATCCGGTACGCGGCCCGTCGCCGTGTTCGCTGGGCCGGTCGGTGGGCGTCCGGTCCAGCCGAACGAGCGCGTACAGGGTGGCGACCAGGACCGGCATCGCCGCACTGAGGGTGGCGACAGCGTGGCCGCCCCGCCACGCGTAGAGGCCGGCCCCGGCCAGGGGAGCGATGAGCTTCATGCCCTCCTGCGCGCTGGAGCGCCACCCGTTGACGTCGCCGAGTTCGGCCGGCGCGAGTGCCGACGGCAGCAGCGCCGTCTCACCGGCGTCGATCAGCACATAGCTGACGCCGTACGCGCAGGAGACGGCGAAGATGAGCCAGGTCTGCGCCGGCCCGCGCACCGCGAGGAGCGCGAGCAGGGCGGCTGCCAGCATGAGGTTGACGACGATGACCAGCGGCCGCCGGGGTGCCCGGTCGAGCAGACCGCCCAGCCACGGGCCGGCGAGCACCGGGGCGTAGACGCAGAGCCCGGCGAGGGCGGCGAGGCTGGTGGAGCCGGTGAGGTCCAGGATCCAGATGCCGGCGACCAGTGACATGGCGCTGCTGCCGAAGCCGGATAGCAGGGAGATCGCCACGAACAGGCAGGCGTTGCGACGCATGAGCACTCCGAGTTGAGCCGAGGTGACTCACATCCTCAAGCTTGAGCGAGGTGCAGGCAATGCCGCTCGATACTGTCAACAATCCATTGACAGAGCGACGTTGATCTTCGTCGCGGCGCTCCGAGCGGGCGCGGGGAGGCGCTCACCCGCTTCGGCGAGATCGGTGGCGAGGAGCACCGCCAATGCGTGCAGCGAGCCCGGGGCGGCGTCCAACGCGGCGTCCACTGTGCTCCGTACGAGCGCCGCCCGACGAAATCGACTGTCCCACCGCTGATCGGCGCCGATCCACCGGCCGAGATCGGCCACCGCCGCCCGCAACGCCGCGATCTGCGCGGGCATCCGGAGGTCGAGCTGTTGCCGCCGCGACCACCGCGCCGCCACCAGTCGTTGTCGACGCTGTTCGGCGGCCTGCCGGCTGGCGAGGCCGAGGGCTGTCGCGATCTGGGCCCACGTCGCACCGTCGTGGCGCGCGCGATCGATGATCTCCAGCTCCTGCTCGTCCAGGCGGGCGCGGGCAGCGCGGACCTCCGTTAACCGAGCCAGCTCCGACGTCATCTGTCAACGTTACATTGACAGGGCCTCTCGGCGGTGATCGTCCTGGGCGTGCGGACCATGAACACGTCCACCGGATCCTCGGCGTCAACTGTGAAACCGTGCCGCTCGTACAGCCGCCGGGCCCGGCTGCCCCGCAGCACGTTCAGCCGGACCGGCGTGCCGGCGCTGTCGCACCGCTCCAGCAGCTCGCGCAGCACTGCGGTGCCGATGCCGCTGCCCTGAAGCCGCGGGGTCAGGTAGAAGTGCTCCAGCCAGTGGGCGTCCGCGTCGGGCCGCAGCGCCACGCAGCCGGCGAAGGCGCCGCCCACCTCGACGACCCAGCTGTACGCCGGTGCGAAACCGTCCCGCAGGCGCTGCCGCACCCGCTGGTCGTCGTACCGCCCGAGTCGCTCCAGATCGGCCCGCAGCACCACCGCCCGCAACTCGGCCACCGCCTCGACGTCCGCCGCCGAAGCTGGCCGAAGCTCCCAGTCCGTCATGATCAATAAGTTAGCGCGGCCCGGCGCTCTGGCGTTGGCGCAGACCCGCGACGAGGAGTTCGACCATGCGACGCGCGTCGTAGCGGGGTTGAGAAGCGCCGATGCAGAGATTGCCGACACCGCGCAGCAACTCGAAGGCTGTCACGTCGGGGCGGATCTCGCCCGCCGCGGCAGCGGCGTCGAGTAGTTGGGCGCACACCGGCACGAGGCGGTCCAGGAAGTAGGCGTGCAGCGTCTCGAAGGCCGCGTTGTCGGACTGTAGCGCCTCGGCGAGACCGTGCTTCGTGACCAGGAAGTCGACGAAGAGGTTGATCCATTGGGCGAGTGCGGCATGCGGCGTCGCGCTGTCGGCCAGCAGTGTCGGGCCGGCCTGCGCACATGCCTCGACCTGGTGCCGGTAGACGGCGACGATGAGGTCGGCGCGGGTCGGGAAGTGGCGGTAGATGGTGCCCACACCGACGCCGGCCCTGGCGGCGATGTCGCGTACCGGCGCGTCCACGCCCGCGCTGACGAAGGCCGCGGCGGCGGCGTCCAGCAGCGTCACTTCGTTGCGCCGGGCGTCGGCCCGCTTCCGCGGGCTCGGCCGTCCTGATCCGCTGTCGATGTCGGCCACCGCGCCGTTACCCCCGTCACTCACCTTGGCAAGCGGAACTCTGTTCCGTATCGTTCTTAGCGGAACGTGGTTCCACTTGTTCAGGATGCCAGAGCCGGTGGGCCAGCGCCACATCACCCTTCCGTGGAGGAACAGCCATGCAGTACCGCACCCTGGGGCGCACCGGCGTCCAGGTCAGCACCCTCGTGCTCGGCGCGATGAACTTCGGCAAGCTGGGGCACACCAGCCAGCGCGAGGCGACGGCGATCGTCGACGCCGCGCTGGAGGCCGGAATCAACCTGATCGACACCGCCGACATGTACAGCCAGGGCGAGTCCGAGCAAATGGTCGGCACCGCCATCGCCGGCCGCCGCGACGACATCGTGCTGGCCACCAAGGCCGGCATGCCGATGGGCGACGAGCGCAATCAGCGGGGCGGCTCGCGTCGCTGGCTGGTCACCGAGTTGGACAACAGCCTGCGTCGTCTCGGCGTCGACCACGTCGACCTCTACCAGATCCACCGGTGGGACCCGACCACCAGCGACGAGGAGACCCTGTCGGCGCTGACCGACCTGCAACGGGCGGGAAAGATCCGCTACTTCGGCTCCTCGACCTTCCCCGCGTACCGCATCGTGCAGGCCGAGTGGGCCGCGCGGGAGCACCACCTGGGCCGATACGTCACGGAGCAGCCCAGCTACTCGATCCTGCAACGAGGGATCGAGGCCCACGTCCTGCCAGTGACCGAGCAGTACGGGCTGGGCGTGCTCGCCTGGAGCCCGCTCGCCTCGGGCTGGCTCTCCGGCGCGATCCGCGCCGGCCGGGAGATCACCACCAGCCGCTCAGCGATCCTGCCCGCCCGCTTCGACCTCAGCGTCCCGGCCAACCAGGCCCGGCTCGACGCCGTCGAGCGGCTGGCCACCGTCGCCGACGAGGCGGGGCTCACCCTGATCCAGCTCGCACTCGGGTTCGTCACCGCGCACCCGGCCGTGACCAGCGCGATCATCGGCCCCCGCACCATCGACCACCTGCACGCCCAACTCGCCGCCGCGGATACAGTGCTCTCCGCCGACGTGCTGGACGCGATCGACGCCATCGTCGCACCGGGGGTCGACCTTGCCGCCGACGAGAAGTTCGACACCCCGCCGGCCCTGCTCGACCCGGCGCGGCGGCGTTGCTGAGCCAACGGGTGCCGTGGACGGCCTCGGTCAGCAGCCTCCTGTCGTATCGTGCCGGGATGGTGCAGCCGGTGTGGGCGAACGGTGACGCGTACGAGGCGTACGTGGGTCGGTGGAGCCGCCTGGTCGCTGTGGACTTCCTGCGCGGGTTGGCCGTTGCGCCGCGGCGGCACTGGCTGGACGTGGGCAGCGGCACCGGAGCGCTGACCTCGACGATCCTCACCCACAACGATCCGGCCGAGATCACCGGCATCGACCCGTCGGAGGGTTTCGTCGCGGTCGCGCGTACCCGGGTCACCGACCCCCGGGCGGCCTTCCAGGTCGGTGACGCGCGGGCGCTGCCGCTGCCCGATCGCGTCGCGGACGTGGTGGTCAGCGGATTGACGCTCAACTTCGTGCCGGAGCCCGCGCGGGCGGTGGCGGAGTTCGCCCGGGTGGTCCGGCCGGCCGGGGTGGTGGCCGCCTACGTGTGGGACTACGCCGAGGGGATGGCGATGATGCGGCACTTCTGGGCCGCCGCCGCACAGCTCGACCCGGACTCGGCGAAGCTGAACGAGGGGAACCGCACCACGGTGTGCCAGCCCGACGCGCTCCGCACCCTGTGGGAGCGGGCCGGATTACGGGACGTGTCGGTCTGGCCGGTCGACGTACCGACGACCTTCACCGACTTCGCCGACTACTGGGCACCGTTCCTCGGCGGTCAGGGGTCGGCGCCGGGGTACGTCGCGACGCTGACCGAATCCGACCGGGAGTCGCTACGGGAGTCGCTGGCCACCCGGCTGCCGGTCGAGCCGGACGGGTCGATCCGGCTCACCGCGCGGGCCTGGGCCGTACGCGGCACGCCGCCCGAGTAGCCGTCGCGCCGCGCCCTTCCGGGCTCTTGTCGCAATTCGGACAAGACGGTAAAGCCCCTGGTAGAGCACCCTTGGGGCAGGTGGAGGTAGACGGGTGGCGGGCCACATCCCGATCCTCCGGCCCGGTGGGGACAACATCGTCCGCACCGGTGCCGCCCTCACCCAGCCCGGCCTCGAAGCCGTGGCGGTCACGGCACAGCCGCCGTGCCGATCGCGCGTACGACAGGGCGTGGCTGTCACCGACACCCCTGCGGGCGCCCGCAGCGGTGCCTCCGCCCATCGGGACAGGGACGTCAGCACCACAGGCAGTCAGGCAGCGCCGTCCGCCGGTAGTGCCTACCGTCCCCGTGCCCCGCCGGCCTTTCGCACTGTGGACCCCGCCGGGGTCCGGCGTCGCTCGACCGCGCGCCGAGACCCGGCGACCGAGCAAGAAAGGGCCCGACATGGCCGCTCCCACGGCAACCGCAGCCTTGAACGCATCCGTCTTCGCGCCGGGTGACCAGATGCTGCTGACCGTCACCTACTCAGACGCCGACACCAAACCGCTGACCGTCACCATCGTGGTCACCGACGCGCAGGGCAACAGCAGCGCGCCGGTCAAGGTCACGGCGGTCATCGACCCGCTCACCGTGACCGTCACCGACAACTCCGGACGTACCTGGACCCGGGTTTCCGACAACGGCTCCGTGGCCGTGTATCGGTCGGTGGCGTGATGCCCCGGGTAACCGTCCAGGTCCGCGACGCCGCCGGCAACACCGCGACGGCCGCCGCCGACTACAGCCTGGGCCAACCCGTGCTCGGCGGCTACTACCTCTCCGGCGGCGCCGACCCGACCGCCGACATGGCCGGCGGCAACTTCCGGTCGCTCACCCAGTACCGCAGCCTCGCCGACGGCTACATCTTTCCCGGCTACAACCGGCAGTGGCTGGTCAGCCTGGGCAAGGCCGGGGTGCAGATGAACATGGTCCTGGAGCTGAAGCACTACGGCGCTTCGAGCAACGGACCGCAGAGCTTCGTGGTGGACGGCACCAGCTACACGGTGCCGCCGCCGACGATGACCATCCAGCAGCGGCCCGGCGCGACCTGGCCGAAGGCGTACGGCTACGGCCAGGTGGTCAAGGGGCAGTGTGACGGGTTGCTGGCCCGTGCCCTGTCGCAGTACCGGACGCTCGGTTTCGGGGTGAACATCCAGCTCGCCTCGGAACTGGACACCGATCACGAGTTCGGCACCACCGAGGACGGCAAGGCGTACACCTGGGCCGAGTCGGACGCGCGGGCGGTGCTGGCGATGAACTACATCCTGACGTGGTTCAAGGCGCGCACGCTGCCGGCCGGGACGACGTTCTCGGTAGGGCTGGGCGGCTTCGACCGGGCCTGCTTCCAACGCACCCACCCGGAGTCGCTGATGTCACGTCTCGACTATCTCCAGTGGAACGCGTACGCCACCAGCGCCAGCCACACCGCGCTGGCCCGGTTTCGTCGTACCAAGGACTGGGCGGTGGCCGATCTCGGCCCGGTGGCGCTGTCCCGACCGGTGATCATCGCCGAATGGGGGGTCAGGTCGGCCGAGGTCCCGGACCAGGCGGCCTGGATCGCCACGGTGCCGGCGGCGATCGCCCAGCTCAACGCCGAGCGTGGGCCACGGATCGTGCGCACCAACTACTTCAACTCCGGGTGGGGCACCCTGACGCCGAAGGCGGTCGGGTTGGCCGCGCTCCGCGAGGCGTACGCCAAGCGGCCGTACGTCTGACCGGGTTCCGGCGGCTCCGGGCTCCGGGGCCGCCGGAACCGCGCCGGTCAGCCCTCACCGAGCCGTTCGGCGTACGCGTCGCGCAGCTCGGGCCAGCCGTGGTCCTTGGCCTCCGCGCCGCGGATCGGGCCGACCGGGTCGCCGTCGAGCAACCGGTCGGCCACGTCGAGGCAGAGGTGCCAGCCGGCCGCGACCATCGGCAGCATGCCCCGGTCGGCGACTGTGTGCCGCAGGGTGAGCCGGGTGCCGCTGCCCAGCGGGCTCAGCTCCCAGCGCAGCAGGTCGTCGCCCCAGGTGTACTCCAGCAGGTGCGGCGGCTCGGCCCGGCGTACCGTCGCCGGGTCCTCCTGGGTGGTCTCGCCGTCGACGAGGGTGAGCACTGCCGCGCCGGCGGTGCCGAGATCGCGGTCGGCGAGGAACGGCGCCCACTGCGCGAGCTGGGCCGGGTCGGTCAGTGCCGCCCAGACGGTGGCTGGCGGATGCCGCAGGTCGCGGACGAGGACCAATGTCGCGCCGGCGTCGGTGGGCTCGGCGCGCACGTCGGCGGGTGGGCTCGGGCGGAACGCGTCGCTGTCCATTCACTGCTCCTGACTGTCGAGGTGCCGTTCCAGGGCGTCCAGGTGTCGGGCCCAGAGCCGTCGGTACGGGTCGAGCCAGCCGTCGACGTCCCGCAGCGGCCCGGGGTCGAGGCGGTAGATCCGCTGTCGGGCTGCCGTCCGGCAGGTGACGAAGCCGGCGTCGCGAAGCACCCGCAGGTGTTTGGAGACGGCTGGCTGGCTGACCCCGAGCCCGTCGACCAGCTCGCCGACGCTGCGTTCGGCGTCGAGGAGCTGATCGAGGATGCGGCGCCGGGTGGGCTCGGCGAGGACGGTGAAGGCGTCGGTGGACACCTGCCCAATATGCCTTCTCCGTCATATGACTGTCAAAGCATACGACTACAGCCGCCGTCCCGACGCGGTACCACCGATCGGCTCCCTATGCTCGGATCATGGAACTTCGGATCTTCACCGAGCCCCAGCAGGGCGCCAGCTACGACCAGTTGCTCGCCGTCGCCCGCTGCGCGGAGGACGCCGGCTACGGCGCGTTCTTCCGGTCCGACCACTACCTGAAGATGGGTGACGTGAGCGGCGAGCCCGGCCCCACCGACGCGTGGACCACCCTCGCCGGCCTGGCCCGGGAGACCAGCCGCATCCGGCTCGGCACGCTGATGACCGCCGCCACCTTCCGGCTGCCCGGCCCGCTGGCGATCACCGTGGCGCAGGTCGACCAGATGAGCGGCGGCCGGGTGGAGCTGGGCATCGGCACCGGCTGGTACGCCGAGGAGCACAGCGCGTACGGCATCCCGTTCCCGCCGCTGGCCGAGCGGTTCGACCGGCTGGAGGAGCAACTCGCCGTCATCACCGGGCTCTGGGCCACGCCTACGGGGGAGCGGTTCGACCACGACGGCCGGTACCACCCGGTCCGGAACTCGCCCGCCCTGCCCAAGCCCGTGCAGCAGCCGCGTCCACCGATCCTGCTCGGCGGGACGGGCCCGAAGCGCACCCCCCGGCTGGCCGCCCGCTACGCGGACGAGTTCAACCTGCCGTTCGCCTCGGTGCCGGACACCGCGGCGCAGTTCGACAGGGTCCGCGCGGCCTGCGTCGAGATCGGCCGGGACCCGGCCGGGATGGTCTGGTCCAACGCTCTGGTGCTCTGCTGCGGGCGCGACGACGCCGAGGTGGCCCGCCGGGCCGCCGCCATCGGCCGAGACCCGGACGAGTTGCGCGCCAACGGTCTGGCCGGGACGCCCGCTGAGGTGCTGGACACCATCGGCCGGTACGCGGAGATCGGCAGTGAGCGGCTCTACCTCCAGGTGCTGGACCTCAGCGATCTGGAGCACCTGGAGCTGGTCGCCGGCGAGGTGATGGCGAAGCTCTGAGTCGGCCCGGTGGCGGTGGGACGACGCCGCCGGTCAGGCGCGGTGCGCGCCAGTCCCGACCGCGTTCGGGTCGCCCAGCACCGTGTCCAGCCGCCCGTCGCGGTCACTGTCCACGTAGGTGATGTCCGGGATCCCGTCACCGTCCACGTCGATCTGGACGACGTCGGCGACGCCGTCACCGTCGAGGTCGGTGACCACCTCCACCGAGCCGTCCAGGTGACGGGTCACGATCGACTGTGCGCCACTGGCGCGCGGCGGCGGGCCGGGCGCCGGCACCGGCGTCGGGGCGGGCGCCGGCGCCGGTGTCGGTCGAGGACCGGGAGTGGGCGACGGGTGGCTCGCAAACCCGCCGGCCGGCGGCGCGCTGGCCTGCTCGACCTCGGTGCCGGTGGGGTCCAGCTCCTCCTCGGAGGGGAAGACGTCACCTCGTGCGGCCGGATCGCGGTAGCTGCTCATGGGCGTAGGGTTCCCCGACGACGACGAGAACAACCGTGCCCGATCGACCGGTGTCCTGGGTGCCCGGTCTGGCGGAAGATGTCGGGACCGACGCCACGGTCATGAAACGGGGGTCCGAGCGTGGAACTGCGCCGGAATCGGGGGGCCCGTGTGCTCGCCCTGGTGTGCGTACTCGGTGGAGTGCTGCTGTTGGTCTATCCCAGCGATGGCGCCCTGCTACGGACGATCATCGCGGTGGGGGCGATCGGGCTCGGCGCGGTGGCGCTGGTCAGCGCGATGCGGCCGTTCCGATTCGGGATCCACGCGGACGGGCTCACCATCCGGCGGCCCGGCCTGCGCCGGGACGTCCGGTGGGCGGAGGTCGACGCGCTGGTCCTCGACGAGCCGCCCCGGCGCGACGGTCATCCGGAGCCGCCGCGGCTGCTGTTGGTGCCGGTGCCGGGTGTGACGGTTGAGCCGCTCACCGCCCGCCATCCGCTCGACGGCCGGGCGGCGGTCGAGTTGCTCGCCCTCGACCAGGTCCGTGAGCAGCCCGAGCAGGTGTCCGCCGCGCTCACCCGATATGCCGGCGACCGTTTCGTCGACCTGCTCGCGCTGCGGCGCGCCGCCTTCGAGGCCCCGGAGCTCCCGGTCGGCCTGCGTGGCTACCAGATGGACCGGGTCGACCGGTTGATCCGACGCGGCCAGGACGCGCTGATGACCGGGGACGCGTCAGCCCGGCAGGCGGCCCGGGGAGAGATCGAACGCGCCACCACTGCCGGTCTGCCGATCGCCCAACGTGGTTACAGCACATTCCAGACGGATACCGTTCTGGACGCCCTCGTCACCGCGTTGGCCGACCAGCAGAGCACCGATCGGGAGACCGCCACATGACCGCGCAGGGATCGCACGCCGCGCCGACCACCGAGGTTCCGCGCCGCAACTGGGCCGGCAACGTGCGGTACGCCGCGAAGGCGTTCCACCGCCCCAGCTCCGTCGACGAACTGCGGCGGCTGGTGGCCGGCAGCAGCCGGATCCGGGCGGTGGGCAGCGGGCACTCCTTCAACCGTCTCGGCGACACCGACGGTGACCTGGTCAGCCTCGCCGGGTTGCCCCCGGTCGTCGAGGTGGACCACGAGCGGGGGCAGGTCACAGTGAGCGGCGCGCTGCGCTACGGCGACGTCGCCCGACAACTGCACACCCAGGGGTACGCGGTGGCGAACCTCGCCTCACTGCCGCACATCTCGGTGGCCGGCGCGGTGGCCACCGCCACCCACGGCTCCGGCCAGACCCACGGCAACCTGGCCAGCGCGGTCGCCGGCCTGGAGCTGGTCACCGCCGACGGCGATCTGCTCCGGGTCGACCGCGACACCGACACGTTCGCCGGCATGGTGGTCGGGCTCGGCGCGCTCGGCCTGGTCACCCGGGTCACGCTGGACGTCGTGCCGACCTTCGCGCTGCGCCAGTACGTACACCTCGACCTGGACCGGACGGCGTTGGACGAGGCGCTCGGCTCGGCGTACAGCGTGAGTGTCTTCACCGACTTCCGTGAGCCCCGGCTGCGCGAGGTGTGGCGCAAGCAGTTGGCCGACCAGCCGCCACCCCCGGCGGACTGGCTGGGCACCACAGCCGCCGACCAGCCCCGGCACCCGGTGCTCGGGATGCCGGCGGAGAACTGCACCCCGCAGCTCGGTGAGCCGGGCCCGTGGCACGAGCGGCTGCCGCACTTCAAGCTCGGCTTCACCCCGAGCAGCGGCGACGAACTGCAGTCCGAGTACCACGTCGCGCGGACGGCGGCGGCCGACGCGCTCGCCGCGCTGGACGACGTGGCGGACCTGATCGCCCCGGTGCTGCTGGTGTCCGAGCTGCGCACGGTGGCGGCCGACGAGCTGTGGCTCAGCCCGAACTACCGGCGGGACAGCTTCGTGCTGCACTTCACCTGGGTCGACGACACAGCGGCGGTGCTGCCAGTGGTGGCCGCCGTGGAGGAGCGGCTGGCGCCCTTCGCGCCCCGCCCGCACTGGGGCAAGGTCTTCGTCACCGACCCAGCCGACCTGTCCGCCCGCTACCCGCGCTACGCCGACTTCGCCGCCCTCCTAACCAACCTGGACCCAAAGGCCAAGTTCCACACCAACGCCCTGAACCGCCACTTCCCCCGCTAACCGAGCCCCCGTCCCGCCCCCGCCCCCGCCCCCCGCCTCTCCTGCGTTGATCATGAAGTTGTTGCCACCCGGCGCGGCGTGTCGGGGCAATAACTTCATGATCAACGGGGGGTCAGCGGGAGGGGCGCAGGGGGTCAGCGGGAGGGGGTGGGGGTGCGGAGGGTGCTGCGTTGGACGGCTCGGCTGATGTCGCTCGGGGAGACTATGCCGGTCAGGTGGCCGTCGTCGGTCACCACCAGGGCTCGGCCGTCGGCGCACTCCGTCAAGCGGGGAAGCAGATCGTTGAGCTGTTCGCCGGGCTGGGCCAGCACCAGTTCGTCGGCTCGACAGGCCACCTCGGCCAGCGTGGTCGACGCCCGCCGCTCCGGCGGCACGCCCCGCACCCGGTCGACGGTGACCAGGCCGGTCGGCCGGCCGTCCTCGGTCAGCGGCAGCGCCGAATGCCGGTACGCGAACAGGTAGTGGTCGACGAAGTCCGCGACAGTCATCTGCGCCGAGGCGGTCTGCGGCTGCGGGGTCATCACATCGCCCACCCGGATCCCGCGCAGCGCGGTGCCGGTGCGGGCCTGCCGCTCCTCCATCCCGGCCGCCCCGATCAGGAACCAGCCGATCAGCGCCAACCAGAGCCCACCGAAACCGACACCGGACAGGAACTGCCACAACCCCAGGCCGATCAGCAGCACACCCAGCACCCAGCCGGCCCGGGCGGCGACCACTGACGCTCGGGTCCGGTCACCGGTGGCCTTCCAGACCGCGGCGCGCAGCAACCGGCCACCGTCCAGGGGCGCTGCCGGCAGCACGTTGAAGACGGCCAGCAGCACGTTGATCCCGGCCAGCCAGGCCACCGCACCGAACAGCAGCCCGCCCTGCCCGGCCAGCGCGAGCAGCGCCGCGATGGCACCGAAGAACGCCCCGATCAGCAGGCTGACCAGCGGGCCGACGCCCGCGATCCGCAACTCCGCGCCCGGGTCACGCGGCTCGCCCCGCAACTCGGCCACGCCGCCGAACAGCCACAGCGTGATGCCGTCGACAGTCAGCCCGTTGCGCTTGGCCACCACCGCGTGCGACACCTCGTGCGCGAGCAGGCCGACGAAGAACACCACCGCCGCGACCAACCCAGCGATCAGGTACGCCACCGGCGAGCGGTCCGGGTACGAACGGGGGAACTGGTTAGCGGCCAACCCCCACGCGATCAGCGCGAAGATGACCAGCACGCTCCAGTTGACGCCGACCGGCACTCCCGCGACCCGGCCAAGCCGGAAACTGGCCCTCATCCCAGCGAGATACCCCGCCTGGCCGTGGGCATGCTCGGGGACTCCGCCTGATCGGTCGGCGGTGCCCGCGGGACGCCCCAGGCGTTGGGCGGCAAGGTCGTCGCGCCCGCCGAATGGCCGGGCCGAGGTCAGCGGCGGGGGGTTTCGCTGGCGATGGTCATCTCCCGGGGCAGGGCCGCCGCGCGCAGCGCCCAGTCCAGCGCGTAGTCGGCGACCTTCTCCCAGCCGTCCTGCCCGACGGTGAAGTGCGAGCGGCCGGGAAACTCCTCGTACGCGGTGAGGGCCCGGGACTTCTGGTAGAGCCCGGCGTTGGTGCGGACCACCGACGCCGGCACCACGTGGTCGGACCCGCCGGCCATCAGCAGCAGCGGCGCCCGGTCAATACGACCGACGTCGACCCGGGCCGGCGAGCGCGGGTCGAGGTTGGCGAACGCGCCCTCGAAGAAGACCCGCCCGGCACCGGGGACGGCGTAGCGCCGCCAGGCCCGGTCGGAGTCCTCGCGGCTCATCGTGTTGCCGAAGGTGTAGGCGAAGTCGTCCGGGGTGAACGTGACTGCCTTGCCGCGGTTGGCGGGGCTGCGCAGGATGGGGAAGCCCGAGCGCAGCTGACTCAGCGGCACCTTCAGCACTCCCTTGATCGCTGCGGGGTGCACTCCCACCACCGCCGCGCCGAGTCCCCGGTCGGCGAGGACCTGGGCGAACAGGCCGCCGAACGAGTGCCCCATGATGATCGGCGGTCGGGGTAGTGCCCGGATGATCCGGTCGTAGTGCGCCACGATGGTGGCCATGCTCTGCTCCGCGATCGGGCCGGGGTCGTCGCGCAACTCCTTCACGGACCGGTCCATGCCGGGCCAGGCGGGGGCGATGACGTGCATGCCGCGCTCGGTGTACCGCTGGGCCCACCCCTCCCAGCTGCGCGGCGTCATCCAGAGCCCGTGGATCAGCACAATGGTGTCGACCTGACCCTGCGGCGTGGCACCCATCGCGTCCTCCCGGTATCGCGGCTCGGCCCGGCGGTTACCCGCTGTGTCCGTCCGGAATCCGGCTGCCCTGACAAATGTCACGGTCGGAGCGTGACTGCCGCTCCGGGCATCGGGGTACGCGCCGCCGGAGCATCAGTGGCATGACCAGTACGCATCCGGCCGTCGAGTTGGACGGCCTCACCAAGCGCTTCGGCGCGGTCACCGCTGTCGACGGGTTGAGCCTACGGGTGCAGCCCGGCGAGGTGGTGGCCTTCCTCGGCCCGAACGGCGCGGGCAAGACCACCACCATCGACATGCTGCTCGGGCTGTCCCGCCCGGACACGGGCACCGTCCGCGTCCTCGGTGGCACCCCGGACGAGGCGGTGGCCCGAGGCCGGGTCGCCGCCGTGCTCCAGACCGGCGGGCTGCTCAAGGACCTCACAGTGGGCGAGACCGTACGCATGACCGCCCACTTCTACCGGCACACCCGCCCGGCGGCGGAGGTGTTGGAGCGGGCCGGCATCACCGACATCGCCGACCGGGTGGTCGGGCGCTGCTCGGGCGGTCAGCAGCAACGACTGCGCTTCGCGCTGGCCCTGCTGCCCGACCCGGACCTGATGGTGCTTGACGAGCCGACCACCGGCATGGACGTCGAGGGTCGGCGGGACTTCTGGCAGGCCCTGCGCCGCGATGCCCGGCGTGGACGGACGGTCATCTTCGCCACCCACTACCTCGACGAGGCGGACGCGTACGCCGACCGGATCGTGCTGGTCCGGCAGGGGCGCATCGTCGCCGACGGCACCACCGCGGAGATCAAGAACCTGGCCGCCGGCCGTACCGTGCGGGCCACCCTGCCCGGGGCCGACCAGGCCGCGCTCGCCGCGCTGCCCGGGGTGGACGCCGTGGAGGTGCGCGGCGACAGCGTGCTGGTGCGGACCGGCGACTCGGACGCCGTCGCCCGGCACCTGCTGACCCGGACCGCCGCCCGGGACGTCGAGATCACCTCCCGCAACCTCGAGGACGCCTTCCTCGCCCTGACCACAGCGCAGACCGGAGCCTGAGATGACCACCTCCACCCCCACCCGCTCCGCTGTCACCGAGCCGGACCGTCGGCTGCCCGCGCTGGGCGGGTTCGCCCCCGGCGCCCTGCTCATCGAGCTGCGCCGGGTGCTGCGAAACCGCCGCACCCTCGCCTTCACGCTGATCATGCCGGGCGTCTTCTTCCTCATCTTCGGCCTGCCGCAGGGCGGGCAGTCACTGGACAACGGTCGACCGGTGACGGCGTACGTCATGATCAGCCTGGCCGTCTACGCGGCAATGGTTGCCACCACCAGCGTCGGTGGCGCGGTGGCCACCGAACGGGCGCTGGGCTGGAGCCGACAACTGCGACTCACCCCGCTCCGCCCGGCGGCGTACGTGGCGACCAAGCTGATCACCGCGATGAGCCTCGGTCTGCTCGCGGTGGTCATCGAGTTCCTGGTGGGTGCCGTGGCCGGCGTCCGCGTCCCGGCGTACGTCTGGCTGCTGTCCGGGCTCGCCGCCTGGGTCGGTTCGCTGGTCTTCGCCGCGTTCGGTCTCTTCATCGGATACCTGGCGCCGGCCGAGAACGTCATGCAGATCATCGGCCCCGTGCTGGCGGTGCTGGCCATGTTCGGCGGGCTGTTCGTCCCGGTCGAGGTCCTGCCGGACGTGCTCCAGCAGGTCGCGAAGTTCACCCCGGTGTACGGCATGGGTGTGCTGGCCCGCGCCCCACTGACCGGCGACGGGGTGAGCCTGGCGGCGGTAGCGAACCTCGTCGTCTGGGCGCTGCTCTTCGGCGTCGGCGCGGCCCGGCTGTTCCGCCGGGACACCGCGCGGGTCTGACCGGCCGCGACCGCTAGCGTGAACCCGATGGACCTCTCGACCGGGCAGCCCTGGCCGGTGAGCCGCCACTGGCGGGTCACCGGCTGGCTGCTGGCCGCCGTCTGGCTGTTCTTCCTCAACGTGCCGCTCGCCACCGCGCTGCACCAGCCGGAGCCGTGGCGGCGGGTCCTCGGCGTGGTGGCCCTTGTCGTCTTCGGCATCGGTTACGTGCTGCTGTTCCAGTGGGCCCGCAAGCTGCGCCAGTCCCTGCTGCCGATCCCGGTGGGCCGGGCGCGGGCCGGGCTGGCGCTGCTGCTCGCGGTGGGCCTGGCCAGCCTCCCGGGCACCGAGGGGGACTGGCTGGCCACCCTGGTCTACGTGGCCGCGGCGGCGGTGTTCCTGCTGCCGTTGTGGGAGGCGTTGGCCGCCGTGGTGCTCTGCGCGGTGACCCCCGTGCTGGCCTCCTGGCTAGTGCCGGGGTGGGAGGCGGAGAACGGCATCGTCTTCGCGGTGCTGCTCGCCTCGTTCGCCATGTTCGGGGTGTCCCAGTTGGCCCAGCGCAACAGCGAACTCCGTGCGGCCCAACAGGAGATCGGTCGGCTCGCGGTCGCCGAGGAACGTTCCCGTGCCGCCCGGGACCTGCACGACATCCTCGGGCACTCGCTGACCGTGGTGGCGATCAAGGCCGAACTGGCCGGGCGTCTGATCACTGTCGACAGGGAGCGGGCCGCCGCCGAGATCGCCGAGGTGGAGGCGCTGGCCCGGGCCGCGCTGGCCGACGTACGACAGACGGTCGGGGCGTACCGCGAGGTCAGCCTGGCCACCGAGCTGGCCGGCGCCCGCTCCGCGCTGGCCGCGGCGGGCATCGCCGCGGACGTGTCGGCCGAGGTGCCGGAGCTGCCGGAGGAGTGGGACCGACTGTTCGGCTGGGCGGTACGGGAAGGAGTGACAAACGTGGTCCGGCACAGCGGGGCGCGGTGCTGCGCCATTCGGGTGCACCCGGATCGGGTCGAGATCAGCGACGACGGTCGTGGCCCGTCCACACCCGACCCGAGCGGGCACGGGCTGGTGGGCCTGCGGGAGCGGGCGCGGCGGCTGGACGCCGTGGTGACCGTCGGCCGGCGGCCGGCGGGTGACGGTTTCCTGTTGCGGGTGCACGCGCCGGGGGAGGCCCGATGAGCGGCGGCTCCACGCCGATCCGGCTGTTGCTCGCCGACGACCAGGCGCTGGTCCGGGGTGCACTGGCCGCACTGCTGTCGCTGGAGGAGGACCTGACGGTGGTCGCCGAGGTCGGCCGGGGCGACGAGGTGGTGCCCGAGGCCCGACGCAGCGCTCCCGACGTCGCCCTGCTGGACGTGGAGATGCCCGGCCTGGACGGGATCGCCGCCACAGCGGCGTTGCGGGCCGCGCTGCCCAGCTGCCGGGTGCTGGTGGTGACCACCTTCGGCCGACCCGGCTACCTGCGCCGGGCCATGGAGGCCGGCGCGAGCGGTTTCGTCGTCAAGGACACCCCGGCCCGGCAGCTCGCCGACGCGGTCCGCCGGGTGCACGCCGGGCTGCGGGTGGTCGACCCGACGCTGGCCGCGGAGACCCTGGCCGCCGGGGTCAGCCCGCTGACCGAGCGGGAGACCGAGGTGCTGCGGACCGCCCGGGGCGGTGGCAGCGTCGCCGACCTGGCCAGGGCGTTGCACCTCTCCGAGGGCACGGTACGCAACCACCTGTCCGCGGCGATCGGCAAGACCGGTGCCCGTAACCGGGCCGACGCGATCCGGGTCGCCGAGCAGAACGGCTGGCTGCTCGGCGAGTGACGGTGTGTGCCGGTGTTCAGGCGGTCGGCGGTGGGGTGGCCAGTTTGTCGACAACGACGACGCTGCTGCCGGGACGGACCTCGGCGAGCAGTTCCCGCTGACCGCTGCGGGTCAGCCGGATGCAGCCGTTAGTGGTGTTCTCGCCCAGCTCGTCGTCGTGCTGCCAGGTGTGCACCCCGATGTGCGCGCCGCGCAGCCCGGACGGCACCGACTCCGGGTCGTCGGGCACCGAACCGAGGGCGTAGATGTCCACCCCGCCGTAGACCTCCTCGGGCGGTGGGGTGCGACCCAGGATGAAGGTCCGCCCCAGTGGAGTCTCCTGCCCCGACTGGCCGAGGCTGACCTCCCAGGAGCGCACCGCCTTGCCGGCCCGGTACCAGGTGAGCCGGTGGACAGCGCGTTCCACAACGATCTGGTCGCGCAGCGGCACCGTCTCGAAACCGCCCGGCGGCAGCCAGGCGAGCCGGCGGTTTGCCGACGGCAGCAGAACGGCCGTCCAGCCGGCGCGTCGCTGGGCGATCGGCATGGTCAGTTCGACACCGCGGATGGTCGGTTCGAGGAAGGCGCGCGGCCGACCGCCGGGAGCGTCGTACGCGGCGATCCGGCTGGTCGGGTGCAGGCCGTCGGTCAGCGGTGTGACGTCCATGGTAAACGGATCGGCCGGGAATCCTCCGGGCGCGGGGTCGTAGTCGACCACCGGCAGCCCGTCCGGGGCGGGTGCGGCCGGGGGGATCGGCTCCTCCGGGCTCTGCTCCACACTGCTCGGAGTGGGGTCGGCTACCACCACGTTGCGGTCGTCGGGGGCCGTCGAGCTGGGGGTGAGGGCCTGGCCGACCAGCAGCGCGGTCACCAGCAGCGCGGGTACGCCGATCGCGGCGGCCACCCAGACGCCTCGGCGACGGTACGGATTCTTTCGGTCAAACGGCACGAAACCACTCTATGGTGGCGATTGCTCCGGGGCCCCCGGTTCGGCGAGACCCGCCGTCCGGAGGCCCCGACCGAATCAGATTCGTGCGCCGATGTGGATGGCCACGGCGTCGTGCGCCGGCACGTTCGCCGCGAACCAGCCGCTACCGTCCACGGTGATCACCGGTCCGCTGCACGTGCCGTTCGCGTAGGTGCCATGGATGACGTCGCAGTATCGACCGGCGGGCAGCCCCGTGTTGTAGGAGCGGCCGTTCACCGCGGCGTCCTCGTCGTTGACGGTGAGGAAGCCCTTGCCGCTGCGGCTGAACGCGATGTGGTTGTTGCCGTTGTCGTACCAGTTGGCCACACCGGCACCCTCGGTGGCGTTGCGGAAGCCGACCATGTTGGCGATCACCGGCCAACGGTGTTCGCACTCCCAGCCGGAGTAGCAGGTGGTGTTGAGCGTCTTGTTGGCGCCGTCCGACGGAGGGCCGGCGTCCCGGTTGCTGAAGGTGTAGCTGGACATGACGGTCGGGGAGCCGTACGGCCAGGCCAGCATGAAGGCGTTCGCCAGCGCGTAGCTGCCCCGGTCGCGGTAGGTCAGCACCCCAGCGGAGTCGCGTTGGGTGTCGTGGTTGTCCACGAACACCGAAGCCGGGCCGGTGGGCAGGTGTCCCCAGCCCTCGCCGAAGTTGCGCAGGTACGCCAGCCGCTCGGAGCGGAACACCCGGGCCAGGTCCTTGCCGTAGCGGAACTCGTGCACGTCACCGTTGCCGGTGTACTCGGTCGGCTGCACCGGCTCGCCGGCACCGTAGATGACCTCCTGCACGACGTACGCCGAGCGGGAGAGCTTGCCCCTGATGGCGGCGATGTCGGCGGCCGGCATGTGCTTGCTGGCGTCCATCCGGAAGCCGTCGACGCCGAGCGAGAGCAGGTCGTTGAGGTACGAGGCGAGCTTCGTGCGGACGTGGTCCGACTCGGTCCTCAGGTCCGAGAGGTTGACCAGCTCGCAGTTCTGCACCTCGTACCTGTCGTTGTAGTTGGCGATGTCGTCGCCGCCGTTGCGCCCGCAGTGGTGGAAGTCCTGGGTCTGGTAGACGCCCGGGTAGTCGTAGTGCGAGTAGGACGAGCCGGCCCAGCCGGTGCCGCCGATGTCCTGACCGGACATGTGGTTGATCACCGCGTCGACGATCACCTTGACGCCGGCCGCGTGGCAGGTGTTCACCATCGACTGGAACTGGGCGCGGGTGCCCTTGCGGGACTCGATCCGATAGCTGACCGGCTGGTACGCCAGCCACCACTGGTTGCCCCGCACGTGCTCCTGCGGGGGCGAGACCTGCACGTAGCCGTAACCCTTCGGGCCGAGGGTGCTCTGGCACTCACTGGCCACCGAGGGCCAGTTCCACTCGAAGAGCTGGACGATGACCTTCTTGCCGCCGGGCGGGGCGGCGACGGCCGGGGGTGTTGTCACGGTGATGGGGACGAGCAGGTTGGCGATCAGGCCGAGGGCGAGGAGCGCCGAGCCGCGTCGACGTCGGTGCATGGGGACTCCTGACGGGAGCGGGGGGTGGTGGTGCGGTGGGGGAGTGCCGGCTTGCCGGAATCTTGCAAGCCTGACTGAAATTTGCTGAAAGGTTACAAGCGTGTTGCAGCGACTGTCAATGCATGGACACTCATCACTGTCCACGTCGGTGGGTGAGGGGCGTACAACGCACAGCCCCGCCCCTCGGTTCGATTTCCGCCCAGAAATTTCCGTCAGCGGGTGATCCGCGCGCCCCGCCGGTCCGTACTGGATGGGGGAGCAGGGGTCGGCCGGTGGTACGCCGCCGCGAGACGATCGAGGAGCAGATGGCCCGGGCACAGCAGGACAAGAAGGCGGCGACCGTCCGGACCAGCGAGAGCAGTCGGGGGGTGCGGACCCCGTCGCGGCCGGCGAGCGCCCTGCTGATCGCGTCGGTGCTCGCCGCGCTCTGGGCGGCGGTCATGCTGACCGGTACCGGCCAGAAGGCGTACGCGTACGGCTTCTTCTTCACCGAGTTCTTCGCCGGGGTGGTCTCCCTGGTGGCGTTGAGCCTCACCGTGATGCTCGGCCTGCTCGCCACCGACCGGCTGGTGCTGCGCATCCCGCACCGGGTGCTGATGCAGTCGGCGCACCGGGCCACCGGCGTGCTGGGCGTTGCCGGGCTCGGCTTCCACGTCCTCACCAAGATCGCCACCGGGCGGGCCGCGGCGACCGACGCGCTGGTGCCGTTCGTCGGCGGCCGGGGGCTCTACGTCGGGCTCGGCACTGTGGCCGCGCTGCTGATGGTCAGCGTGATCTGGACCGGCATCATCCGGGCCCGCTTCGCCGGCGTCGGTCCGAAGTGGCTGTGGCGCACGCTGCACTCCACCGCGTACCTGGCCTGGCCGTTCGCTGTCTTTCACGGCCTCAACGCCGGTCGGGCCGCCGCGCCCTGGGTGATGTTCAGCTACCTCGGCTGCATCCTGCTGGTGGTGCTGGCCCTGCTGGTCCGGTTCTCGGTCACCATCGGGCGGCGCAGCCGCGAGCAGCACCAGGCATCGGTGCGCAACGCGGTGATGGCCGGCCGGGCCGAGGAGGCGAAGACCGCTCGATCGCTGCTGGCCGGGTTGGGTCGGCGCAGCAAGGCCGCCGACAAGCGTCCCGCCTGGGCGGAAACCACCACCGCCACCTGGGCCGCGCCTGCCGCGCGACGGGACCCCGAACGGTTCACCGTCCCGGTGGTGCCCGAGCCCGGTTCGCTCGTCGAGCCGACCCGGCCCAGCCGGCGTCGGCGCGAGGAGGAGCCGGCGGCCCGCCGCGACACCGAACGGTCCTCACGCGGCCGGCGGGCCGAGGAGACCACTAACAGCCGATCCGCCCGCCGCAGCGTGGAGGACACCGGCACGTTCCGACGCGACGAGGAGGAGCTGGAGCCGGTGACCCGGCGGCGCGGCTCCCGCACCCGCGACGAGGCCGTGCCGACCGGCCGACGACGCGCCGATGAGCCGGCCGCCGAGCGTCGCCGATCCCGCAGCGAGGACGACGGCAGCCGTTACTCGGCGCCGCCGCAGCCGACCCTCGACGAGGCCGAGGAGCCGTGGGACAGCCCACGCCGGTGGCAGGCCGACGAGCCCATCTCCGCCGGCCCGATCTCCAGCAGCCCGATCTCGTCGGCGCCGCGCAGCGGCAGCGGCCGGCACAGCGCCGAGGACGACCTGCCCGAGGAGCCGGACTACTGGCGTCCGCCGGCCCGGTACGTGCCGGACGAGGTCGCGCCGCCCGTCGACGACACCCCGACCCTCGTCGACCTGGCGTCCCGTCGTGCCCGACGGGCAGCCGGCGAGGGCAAGTCCAAGCGCCGCAAGGCCAGCGCCGACGCTGTGGACGGGGCGTACTGGGCCGGGCTGCGGGGTGAGGCGAAGTGATGCGGACCGTCGTGCCACCGGTCGCCTGCGTGGGCGAGCCCCGGCTCACCGCCGGCTTCGCCGAGTACGGCCGACTCGACCTGCTCGCGCACGAGGACGTGCACGGACCGATCGGCCCGATGGAGCCGGCGCAGCTGCTCCAGCTCGCCGAGGGCATGCAGCTCAAGGGCAAGGGTGGCGCGGGCTTCCCGTTCGCCCGCAAGATGCGCGCGGTGCTGGAGTCCTGCGAGCGGCAGGACCTCGCCGCCGTGGTGGTGGTCAACGCCACCGAGGGGGAGCCGGCCAGCTGGAAGGACAAGGTGCTGCTGACCCGCGCCCCGCACCTGATCCTGGACGGGGCGGCGCTGGCCGCGTACGCGCTGGACGCCGACGAGATCGTGATCGGCGTGGCGGACGACGGGGTCGGCCGGGACTCGCTGATGGAGGCCCTCGACGAGCGCCGAATGCCGGTGCAGACGACGATCGTCACGGTGCCGCACCGGTTCATCTCCGGTGAGGGCGGCGCACTTGTCAACGGGATCAACGGTCTGCCGCACATCCCGCCGGGCACCAAGAAACGCTCCAGCGACTCGGGGGTCAGCGGCCTGCCCACCCTGCTGTCCAACGCCGAGACGTTCGCGCAGCTCGCCATCGGTGCCCGACTGGGCCCGTACGAGTACGCGGCGCTCGGCACCGACGACGAGCCGGGGACCGTGCTGCTCACGGTGACCGGCGCGGCGGGCCGACCGGCGGTGGTCGAGTGCACAGCCGGTATGCCGCTGCGCGACGTCCTCGATCTCTGCGAGGTGCCGGACGTCCAGGGCATCCTGATGGGCGGCTACCACGGCAAGTGGATCACCCCGGAGGCGGCGGAGAAGGCCGAGGTCTCCCGCAAGGGGCTGGCCGCCGTCGGCGGCACCCTCGGCGCGGGCATCATCGTCCCGCTCGGTGTCGACACCTGCCCGCTCGGCGAGGCCGCCCAGGTGGTGCGCTACCTGGCCGGCGAGTCCGCCGGTCAGTGCGGGCCGTGCAAGATGGGCCTGCCGGACCTGGCCCGCGCGGTGGACCTGGCCGTCGCCGGCAGCCAACCGGCGGACGTGGTGCGCGCCGCCGCCGGTGAGGTGCGGGGCCGGGGCGCGTGCAGCCACCCCGACGGCACCGCCCGGTTCGCGCTCTCCGCGATCGAGGTCTTCGCCGAGGACCTGCGGCTGCACAGCACCGGCGACGGCTGTGGCCGACGGGTCAAGGGCGTGATGGGGCTGCCGGGAGCACCCGACGCGAACCCGCAGAAGCTCACCCTGGACTGGTCCCGTTGCGACGGGCACGGTCTCTGCGCGCACGTCGTACCGGACTTCATCCGGCTCGACGCGAACGGATACCCCGCCTTCCCGGCCACCCCGGTGCCGACCTGGCTGCGCGAGGGCGCGCTGAAGGCGGTCAAGGTCTGCCCGGAGCTGGCTCTCCGACTCGCCAAGGCCGAATAGCGAAGCGTCAGGCCCAGCAGGGGTCCCTTCCGGACCGGAACGGAGAAGCGGATGCGGATCAGCAGGGCGTGGGCAGGGGTCGGGCGGCTTCGCGGTGCCGCCACCGCCGGGGCGCTCGTGGTGGCCCTGTTCGGTGGTGCCGCCTGTACCGGGACCGCGCCGGGTGGGCCCGCCGCCGCCGGATCGGCCCCGACCTCGACCAGCGCCGGGCCCACGCCGACCGACGGGCCGACCGACGGAACACCTGCCGCCCCGGCGCAGGTCCCGGACGTACTGCGCTTCACCGGGACCACACTCGGTGGGGCCGTGTTCGACGCGGCACAGCTCGCCGGCAAACCGGTGGTGCTGTGGTTCTGGGCGCCGTGGTGCGCCACCTGCGCCAGCCAGGCCTGGACGGTGGCCGAGATCGAACCCCGGTACCGGGACACCGTGCCGATCATCGGCGTCGCCGGGCTGGGCGAGCGGAAGGCCATGAAGGAGTTCGTCACCGAGTTCGACCTCGGCGCAGCGCCGCAGATCGCGGACACCACTGGCGCGCTCTGGAAGCGGTTCAAGGTGACCGAGCAGAGCATCTTCGTGATCATCGACCGGAACGGCACCGTCGTCCACCACGGCTTCCTCGACGGTGAGGCGCTCACCGCCAAGGTCGCCGCACTGGCCGGGGCGTGACCGCCGCACTGCTGCTCGCGCTGACCGCCGGCATGCTCGGCGCTGTCAACCCGTGCGGCTTCGCGTTGCTGCCCGCGTACCTCTCGCTGTTGGTCGCCGGGAAGTCGGACACCCGCGGCGCGGTCGGCCGCGCGCTCACCGCGGCGGCCGGGCTGACGGTGGGGTACGTGCTGGTGTTCGGCGCGTTCGGCCTGGCGCTCGCGCCGCTGGCCGGCTGGTTGCGGCCCCGGCTGCCGTGGCTGACAGTGGCGCTCGGCGTGCTGCTGGTGGTGGCCGGCTGCTGGTTGCTCGCCGGTCGGCGGCTGCCCGCCCCCGGCTGGTCCGCCCGGGCGCCCCGGCTGACCCGGTCCTGGCCGTCGATGGCAATCTTCGGCGCGGTGTACGCGCTGGCGTCGCTCGGCTGCGCCATCGCGCCGTTCCTGGCCATCGTGGTGACCAGCCTCCAGGCCGGCTCGACCGGCAGGGGGTTGGCGCTGTTCGGCGCGTACGCCCTCGGGATGGGTTTGGTGGTAGCTGTCGCCGCGCTCGGGGTGGCGCTGCTGCGCGACGGCCTGGTGGCCCGGCTGCGCGTCGTCGGCGCGCTGGTGCCCCGCCTCAGTGGCCTGGTGCTGCTGGTCGCCGGCGGTTACGTCGCCTGGTACGGCTGGTACGAGCTACGCCTGGCCGCCGGCCGCCGCGATGCCCTCCAGGACCCGGTCATCCGAGCAGCGTCCCAGCTACAACACACACTGGCCACCGCCCTAGACACCATCGGCCCAGCCCTGCTCGTAGCCGCCCTGGCAGCCCTGCTGCTAACAGCAACCCTGACCCGCCCCCGCCGCCCCCACCCCCGCCCTGTTGATCATGAAGTTATTGCCACGACACGCGGAGGTGACGGGCAATAACTTCATGATCGACGGCCCGGAAGGGCGGGGTGTCTTGCGGTACCGGAACCCCCGCCGGCCGAAGCCGTGAGGCAACGACGTGGCCTTGACATCCGGAAACGATCGTCAGAGTCTGTCTGACAACGTTGTCACACCGAAGGACCACCATGCGTATATCCGAATTCGAGTTGAGCAGGCGGCGGCTCCTCATCCTTGGCAGCGCCATCGGCGCTGGACTCGCCATCGCCCGACCCAGCGCCACCGCCCAAGCCGCGCCAGCCGCCACCACGTCGTACGCCGCGGCCACCGGCCCGGTTGCCAACACCTACCACGCGCTGCTGCTCGCCCACACCCGATGGGCCGAGGAGCAATGGGATCCGGCGATCAACGCATACCGCCTCGCGGACTTCAGGTTCGCGGTCGTCCTCGGTAACGCGGTCCTGCTCACCTCGCCCGGGTACGACCCGGCGGCCGCAGGCGTCGACCGGGACACGCTGCACGCCCGTACCGTCGCCACCATCCGCCGATTCGCGGCCACCAACCGGCTCGCCGGCGGCACCGAATGGGGCCGACAGCTCTTCTGGGACAGCACCTTCGAGCTGTACTTTGTCCTGGCCGCCCGACTGCTGTGGTCCGAACTGGACGAGGTGACCCGCACCAACGTTGACCGCATCGCCCGCGGGCAGGCCGCGTACGCCCTTTCCCTCGGCACCGGTAACGACCCGCTGAGTGGTAGTTGGACGCCGAACGGCCTCACCGGTGGCTGGATCGGTGACACCAAGCTCGAGGAGATGGGGGTCTACGCCCAGGCGATCGCGCCCGGCCTGGCCTGGGCGCCGGACGACCCCGCAGCCGCGGCGTGGCGTGAGCGGTTCTCGATGTGGACGCTGAACGCGAGTGGACTACCGGCCGCCGACCGCGCCAACCCCACCGTCGTCGACGGGCGGGCGGTCGCGGACTGGAACACCGCCCACAACATCCACGACACGTTCCTGGTCGAGAACCACGGCTCCTTCGGCCCGCACTACCAGGAAGAGCTGTGGCGCACCGCGGGTCGTACCGCGGCGCACTTCCTGGCCGCCGGCCAACCGCTCCCCGAGGCACTTTCCCGGCAGCCCAGCGGCGACCAGCTGTGGCGGACCATGCGGCTGCTGGCCAGCGATGCCGGCGAACCCTTCATGCCGATGGTGGCGGACCGCTACCACCTGTACGGCCGTGACGTCCTGCCGCTCGCCTTCCTCGCGCAGGTCCAGGGCGACCGGCACGCCGCCCGCGCCGAGGCGGACCTCGCCGACCGGCTCATGCCCTACCTGAACTACCCGCCCGAGAATCGGCTCACCAAGTTCAGCGGCGAGCCGAAGTACGAGCCCGAGGCCCGGGCCGAAGTCGCCATCAGTTACCTCTTCCACTCCTGGCGGGCGGCCAACGGCAGCGTGGTCGAGCCGGTCGCCAGCACCGCGTTCTTCACGGCGGCGGCGGGCACCAGGGACTTCGGGGAGCAGGCCGGGCTGACCGCCCACCAGAGCGCGACCGCCTTCGCCGCGGCGGTCAGCAAGACCGGATTCGTCTCGTTCCAGTGGGCGCCCGCCCACGACAACTGGTTGTTCGACACCCGGGCCGCCTCGCTGCTGCCGAGGCAGTCCGCGCCGGTCCTCGGTCGCACCTCCGCCGCGTACACAGTGGCCCGGGACGGTGTCGACGCCACGGCGACCGTGCTCCGCGTCGCCGGCGGCACCGCCGGATACGTCACGCTGCCCACCGGCACGGTCGTGTACGCCACCACCGGCACCGGTGCCGACGAGGGCACGCTCACCCTGTTCAATCTGGACATGCCCGGCGTACCCGGGCTCACCGGCACCCGTACCTTCACCGGCGAACAGGGGTCCGTCACCCTGGCCGGGCAATCGGGCGTCGGCGACGGCGGAATCGACCAGATCAGCTTCGCGCCTCGTCCGGCCCGGTACGTGCGGATGCTCGGCCGGACCCCCGCCACCCAGTACGGCTACTCGCTGTTCGCCTTCGCCGTGCTCGACGCCGGTGGGGTCGACCGCGCCACCGGCCGGCCCACCACGGCCTCGTCCGCCGACCCCGCCTACCCGGCGGCGCGTGCGACCGACGGCAACCCCGGCACCCGCTGGGCGGTCGCCCGGGAGGAACGCGCACGCGCGGACAGTTGGCTCGCCGTCGACCTCGGCGAGCCGATCGACATCAGCGGCGTACGCCTGGACTGGGAGGCCGCGTACGGCACCCGCTACGTCATCCAGACCTCTCTGGACGGCACCGACTGGAGCGACGCGGCGGTGGTGCCGGACAGCCCGACCATCGCCGGCTCCTGGCTGGACGTCGACGGACGAGCAGGGCTGGTGGTCCACAACGCCCAGAATCCGATCACCGTGACCGCCACCACGGTCACCCTGTCCAGCGGACCGGCCACCGGCAGCACCCGGCTGCTCATCGAGGGGTACGCGGGCGCGAGCAGGTCGGCCCTGGCCGCCGCGGCGTCTCGAACCCTGCCCAGCGGTGGTTCGGAGGCGTTGCGGGTGAGTGACGCGGACGGATATCTCAGCCTGTTCAACCTGTCCGGCGACGACATCACGGGGGCGGCCGTCACCCTGTCGCAGCACGCCACGCTGCGGCTGTACCACGGAAGCCAGGTCACCGGATCGGGGACCAGCACCTACCAGGTCGACCTTGCCGCCGCGAGCGCACGCGTCGAGCCGCCCCGGTTCACCGTGACCGCGGCACAGCCGGAGAAGGCGATCCCCGCCGGTACCCGCTTCGACGTCACCGACTCGCACCACCTGCGAGTCACCGCGCCCGCCGGGCACATCGTGAAGGTGCAGGTGGAATCTGCGGCCGGCGGCGCCCGACAGCGGGTGACGGTCCCCGCCGGACACCGCAAGGACGTCACGTTCGCGGGTGCGACGGTGACGCCGACCAACGACCTGGCCCGGTCCCGGACGATCTACCCGACGTCACCACTCCCGGCCGGCATGACCGACCCATCGGCCGCCGTCGACGGCGACCCGGGGACCGCCTGGCAACCCGGCCCGAACGGCCGAATGGTGATCGACCTCGGATCGCTGCGGGATCTGGCCTCGGTCCGACTGACCTGGACTCCCGGTCGGCGACGGCCGGTCACCGTAGCCACCTCGGCCGACGGGCTCGGCTACGTGACGGTCGCCTCGGTTGCGAAGCCGAAACCCGAGACCACGGTCACGACCACGTCCTCCGGGCGGTACGTGGCGATCACGGTCGCTGACTGGCGGCCCGGTGACGCCCGGCTGACCCACGCGGAGGTGTTCGGTGCCTGAACCGTCGGGATCGACCACGGTCTGACACCCGTGGCCCGAAACGACGACGGCGGGGCTGGTGCGGATCGCACCAGCCCCGCCGCCGACTGATTCAGCGCAGGGGGGTCAGACGGTCGGTGCCTAGGCGGTCCTGGAGGACCTTGGGGATCAGGACACTGCCGTCGGCCTGCTGGTACTGCTCCAGGATGGCCGGGAAGAGCCGGCTGGTGGCAAGCGCCGAGCCGTTGAGGGTGTGCACGAAGCGGGTCTGCTTGCCGCCCGGCTCGCGGTAACGGATGGCCGCCCGACGAGCCTGGTAGTCGCCGGCCCAGGAGACCGACGACACCTCCTTGTACTTGCCGGTGCTCGGCATCCACACCTCGATGTCGAGGGTCTTCTTCATCGAGGCGCTGGCGTCACCGGCCGAGAGCAGCGTGCGCTGGTAGTGCAGACCCAGCCCCTCGACCAGGCTCTCGGCGTGGGCGAGCATCTCCTCCAGCGCCGCGTCGGCCTGCTCCGGCAGGGTGAATTGGAAGATCTCCACCTTGTTGAACTGGTGCCCCCGCACCGTGCCGCGCTCGTCCGAGTGCGAGCCGGCCGACTCCCGCCGGTAGCACGGGGTGTACGCGAACGCCTTCAGCGGCAGCTTCGGGGTCTCCAGGATCTCGTCCTGGTACGCGCCGAGGATCGCCGTCTCCGACGTGGGCAGCAGGAACTGGCCACGCGGGGCGGACGCCGAGTCCAGGTGGTAGACGTCGTCGTAGAACTTGGGGAACTGCCCGGCGGCGAAGCCGGCCGAGTCCAGCAGCAGGTGCGGCGGGAGCAGGAACTCGTAACCAGCCCTGATGTGCTGGTCGACGAAGTAGTTGAGCAGCGCCCACTCCAGCCGGGCACCGACCCCGGTGTAGATCCAGAAACCGGACCCGCCGAGCTTGACCCCCCGCTCGTAGTCGACCAGGCCCAACGCGCGGCTCAGCTCCACGTGGTCGCGGACCTTCTCGATCACCGGAGGCTCGCCGAAGGTCTTCACCACCCGGTTGGCTTCCTTGCCGCCGGCCACGACGTCGTCGCTGGGCAGGTTGGGCAGCTCACTCATCGCGTCGCGCAGCCGGGCCTGCACCTCGTCCAGCTGGGACTCCAGCTCGGCGAGCTGCTTACGCTCCGCCTCCGGCGCGACGGCCTGTGGCTCCTCGCCGGCCCGCTTCGCCTGCGCGTACGCCCGGGCCTCGGCCTTGCGGCGCTGCCGCTCGGCGTCGATCTCCGTGATCAGGGCGCGGCGTTCCTGGTCGAGCCGCTGGATCTCGTCCAGGGCACGGGTGACCTCGGCGGGATCCAGACGCTTCGCCAGCGCGGTCGCCACCGCCTCGCGATCCTTCCGGATCAACTCCATGTCGAGCATGCTGCTCCGTACGCCTCCGTCCGGGGTCACAGGTGAACCACCAGATGCTACCGTCGCGGGCTTTTCCTCCCCGGACGGGGAGTGCTGGCCGCCGGCTCAGAGCCGGATCGGCATGAGCACCGAGTAGGTGTCCGCGTCGTCCGGTCGGCGTACGGCCAGCGGTGCGATCGGCCCATCCAGCTCCAGCACCAGTTGTGGTGCGCCGGCCGCGTTCAGCGCGTCCAGCAGGTAACGACCGTCAACCCCGACCCGCAGCGCGTCGGTGCCCAGGTCACCGGCGGGAAGCAGCCGCACCCCACCCTGGTCGTCGACGCCGAGCACTGTGACCTCCCGGGTCGTGCCGTCGTGGTCGAGGGCGACTGTGGGGGCCGCCGGGTCGGCCAGCGCGGCGCGCAGCGCGGCAACGTCCACCGGGATCCGCCGCGCTGTCGGCCGCTCACCGACGGACTTGCGGAGCAGCCGGCGGTAGTCCGGGAAGTCGTACGGCAGCGCGGCGCCGGTCACAGTGCGGTCGGCCACCCGCACCCGCAGGTCCGCGCCCGCCACCGTCAGCCGTACCGGCCAGCTGTCGGCGGTGTCGAGCAGTGGCCGGAGCTGGTCGGCGAGGGCCACCGGCACGAACACCCGCACCGGCGGCCCGTCGACGTCGGCCCCGGCCCGAGCCAGCGCGAGCCGGTACCGGTCGGTGGCGACGAGCCGGACGCCGTCGGCCTCCACGTCGAACAGCACGCCGGCGAGCATCGGCAACTCCCTGTCGACGCCGACGGCGAAGCGCACCGCGTCGAGCGCGGCGGCCAGGGCGGCGGGGGCGACCAGGAGTGTGGTGGCGGTCGGCGGGGCCGGGTCGACAAGGGCGCGGAGCCGGTCGACCTCGCGGCGGGCGTCGCTGAGCCCGTCGGCCAGCCGGCGCAGGTGCGCGTCGAGCAGTTTGTGCACCACTGCCGGCTCGGCGCGTACCGCGGCGGCGATCTCCGGCACCGGCATGCCGATCCGACGCAGCCCGGCCACCAGCCGGGCCGGGGCGATCTGCCCCTCGGTGTACCAGCGGTAGCCGGTCACCGGGTCGACAAGGGTCGGCTCCAGCACCCCCGCCGAGTCGTAGAAGCGCAGTGCGCTGACGGTCAGGCCGCTGGCCCGGGCCAGCTCGCCGATGCTGTGCAGGTCGCTCACGCTGGGCATCCTGCCCCCTCGACCCGGTCGAGGGTCAAGCCGCGGGCTCCCGCGTCTCCTGGCTGAGCACCCGGAAGGTGAGGCCGGCCCGGACGAGCCGGTCGAGCAGCGCGTCACCCATCGCGGCGACCGGGGTGAGCTGGCCGGCGATCGACGGCAGCTCGTCGAGCGCCAGGCACAGCGCCGACTCGGCCAGCATCTTCGCCGTCTCGTCGTAGCCGGGGTCACCGCCGGTGACCTCGGTGACCACCCGCTGCCCGCCGCCGGTGCCGACGAACCGGACCCGGAACCAGGACGACGCTCGCTGCTGGGCGGTGGGCCCCTGCCCGGACGCGAGCCGGCCGAGCAGCCAGCGTCGGCTGGGCGGCAGCTTCACCAGCCCGATCAGCGCGCCGAGCCCGGCCGCGCCGGCCAGCACCGTGGGCAGCCGCTTCACCGCGGCGAAGTGCCGGTAGCGGAAGTCCGGGCCGTACTCCGGGCGGGCCGCGGCCGAGCGGCGGACCACCTGCGGGTCGATGGTCGGCAGCGGCACCGTCCAGATGCCCAGCTCCGCCGAGCGGGCCAGCCGGCCGGGCACCGCCCGGACCCGGCGGTCGGTGGGGCGCGGCTCGACCGCCCGGCGGTCCCGGGCGGCCCGGCTGGCCTGGCCGGTACGGGAGAACGCGGTGAGCGCCGAGTGGTAGGTGCCGGCGGAGAACCGGCCGCCGGCGCGCACGTACCCGTCCACAGTGATCGGGACGTCGGTGGGCAACTGCTTGACGGTGAACCAGACACCCAGGTCGTGCGGGACGGAGTCGAAGCCGCAGGCGTGCACCAGTCGCGCGCCGGTGCGTGTCGCCTCGGCGTGGTGGCGCACGTACATGAGGTCGACGAACTCCGGCTCGCCGGTGATGTCCAGGTAGTCGGTGCCGGCCCGGGCGCAGGCCGCCACCAGCGGCTCCCCGTGGTGGATGTACGGGCCGACAGTGCTGGCCACCACCCGGGCGTTCCGGGCCACCGACCGCAGGGAGTCGGCGTCGGTCACGTCGGCGGTGAGCAGCGGCAGGTCGGCCAGGCTCGGGTCGATCGCGGCGAGCCGGTCCCGAACGGCGGCGAGGCGCTGCGGGTTGCGCCCGGCCAACGCCCAGCGCAGCTCGGCAGGCGCGTGTCGGGCCAGGTATTCAGCGGTCAGAGCGCCGGTGAACCCGGTCGCTCCGAACAACACCACGTCGTACGTTCGCTCCACGGCCATCCCCGGAGTCTGCCATCCACCGGCGACGATGACGTGATCACCAGTGGGCAGTCAGGGCGTGAACACGGCGCGTACGCAACCGTCGGCCCGGTCCCGGAACAGCGCGTACCCCTCGGGGCCCTGCGCCAACGGCAGCCGGTGGGTGGCCAGGTGTTCGGTCCGCAGCTCGCCACGGGCCATCCGGTCCAGCAGCATCGGCACGTCGCGCAGATCCGGCCGACCGGCGCCGCGCAGCGTGAGCCGCCGTTCGGTCAGCGCGCCCAGCGGGAACGCGTCGACGAAACCGCCCGTCCCGCCGAGCACCACCACCACGCCGCTCTTGCGACACGCGTGCACCGCCTCCCGCAGCGCGTCCGGCCGGTCGGCGTGCTGGCCACCGAACCGGTCGGCCCTCGACCGGGCCGGCGGCGTGCCGACCGCCACCACGCACACGTCCGGCCCGCGCCCACCGCTACGGTCGCGCAGTTCGGCCGCGACGTCGGTGCGGCGGTAGTCGAGCGGCTCGGCGTCGGAGTGCCGCTCGGCCATCCGCAACCGCTCCTCGTGCCGGTCCACCACCAGCACCCGGGCGGCGCCGCGCAGCACCGCCGCCCGGGCGGTCACCTGACCCACCGCCCCGGCGCCCCAGACCGCCACCACGTCGCCGTTACGCACCGCACCCAACTCGGCGGCGAGCCACCCGGTCGGCGCCACGTCCGCGGCGAACACCGCCCCGACGTCGTCGACGGCGTCCGGCACCCGGAAGGCGCTCACGTCGGCGTACGGCACCCGCACGTACTCGGCGTGGCCGCCAGCGAAACCGCCCGCCGCCCGGGGCCGGCCGAAACAGCCGGCGTCGGAGCGGACCCAGTCCGGGTCGGAGCGGAACCAGTCGGGGTCGGCGCTGGGCAGGTCGGCATGGGCGTTGTCGCAGCAGGAGTGCAGGCCCTGGCGGCAGTACCAGCAGCCGCCGCAGGCCACGCTCGCGCCGACCACCACCCGATCGCCGGCGCGGTGTCGGCGGACCCCGGGGCCGGCCTCCACCACCTCGCCCAGGAACTCCGCTCCGAGCACGTCGCCGGGCCGCAGCAGCGGATGCCGGCCGGCCAGCAGCGGCAGATCACCCCCGGCGGTGGCGCTGCGGCGAACCCGGACGATGACGTCACGCTCGTTGCGCAGCTCCGGGTCGGGGACCTCGCGGACGGCCAGTTCGCCGGCTGCCACCCAACACAGGGCTCTCACCCGTGGACCTCGGGGCGGTCCAGCGCGGAGCGGTCCGCGCGGAGCACCTCACCGGCCTCCGCCCGTTGCTTGATCTGGCGCAGGGTCCGGCGGACCAGCAGACCCGGGTCGTCGCCGACCAGGTGCGCGGCCAGCCCGGTGGGTGGGGTGACACCGGCCAGCGGCCGGGCGGCCAGCTCGGTGCCCCGGTCACCGGGTGCCGGGCGCACCCGCACCTCGACCGCCCCGTCGAGGCGGCGCAGCGGCTCCGGCCAGCGGCCCTCCGGCAGCACCTGCTCCGGCGGCCGGTCGACTGTCACCACCTCCCACCGGGCCGGCGCGGCGGCGTCGCCGTCCGCGCCGGGCCGGAAACCCCGACGGGGTACGCGCAGCAGCCGTGCCGCCCCGGCCAGCGCCGCCCCGCCGAGGGCGGGTCCCGCCCGCGCCAGCCGTCCCATCGGTACCACCCGTCCTCCCGGTTCACGTCCCCCGATCGTCTGTCGCACCCGGGTGAAGCGCGCTCGCCCGGAAGGGGTGAACCGGCTTGTGCCGGGTAACCGCTCGCCGACCGGGGGCGGAGCGTGTGGTGGGGGTGGGGCTGGGTGCCGCAACAGGATCACGTACGGGTCGAACCGGCACCGGGGCCACCACTGCTGGCGTCCCGGCTGACGCCGGCGGTGCCGCCGGAGCCGGTGGTCGCTCGGCCCCGCCTGCTGCGGCGGTTGGACGAGGGCAGCGCGGGACCGGTCACCCTGGTGGCCGCCCCCGCCGGCTGGGGCAAGACCACACTGCTCGCCTCCTGGATGCGGTTGGGCGGCGCGCCACCCGACGTGCAGCCGGGCGCGAACGTGCCGGACTCCGGCGACCTGTCGGTCTCGTCGGCTGACGTCCCGGTCTCGGCGTGGATGTCGGTGGAGGCCGGCGACGACTCCGACCGGCTCTGGGCGTACCTCGCCGCCGCGCTGCGCTCGGCGACCGGGGCGACGGAGGGCGGCCCGGTGCCCGACCGGCCGCCGCGCCCCGACCAGTTGGAGGCGCTGGCCGCCACGCTCGCCGCCGCCGACCGGCCGGTGCTGCTGATCCTGGACGACCTGCACCGGGTCGCCGACCCGGCGGCGTTGACCGGCCTGGAGTTCCTGCTGCGGCATGCCGGGCGGCGGCTCCGTCTGGTGATCGGTGCGCGGGCCGGACTGCACCTGCCGCTGCACCGGCTGCGCCTCGCCGGCGAGTTGACCGAGATCGGCCCGGACGAGCTGGCGTTCACCGACGACGAGGTGGCTGACCTGCTCACCGCCCACGCCGCCGCGCTGCCGGCGACCGCCGTGCACCGGCTGCGGGAGCGCACCGGCGGCTGGCCGGCCGCGCTGCGCATCGCCGCACTGGCGGTACGCGGACAGCCCGACCCGGAGCGCTGGGTGGGGCAGTTCGGCGGCGACCAGCCGGAGATCGCCGGCTACCTGCGCGAGGAGGTGCTGGCGACGCTGGACCCGGCCGAGGAGCACCTGCTGCGCCGTACCGCAGTCGTCGACGCAGTCTGCGCCGACCTGGCCGAGGCGTTGACCGGTCGCGCCGACGCCGGGCAGGTGCTGGCCGACCTGGCCGGGACCGGTGGTCTGCTGCACCGGGAGGACACCCGGCCACCCTGGTACCGGTGCGAGTCACTCCTCGCCGACCTGCTCCGCGCCGACCTGGCCCGGTTGCCCACCGACGAGTTGCGCGAGTTGCACGTCCGGTCCGCCGACTGGTACGCGGGTGACGGCCGGCCCGCCGACGCTCTGCGGCACGCCCTGGCCGCTGGCCGCTGGGACCTGGCCGGTGACCTGTTCGTCGCGCACTGGCCGGAGCTGACCCGCTACGACCGGGGCCCGGTGCACGCCTCGGCGCCCACGCCGCCGCCTGCGGAGGTGATCCGCGCCGACCCGGAGGTG
The DNA here is from genome assembly GCF_040649335.1 of Micromonospora sp. NPDC048986. Classification (NCBI taxonomy): domain Bacteria; kingdom Bacillati; phylum Actinomycetota; class Actinomycetes; order Micromonosporales; family Micromonosporaceae; genus Micromonospora; species Micromonospora sp. NPDC048986. The sequence goes on from NZ_JBEZFJ010000008.1 coordinate 213,855, forward strand.
GCGTTGGCCTGCGCCGCTGAGCGCGCGTACGCCGGTGACCTGCCGGCCGCCACCGGTCACCTGCGGGCCGCCGCCGAACACGCCGCGGGCCTGCCGGTGCCGCGCCGGGACCGGTTCCTGCGGTTGGTCACCGCGCTGGAGCTGACAGTGGCCCGGCTCGCCGACGACCGTGTCGAGGTCCGGGCCGCCGCCACTCGCCTGCTGCGCACCCGCCCCGCGGAAGCCACGCCGACCCGGCTGTCGAGCGGGGTGACCGGTTCCGCCCCGACGGCAGGTGGCGGGGCCGCCGCCGACGACCTGGACCTGCGGGCGTTCACGGGCACCGCGCTGGGGCTGGTCGAGTTGGCTGACGGGGCGTTGCCGACCGCCCGGTTCGTGCGGGCCCGGGCGGCCGCTCGGGAAGCCGGCCGGCCGCGTACCGAGCTGGTCGCCGCGAGCCGCGCCGCGCTGCTGCTCGCCGTGCGCGGCGAGCTGCGGGCAGCCGAGCAGGCGGCCAGGGACGCGCTCGGCATGCCGCAGTGTCGGGGCTGGTCCTGTCGGCTCGACTGCGCCCACGCGTACCTGGCTCTCGCCGTTGTGGCGCTGCTGCGCGACCAGCCCGAGGAGGCCACGGCGAACCTCGCCCTCGCCCTCCCGGGGCTCGACGTGACCGGCGGCTGGCCCGGCGACGCTGAGGCGGGCGTCGATTGGCCGGCCGCCGCCTCCGACGAACCGGTGGCGGCGGCGGTGGCCGCGCTGTGCCGGGCGCAGCTACGCCGCGACTCCGGTGACCCGGCGACCGGTCAGCGGCTGCTCGTGCGAGCCCGGGAGGCGCTGGCCGACCGGCCGTCCGCCGACGAGCTGACCGGGCTGCTGCGGGCCGCCGAGGCCGACCTGCGGGCCGCGCGCGGCGACCTGGACTCGGCCCGCGACCTGCTGGCCGGCGCCACCGACGAGGGGGCCGACCCGGTGCTCGCTGTGACGTTGGCGAAGGTGCAGCTGCGGGCCGGCGACGCCGCCACCGCCGGGCGGACCCTGCCGGACTGGCAGGCGCCGGCCGCCACCGCCTGGCCGCTACCGGTACGCCTGGACGCCGGTCTGCTCGACGCGGTGCTGGCCCAGCGCGCCGGGGACGGGCGTCGGGCCGGTCGGATCCTGGAGCAGACGTTGGACCTGGCCGGCCCGCAGGGCTGCCGCCGGGTCTTCACCCGCGCCGAGCCGCCGGTGCGGGACCTGCTGGCCGTGCACCTGGACGCGGGCACCGCCCACTTCACGCTGGTCAGTGACCTGGTACGGGGCGCGGGACAGGATGCCGACGGGCCGCCCGCCGGGCCGAGGGGCGTGCTCGACGAGCCGCTCACCGAGCGGGAGCTGACCGTCCTGCGCTACCTGCAGAGCATCCTGTCCAACGTGGAGATCGCCAGCGAGTTGTCCCTCTCGGTGAACACGGTGAAGACCCACGTCCGCAACATCTACCGCAAACTCGACGCGACCCGCCGGCGCGAGGCGGTCCGGCGGGCGCGCGAGTTGCGGCTGATCTGAGCGGGTCAGGCGTTGGCGGCGGAATCCGCCGCGGTCAGCAGGTCGGGCAGGTCGTACCCGCCGTCGTGCCTGATGCCGTTCACGAACAGGGTCGGGGTGCCGTTCACCCCGCTGCGGATGCCCCCCACGAAGTCCCGACGCACCCGGTCCGCGTGCGCACGGTTCTCCACCTCGGCGTTCAACTCGTCCGGCGGCAACCCGACCTGCTCGACGCCGAGCGAGAGGTGCACCGGGTCGAGCTGGTCCTGATGCTCGTAGAGCCAGTCGTGCATCTCCCAGAACCGGCCCCGGACCCCGGCGGCCTCGGCCGTCTCGGCGGCCCGTTCGGCGTAGGGGTGCACGTTGGCGATCGGGAAGTAGCGGTAGACCAGCCGTACGGTGTCGGCCCGCTGCCGCAGCAACTCGTGCAGGTTCGGGTACGCGGCACCGCAGAACTGGCACTGGAAGTCGCCGTACTCGACGATGGTCACCGCCGCGTCGGCCGGCCCCCGGATGTGGTCGTCGGTGGTCACCGGATCTCGAAGTCGGGCGGTGACCTGCAGTGGAGTGCTCATCCGGCCATCACCTTCCGATCGGCGGCGAGTTGGTCCAGCGCGTCGAAGATGCCGTCGGCGCCGGGGTTGACGTCCGGCGGTGACAGGTAGCTCCAGGTCACCTTCCCCGCCGGGTCCAGCACCACCAGCGCGCGGGCCGCCTCACCGTTCGCCATGTACGCGCCGTAGCTGCGGGCCACCTCGCCCTTGGGCTCGAAGTCGGCCAGCAGGGGGAACTCGATGCCCCGGCTCTCCGCGAAGGCCCGGTGTGACCAGATGCTGTCCACCGACAGGCCGAGCACCACCGCCCGGTACTGGGCGAAGACGGGTGCCGCCGACTGGTAGAGCGACATCTGGTCGCCGCAGACCGGACTCCAGTCGGCGGGGTAGAAGGCGAGCACTACCGGCCGGCCACGGAACCGCTCAGGCCCCAGCAGAGCCCCGTCCGGGGTGGCCGGCAGTGTGAAACCGGGCGCGGCGCGCCCCGGCTGGATCAGCCCGTTCGGATCACTCATGCCACCAGCCTGCTCCCGGGGTGGGTGAGACGGACTCACCCACCCCGGGTGGTTGCGCGCCCGTTCAGCGCCCGCCCAGCGGGCGCCCGCCCCCGCTCAGCGCAGTCCCGGGGCGACAGCGATGTGGTTCTGCACCTCCCGGATGCCCGGCGCGGACCAGGCCACCTGCTCGACCTCGTCCCGTTCGGGCATCGAGTGCACCAAGCCGGCAAGTATCGCGGTGTCGCCGTGCACCCGGACGCTGATCCGTTCGGCCTCGGTCGCCCCGGCCCGGGCGAGGGCGTCGACGATCCGGTCGGCCACGTCGCGGGCGTCCGGCGCGGTGGCCGGTCTGACGGTGATGCCGTTGCTCACCCCGCGTACGCCGGCCAGCCGGGCGACAGCGCGTTCGGCGGCTCGGCGTTGGTACTCCCACTCGACGTCGCCGTGCAGCGTCACCCAGCCGGCCGAGACGGTGACCTGGAGCTTCTCGATGGGCACGAACGCGTCCCACTCCAGCCCGTGGCTGGCCGCGGCGGCCAGGTCGCTGTCGGCGCGCTCGGTGCCGTTGGTGAGCTGTACCGCCACGTCGTTGGCGACCGCCCGGACCGAGGCGACCCGGTGGGTGGCCCGTTCGGCGGCCCACTTCTTCGCGTAGCTGTCCACGCGACCGGTCAGGGTGACGACGCCCTCGGCGACTGTCACGCCGATCTCGTGCGGCTGCACCCGCGGTTCCCAGGTCAGCTCGTCGAGAACGGCGGACTGGATGTCCTGGTCGGTGCGGTTGATCTCCGCGATGGCCATCTGTCCCTCCTCCGCTGTTGCGATGGCGGACCGTGTGGTGGCCGCGGCCGGAGTCCGCCGTGCTGCGATGGTGCCGCCGCCCCGGGTGAGCCGCCCTCGCCCGGACCGGGTGACGGCGCGGCCCGACCTGGGCGCCACGGCTGGGGACCGGGAACGAACATCGATGATGGGAGCGCTTCCAAAGCGAGCCGATTTCGGTTACGGTAATCGCGTTCCTCGATCGCGGGAGCCGTCGCGTCGGGTGGTGGAGCCAGGGCAGCTCTGCCCGTCCCCGTCGTCGTGCTCGTCCCCCGGGCCACGGCGTCACCCAGGCGATCGACCCCGTCCCCCGGGGCTCCATCCCGAGAGGAACCGCAGATGCGGAGAAGTCTCGCCGGCACTGTCGTGTCCGTGCTGGCCGCCGCCACAGCCGTCGTGGTGGTCCCGTTCACCGCCGCCGGGTCGGCCCCCAACCCGGCCGCAGCGGAGGCGTACACCTGGCGGAACGTCCCGGTGGGCGGTGGCGGCTTCGTGCCCGGCATCGTCTTCAACCCCACCGAGAAGAACCTCATCTACGCGCGCACCGACATCGGCGGGGCGTACCGCTGGGAACAGAGCAGCCAGTCCTGGACGCCGCTGCTCGACTGGGTCGGCGCCGACCGGTGGGGCTACAACGGCGTGGTCAGCATCGCCACCGACCCGGTGCAGACCAACCGGGTGTACGCCGCGGTCGGCATGTACACCAACGGCTGGGACCCGAACAACGGCGCGATCCTGCGCTCGGCCGACAAGGGCGCCACCTGGCAGGCCACCGAGCTGCCGTTCAAGAACGGCGGCAACATGCCGGGCCGGGGAATGGGGGAGCGGCTCGCCGTCGACCCCAACCGGAACAGCATCGTCTACTACGGCGCCGAGGGCGGCAACGGGCTGTGGCGCAGCACCGACCACGGCGTGACCTGGGCCCGCGTCACCGCCTTCCCCAACGTCGGCAACTACCGGGCGGACCCCAGCGACCCGAACGGCTACAACGGGCAGAACCAGGGCCTGACCTTTGTCAGTTTCGACAAGAGCACCGGCACCGCCGGCTCCACCACGCAGACCATCTACGTGGGAGTGGCGGACAAGCAGAACCCGGTCTACCGCAGCACCGACGGCGGCGTCACCTGGGCACGCCTCCCCGGTCAGCCCACCGGCTACCTGGCCCACAAGGGGGTCGTCGACCCGGTCGGGGGCCACCTCTACATCGCCACCAGCGACACCGGTGGCCCGTACGACGGCGGCAAGGGCGACGTCTGGAAGTTCACCCGGTCGACCGGGGCCTGGACGCGGATCAGCCCGGTGCCCTCCACCAGCGCCGACGCCTACTTCGGCTACAGCGGGCTGACCATCGACAGGCAACGCCCGAACACCCTGCTGGTGGCCACCCAGGTCTCCTGGTGGCCGGACGCGATCTTCTTCCGCAGCACCGATGGCGGGGCGACCTGGACGCGGATCTGGGAGTTCAGCAACTACCCGGAGAGGTCCCGCCGCTACACCATGGACATCAGCTCGGTGCCCTGGCTGACCTTCGGTGTCAACCCGGCACCCCCGGAGGACGCGCCAAAGCTCGGCTGGATGAACGAGTCGGTGGAGATCGACCCACACGACTCCAACCGCATGATGTACGGCACCGGCGCCACCATCTACGGCACCACCGACCTGACCCGGTGGGACACCGGCGGCCAGTTCACCCTTCGACCCATGGTCAGAGGGCTGGAGGAAACGGCGGTCCTCGACCTGATCAGCCCGCCCAGCGGCGCACCCCTGATCAGCGCGCTCGGCGACGTCGGCGGCTTCCGACACACCGACCTGGACACGATTCCGTCGATGCTGTTCACCCAGCCGGTGTTCACGTCCACCACCAGCCTCGATTACGCCGAGAGCAAGCCCGCGGTGCTGGTGCGCGCCGGCAACTTCACCGACGCCGACCGGCCCAACGACAGTCACGTCGCCTTCTCCACCGACGGCGGCGCCACCTGGTTCCAGGGCACCGAACCGTCCGGGGTCAACCTCGGTGGCACGGTGGCCGCCGCGGCCGACGGCAGCCGCTTCGTCTGGGCACCCGGTGACGCGGGCCAACGCGTCGTCCACTCGGTCGGGTTCGGCAACTCCTGGGCAGCGTCAACCGGCATCCCGGCGAACGCCACCGTCGAATCCGACCGGGTCGACCCCACCCGGTTCTACGGCTTCAGCGACGGGCGTTTCTACCTGAGCACCGACGGCGGGGCCAGCTTCACTCCGACCGCGGCGACCGGGCTGCCCAGCACTGACGTACGTTTCAAGGCCCTGCCGGGCCGGGCCGGCGAACTGTGGCTGGCCGGGCCGGGTGGCCTGTGGCGCTCCACAAACGCCGGCACCAGCTTCACCAGGCTGGACGGCGTCAGCGCCTCCGGCAACGTCGGTTTCGGGAAGGCGGCACCCGGGCGGACCAACCCCGCCGTGTTCCTCTACGGCACGGTGAACGGTCAACCGGGCGTGCACCGCTCCGACGACACCGGCGCGACCTGGGTACGCGTCAACGACGACCGCCACCAGTACGGCAATCCGACCGAGGCGCTGACCGGAGACCCGCGGGTCTACGGTCGGGTCTACCTCGGCACCAACGGTCGCGGCATCCTGGTCGCCGACCGCAGCGGCGGCGAGCCCCCGACCACGCCACCCCCGACGACCCCACCGCCCACCACGCCACCGCCGACGACCCCACCGCCCACCACGCCACCGCCGACGACGCCACCCCCGAGCACGCCGCCGCCGGCCGCCGGTTGCGCGGCGACCTACCGGGTGACCGGCTCCTGGTCCGGTGGTTTCCAGGCCGAGCTGGTGGTCCGCAACGTCGCAAGCGCCCCCATCGCCGGTTGGACCCTGAGCTGGACCTTTACCGACGGCCAGCGGATCGACCAGCTCTGGGGCGGCACCCACACCCAGACCGGGGCTGCCGTGTCGGTCCGGGACACGGGCTGGAACGGCGCGCTCGCCGCCGGGGCCAGCACCACCGCCGGCTTCCTCGGCTCGTGGGCCGGTAGCAACACGCCCCCGGCCGCCATCACCTGCACGAGCCGCTGAGCGGGTGATCCGGGGCGGGACCCCGGATCACCACGAAACACCGGTCCGCCGGGCCGCCTGAGGGGTCCGGCACCCGGCGGACCGGTCCATCCCGACGCCACGCCGGGCCCCGCTCGACCTGAGTCGATCGGGGCCCGGCGTGGCGCTGTGTTTCAGACGGCGGGGGAGTTCGGGCGGTCGACGTCGACGAACTCCACGTCGTCGACGGCGCTGTCGTCCCGGCTGCCGGCGGCCCGTGCGGCGGAGCCGACGGCCCAGCCGACCGCCGCGCCGACGAGCGCGGCGCCGATCAGGAGCGTCCAGGGCAGTGCCGGCTGACGGCCGGCGAGCGCGTCGAAGGCCAGCGAGGCGCGGCGTCGCGCCTCCTCGGCGGCGGATCCCACCAGGTCACCTGCCCCGTCGGCGAGGTCGCTGCTGTTCTGGCGGGCCGAGCGGGCGGTGTCCCGCACACTGTCTCCGGCGTAGCTGACGGCTGAGAGCAGGTGCTCCCAGGCCTGGTCCGCGATCCGCTCCGGCTTGCTGCGGCGGTCCAGCAGGTTGGTTCCGAACATCGTGGTTACCTCCTCGGGTGCCGAAGCCGCCGGCCACTTCGGACTTCGGCGTCTTTCCAGCGCGTCACGGTGTCGCCTATCCCGCAGTGCCCCGCGTCAGCCGGACGCAAACCCCGACCTCCGCCGCGCACCGGTAGCCCGGTGCGCTGATTCGGTGACGCACCGGGCTACCGCATCAGCGCACCGCTGACACGGCGACACCTCTGGCGAAGTCGTCGTCATCGTCGTCATCGTCGTCTCCGCCACCGAAACCGCAGGCCAGAACGAGGGCGAGCAGAACACCGACGCCGGCCAGCCCGGCAAGTCGCTTGATCATCGAAGATCCTCTCCGTCGCGGTGGTATCCCGGCCGATGCTAGGGCGCGTCGGCAACCGGGGGCGCGGGTCGCGCCGACCGGGGGTGGGCGACACGCCGACGGCACACGGGGCAGGCGTACGTCATGGGCCGGTTGTCGGGCGCGCCGGGTCCGGACCGCTACCCTGGTTCGGCGGCGGGCCGGTCACGACCGATCGTCGATGGTCAGATAACGAAAAGTCTTGAGTAATCAGATGCTGAAAAGTACGGATATGGGTGCCTTTGTGGGCCCGGATCCGCGAATTGCTCATCCCGAGGGGTGGCGACCGAGGCCGTCGGAGGAATACTCTCGGTCGCGGCCCGCGTACTGATGAGGCGCCCGGGGGACGGGCGGGTGGAGGTGCTCGCGTGAGCCTGTCGATCGTGAAGTCGGTCCTGTCCGGTGGTGTCGTGGAGATCGCCCCACGGGGTGAGATCGACGTCGACACAGCGTACGAGGTGCGCGAAGCGATCGCTGAGGTGCTGGCCAAGGGCCGCCCTCTGCGCATCGAACTCAACATGAGGTTGGTCACCTTCATCGACTCGGTCGGCATCAGCGCGATGGTCGCCGGCTTCCAGACAGCCGAGGTCAGCGACGTCAAGCTGGTGGTCACCGAGCCGAGTCGGTTCGTGCACCGACAGCTCTGGGTGACCGGCCTGCTCGGTCTCTTCGGAGCCCCGGAGCCCTACTTCGCCGGCGCCGCCACCCCCGAGGTGCTGCCCGGCGCCTGAGCGCGCCGGGCGTCCCCGTCAGGGCTGCTCGTCCAGGCCGGTCAGGTCGATGTCGGTCGCCTCGGTGACCGCGCGAATGGCCGTCACCGACGCGTACCCGGCGGCCAGCAGCGCCACGTCCGTGCCCGGCTGTGCGGCCTGCCCCGGCTCCTCCAGCGAGGTACGGACGAACCCGTGGCCGGATTCGGCCACAGTCATCTGCACCTGACCGAAGCTGGCCAGGGTGCCGCGTCGCACCCCGCGCAGTTGCCCGTGCGGCAGGTCCGGGGTGTTCACGTTGAGCACGCTCTCCATGGGCGCGGAGGTCAAGCGGGGGAGCAGGTCCAGGGCGACCCGCGCGGCGGTGCCCCAGTGCCGCTCGGCGTCGCGTACCCGGGCGGCGGCGTCCACGGCGGCGCCACCGCTCGCGGCCGTCGCCTCGCCGGCGGAGAGCACGTCCAGGGAGACCGCCATCGCCCGGCAGCCGTTGGTGGCGGCGGTGAACGCGGCGCCAACGGTCCCGGAGTGCAGCACCGCCCGGCCGGCGTTGGCGCCCCGGTTGACGCCGGAGAGCACCACCGACGGCGGTGGGCCGAACGCCCCGTGCAGGGCGATCAGCGTGATGAACCCGGGGGACCCGGCGACCCCGTACGCCGGCACACCCGCCAGGTCCGGCAGCGGGTGGTCGTTCACGACGACTCGCCCGTCGCGCTCCATGGCGCTCATCGCGGCGCTGGTGCCGCTCGCCTCCTCCATCGGCGCAGCCACCACGACGTCCAGCCCCCGCTGCCGGGCAGCCCAGGCAAGCGCCTGGATCCCCGGCGCGGCGATCCCGTCGTCGTTGGTGATCAACACCCGCACTGTCATCGTTCGACCACCCGGCCGGCCAACTCGTCAGGGGTGGTCCGCTCCTGTTGCCGGCTGTCCGCCGGCACCAGCCGGACCCGGTCCACCAGGCCGGTGATCGAGTCCAGCCGCCCGGTGCCCAGGCCGTGCCGGGTCACGTTCAGCGCGCCAGCGGCGGCACCGGTGCGGATGGCGGTCCGAATGTCCCCACCCCTGGCCACGACGGCCGCCACTCCGGCCGTCATCGAGTCGCCCGCGCCGCGTGGGTCGGCGGCCTCCAGCCGGGGCATCTCGACCTGGAACAGCTCCCCGTCGACGAGCGCCAACGCCGGCTGGTCGGCGCGGCTCACCACCACCGTCTCGGCGCCGCCCGCGTGCAACTCGTACATGGCCCGGGTCAGTTCCTCGGTGTCGTCACTGCGAGCGCGGCCGTCGCGGATCAACTCCTCGTGACTCACCTTGAGGAAGAACACCCCGCTCTCCAGCACCGAACCGAGGTGGTCGCCGGAGAGGTCGACCACCACCCGTCCGCCGTTCGCGCCGAGGTCGGCGGCGAAGCGTCGGTACAGGTCGGCAGGTACGAGCCACGGTTCGTTCGGCCCACTGAGGATGCTCACCGAGGCCCGCAGGCCCTCGCCGAGGGCGAGGTTGTACAGCTCGTCGATCTCGTGCCGACTCAGTGGCTGCCCGGGCACGTCGGCGATCTCCTGCCGGGAGCCCTCGCGGCGATCATGCACGTACCCGCCGCTGCCGGAGTCACGGACCACCACCTTGAGGTCGACGCCCTCGCTGACCAGCAGCGGCTCCAGCACCTGGCCGATCTCACCGCCGAGGGCGGCGCAGAGCACCACGTCGACGCCGAGGGAGATCACCATCCGGGCCTGCCAGACGCCCTGCCCGCCAGGGTGCAGGTGCAGCTCGGGGTGGTCGTTGGGCTGGTCCACAGTCACCGTCAGCTGCGGGGTGGGCGCGAAGACCATCACGTGCCCACTCATCGGTCATCGCCGTTCATGCTGGCCGCCCTCCGGCACTTTCGGAAGATTTCGCACTAACCGACCCTAATGGCGCAGGTGGTGGCGGGTCGTCGCATCGGTCCGCTCCGGCGCGGCGCGGAGAGCCCGGGGCGTTGCCAGCCAGACATCGGTACGGGACGATCGGGCGACAAGCGACGGCGGGAGACGGTGTGCTCAGCAGCGATACCTTCAGCTACACCGTCCAGGCCCGGTGCTCACCCGCCGAGGCGGCAGCGTTGCTCAGCGACCTGACCCGGCAGGGCGAGCTGCATCCGCTGATCGTCAGGGTTCGCCGGGTGCCACCCCGGTCCGGCGCCCAGGCCAGCTACACGATCAACGATCGGTTGGCGGCCGGTCCGCTGCGCTTCCGGACCACGTACCACGCGGACGTGCTGATCAGCGAGGCCGACGAGATCGTCACGGTGGCCCGCCAGTGGCCGGCCACCACGGTGCGAAACCACACCCGACTACGCGCCGAACCGGACGGGCTGGTCCGCATCGACGTCGAGATCACCCTGACCGCACCGACGCCACTGTTCCGGTACGCGTTCCGCCAGGCCCAGGCCGCTCACCTCGCCCTCGCCACCCGGCTGGGCGCCGCCCTCGACCGCACCAGCAACCCCCCGCCCACCTGACCCGCCCCGCCCACCCCGCCCCCGCCCACCCCGCCCCGCCCCGCTGCGTCGATCTTGCAGTTTCGGTTGTAGATATCAGCGGAATGCCCCATGTGTCGGGACACTAAGTGCAAGATCGCGGGGCCGGGCAGGCCACTCGCGGGGCCGGGCAGGCCACTTGCGGGGCAGGGCAGGCTACTTGCGCTTGGCGCTACGGCCTTGACCTGCTGGCGGCGTGCAGCGGAAGAGGAGCCTAGATCGTGGTTGCGGCGCGATCACGGGTTGTGCGGGCCGGTCGGGCGGCGGGACGTCGACCCCACGGCTTGTAGGTGGACAGCACCGTCGCGATGATCATCAGGCTGGTCGACACCGCCGGCGCGATGACCAGGTCGGCGCGATCGCGTGCCGGCAGGGCGGCGCCGACCGCTCCGGCGTGGCGCAGGTTCGGGGTGAGCAGGAACAGCACCAGCCCGACCATCACGGTGGTGAGCACGAGCTTGACCAGCACCCAGCGGTGGCGCAGCAGGCCCCACGGGGTGAGCAGCGAGCTGGCGACTCCGATCAGCCAGACCAGGACGCTCAGCGGCGCGAACAGCACCGTGCCGACCAGGGCCGTGACCGGATAGACCACCGCCGGGTCGGCACCCCGCTGCACGGCGATGCCGAGGGTGAGCAGCACCAGGTCGGCGCCGAGCCAGCCGAGCGAGGTGACGAGGTGCAGGGTGAGCAGCGCCTTGCGGGTGGTGGGTCGGATCCGAGGCATACCGCGATGCTGCCCGCGGACCGCGGCCGGGTCGTCCGACGAGCGACGACATCAGGGGTACGCCCGGCGACGTAGCCCGGCCCCCGGACGCACGTGATGCCTGTGAGTCATCACGATGACTCACAGGCATCACGACGGCTGGGTTAGTAGACCGACAGGTGGACGTGGTTGGTGTGGTCGGTCGACGGGGTCCCGTGCGCCCCGCTGTACGACTTCCACCCGCTGCTGGGCAGCCAGATCTGCCGGTACCAGATCACGTAGAGCACGGCGAGCCGGTCCGCGTTGCGGATGAAGTACGCGGCCAGGTTGTTGCCGTAGGTCTTGTCGCCGCCGGTGGCGTTCCCGCCGAAGCCGCCCTTCTGCGCCGCGAAGTCGCAGGCCCGGCCCTTCGGGTGTTCACCGGAGCCGCTGGGGCGGTGGCACGAGACGTACCGGGTGAACCCCGCGGCCTTGGCCTGGTTGAGCGCGTGCAGGGTGCGGGGGGTGATGCAGCCGCTGGCCGGGGTGGGATCGTTGACGCTGCACGACTCGGAGGGCCAGGAGCCGTCGGAGTTGCGCGGCGCGGCCGTCGCGTTGGCGTTGGAGGTGCCCCGGTTGGAGCCGGCGTCGCCGGTGGTCTGCGGTCTGGGTGTGGTGGCCACGGTCAGGGCCCGTTCGGCCTGCTCCTTGCGCTTGGCCATCACCGCGACCTGCTTGCGCTGTTCGTTGATCTCGCCGTCCAGGGCGACTCGGGTGCGATTGGCCTTGTCCTTGCTGTTCAGCAGGTCGCGCAGCACCCGGTCCTCGTTGGCCGCCACCGCGTCCAGCGCGGCCGCCCGGTCCATGAAGCCTTCGGGGGTGTTGCTGTTGAGCAGCGCCGACATCGCACCGAGCCGGCCGGTGCGGTAGGCCACTTCGGCGATCTCGCCGACCTTGCCGTTGCGCTGGTCGATCTCGACCTCGATGGTCTTCAGTTGGGTGGCCAGCTGCTGCTGCCGTTGCACTGAGGTGTCCAGGGCGCGCTTCGCGTCCAGGTAGCCCTTGCTGGCCGCCTCGAGTTGGGCGCGCAACGCCGGGGTGCCGCCCTCCTCGTCGGAGTCGGGTGCGGCGGCCCGTAGGCCGGTCGGGGGAGCGGCCGAGGCGGTGCCGGCCGGAAGCGCGACGCCGAGGGCGAACATCGCGACGATCAGGGCCGCCAGTCGGGCGGCGGGTGGTCGTGCTGGTGCCACTGCGCATGTCCTTCCGTCAGCCGCCGACCGGGTTAGCTGACGGGTTCGGGACGGAAGATCCCTACCGCTGACGCGGATGCACCCCAGGAACATGGTTCCCCGGTTCGCCCAGCTGGGCGATTAGGCGGCGACCGCCACCGGCGCCGGGAGGGCGCCGCCTGGTGGAGGCCGGGACCGAGCCTACCGGTGCCGGTGGGGCCGGTGCAGCCAATGTGACGGACGGTGCGTGCGTCACCACGGAAAATTACGGCTCCGTCACCATTCGATGGAGCCACAGGCTCCAGAGGCGGCGCCGGGCTCTATCTGCAACGTCGCGTGCTCGATGCGGAAATCGTCGTGCAGGGCCGTACGCGCCGCGGTGAGCACCGCGCCGACCTCCGCGCCGGGTGCCATGGTCAGGTGGGCGGAGGCCACCTCCATGCCCGAGGTGAGCGTCCAGACGTGCAGGTCGTGGACCTCGACGACCCCGGGGACGGCGGCGAGCCGGTCGTGCACGGCCGTCACCTGGAGGTGCTCCGGGGCGGCCTGCACCAGGATGCGGATGGCGGCGCGGGCCAGCCGCCAGGTGCGCGGCAGGATGAACACGCCGATGGCGACCGCGACCAGGGGGTCGGCCCACCACCAGTCGGTGACGGTGATGAGCAGCGCCGCGCCGATGACGCCGAGCGAGCCGAGCAGGTCGCCGAGCACCTCCAGGTAGGCGCCCTGGAGGTTGATGCTCTCGCGGGCCCCGGCGCGCAGCAGCGCGAAGGCGGCGATGTTGGCGAGCAGGCCGAGCACTGCCACCGCGAGCATCGGGCCGGCGATGACCTGGTGCGGGTCACCGAAACGGCGGATCGCCTCGATCACCACGTAGATCGCGACGCCGGAGAGCAGGACGGCGTTGGCCAGCGCGGCGAGCACCTCGAGCCGGTAGAGCCCGAAGGTGCGCTGCGGGTCGCCGGTGGCCCGCCGGGTCGCCGTGATGGCGGCGAGCGCCATTCCGATGCCGAGCACGTCGGTGAACATGTGCCCGGCGTCGGAGAGCAGGGCGAGCGAGCCGGTGTGCAGGGCGACCACCGCTTCGACCACCATCAGGGTGGCGAGCAGGCCGAATGCCGCCCAGAGTCGACCTCGGTGCTGGTGTGCGGCATTGGCGACGGACCCATGGTGGTGGTCATGACCTGCGCCCACGAGAACCACCTTCCGCCGCTGGCCGGGACCCGGTCAAATGTATGCTCACATCGCTATGTGTGCAAGTGTATGCCCAGGATCTTCCCTGGCGGCAGTCCGCACACGTCAGCCGGTCGGGTCGATGGTGGTGAGCCGCTGAGTGGCCCGGGAGAGCGCCACGTACAGGGTGCGTACCCCGGCCCCCGGATCCGCCCGGATCTCGCTCGGGGCGACCAGCACCACCCCGTCGTACTCCATGCCCTTGGCCTCCAGGCTGGTCACCACCTGCAACCTCGGCGCGCCGAGCGCGCCCAACCACCCGGCGACCTCGTCCCGGCGGGGGACCGGCGTGATCACGCCGACCGTGCCCTCCACCTCGGCCAGCAGGCCGGCGGCGGCCTCCACTGTCGCGGTCTCCAACCCCGTCGCGGGCACCACCAGCTCCACCGGCTCGACCCCGGTGGAGCGGACGGCGGTCGGCAGCGGCAGGTCCGGGTAGAGCCGACGGATCTCCGCCGCCGCCACCGCGAAGATCTCCGACGAGTTGCGGTAGTTGGTGGTGAGCGTGAAGTCGTGCCGCTTGCGCCGGCCCAGCGCCTGGTCGCGGGCTCGGGCCAGCTCCTCCGGATCGCCGGTCCACGCGGTCTGGGCGGGGTCGCCCACCACCGTCCAGGAGGCCAGCCGGCCGCGCCGACCGATCATCCGCCACTGCATCGGCGAGACGTCCTGCGCCTCGTCCACCACCACGTGCGCGTACTCCCGGTAGTCCTCCGGGCGCTCCCGGGCCGCCGCGCGGGCCGCCCGCTGCCGTTCACCGAGGGTGCTCAGCTCACGGACGCCGCCGGCGAGCTGGAACGGATCGCGTCGCGCGCGGGCCGGCTGCGCGGGCTTACCGAGCAGCGCGTCCAACTCGTCCAGCAACGCCACGTCGGCGATTGTCAGCCCGGCCGAGTCCAGGTTCCGGTACGCGGCGTTGAGCAGCCGGATCTCCGCCGAGGAGAGGATCCCCCCGGCGTACCGGCGCAGCCGGTCCGGCTGCGCGAGCCAGCCGAGCACGTGCCGGGGGTGCAGCCGAGGCCACCACGCCTTGAGGAACTCCCGAAACTCCGACCGCTCGGCGATCTCTGCCTCGAAGGCCGGTTGCTCCGGCAGTCGACCGCTGCTCAGCTCACGGGCCTGCGTCCAGAGCGCGGCGAACACCCCGTCGAAACCGGCGCGGCGCACCTCGTTGCGTCGTGCGCCACGTTGCAGCGCGCGGTCCCGGATCCGGTCCAACGCGGTCCGGTCCAACCGCAGCAGTGTGCCCCGGTAGAGCAACCGCAGCTCACCCGGGCCGTCCGGCACCGCGTCGCGGGCCGCCCGCTCCAGCACCCGGCGCATCCGCAGCGAGCCCTTCACCGCCGCCACCTCGGGCGGGTCGGGCCGGGTGGCGGTCATCCCCGGAAAGAGGGTGCCCAGCGAGTGCAGGGTCGCGGTGTCCTCACCGAGCGACGGCAGCACGGAGCCGATGTACTCGACGAAGACCGACGAGGGTCCGACCACCAGGATGCCGCCGCCGGCGTAGCGGCTGCGGTCGGAGTAGAGCAGGAACGCGGCCCGGTGCAGGGCGACAGCGGTCTTGCCGGTGCCGGGGCCGCCCGCGACGATGGTCACCCCGGAGCCGGGCGAGCGGATCGCCTCGTCCTGCTCCCGTTGAATGGTCGCCACGATGTCGCGCATGCCCCGGCCGGTGGCCTTGGACAGGGTGGCCAGCAACGCGCCGTCACCGACGACGGTCATCCCCTCCGGAGCGGCCGTCGGGTCCAGCAGGTCATCCTCGATCCGGGTGACCCGCTCGGCGCGGGACTGGATGGTGCGGCGCCGCACCACGTCCAGCGGCTGCGCCGGAGTGGCCTGGTAGAAGGCGGCGGCGGCCGGTGCGCGCCAGTCGACGACGAGCGTCACGGCGTTCTCGTCGCGGATCCCCAGTCGCCCGACGTGCAGCACCTGACGGTCGCGCAGGTCCAGCCGGCCGAAGACCAGCCCCTCGTGCTCGGCGTCCAGGGTGTGCCGCCGCTGCGCCGCGTGGAAGACCATCGCGTCGCGCTCGACCAGGGCGCCGTGCGTGCCCACCCGGGCCATCCGGTAGCCGTCACGCTCGGCCCGGACGGCCGACTGCCGCAGCTCGGCCAGTCGGGCGTACACCCGGTCGAGGTGTCGTTGCTCGACGGCGATCTCCTGCTCCAGGCCGGTCTGGTCGGTCAACGCACGCTCCTTCAGAGGTCGCCGGCAGGCGGCGGGAACCGCGCGGGCCAACCGAGAAGAGTACGGCCCCGGAGCCGACCCGCCGCGCCCGAGGTGCGCGAACGTGCTCAGGCGCCCGTCTCGGCGGGGGCCGCGCCACGGTGAGCCGGCGGCGATGCGCCACGGTGAGCCGGCGACGATTCGGCGAGCACCCGCCGCACCACGCCGGTGAGCGCGGCGTTGACCTCGTCCGGACGTTCCATCATCAGCATGTGCCCGGCACCGGGGCAGACGGTCAGCTCGGTGGCCGGCAGAGCCGCCGCGATCGACTCGGCACACGGTGGCGGGGTCAGCCGGTCCCGGTCACCGACCAGGGCGGCGGCGGGCAGGTGGGCCAACGCGGCGAGGGTGTCCAGCCGGTGCTGGGTGCCGATGGAGGCGCGGAACCCGCCGATCGAGCGCAGCGAGGCCCGAGCCACCGCCGACGTCACCAGGCGGATGTCGGCCGGCTCGCAGCGGTCACCGAAGAGCATCCACCGGATGCTCGGTTGTAGCGCGTTCAGCAGTGCCCGGGGCGCGCGCCACGAGCCACACCGGGCCAGCACACCGGCGCCGGTCGTCTCGGCCAGCCGGATCAACCGGGCGATCCGCGGCGAGAGCCCGTAGACGGTGTGCGTGTGCCCCTCGGCGGTGGTCGAGACGAAGACCAGGCCGGCGGTACGGGCGGCGAAGTGCGCGGGGTGGCGGTGCGCGTACTCCATGATCGTCATGCCGCCCATCGAGTGCCCGACCAGCACCACAGGGCCGCTCGGCGCGACCGCGTCGATCACCGCGGCCAGGTCGTCACCCAACTGGGCCACTGTGGCAGTGGGCAACGCCATGCAGCTGGACCGGCCGTGCCCCCGCGCGTCGTAGGCCACCACCCGCACCGCACCCCCGAACGGCGGTGCCGTGAGCGCGTCGACCTGCCGGTGCCAGGCGCGCCCGTCCAGCGTCCAGCCGTGCAGCAGGATGGCGGTGACCTGGGCGTCCGTCGGACCCGTCGCCTCGACGTTGAGCCGTACGCCGTCCGGTAGACCGACCTCGAACCGCTCCGGCATCGCCACCTCCCCAGGGCCGCCCAGTACCACCAGCACCTCCGATACCCGGCGGTAACACCGGCTACCCGCCATGACACCACGCCAATCGCGGCGTGGCGAACATTCCCGACCTCGCCCCTGCCGGACGGCGGCGGGCCAAGCTGAACGGCATGGGGTCGTCGGGAGCACCCATGGGCGCGACGTCGGGGCAGGGGCGGCAGGCCGGCGGTACGCCCCGCGCCGCGCTTGCCGACCTGCTCGCCGGCAACCGGCGGTTCGTCAGTGGCCAGCCGGTGCATGGACACGACGTCACGGCCGCCGCAGCGGCCTCCGGCGACCAGCAGCCGTACGCAGTGGTGCTGGGGTGCATCGACTCCCGGGTGCCGTTGGAGGCGATCTTCGATCAGACCTTCGGCGCGATCTGCGTGATCCGTACCGGGGGGCACGTGCTCGATCGCGCGGTCTGCGGCTCGATCGAGTACGTGGTCGGGCAACTCGGCGTACCGCTGGTGATGGTTCTCGGCCACGAGCGGTGCGGCGCGGTGCAGGCCACCGTGGAGTCGCTGCGCACCGGGCAGCGTCCCGGCGGGTCGCTGGCGCACCTGGTGGACGAGATCGCCCCGGCGGTGACCGAGGCGGGGCTCGACGATCCGGCGGTGCAGCCGCTGGCGATCCGCCGGCACGTCCGGCGCACGGTGCGCACCCTGCGCGAGGACGATCTGCTGGCCGGGCCGGTGGCTGCCGGCCGGGTGGCAGTGGTCGGCGGCCTCTACGACCTGGCCACCGGCGAGGTTGCCCTGCTCGATCCAGGCTGACCCGGCCTCCGGACACGCGAAACCGCCCGCCGGGAACTCCCGGCGGGCGGTTTCGTTGGTGCGTGGGGGAGGGCTCAGCCCTCGAAGACGCCGGCCGCGACCAGACGCTTCTCGGTGGCCTCCCAGCCGTCACCCGGGTGGGTGGCAGCCAGGTTGTTGATCTCCGCCCGGATCTTGGCGGCGTGGCCGGCGGCGGCCAGAACGCGGATCTCCTCGACGAAGGCGTCGGAGTCCGTGCGCAGGTGCGCGGTCTTGCCGTTGGTCAGGTTCCGCACGTAGGCGTGCTTGCCGCCGTTGAGCGGGATGAGGTACTTGAACTCGCCCAGCACGCTGAGGGCGCCACCCTGGCCAGCCTGGCCGGCCCGGACGGACGCGCGCGCGGTCTTAGAGGTGTTGCTCGCCACGGAGGTACTCCTTGCAAGACGTACGGGAGGACTGGACGTCCGGGGGCTGTGTGCGGGTCGTACGTGACTCGACCCGCGAAGGTGTAACGCGGCATAAGCCGCCGGTGGAACTGTACAGGACCACGACATCATGCTGGTCGTCGCGGTGTCCTGAGGGGCAACGGCGACCACCCGTCCGGCTATTCCACCCGGCGTTTTTTCCGATTCTCTGGCGCACCATGCGTCACAGGAGTCATCATGTGTTGCAGCAGCCACCTGGGTGGACGAGGTCGTAGGGGAAGACGCACCTCGCTCTCCGGGAGGTCACCGTGCCAACGCGTGGCGTCGTATACGTCCATTCGACCCCGCTCGCCGTGTGCTCACACGTCGAGTGGGCGATCGCGCGCGTCCTAGCCGCGCCGGTCAACCTGCAGTGGACGGCTCAGCCCGTCGACCCCGGCGCACGCCGGGCCGAGTGCGGGTGGACCGGTCGTCCGGGGACGGGCGCCGAGCTGGCTGCTGCCCTACGGCAGTGGCCCATGATCCGTTTCGAGGTCACCGAGGAGCCGAGTCCCGGCGCCGACGGTGAGCGCTTCATGTACGTGCCAGCCCGTGGCCTGTTCCGGGCAACGGTGGGCGTGGCCGGCGACATTCAGCTCGGCGAGGACCGCCTTCGGGCGCTGATGGCCGCCTCCCGGGCCCCCGAGGCGCTGGCGCACGCCCTCGATAAGGCGCTCGGCACGGCGTGGGACGCTGACCTGGAGCCCTACCGGTACGCCGGCGACGGAGCCCCGGTGACCTTGCTCACTCGGGTCGGCTGACCGGCCGGCGGGCCGCTGGCCGGACGCCGTCGCAGCGCTGACGACCGGTAAGGTCAAGTTGCCCCGATAAGGGAGAAGCTGGTGGGATGGGCGGCGTGTCGAATCGCCCGTGGCGCGCCAGTGTCGCTGTCGCAGCCCTGACCGCCCTGCTCGTCTCCGGCTGCTCCGGTGACCCGGAGCGCCCCACGCCGACGCCCAGCCCGGCCGGCACGTCCGCGGGCCCGAGCGTCCCGGCAGCGCCGCCGGCCGGCGACCCCGCCAGCCGTGCTGCCGCGCTGGTGGCGACGCTGGCCGACGAAGACCTCGTCGGCCAGGTGCTGATGCCGTACGCCTACGGCGACTCGGCGACGAAGGTCTCCGCCGGCTCGGCGGCCGGTAACCAGGCCCTGGCCGGGGTGGACACCCCCGCCGACATGATCGCCAAGTACCGACTGGGTGGCCTGATCCTGGTCGGCTTCAGCGCCGACGACCCGACCAAGGGCAACCAGGAGACCACCAACGTCGACAACCCCAAGCAGGTGCACGAGCTCACCGCCGGGCTGCGGACCGCCGGCGGTCGGCTCGCCGCCGGTTCGGCGCCGCTGCTCATCGGCACCGACCAGGAGTACGGCGTCGTCACCCGGGTGAGCGACGGGGTCACAGTGCTGCCCAGCGCCCTCGCGGCCGGCGCGGCCGGTGACCCGAAGCTCACCGAGGCGGCCTGGCGGGCCGCCGGCACCGAGTTGGCCGCGATGGGCATCAACATCGACTTCGCCCCGGTGGCCGACGTGCTGGCCACCCGCAGCACCGTGATCGGCTCCCGCTCGTACGGCGCCGACCCGAAGCAGGCAGCCGCGCAGGTGGGCGGCGCGGTCCGCGGCCTCCAGGCGGTCGGGGTCGCTGCCACCCTGAAGCACTTCCCCGGGCACGGCCACAGCGCCGACGACTCGCACCAGGACCTTCCGGTGCTCACGCAGTCCGCCGCGGCGTTGCAGAGCGGCGCGTGGCCGCCGTTCACCGCCGGGATGGACGCGGGCGCGATGGCCGTGATGTCCGGTCACCTGGACGCGCGCGCGATCGACCCGGGAACCCCGGCGACGTTCTCGCACAAACTGCTCACCGACGTGCTGCGCGGCCAACTCGGCTTCAAGGGTGTGGTGATCACCGACGGGATGAACATGCCGCCCGCGATGCGCTGGGCCCCCGGCGAGGCGGCGGTCCGGGCGCTCAACGCCGGTAACGACCTCATCCTGATGACCCCGAACGTCGGTCAGGCGTACGACGGGCTGCTCGCCGCGCTGCGCGGCGGATCCCTGCCCCGGACCCGGCTGGTCGAGGCGGTCACCCGGGTGCTGACCATGAAGTTCCAGCTCGCGGAGCTGCCGGCGGCGCAGATGTCAACGCTCAACACCCCGGCGCACCGGGCGGCGGCCGACGCGCTGGCCGTCGCCGCCGTCACCGTGCTGAAGGGCGCCTGCGGCAAAGCGGTACGCGGACCGGTCACCGTCACCTCGTCCGGCGGTCGGGACGGCACCCGGGCCACGCTCACCGCCGCGCTGACCGCCGCCGGGGTGCAGGTCAAGCCCAGCGGCGGCACGATCGTGCACCTGGTGGGCTACGGCGACGGCGCCAAGGACCTGAGCCCCGACGCGGCGGTGACCGTCGCCATGGACACCCCGTACGTGCTGGCCGACGCGAAGTCACCGACGCTACTGGCGACCTACTCGTCCAGCCGGGCGTCGATGACCGGCCTGGCCGCCGTGCTCGCCGGCAAGGCCCGGCCGGGCGGCCGGTCCCCGGTGACCGTCCCCGGACTGCCCGCCACGACCTGCGGTACCTGACCGTCCGGCACGGCCCGGTCAATGCCCACCTCAGTCGCCCTTCGCGAGCCCCCGCACCGCGAGCCGGTACGCCGGCAGCACGTCGGTCCGTTCGGTGATCAGCCCCTCGTTGACCGCGAAGACGAGCGTCTGCCCCGCCGACTGGACGGCCAGCGCCCAGTTCCGCGACTCATCCTCCTCCTCGACCAGCGGGTTGGTGGCGAGCCAGGTCATCTCGGTGGCGTCGAAGCCGCCGGCGCGGAGGTCACGGAACTGTTGGCCGGCGACCGTCTCGCCGGCCCCGGCGGCGAAACTCTCCAACGCGGCGCGCGGCGTGACAGTCGGTGAGTCCGCCGCCCAGATCCGTAGGAATCCGCCGCCGGCCGGCCGGCCGTCCACCTCGCAGCGGGCGGTGGTGCCGCCGCGCTTGGTGAGGGCTTCGCCGACCACCTCGGCCAGCTCGCCCTTGGGCGGCTCGATCGCCTTCGCCGTCCACCCGTCGGCCAGCGGAAACGTCACCGGTACCGGGCAGGGGGAACCGGTGCCGCCGGTGGTGCCGCCGGGCGACGCCGGGGTCGTCTCGTCGTACCAGGGCTCGCCAGCGGCCTGTGCGGCCGGGCTGCCGGCCGCGGGCCCGGCCGGAGCGTCGGCGTCGTCGCCGCAGCCGGCCAGCAGTCCGAGGGTGAGTGCCGCCGACACGGCGACGCGGGTACGAACGTCCATTGTGGTGATCCCCGTCAGTCGATCTTCAGTCGGCCCATCTAAGCGGTGCGGTCTCTCGACGTCAATCGGCATCGTGCGCCCGGCACGACGGAAATCGGGTCGCCCCCGGCCGGTCGGTCTGACAGCCTCACCCCATGGGAGCGGCAGCAGGATTCCGGCACGTGCAACGGGCGGACGGCACTGTGGTGATCACCCACCACGGCCGGGTCGCCGGCACGCTGCGCGGCGCTCGGGCCGAAGAGTTCCTGGCCGAGGTCGACGACGACCCGCAGTTGGTGATGGCCCGCTGGACCGGCAACTACCGCCACGGCAACGAGCGCACCGCCAAACAGCACCCCCGCAACCGAGGCTGAACGACGAAAGGGCCCCTCCTCTCGACGAAGAGGGGCCCTTTCGCAGGATCTCAGGGGCGGGCGAAGACGAGAGCCACGTTGTGGCCGCCGAAGCCGAACGCGTTGTTCAACGCGGCCGGGATCTCCATGTGGCGGGCCTTGTGCGCGGCGACATCCAGGGTGAGGCCTGGCTCGGGGTCGTCGAGGTTGATCGTCGGAGGGACGACACTGTCGCGGATCGCCAGGATGGTGGCGATCGACTCCAGCGCGCCGGCCGCACCGAGCAGGTGACCGGTCATCGACTTCGTCGCGGACAGCACCGGGTGATCGCCGAGAGCCTTGTGCAGCCCACCGATCTCCAGCATGTCCCCGACCGGGGTCGACGTGGCGTGCGCGTTGACGTGCACGATGTCACGCTTCGCCACGTCCGCGTCGGCGATCGCCTTGGCGATGGCCCGGATGGCGCCCTCGCCCTCGGCGTGCGGCTGCACGATGTCGTACGCGTCGGAGGTGATGCCGGCGCCGGCGAGGCGCGCGTACACCCGGGCGCCCCGGGCCGCGGCGTGCTCGGCCCGCTCCAGCACCACGATGCCGGCGCCCTCGCCGAGGACGAAGCCGTCCCGGCCCCGGTCCCACGGGCGGGAGGCCCGCTCCGGGTCGTCGTTGCGGGTCGACATGGCCCGCATCGAACTGAAGCCGGCGATCGGCAGGGGGTGGATGACCGCCTCGGTGCCGCCGGCCACCACCACGTCGGCCCGGCCGGAGCGGATGATGTCCAGGCCGAGGGCGATCGCCTCGGCGCCGGTGGCGCAGGCGCTGGCCACCGAGTGCACGCCGGCCTTGGCGCCCAGCTCCAGCCCCACCCAGGCGGCCGGACCGTTCGGCATCAGCATCGGGATGGTGTGCGGGGAGACCCGCCGCGGCCCGGACGCCTCCAGGATGTCGTCCTGGGCGAGCAGGGTGGTGGCACCGCCGATGCCGGAGCCGACGCTGACGGCCAACCGCTCCCCGTCCAGGTCGGAACCGGCGAGACCGGCGTCCGCCCAGGCCTGCTGCGCCGCGATGATCGCGATCGCCTCGGAACGGTCCAGGCGGCGCAGGCGGACCCGGTCCAGCACCTCGGACGGCTCCACTGCCAACTGGGCGGCGATCCGGACCGGCAGTTGCTCGGCCCACTCCTGGGTGAGGGCACTCACCCCGGAGCGGCCGGCGAGCATTGCGTCCCAGGTCGACGCGACGTCCCCGCCAAGCGGGGTCGTCGCGCCGAGCCCGGTGACGACGACGTCTGGACGACTCATGATCAGGACTGCGCCGCGATGTAGCTGACTGCGTCGCCGACGGTCTTGAGGTTCTGCACCTCGTTGTCCGGGATCTTGACGCCGAACTTCTCCTCGGCCGCGACCACTACCTCAACCATGGAGAGCGAGTCGACGTCGAGGTCGTCGGTGAAGGACTTCCCCTCGGCCACGTCGTCCGGGTTCACCCCGGCAACCTCTTCGAGGATCTCGGCGAGGCCGGTGGTGATCTCGTCACGGGTCATTGCGGTTGGTTCCTTTCATCGGGGTTCTCCGGCGGCCGGCGTCGCCGACCGCCACTCCTGGACGCGTACGCGCCCGAGGGGGTCATCAGGGGCAGCGGACGACCTGACCGGCATAGGTCAGGCCACCGCCGAAGCCGAACAGCAGCACCGGTGCGCCGGAGGGCACCTCCCGGCGCTCGACAAGCTTGGACAGGGCCAGCGGCACGCTCGCCGCGGAGGTGTTGCCGGACTCGACGATGTCCTTCGCGATGATCGCGTCGGGAATGTTGAGTCGCTTGGCGATGCCGTCGATGATCCGGGCGTTGGCCTGGTGCGGCACGAACGCCGCCAGCTCCGACGGGTCGACCCCGGCCCGCTCGCAGGCCTGTAGCGCGAGCGGCGCGATCGCGGTGGTGGCCCAGCGGAACACCGCCTGCCCCTCCTGCTGGATGTACGGGCGCCAACCCTCGATGCGGACCGCGTCGCTCTTGTCCGGCACCGAACCCCAGACGACCGGGCCGATCCCGGTCGGCTCGTCGTCGGCGGTGGCGGAGACCACCGCGGCACCGGCTCCGTCCGCGAAGATGATGCAGGTGGAGCGGTCGGTCCAGTCGGTGAAGTCGGACAGCTTCTCCGCGCCGATGACGATCGCGTTGCGCGACGCCCCGGCCCGGATGGCGTGGTCGACGGTGCCCAGCGCGTACGCGAAGCCCGAGCAGGCGGTGTTGAGGTCGAACGCGCCCGGCGCGGTGATGCCCAACTTGCCGGCGACCCGGCAGGCCACGTTGGGGCTGCGGTCGATGGAGGAGCAGGTGGCGACCACTACCAGGTCGATGTCGGCGGCGGTCAGGCCCGAGTTGGCCAGCGCCTTGCCGGCAGCCGCGGCGGCCATGTCGGCGACGGTCTCACTGTCGGCGATCCGCCGGCTGACGATGCCGACCCGGTCGCGAATCCACTCGTCGTTCGTGTCGACGAGCTGGGCGATGTCGTCGTTGGTCACCACCCGGGAAGGCTGGTAGTGCCCCATCGAGACGATGCGACTGCCAGTCATGAACGACCTCCGATACGGGCGATCAGGTCCCGTGCGGCCGGCAGGTCGTCCGGGGTGTTGAGGGTGACGATCTCCGGGGCGCCGTCGCCCTTGAGTTCCCGCTTGACCAGGCCGGCGAGGGTGCCGGCCGGGGGCAGCTCGATCACGCCGGTGACCCCGAGGTCGGCCAGCGTCCGCATGCACAGGTCCCAGCGCACCGGCGCGGTGACCTGACGAACGAGGCGCTGCACCATTGCCGCGCCGTTGTCGACAGCGGCGCCGTCGAGGTTCGACAGCAGGGTCCGGGCCGGGTCGGCGGGCGTGATCCCGGCGGCCTCCGCGGCGAGCGCGGTCTCGGCCGGAGCCATGTACGGGGTGTGGAAGGCGCCGGCCACCTGGAGTCGGATGATCCGGGTCCGGGCGGGCGGCGCGGCGGCGAGCTTGTCCAGCCCGTCCAGGGCACCCGCGGCGACGATCTGCCCGGCGCCGTTGCGGTTGGCCGGGTAGAGCCCGTTCGCCTCGATCGCGGCGATCACCTCGTCGGGGTCACCACCGAGCACCGCGGCCATTCCGGTCGGCTCAAGCGCGCACGCGGCGGCCATCTCCCGGCCGCGGACGCCGGCCAGTGTGATCGCGGCGTCGGCCGAGAGCACACCGGCCAGGGCGGCGGCACCCAACTCGCCGACGCTGTGGCCGGCGGTGACTGCGACGCCGTCGAGCGGCAGGTGCTCGGCCGCGAGCAACGCCGCGGCGACCAGCAACGGCTGGGTGCGGGCGGTGTCCTTGATCTCGTCGGCGTCGGCGTCGGTGCCCAGGTGCAGCAGGTCGACCCCGGCCAGCGCCGACCAGTCGCGCAGCCGCGCCTCGGTGCCGGTCAGGTCGAGCCAGGGGGTCAGGAAGCCGGGTTTCTGAGAACCCTGGCCGGGACTAAGTACGGCGAGCACGTCTATGACTCTTCCGGATAAAGGCGGGTAACGCGGTGCCGCCTTCGACCAAACCACACTAGGACCTTTAGAGGTTTCCTACAAAGATCGGCGGGGATCATCCTCTGTTTGGGTGGATTTCCGGGTAGCCGGGGTCATTGTCTGAGTCGGGACCGCCGAGGCCAGCGGGGCGACCGGATCCAACCGACCCACTGTCAGCGCGACCTGGAGGGCGAACGCGTCGCGCGGCGACAGTGGCGAGAACCCGGTCACCTCGGCGATGCGCCGCAACCGGTAGCGCACAGTGTTCGGGTGCACGAACAGTGCCCGAGCCGCGCTCTCCAGCGTGCCACCGGCGGCCAGGAAGGCGTCCAGGGTCGCCAGCAGTTCCCCACCGGCGCGCACCAGCGTCGCGTACACATCGTGACGCAGCCGCCGACGGGCCTCGGCGTCGCCGGCGAGGGCCCGCTCCGGCAGCAGGTCGGCGGCCGGCACCGGCCGGGGCGCGCTCGGCCAGGCCGGTGCGGCCCGAAAGCCGGACAGCGCGGCCCGCGCCGACTCGGTCGCCTCGTCGAGGCTCGGTACGGCGGGACCGACCACCACCGGGCCGTCCCCGAACGCGCTCAGCAGTTTCGCGGTGGCGGTCAGCGGGTCAGGCGCGCCGCCCAGCACGATCACCAGCCGGTCGCCGTGGACGCCGCCGATCACCTCCACGCCGATCCGGCGGGCCTGCCGGTAGACCACGTGCAGCACCGCCGAGACCTCGCCGCCGGGCGACCGGCCGACAGCCACCGCCACCGGCGGGGCGTCCGCCCAGCCGAGCGCGGCGGCCCGACTGGCCAGGACGTCCGGCGAGTCACCGCGCAACAGCGCGTCGACCAGCAGCGCCTGCAACCGGGCGTCCCAGGCGCCGCGCGACTCGGCGGCCCGCGCGTACACCCGGGCGGCGGAGAACGCGATCTCCCGGGAGAAGCGCAGCACCGCCTCGCGTAGCTGCTGCTCCTCACCCTCGGCGGCCAGGTGCGCCACCTGCTCCTCGACCACGTCGATCGTCACCTTGATCAACGCCACGGTCTGCTGGAGGGTGATCGACCGGGCCAGCGCCTGCGGGGCGGCGGCGAAGACCTCGTCCGAGACCTCCTGGGTGCTGTCCGCCGTGCCGCCGCCGTCGCGCAGCCACTGCACCAGCGACCTCGCGCCCGCCTGGGCCACCAGCATCACCCAGGAGCGCTGGTCGGCCGGCAGTGCCCGGAACCAGGGCAGCGTCTCGTCCATCCGGGCCACGCTGGAGGTGGCCAACGCCCCCGCCGATCGTTCGATCCGGCGCAGCGTGGCCGACAGCTCCCCATCGCCCGGCGTGCTCACCGCCCTAGCCTGACACGTCGTGAGCAGGCCAACCACGCCGGCACCGGTCCGCCGAGAACTGTCGGCGCGCCCAGCGGGCCCGTCTCACCGCTGCGGGGGAGCGGGCAGGCCCACCTCCTGGGCCAGGATCGCGGCCTGCACCCGGCTGCGCAGGTCCAGCTTCGCCAGGATCCGGCTCACATGAGTCTTGGTGGTGCTCTCCGCCAGCACCAGTCGATCGGCGATCTGCTGGTTGGACAGGCCCAACCCGAGGCAGGCCAGCACGTCGCGCTCACGCGGAGTGAGGGTGCCCAGCGCGGCCCGGGCGTCCGCCGACGCGCCCGGCGCGGTGGCCGCGAACGCGGTGATCAACCGGCGGGTGACAGTGGGTGCGATGAAGCCGTCACCCCGCGCCACCGTCCGCACCGCGCCGACCAGGCCGTCGGCGTCGGTGTCCTTGAGCAGGAACCCGGCCGCGCCGGCCCGCAACGCCCCGAAGACGTACTCGTCGAGGTCGAAGGTGGTGAGCACCAGCACGTCGGCGAGCCCGTCGCTGACGATCGCCCGGGTCGCGGAGATCCCGTCCCGGCGCGGCATCCGCACATCCAGCACCGCCACGTCGGGGCGCAACTCCCGGCACAGGCGCACAGCGGCGTCGCCGTCGGCCGCCTCGCCGACCACCTCGACGCCCGCCGAGCCGTTCAGGATCATCGCCAGTCCGGCCCGTACCGCCGGCTGGTCGTCGGCGAGCACCACCCGAACCGTCGCCGGGCCCGCGTCGTCCGGTGGCCCTGCCGGCCCGGTCACCCGCCCTCCCCGGTGGGCAGGGTCGCCCGCACCTGCCAACGGCCGTCGTGCGGTCCGGCAGTGAACCGGCCGGCCAGCAGCGTGGCTCGCTCCCGCATGCCGATCAGCCCGGCCCCGGCGCCCGGCAACCCGGCCCCGCTCCAGCGCACCGGGTTCTCCACGGTCAGCACCACCTCGGCCGGCCGGTACGCGATCGTCAGCTCCGCCTCACCCGTACCGTGCTTGAGCGCGTTCGTCAGCGACTCCTGCACGATCCGGTACGCGGCGAGGTCCACCCCCACCGGCAACGCGCCCGGCGTGCCATCGGTTCGGACCCGCACCGCGAGGCCGGCCGCCCGGACCCGGTCGACCAGTCCGTCCGCCTCGGCCAGCCGCGCGGTGACCACCTCCGGAGTGGCCGGGTCGGCGCTCGTCCCGGGCTCGCGCAACACCTCGATCATCTGACGCATCTCGGCGAGGCCCTGCACGCTGCTCTCCCTGATCACCCGCAACGCCGACTCCACCTGAGCGCGATCCAGGCCGGGCACGGAGAGCACGGCGGTGGCGTGGATGGCCACCGCGCTGAGGTGGTTCGCGACCACGTCGTGCAGCTCCCGGGCCATCCGGGCCCGTTCGGCGCTGACCGCCTGCCGACGGTCCAACTCGACCAGCCGGGCGGTCTGCTCGGCCCGCGCCCGCTCGGCGGCGGCCTGATCGCGGTACTGCCGCACACTGATGCCGGTCAGGACCGGCAGCAGCCCGGCGAGCACCACCAGCACCCCGAGCGCCGCGCCGCGCCACTGGCCGTACCCGAGCACGCCGACGACCACCCCGACCAGGCTCAGCGCCACGGTGATCCGCAGCAACCACCGCCACAGCCGGGGCGGACCGTACACGCAGGCGTCGTAGAGCACCTGGGTGTAGACCAGGACCGTGCCCAGCGAACTGCCCAGCGCCGTGTCGACCACCAGCGCGCCGGTCCCCACGGCCAGGCTGGCGCGTGGTGCGACCCGCCGTAGGCCGACGGCGACGCAGACCGCCACCAGCGGCGGCAGGAACAACGCCGACGGCACGTTCGCGTCCGGACGGACCTGTGGCTGCCAACCCAGGGCGTACAGCACCAGGCCACCGGCCAGTGACGCGCAGGCCAGCACGAGGTCGCGGCCGAGGGTGCCGGAGTCGAGCCACGGTGGCGCACGCATGCTCCGATCCCACCACAGCCGTCGCCCGTCGTACTCCCACCGAGGGAGGACCTCGACCGCACCGGCATGCGCCGAAAGGGGTACGCGGACCCGTACCGACCGTCGGAGCGCCCGCGGCCGTGACGCCCCTGGTGAACGGCGCCAGAAGAAGCTGTGAACTGGGTAACCGGCTCTCCCGCTCAGCGGCGTCTGGCAGGACCGGCCGGTCCGGACCCCGGGTACGCTGCGCGCGGCCCGTCGGTCCCGGCCAGTACGGTGACAGGGCACCTCGGGGAGAGCACCCGAGGGTGAGGCGAGCGTGAGGAGACCGGGGATGGCGCACGGGGAGGCCGAGCACGGCTGCGCCCAGGGCGAGCCCTGCCGGCCGGGGCACCACGACCCGCAGGCGGCTGGCAAGCACCGCCGGCCGGTCGGCGGCGCACCATCGCACCCGGTGGAGCCACTGCACGGGCGCGTCGATGACGAGCCCGTGCTGCCGCGTCAGCGCTCTGCCGAGCCCACCGGCCTCGCCGAGCCCGACTCGGACGTTCCCGCTGGTTGCCTCAGCGAACTTCCCGGCTGGGCCGGGGCACACCGGCACGGCGCGGTCCGACCGCGGCCGAGGGCCATCCGCCGGGAGCGCCCACCACGCCGCTGGTGCTGAGCACCGTCGACGTACTCGCTGATCAGCGAGTACGTCGACGTCAGTTCAGCGGGTACGTCAGCTCAGCGCGTGCGGCGGCGGATCAGCAGGGCGATCCCGGCGAGGCCGACAGTGATGGTCAGCATCACGCCGACGTTGAGCAGCAGCAGGTGTTGCAGGTCACCGAGCGCCTCGTCGAGGTCCTTCGCCGGGTCGAGCGTGTCCTCCGGGAGGACTCGCTCGCCACCGCCCGCGCCGCCGCTGACCGTGTCGAACTGCCGCTCCAGCGGCACACCGGCGGTGCGCAGTGTCTCGGACATGCTGAGCCGACCCAGGAACCAGCCGGCGCTGGTCTTGCGACCGTCCGGCTGCTTCGCCGGCCGGAAGACGCGGGGGCCGCCGATCGCCTTGGGATAGAGGTCGTAGGTCTGCTTCGGCGTCTCGCCGGCGAGCACCACGACTGTGTATTTCGGACCG
The DNA here is from genome assembly GCF_040649335.1 of Micromonospora sp. NPDC048986. Lineage (NCBI taxonomy): Bacteria > Bacillati > Actinomycetota > Actinomycetes > Micromonosporales > Micromonosporaceae > Micromonospora > Micromonospora sp. NPDC048986. Next base: position 243,557 of record NZ_JBEZFJ010000008.1, read on the forward strand.
AGGTTGGCTGCCTTCGGACCGGTCGGCATGCCGGTGCGGGCGAGGAAGTTGACCTGGTCGATGACCGCGCCCACGAGGGCGGGCTCCTTGTCCGCGTGCAATCGCAGCGGCGCGGACAGCCCGGTGCCGGTGATGTCCACTCCGGCGGGTGCCGGCTTCGGCGCCGCCGAGGCCGAGCCGGCGGTGCCAAGCGCCAGCAGTGCCACCGCCAGCGCGCCCGCCAACGCGGCGACCAAGCGCCTCATGTGTCGGAGCATCCCGCCTCCTCGCCCCGTTCGATGGATGGCTTCGTCGTGACGTCTGGACCGATCTGCCGGTGCGGCATCGACCGGATGGTCGCGTCCACTCCTACAGACTCCGCAGAACGTCGATGAGTTGCAGCTTTCAGAACAGTAATTGGAACTATCTGCGATCTCTGCTCGACTAATGAGGAGCCGTTTGATCAGCGGGCGGATCGTACCCTTACGGAGGGGTTCATGGGGGGCAGGGTTACACGTACGGTGCGGGTCATGCCAGTGGTGTTCGGCGTGGCGTTCGGTGTGTCGTTTCTGGTGCCGGCGACTCCGGCCGCCGCCCACAACCAGCTGACCGGCAGCAACCCGCGCGACGGCGCCCGCGTGGCGTCGGCACCAGCCCGGATCGAGCTGCGGTTCCTTGCCAAGCCGTCGCCGACTACGACGAAGATCACAATAACCGGACCGGACAATGTGGTCGCTGGCGGGACTCCCGCCTTCGACGGCAGTCGGGTGCGGGTGCCGTTCAAGCCGGCCGCCGCCGGGCTCTACATCGTCGGCTACCAGCTCGCCTCGTCCGATGGGCACCCGGTGAAGGGCGAGGTGCGGTTCACCCTCACCACCGGCACCGCCGCCGACCCGTCCGCCTCGCCGTCGGCCGCTGCCAGCACCAACCCGGCCGGCTCGCCCTCGGCTGCCGCGTCGGCCGTGGGCGCACCCTCCGCCGGGCCCGTGTCGGCGACGCCCGCCAGCTCGACGGCCGCAACGGTGCCGGCGGCGTCGGAACAGTCCGACTCGGGTGGCCGCTGGTGGCTCTGGCCGATCGGCGGCCTGGTCCTGCTCGCCGCCCTCGCGGCCGGCCTCGTGTTCCGCCATCGGCGACGGGTTCGATGACCCTCTGCTGCCACCGCTCCCGGTGGCTCAGGTACTACGCGACTCATCCTTTGCTCTGCACCCGCGGAGGCGACGGTTACGGTCTGCGACCGGTGCCTATTGGGGTGCAGAGCAAAGGCGGGTGATGTGGAGTGACGCCGGCGACGCGCTCGTGACGCGTCGACGGGCGACAGTCAGACCAGGCGCAGGCGGGCGGCGCGGATCCGGGTCAGGGTGCGCTCGCGACCGAGCACCTCCAGCGACTCGAACAGCGGCAGACCCACGGTGCGGCCGGTGACCGCTACCCGCACCGGCGCCTGCGTCTTGCCGAGCTTGAGGCCACGCTCGGCGCCGACCGCCTCCAGCGTCGACTTCAACGACTCGGCGTCCCAGGACTCCAGCGCCTCGAACGCCGCGACGGCGTCGTCCAGCAGCTCGGCGGAGCCGTCCTTCATCGTCTTGGTCCAGGCGGCCTCGTCGATCAGCGGTGAGGCCAGGAAGAGGAAGTCGACGTTCGGCACGATCTCGCTGAGCACCGCGATCCGCGTCTGAGCCAGCGGCGCCACGGCGGCGAACGCGTCGGCGTCGAACTCCTCCGGCTGCCACGGCGGCGGCGCGATGGTCCCGGTGCCGGTCAGCCACGGCTGGCAGGCGTCGATGAACTCGGCCACCGGCAGCGCACGAATGTACTCGCCGTTGAACGCGCGCAACTTCTTCTCGTCGAAGAACGCCGAGGAGAGATTGACCTCGTCCAGCCGGAACTCGTCCTCGATCACCGACCAGGGAACGATCTCCCGGTCGCCGGAGGGGGCCCAGCCGAGCAGCATGAGGTAGTTGCGCATCGCGCCGGCGAGGTAGCCCTCGTCGCGGTACGCCTCCAGGGCGACCTTGTCCCGGCGCTTGGAGAGCTTCTGCCGCTTCTCGTTGACCACCACCGGCACGTGCGCCCAGATCGGCGGCTTGACCCCGAGCGCCTCCCACAGCAGTTGCTGCTTGGGAGTGTTGGGCAGGTGCTCCTCGGCCCGGATCACGTGCGTGATCCCCATGGTCATGTCGTCGACGACGTTGGCCAGCAGGAAGACGGGTGAGCCGTCGCCCCGGGCGATGACGAAGTCCTCGATGAGCTTGTTCTCGAACGTGGGCTCACCACGGATCAGGTCGACCACCACCGTCGCGCCCTCGTCGGGCGTACGGAAGCGCAGCGCGTGCCCCGGGCCGGGGCCGAGGCCACGGTCGCGGTGGTAGCCGTCGTAGCCCTGGTACTGCGAGCCGGTGCGGGCCTGCACGTCCTCGCGGGTGCAGTCGCAGTAGTAGGCGCGGCCCGACTCGAACAGGCGCGCGGCGGCAGCCCGGTGCTCGCCGGCGTTCGCCGACTGGAAGTACGGGCCCTCGTAGCTGCCCCGGGAGATCCCGATCCAGTCCAGCGCGGAGAGGATGCCCTCGGTCCACTCGGGCTTGTTGCGCGCCGCGTCGGTATCCTCGATGCGCAGCACGAACACGCCGCCCTGCTGCTTGGCGTAAATCCAGTTCTGCAGCGCCGAGCGGGCGCCGCCGACGTGGAACATGCCGGTCGGGGAAGGGGCGAAGCGCACACGTACTGTCACGTCCCCCAGCCTACGGCGGTACGCGACTGCTTTCCGCCACGGCCCCCCAGGGCGTGCGTCAAAGCCCCTGGCTCACCGGACCGAGCGGATCTTGACGACCAGCGCGCTGCCGAGCAGGGTGACCACGGCGGTGACCGCGTAGAGCGTGGGATAGCCACCCAGGTACACCACGAGCGGGGCGGAGAGCGCCGGGCCGAGCACCTGCGGCGCCGAGTTGGCGATGTTGATGACGCCCAGGTCCTTGGCCCGGTCGGTGGCCCGGGGCAGCACCTGGGTGATCAACGCGGCGTCCACCGAGAGGTAGACGCCGTAGCCGGCGCCGAGCAGCAGCGCCGCGACGATCGCCATCGGCCAGACCGGCGCGACAGCGAGCAGCAGCGCCGCCACCGCCATGATCAGCCCGGAGACGATCACGTAGATCTTGCGGCGGCCGGAACGGTCGGACATCCGGCCGGCGACCACGGCGGTCAGCATCATCCCGAGCGTGTAGAGCAGGATCAACACCAGCAGGCCGCCCTCAGGGTCGGGGTGGCGCACCCCGTCGCTGAGGAAGTACAGCAGGTAGAGGGTGCCCAGGGCGTTGCCCAACTGGACCAGGAACCGGGTGATCCAGGCCCAGGCGAAATCCGGGTGCCGGCGGGGGCTGATCCACATCGAGGCCAGCAGCGCCCGCGTCCGGAGCGCCGGCCGATGGGTACGCGGCAGCGGTTCGTCGGGGGTGAGCAGCGCGAAGGGCAGCGACAGCAGCAGAATGGCCACGGCGATGGCCAGGTAGCCGGCGGCGTTGCCGGTGACAACGGCGGTGACCAGCACCGCGCCGAGCACCAACCCGAGCGCCTGCGGGATGCCCACCCACCCGGAGACCCCGCCGCGCTGGCGCACCGGGACCCGGTCCGGGATGGCGGCGGTGAGGCTGGCCAGCATCGCGTTGAAGCAGACCTGCGCGGCGACCCAGCCGAGGGCGACGCCGAGGATGGTCCGTTGCTGGGCGAGCAGCACCAGGGCCGCCGCGCCGAGCACTGCCCCGCCCGCCGTCCAGACGTGCCGACGACCGAACTCGCGGCCGGCGATCCGCAGGCAGGTCCGATCGGAGAACGCGCCCGCCAGGGGGTTGGCCAGCACCGCGGCCAGCGCGCCGAGGCCGGTGACCACGGCCAGCATGTTCTCCTTGTCGCCGGGCGCGATCTGCTCGATCTGTTGCGGCAGCAGCACCTGGATGGGTGTGAAGAACGCCATCCACACGCCGAGGTTGGCCGCGAAGATCAGGCCGATCCAGCCGCGCCGCACCGGCACCGTCGGCTCGGCGAGCGCCGCCGGCAGCGACGACGGCGTCGGGTCGAGGGTGGTCACCGCGCCGACCCGGGCCGGCTGGCCGCGATCACGTCCCGCAACCAGGTGTACGACGACTTCGGCGTACGGGTCTGGGTGGCGTAGTCGACGTGCACCAGACCGAAGCGCTTGGTGAACCCCTCGGCCCACTCCCAGTTGTCCAGCAGCGACCAGACGAAGTACCCGCGGACGTCCACCCCGTCGTCGATGGCGGCTCGGACGGCCCGCAGGTGTCCGTCGAGGTACGCGATCCGCTCCGGGTCGGCCACCTGCCCGTCGGTGTCGGGAGCGTCGTCGTACGCGCAGCCGCTCTCGGTGATCTCGATGGGCGGCAGCGCGTCGCCGTAGGTGTCGCGCAGCCAGCCGAGCAGCTCGCGCAGCCCGTCGGGGTCCACCGGCCAGTCGAAGGCGGTGCGCGGGTAGCCGTCCAGCGGCACGAGGTCGAACGGCAGGGGAGAGCCCTCCTCGGCAGCCCGTACCCCGGTGGGGTTGTAGTAGTTCACGCCGAGCACGTCGATCGGCGCGGCGATCGTGTCGAGGTCGCCGGGGTGGATGACGCTCGGGTCGAAGCCGGGCAGCTCCGGGTAGCCACGGCCGAGCAGCGGGTCGGTGAAGAGCCGGTTGTGCAGCGCCTCGTACGCCGCCCCGGCGGCCCGGTCGGCGTCGTGGTCGCCGAGCACCCGCACCGGCGAGTAGTTGTTGGCGATCGCCACCGGGCTGGCGGTGTGGGTCCGCAGCGCGGCGACCGCGAGCCCGTGCCCGAGCAGTTGGTGGTGGGCAACGGGGAAGGCGTCGAACAGCAGCATCCGTCCGGGGGCGTGCACACCCATGCCGTAGCCGAGGCTCATGTGGATGAACGGCTCGTTGAGGGTGATCCAGAGCCGGACCCGGTCGCCGAGGCGGGCGGCCGTCTTCTCGGCGTACTCGGCGAAGCGGGCGGCGGTGTCGCGGTGCATCCAGCCGCCGGCGTCTTCGAGGGGTTGCGGCAGGTCCCAGTGGTAGAGGGTGGCCACCGGGTCGACGCCGGCGCCCAGCAACTCGTCCACCAGGCGGTCGTAGAAGTCCAGGCCGGCCGGGTTGGCCGGGCCGGCGCCGGTGGGCTGGACCCGGGGCCAGGCGATGGAGAACCGGTACGCGGTGACGCCGAGGCCGGCCAGCAGCGCCACGTCCTCGGTGTGTCGGTGGTAGTGGTCGCAGGCCACCTCGCCGCTGCTGCCGTCGCTGATCCGCCCGGGGGAGCGCGCGAAGGTGTCCCAGATGGACGGAGCTCGGCCGTCGGCCGTGGTGGCGCCCTCGATCTGGTGGGCCGATGTGGAGACGCCCCAGCGGAAGCCGGTGGGGAACTGGGGCATTGGTGCGGTTGACATGCGCCCTCCCGGTCAACGTGAAACGTGCTCGGGACTTTAGGGCGCTCTCGATGAATGCGCCATAGGCCGGCCTGAGGCAATGCGCAATGGTTGATCGGCGTGTCTTTTTCCGAACCCGTCCAGGTAAGTCCGATTTAGCGCATAGAGTGCCGATATCGTGGGATGTCCTCACCGGAGGAAAGACGGAAATGATCCTCGTGGAACGCAGTGCGCACGTGGCGGCGCCAATTGAAGTGGTCTGGGATGTCGTGCAGCGGGCCGAGCAGTTGCCGGCCTGGCTGGCCGGGGTCCGAGCGGCCGAGGTGCTCTCGGGAGAGGGCTTCGGGCGGCGACAACTCGTCCAGGCGGGGCGCGGCTCGGCGCATGAGGCCGAGGTGATCGCCTACCAGGAGCCGACGCTGATCGGCTGGCGGGAACGGGCCAAGGGCGCTGGCTCTCGGGCGGAGGCGCGCACCGAGATCTACGTCCAGCTCACCGGGGACGAGGAGGAGGGCGGAACCGTCGTGCGCCTCATAGTGGTCCGCTGGCCGGCCGGCCCGGTCAAGGCGGCCATGCTGCGCCTCGGACTGCGTCGGGTCGGCGCCGACCTGGAGGACTCGCTGGCCCGGCTCACCGACCTGGCCGCCGTCGGCTGACGAGCGCCCATCCTCCCGGCGTCACCCGCGACGGCGGTGGTCCGGATCCCCGCCAGGGCCCCCGGACCGCCGCCGCTCCCGTCCCTTGTAGGCGTCGATCATGGACTTGTGGTGCCTGGTGCGCGGTGATGTGCCCTCCTTGTCCACCAGCACAACTCCTTGATCGACCCGGTACGGGTGTGGTGTGGGGAAGCAGCCAGAAGGGCCCGGCGCGTCAGCGCCGGGCCCTTCCGGGGTCGTGCCCTGTCTAGCTGTCGCCGCCGGTCTCGCCGACCGGGGCGGCGTTGACGTCGTCGATCGCGTACTTCTTGGCGGCCTCGGCCGGCACCGTCGCCGCCACCGCGCCGCTGCGGGCGAGCTGCCGCAGCGTGGCCACCACGATCGACTCCGCGTCGACGTGGAAGTGCCGGCGCAGCGCGTGCCGGGTGTCCGACATGCCGAAACCGTCGGTGCCGAGCGACGTGTAGTCGCCGGGTACCCAGCGGGCGATCAGGTCCGGTACCGCACGCATGAAGTCGCTGACCGCGATCTTCGGCCCGTCCGCCTCGGCCAGCTTCTGCTGGATGTACGGAACCTTCGCCTCGGAGCCCGGGTTGAGCAGGTTGTACTCCTCGGTCTCCACCGCGTCGCGGCGCAGCTCGGTCCAGGAGGTCACCGACCAGACGTTGGCGCCCACCCCCCAGTCCTGGGCGAGCAGCTGCTGGGCCTTGAGCGCCCACTGCATCCCGGTGCCCGAGGCGAGCAGGTTGGCCTTCGGGCCGTCGACCTGCGGCGCCGGCGAGTAGCGGTAGATGCCCTTGAGCAGGCCCTCCACGTCCACGTCGGCCGGCTCGGCCGGCTGCAGCGTCGGCTCGTTGTAGACCGTCAGGTAGTAGAAGACGTTCTCCTGCGCGTCCCCGTACATCCGGTGCAGACCCTGCTCCAGGATGTGCGCGATCTCGTACGCGAACGCCGGGTCGTACGCGACCACTGCCGGGTTGGTGGCGGCGATCAGCAGCGAGTGCCCGTCCTCGTGCTGAAGGCCCTCACCGTTGAGCGTGGTCCGACCCGCTGTGGCGCCGAGCAGGAAGCCCCGGGCCATCTGGTCGGCCGCGGCCCACAGCCCGTCGGCGGTCCGCTGGAACCCGAACATCGAGTAGAAGATGTACATCGGGATCATCGGCTCGTCGTGCGTGGCGTACGCCGAGCCGGCCGCTGTGAACGAGGCCACCGAACCGGCCTCGTTGATCCCCTCGTGCAGGATCTGCCCGGTCGTCGACTCCTTGTACGACAGGAACAGCTCGCGGTCGACCGAGGTGTAGCGCTGGCCGTGCGGCGAGTAGATCTTCGCGGTCGGGAAGATCGAGTCGAGACCGAAGGTGCGGGCCTCGTCCGGGATGATCGGCACCCAACGCTTGCCGAACTCCTTGTCCTTCATCACGTCCTTGAGCAGACGGACGAAGGCCTGCGTGGTGGCCACCTTCTGCTTGCCCGAGCCGCGCTTGATGTCGGCGAACCGCTCCGGGCCGGGAATGGCCAGCCGCTTCGTGCTGGTCCGCCGGGACGGCAGGTACCCGCCGAGCTGCTCGCGCCGCTCCTTGAGGTACGCCATCTCGTCGGACTTCTCGCCCGGGTGGAAGTACGGCGGCAGGTAGGGGTTGTCCTCCAGCGCCGAGTCCGGGATGTCCAGGTAGAGCCGGTCGCGGAAGGTCTTCAGATCCTCCAGCGTCAGCTTCTTCATCTGGTGGGTCGCGTTGCGGCCCTCGAAGTGCGAGCCGAGCGTCCAGCCCTTGATCGTCTTCGCCAGGATGACAGTGGGCTGACCGGTGTGCTCGGTGGCCGCCTTGTAGGCCGCGTAGAGCTTGCGGTAGTCGTGCCCACCCCGCTTGAGGTTCCAAATCTCGTCGTCGCTGAGCGGCTCGACCATCTTGCGGGTCCGGGCGTCCCGGCCGAAGAAGTGCTCGCGCACGTACGCGCCCGACTCCGCCTTGTAGGTCTGGTAGTCGCCGTCGGTGGTGGTGTTCATCAGGTTGACCAACGCGCCGTCGGTGTCCGCGGCGAGCAGCGGGTCCCACTCACGACCCCAGACCACCTTGATCACGTTCCAGCCGGCACCCCGGAAGAACGCCTCCAGCTCCTGCATGACCTTGCCGTTGCCCCGGACCGGGCCGTCCAGCCGCTGCAGGTTGCAGTTGATCACGAAGGTGAGGTTGTCCAGCTCCTCGCGGGCGGCGACGCCGATGGCGCCGAGCGTCTCCGGCTCGTCCATCTCGCCGTCGCCGAGGAACGCCCAGACGTGCTGCTGGGAGGTGTCCTTGATGCCGCGGTGCTGCAGGTACCTGTTGAACCGGGCCTGGTAGATCGCGTTCAGACCGCCGAGACCCATCGAGACGGTGGGGAACTCCCAGAAGTCCGGCATCAGCCGAGGGTGCGGGTACGAGGGCAGTCCACCACCGGGGTGCGACAGCTCCTGGCGGAACCCGTCGAGCTGGTGCTCGCTGAGCCGCCCCTCCAGGAACGCCCGCGCGTACATGCCGGGGGAGGCATGGCCCTGGTAGAAGATCTGGTCGCCACCGCCCGGGTGGTTCTTGCCCCGGAAGAAGTGGTTGAAGCCCACCTCGTAGAGCGACGCCGAGCTGGCGAAGGTGGAGATGTGCCCGCCGACGCCGATCTCCGGGCGCTGAGCCCGGTGCACCAGCATGGCGGCGTTCCACCGGACGTACGCCCGGATCCTCCGCTCGACGTGCTCGTCACCCGGGAACCAGGGCTCGCGCTCCGACGGGATGGTGTTGATGTAATCGGTGGTGGTCAGGGGCGGAACCCCGACCTGGCGCTCACGGGCGCGCTCCAGGAGGCGCAGCATGACGTAGCGGGCGCGTTTGGCCCCGCGTTCGTCGATGACACCGTCAAGCGACTCGACCCATTCGCTGGTCTCTTCAGGGTCGATGTCCGGAAGCTGGCTCGGTAGGCCGTCGCTGATCACCGGGCGCTTGCGTTCCGTAGCCACAGGCGTTCCCTCGGTTGTGTGTGGGATAGGTCTCTAGCGCCATCCTGCCCCCTGGTGGCACCCGTCGTCACGTCTAGGTGCCCCCGACGCGATGCTGAACACAGGTACTCACCAGTAACTTAGCGCGACGGCCCGGTGAAACCCGAGCGGTTTGACCGCTACTCCTACCGTTACCGCCATGAACGGACGCCGTGTCGCGGTCGCCGCGAGCATGATCGTTGTCGGGGTGGTTGGCCTGGTCATTGGCGCTGTCACGCTCGCCTCCGGCAACCTGCCGATGGTCGGGTTGGTGGCCCTCGGCGCCCTGGTGGCCGTGCTCGGCGCTGGTCTGCTGCGCGACGCGATCCGCGCAGCCCGTCTCAACGGCCACGATCGCCGCCGCCGTCCGGACTCGGACGCCGCCGGGTACGGCGTCTACCCCATGCCCGCCGGAGACGCCGGGAGCGGGCACGTCGGCCACCAGCGCGACGGCGACCACGACCGCTCCGACGATACGGAACCAGCCGGCGGCAGCGGCGACTCCGGGGGAGGCTGGTCCGGCTGGGGCTGGTCCAGCGGTGACTCCGGCGGCGGCTGGTCCGGCGGTGACTCCGGCGGCGGCTGGTCCGGTGGCGGCGACTCTGGTGGCGGTGGCGGCAGCTCCTGACCTGACCCTGCGGCAGAATGCGACGTATGCGCAGCGACGTGATCACCGTCCAGACCGGGTCCCGGCCAACCGTCCGGGACATCACCGCGGAGGCCCAGCAGTTCGTCTCGGGCGAGGGCGACGGCCTGCTGCACGTCTTCGTGCCGCACGCCACCGCCGGCCTGGCGATCATCGAGACCGGGTCGGGGTCCGACGACGACCTGCTCAGCGCCGTGAACGACCTGCTCCCCACCGAGGACCGCTGGCGGCACCGACACGGCTCGCCCGGCCACGGCCGCGACCACGTGCTGCCGGCGTTCATCCCGCCGTACGCCACGCTGCCGGTGCTCGGCGGTCGGCTGGCGCTCGGCACCTGGCAGTCGATCTGCCTCGTCGACACCAACGGCGACAACCCAACCCGCCAGGTCCGCTTCTCCTTCCTCCCCGCCTGACCTCGACCGCACCTCCCACGCCCGCGCCCCGCGCTGCCCGCGCCCCGCGCTGCCCGCGCCCCGCGCTGCCCGCCACGCCAAGATCGTGCTCGATCCTGGATCTAGTGGTGTGCGGTTCGCGGGATGCCACTACAACCAGGATGTTGCGCGATCTTGAGAGTTGACCTCGTCGACCTCGTCGACCTCGTCGACCTCGTCGACCTCGTCGGGCGTCAAACATCGGACGTCGGGTGTCGGGCGCGTCGGGTCACCGCCTGCGGAACAAGCCCTGGCTCCGCATGCCGGTCAGGCTGCGGGTCGGTGCGTCCCGGTAGCGCAGGCGGACCGTTCGTTGACTGGCGGCGATGAACTGCCGACGCGCGGCCCAGACCTCCTCGTGAACCAGGCTGATCTTGGCGGCGGTCGGGATCGGGTGCGCCGATCCGAGTCGGGCGAAGCGGTAGTCGGCTTCGTGGAGGCCGACGGCAGCGTCCACGGCCCGCCCGGGCGCGAGGAGGCGGATCTTCGTGAGAGCCGCCATCTTCTGCCGGTGCGCGGTCTCGACCCGTGCCACCCAGTCCGGGGCGTCATCTGCCGCCGCTCCTTCGAGGTGGTCCCGGACCGCCCGGGACGAGTCGAAGCTCGAATCCAGGAAGGTCACGAGCACGTCGACCAGCACGTCTCTCGCCCAGCGTTCCCGCTCGCGCTGCCCGGAGTAGTAGATGTTCAGCGCGGCCAGCACCGCGGCGAGCGCCGCCGCGATCGCCGAGACGAAAGAGGCTTTGTCTGCCACAGCACCTCCTCGTGCCCGCCGCCGACTCTCGCCGGTCGCAAGGCATCGGGGTCACGACGATCGCCCGGCGGCGCGGGGCGACGTGGGCATCGACAGCCTGCCTGACGCATCCCGGACAGGGCAATGGCAGAGCGGTGCCGGCCGGCGGCGGCATGACCGGCGGCGGGGCGTGGACGTGGGCTTGGCGCCCGCAGGTCGGGCCGGGCCGGTGTTGCCCGTCCGGTCGGTGTGCTGGAACTGCGCAGCTCCGGCGGCCAGACCCGCCCCGGACCTGATCGGTGAGCTGCCGCAACGGGTGTGCGGCGTACGATGTGGTCGTGACGCGGCAGGTGGGTTCCGCTGTGGGCGGGCCGGCGGATCGGGCCGGTCTCGCCGTCGATGTGGTGCGACGGATGGCACACGTCACCGCCGCGCTGCGGCACCGGCAGGGCTCCGCGTTCGCCGAGTTGGGGCTCACCCCGGCGGCGGCCCGGGCGCTGCGGGAGTTGGACCCGGACCACCCGCTGCCGGCCCGGGAGCTCGCCGGTCAGTTGGGTTGTGACCGGTCGAACGTGACGGTGCTGGTCGACAAGCTGGAGCAGGCCGGGCTGGTCGAGCGCCGCACCGACCCGGCGGATCGGCGGCAGAAGACGCTGCTGGTGACCGAGGAGGGTCGCGTCGTGCGAGCCCGGGTGGTCGAGGTGATGTCCGACTCCCGACTGCTGTCCGGGCTGAGCGACGATGAGCTGAGCACCCTTCGTGACCTGGTCTGGAAGGTGTCCGACGGCGGCTGTCCGGAATCCTTCGGCCCGGAGTGAGCGCACCCCTGCCAGCCGTGTCCCACTGGGCGAGCAGGGCTTCCGTCGGTAATGCTGTCCGACGTGACCACCCCGCAAGATCTCGACGACCGGTTCCGGGAGACGCTGGCGGCGCTGCCTGCCGCCGAGCGGCGGCGTGACCCCGCCGACCCGGTCACCGATGACGCCCCGCTGACCGGCGCGCAGGTGCTGGACCTGTTCGACGCGCAGGTGACCAGCCGGCAGCTCGACCTGGCCGGCCGCTGGTTGCGTAGCTTCGGGGAGGGTTTCTACACCATCGGCTCGGCCGGGCACGAGGGCAACGCCGCGGTCGCCGCCGCGCTGCGTCCCACCGATCCGGCGCTGCTGCACTACCGCTCGGGCGCCTTCTACTGCCTCCGGGCCGCCCAGGTCGCCGCCGACCCGACGCTGGCCACCGACTCCGAGCCGTCCGGCGACCCGTCCCGGACCGCCGACCCTGACCAGGACGCCGACCGATCCCGGGCCGTCGCCGCCGAGCGGTCCGAGCCTGAGTCGACAGTCGACGGCCCATCGACACGTGACACCGAGCCGAACGGCGATCCGCAGGTGTCCGAATCGGAGCCTGCCGTCGACGGCGCATCGACACCGGCGACCGGGGTCGGCAACGGGTTCGGGGCGTACGCCGACGCGGCCCGGGACGTGCTGCGCGGGATGGTCGCGTCAAGCCTTGAGCCGATCGCCGGGGGCCGGCACAAGGTGTTCGGCCGGGCCGACCTGGCCATCGTGCCGACCACCTCGACCATCGCCTCGCACCTGCCCCGCGCGGTCGGGATGGGACTGGCTGTGGAGCGGCTGCGCCGGTTGGACAGCGCCGGTCGGCGTGCCGGGGCCGGCGTGCGGGTGGGCAGCGGCGCGGGCGCCACGCACGCCCCCTGGCCACCGGACGCCATAGTGGTCTGCTCCTTCGGCGACGCCTCGGTCAACCACGCCAGCGCCACCGCCGCCTTCAACACCGCCGGGTGGTACGACCACGCCGGGCTGCGGATCCCGGTGCTCTTCGTCTGCGAGGACAACGGGCTGGGCATCAGCGTCCGCTCGCCGGAGGGCTGGGTCGAGGCGAGCCTGCGGGCCAAGCCGGGCATCCGCTACTTCAGCGCGGACGGAGCCGACCCGGTGCGGACGTACGAGGTGGCGGCGGAGGCCGCGGCCTGGGTACGCCGCAATCGGCGGCCGGCCGTGCTGCACCTGCGCACCGTACGGCTGATGGGGCACGCCGGGGCGGACGCGGAGTCGGCGTACCGGAGCCCGGCCGAGCTGGCCGAGGACCTGGACCGGGACCCGGTGGCCGCCACCGCGCGGCTGCTGGTCGACGCCGGCGTGGCGACCGGTGAGGAGCTGCTGGCCCGGTACGACGAGACCGGCTGGCAGGTACGCCGGCTGGCCGAGGAGGTGCTGGGCGAGCCGAAGCTGGCGTCCGCGGCCGACGTGGTGTCGGCGCTGGCCCCACGTCGTCCGGTGCGGGTGGCGCGGGCGGTGGCCGACGCCGCGGCGCGGGCCAGCGGGCCGGGCGCGGGCGCCCGAGCGGAGGCGTTCGGCGGCAAGCCGCCGGAGTTGGCCGGGCCGATGACCCTGGCGCAGAGCATCAACGCGGCACTCGCCGACGGGATGCTCGACCACCCGCAGATGGCGCTCTTCGGTGAGGACGTGGCCGCCAAGGGCGGCGTGTACGGGGTGACGAAGGGGCTGCGCGACCGGTTCGGGGCGGCCCGGGTCTTCGACACCCTGCTCGACGAGACGTCGGTGCTCGGGCTGGGCCTCGGTGCCGGGCTGGCCGGGATGCTGCCGGTGCCGGAGATCCAGTACCTGGCGTACCTGCACAACGCCGAGGACCAGTTGCGCGGCGAGGCGGCCACCATGCGGTTCTTCTCGCAGGGGGCGTTCCGCAACCCGATGGTGGTGCGGGTGGCGGGCCTGGCGTACCAGGAGGGGTTCGGCGGGCACTTCCACAACGACAACTCGGTGGCCGTACTCCGTGATGTGCCCGGTCTGGTGGTCGCGGTGCCGGCGCGGCCGGACGATGCCGCGCCCATGCTGCGGACCTGTCTGGCGAGCGCGGCGGTGGACGGCAGCGTCTGCGTGTTCCTGGAGCCGATAGCGCTCTACCACACCCGCGACCTGTACACGGACGGTGACGGGGAGTGGCTGGCCGGCTATCCGGAGCCGGGTGGGTGGGTGGCCGGGCACGTGCCGATCGGGCGGGCCCGGGTCTACCGGGTCGGCTCGGCGGACGACCTCACCATCATCACCTTCGGTAACGGGGTGCGGATGTCGCTGCGGGCCGCTGCCGTCCTCGCCGAGGAGGGGGTGGGCACCCGGGTGGTGGATCTGCGCTGGCTGGCTCCGCTGCCGGTGGCGGACATCATCAGGGAGTCCTCGGCGACCGGCCGGGTGCTGGTGGTGGACGAGACGCGCCGCTCCGGCGGGGTCGGCGAGGGCGTGATCGCCGCGCTTGTCGACGCCGGATATGTCGGTGCGGCGCGTCGAGTGGCGGCAGTTGACTCGTTTGTACCATTAGGTCCGGCAGCACGTCACGTACTGGTCTCCGCGGAAGCCATTACCGACGGTGCCCGTACGCTGCTGGCACGGTAAATTCCGTTCCACCCGGTGCGCCACTTGCGCGCAGACCAACAACTGTGTGGACTTTGCCTGACGGCGTCGCACCGACGCCGCGAGCAGGGACGAGATGAGGAGGCACGCGACAGTGAGCGCGACCGCTGGTCAGGCCGCCGACGGGGTACGCAGCCTGGCGGACCGGTTCGGGATCGAACCGGGGATGGTCGTCATGGAGATGGGGTACGACGACGACGTCGACCAGGATCTCCGAGACGCCCTGACCGACCGCTGTGGAGATCTTGTCGACGAGGACACCGACGAGGTGGTCGACGCGGTGCTGGTCTGGTACCGGGACGGCGACGGTGACCTTTTCGAGCTGCTCGTCGATGCCCTCGGCCCGCTGGCCGACAACGGCGTCGTGTGGCTGCTCACCCCGAAGGCGGGGCGCGAGGGGCACGTCGAGCCGAGCGAGGTCGCGGAGTCCGCGCCCACCGCCGGCCTTCAGCAGACCTCGACGGTCAACGCCGGCCGGGACTGGAGCGGCGCCCGTCTGGTGCTGCGCCGAGGGGCCAAGGCCAAGAAGTAGCCAGCGCCGCTCCGCTCGCCCGACGGTCCGCCCACCGCCGGGTAGCAGACTGACGCCGTCACCCGACTCGACGCGAGGAGAGTTCGTATGCTCATCGAGGTTGGTGCCGAAGCACCCGACTTCGTGCTCAAGGACCAGAACAACCAGGAGGTCCGTCTCTCGGACTTCCGGGGCAGACGTACCGTGCTGCTGGTCTTCTACCCGCTCGCCTTCACCGGCACCTGCCAGGGCGAGTTGGGCGAGGTGCGCGACAACCTCGGCGAGTACGTGAACGACGACGTCCAGGTGCTGACCGTCAGCGTCGACTCGGCCTACAGCCACAAGATCTGGGCTGACCGTGAGGGCTACCAGTTCCCGATGCTCGCCGACTTCTGGCCGCACGGTGCAGTCGCCCAGGCGTACGGGGTCTTCAACGAGGTGGCCGGCTTCGCCAACCGGGGCACCTTCGTCATCGACAAAACCGGAGTGGTCCGCTTCGCCGAGATGAACGGCCCGGGCGAGGCCCGCGACCAGCAGGGCTGGCGCAAGGCCATCGCCGAAGCGACAAACTGACCGGGGTACGCCGTGCGCCCGGGTCGGTGGCGGGCAGGTAAGCTTGCCAGCCACCGGCCCGCCACACCGGCGATCCGGGCGCGTAGCTCAGTGGGAGAGCACCCGCCTTACAAGCGGGGGGTCGCAGGTTCGAAACCTGCCGCGCCCACACTTTGATCAACAAGCGACAAGGGGCCACCGGCGGTCAGCGCGGCTTCGATCCGCCGTGGTGCCTCGTCGTGCGGGACACAGACGTCGACGTGGAGGCGATTCCGCTACCACGACACAGGGGCTGCGATCCACTGCCGTCGTTCCTCCGCCTTTCGATGCACGCCCCGGCGGGCGACGCTGTCACGCGGAACTTCACCATCGAGCCGACCGATTGGAACGCCGCGCGGGAAACGGGAAGGCCGGGGCGGGCCGGACGGCGGGCACCGCCATGATGGGCGGGTGCAGGACACCGTCGCCGTCGCGCTGATCACCTCACTGTCCACCTTGGCCGCCGCCGCCCTGACCGGGCTGGTCGGCGCGCTCAGTGCCCGTCGACAGTTGGCCCACCAGCTCACCGTCGCCGGGCAGGAGAGTGCCGAGCGACGGGAAACGCGTCGGGATGAGCTGCGGCGGGACGCGTACGTCGGGTTCCTGGGCGCTTGCGACCAGGCGTACCGGCAGTTGGACCGGCGGTGGCTGGACGCCGGTGGGGGTGAGCCGGTGCCCGGCTACGACGAGGCGTACGCGGCGATGCGTGCCGTGGACGAGGCGTACAACCTGGTGTTGCTGGCGGGCCCGGCGGAGGTCGCGGCGGCCGGCCGGGCCGTGTTGACCAGCCTCACCACTGAGTACGCCGACCAGCGCCGCCTCGGCGACGAGCCGGGCGACCGGGGTGTGCCGCTGCGCGACCGGCACCGGGAGCGTTGGCTGGCGGCGATCGAGGTACGGACAGATCGCCGGCTCTCGTTCGTCGACGCGGTACGCCCGGTGTTGGATCCCGACGCCTCTCAGTAGCCGGTGACGCGCGCCCGCCGATCGTCGGGCCACCGCCGAGTCCGTTCCCGAGGCGGCACCCCCCGGACTGCTCAGCTGGTGAAGCCGCCGTCCACGTTCACCACCGCACCGGTCAGGTAGCCGGCCTCGGGGCTGGCCAGGTGCGCGACGGTGGCCGCGATATCGGCCGGGCGAGCGTACCGGCCGACGGCGGTGAATCCGCGGATCGTCGCCGCGTTCGGTCCGTCCGCCGGGTTGGCGTCGGTGTCGGTGGGCCCGGGGTTGACCAGGTTGACGGTGATGGCCCGTGGGCCCAGCTCACGGGCCAGGCCCCGGGTCAGCCCGACCAGAGCGGTCTTGCTCATCGCGTAGAGCGCCAGCCCGGGAAAGACCGCCCGTTCACCGACGTTGCTGCCGATGCTGATGATCCGTCCGCCCTCGCCCAGGTGCCGCAGCGCCGCCCGCGCGGCGACGTACGGTGCCCGGATGTTGACCGCGACCGTCTGCTCCACCTCGGCGGCGCCAAGGTCGTCCACGGCGCCGACCGTGAACACGGCGGCGTTGTTCACCAGGATGTCCAGCCGACCCAGTTCGGCTGCCGCCCGGTCGACAGCGCCCTGCACAGCGGCCGGGTCGGCGGCGTCCGCCTGGATGGCCAGCGCCCGCCGGCCCAGCGCCCCGATCTGCTTCACCACGGTCGCGGCCCGTTCGGCGTCCTGCCGGTAGGTCAGCGCCACGTCGGCTCCGTCCTGTGCCAGGCGCAGGGCGATGCCGGCCCCGATGCCCCGGGAACCCCCGGTCACGAAGGCGACCTTGTCGTTGAGTGTCGTCGTCATGCGAACGATCATCTGGCGGCGCCGACCTCCCGTCTGGCGGCTATCGGACCCCTCGCTCCGACCTCCAGGTCCGATAGCCGCGATCCTCGACGGCCTCCCGAACCTCTGCCGACACCCGGGATCCGCGCAGCGGGTCCTGCTGCCTCACCCGGCGACGAGACAGCAGGATCACCGAAGTTGCGCGGATCTTGCCAGGTGGGGGAGGGTGGCCGCGTCAACCTGCGAGGGGAGTGTGCTGGTGGAACTGGCGGGCATTGGCGCGGTGCTGTTCGACATGGATGGCACCCTGGTCGACTCCGACGCCGCGGTGGAGCGGGCCTGGGAGCGGTGGGCGGGTGAGTACGCCGTCGACCCGGAGGCGGCGCTGGCGATCGCGCACGGCAGCCCGGCCGACCGGACCATCCGCCGCCTGCTGCCCGCGCTCGACGACAGCGCGGTGGCCACCGCTGCGGCACGACAGCTCGCGTTGCAGTACGACGACCTGTCCGACGTCGCGGCCACCCCGGGGGCGCACGAACTGTTGAACGTGCTGGCCCGACTGGGGTTGCCGTGGGCGGTGGTGACCAGCGCCGACCTGCGGCTCGCCGAGGCCCGGCTCGGCGCCGCCGGCATCAAGCCGCCGGTGCTCGTCACGGTGCAGGACGTCCGCGTCGGCAAGCCGGACCCGGAGGGCTACCTGCGCGGGGCGGCGCTGCTGGGCGTACCGGTGGCGCGGTGCCTGGTCGTCGAGGACGCCGAGGTCGGCCTGGCGGCCGGGCGGGCGGCCGGGGCGATGACCGCCGCGCTGAAGGGCCTCGACGGCGACCTACGCCTCGACGACCTGGCGCAGCTGGCACGGCAACTGGAGTCGACGCGGACGGCACCCTGACCCGCCGGCAGGGTCAACCGGTGCTCCGCCTGGTCAGGCGGACGGCGGCCAGCGCGATCAGCAGCAGGATGCCGCCGAAGAGCACGGCGTTACGGGTCACCGTGGGGTACCCGAGTCGGGGCACGTCGAGGAACGGGTAGAGGTAGCGGTCCGCGGCCCCGCCGAAGGCGCCCCGGACCAGGATCACCGTCAGCCACAGCAGCGGGTAGCCGAGCAGGCTGACCGCGTACGCCGGTCGCAGGGCGGCTCGGGGGCGGCGGTTGAGCCACTGGGCGGCGGCCAGCGGCGGCGCCACGGCGTGCAACAGCAGGTTGCCGGCGTCGGAGACGGCCCCCCGAGCCGCGGCGGTCGCCACCATGGCGTAGCCGCTCCACGGGTTGGCCAGCACGAGGACGAAGACCACCGCGGCGCCGACGAGGTAGACGGTGAGCGCGGTGCGCAACCGGTCACCGCAATCGGCCAGCAGCACCACCAGGTAGGCCAGGTTGACCTGCACGGTGAAGTAGAACAGCAGCTCCACGGGCTCGTCGCGAGCGGCGACTCCGGCGAGGACCAGCCCGACGGCGACCACCACCGCGCTGCTCACCCGCAGGACCCGGTCGGCCACCGGCGGACGCTACCATCGCCGTATCGATGAACGCCACGACGACCAGCTGCGCCGGGTACGCCGGATCCTGACCGCCGACGCCGACCGGGAGCCGGATTCGGCGCTCGCGCTGCTCGGCGACAAGCGGTTCCACTTCTCGCCGTCGGGGGCCGGCTTCCTGATGTACGGGGTGTGCGGCCGGTCGTGGATCGCGTTCGGTCCACCGGTGGGTCCGACCGCCGAGCGCTACGAGCTGCTCGCCGACTTCTGTGCGACGGCGCGCCGGGCGGGCCGCCGCCCGGCGGTGTACCACGTCGGCGATTCGCTCCTGCCCGACCTGCGCCGGTTGGGTCTCGCCGTGCACAGGGTGGGGGAGTCGGCGAGTGTGCCGCTGGCCGACTTCGCCCTCACCGGGCCGGCGCGCGGGGCGCTGCGCCGCAACTGGCGGCGGTTGGCCCGGCGCGCCGACCTGTCGTTCGCGGTGCTGCCCGGCGTGGGCCTGCTCGACGAGCTGCGCCCGGTCTCCGACGCCTGGTTGGCCGGTCGGTCCGACATGTCCTTCTCCCTCGGCGGGTTCGTCCCCGGCTACCTGGCCGGGTTGCCGGTCGCGGTGCTGCGCCGGCGCTCCCGGGTGGTGGCCTTCGCCGCGCTGCTGCCGACGCCCCGCCGGTGGGGCGTGGACCTGCTGCGCTACCACCCGGACGCGCCGCCGACGGTGATGGACCATCTTCTCGTCGAGGTGCTGCACGCGGCCCGGGATCGGGGGCTGGCCAGCGTGGAGCTGGGGTTGGCCCCGCTGGCCGGGCTGACGGGTGCGGACCCACTCTGCCGTCTGGGTCGGGCGGTGTACACGTACGGCGAGCGCTGGTACCGCTTCCGGGGACTGCGCCGGTTCAAGGCGAAGTTCGCTCCGACCTGGTCTCCGCGTCACCTCGCCGCGCCCCGGGGATGGCAGCTCCCGCTGGTCCTGGCCCAGGTGGGCCGGTTGTCGTCGCGTCCGCCGGACGGACGGGCGGCAGCGTCGCGTACAGCGTGACGAGCTCGGCCAGGTAGCGCTCGGCGGACCAGTCCGCCACCGCCGCGAGCCCTTCCCGGATCACGGCAGTGCGCAGCTCCCGCTCGGTCAGCAGCCGGGCGAGCAACGCCCCGAACGCCGCCGGGCTGGGCTCGGCGACCGGCCGGGTGGTGCCGGTGCCGGGCCGCTCGGCGAGCAGAGCGTCCACCATGGCCACCGGCAGTCCGTACGCCTCGGCCTCGGCGAGCACCAGGCCCTGCGTGTCCGTGGTGGAGGTGAACGCGAGCACGTCCGCGGCCCGGTAGTGGGCGCCGACCCGGTGGCGTGGCACCGGGCGGAGCAGGTGCAGCGCGCCGGTGACGCCGTACCGGCGGGCCATCCGGCGGACCGCGAGCCGGTGCCGCCGGGCCCCGAGCAGCACCAGCCGGGTAGCCGGCAACTCGCGGCGGACCTGGGCGAACGCGGCCAGCAGCAGCTCGGGGTTCTTCTCCGGCGTGGCCCGTCCCACGGCGAGCAGCACCGGCGCGTCCGCTGGGATGCCGAGCCGGGCCCGCAGCCGCCGCCGGTCGTCGGCGTCGGCGTGCGGTGCGGCCGCCGGGGTCGGCAGGACCACGATCGGGGTACGCCCCGCCATCGTCGCCATCATCGCCGCGGTCTTCGTCGAAGGGGCGATCAGGACGGTGGTGTGGGCCAGGAGGGTTCGCCCGAGCGCCAACAGTCGGGCCTGTCGACCCGGTCCGGGGTGGGCGAGCGCCCACAGGTCGCGTGTCCGCCAGCGCAAGCCCAGCCGCAGGCCGGCGTACGCAGCCCCGATCGGGATCTCCGGGTAGTGCGCGGCGTACGCGACGAGATCGGTGTGCCAGGTGAGCACTGTCGGTACGCCCCGGGTGGCGGCCCACCGCAGGCCGGCGACGCCGAGCGGGCCGGTGGTGTGCACGTGCACCACGTCGACCGGTGCGCTGGGCGGCCGGGGCAGCGCCAACCGGTAGGGCCGGGTCGGCACCGACAGCGAGGGGACCTCGTCCGGCCGGCGGCGACACCGCGACAGCGGGCCGGGGCAGTGCAGCACCACCCGGTGCCCGGCGGCGCGCAGCAGCGCCACCGTGGTGGCGACCGAGGTGGCCACCCCCTCCGGGTTGGTGAGGTGACTGTCGCTGACGTGGGCGATCCGCACGTTGCCATCGTCGCCCGCCCGCGCACCCCGGCCGTTGCGTCCGGCCCCGGGCGGGGAAACGGTTGGCGTCTCCGGACCGGCTCTGCTGCACTACCCGCTTGGCGACGACGAACGGGGAGACGCTGTGGAGCTGACGCTGACGCCGATGACGGCACAGGAGCTGGACCGCCTGCGGGGGCCACTGGTGCAGGGGTACGCCGAGGACCTGGTGGCGCACCGGGGGATGACCCCGCAGGCGGCCATGGAACGGTCGGTCGACCAGATCCGGGAGTCGCTGCCGTCCGGCGTGGCCACCGAGGGTGCGCTGCTGCGGCTGGGCCGGGTCGGCGACGCCGAGGTCGGCTGGATCTGGGTGACCCTGCCGACGACCGCCGCCCCCGACCAGGCCTGGATCCACAACATCGAGGTGCACGAGGAGCACCGGGGACGCGGATACGCGCGGCGGATGATCCAGCTCATCGAGGCCGAACTCGCCCAACGCGGTGTGCCAGAGCTGGGTCTGAACGTCTTCGGTACGAACACCGTGGCGATCGGCCTCTACCGCAGTCTGGGCTTCGAGGTCACCTCGCAGCAGATGGCGAAACGCCTCACCCCGGGGAGCTGAGCCGGCGGCGGCCCGGGACGGGTCCCCTCGGCAGGACTGTTCACAGGCCCAGCGGGAAACCGGCGCGGACCGCACCTGGGGAGGAGCGACGGATGACGCACGGCGCCGGACTGACCATCGGTGTGCTGGGCTCGTACGGTGGGCGAAACCTCGGCGACGAGGCGATCCTCACCGGCCTGCTCACCGATCTGCGTACGCAGGAACCGAACGCCCGGATCATCGTCTTCTCCCGGAACCCGGAACACACCAGGGCCGCCCACCCGGATGTCGAGGCGGTGCCCTGGGAGGGCGTGAGCCGTACCGACTCGGCACTGGTCCTGGCCCAGCTGGACCTGCTCATCCTGGGCGGCGGCGGCATCCTGTACGACCGGGAGGCCCGCCGTTACCTGCGGGTGGTCCGGGTGGCCCAGGAACGCGGCCTGCCGCTGATCACGTACGCGGTGGGGGTCGGTCCGCTCAGCGACGCGGTGGACACCGGCATGGTCCGGGAGACGCTCTCCAGCGCGACCCAGGTGACAGTCCGGGACCAGGAGTCCCGGATGGTGCTGGAGGAGGCCGGCCTGCTCAACCCGATCACGGTCACCGCGGACCCGGCGTTCCTCCTGCAACCGGAGGAGTTCCCGGCCCACCTGTTGGCTGAGGAGGGTGTGCCGGTCGGTAAGCGCCTCGTCGGGATCAGCGTGCGGGAGCCGGGCCGGGCCGCCGAACGCCTCGACGTGGACGGCTACCACCGGCTGCTGGCCCAGATCGGTGACTTCCTGGTGCACCGGATCGACGCGTACGTGCTGTTCGTGCCGATGGAGCGCGACGACATCCGGCACTCCCACGGGGTGCTGTCGCACATGGTCGCCGCCGAGCGAGGTCGGATCCTGCACGGCACCTACTCTCCGCAGCAGGTGCTGGGGTTGATGCGCCACTTCGACCTGGCCGTCGGCATGCGCCTGCACTTCCTGATCTTCGCGGCGATGGTCGGTACGCCGTTCCTGCCCCTGCCGTACGCCGGCAAGGTCTTCGACCTGGCCCAACGACTCGGCGTGCCGGCGCTACGCGGCGTGGAGCGGGAGGTCGAGGGGCCGCTGCTGGCCGAGGTCGACCGACTCTGGGACGAGCGGGAGCAACGCGCCGAGGCCACCGCACGGCGGGTGGCGGAGGTGTGCGATCAGGCGCGGGGCACCTCGGAGGTCACCCGAGGCGTGTTGGAGAGCCTGCGCAGCCAGACCCTCACCCGGGTCTGAGCGGGCGGTCACACCGCCGGGCCGGTCCACCGGTAGCGCCACTCGCGGGCCTCCTCGCGGGCGGTTTCCAACTCGTAGATCTGCGCGTCGGCCAGCCCACCGGAGCCGAGGTGATGGTGGGTCAGTGGCGGACGGCCGTTGCTGTCCAGTTCGACGGTGATGGTCTGCCCGTCCGCCGTGCCGCCGACGAGAAGGATCTGCACGGATGAAGCCATGCGCCCATCCTGCCCGGCCCAGCGCCCGCCCGCAGCGGATAGCGGGGCAGCGGGGCGCCCGGCCCGTGGCTACTGTCGGCGGATGGAGCAGACGATCGATCCCACGCTCGGTCCGGTGCTCGCCCGCACCGGCGACGAACGCGCTGTCCTGACCTCGTTCCTCGACTTCCACCGGGCCGTGCTGCTGCGCAAACTGCGCGGTCTCTCCGACGCCGACGCCCGACGCCGGCTGGTGCCGTCGGCGACCACACTCGCCGGGCTGGTCAAGCACCTGACCGTTGTCGAGCGGAACTGGTTCCCGACCCTGTTGGCACCCGAGCCCGGCGACGTCTACCTGACCTCCGAGGAGGACGCGGTGGCCAGCTTCACGCTGAGCGACCAGGACACCATCGTCGGTCTCATCGAGGCGTACGAGCGGGCCTGCGCCCGTTCCCGGGCGGTCGCCGCGAGCATCGACCTCGACCACGTGGTGCCGCACCCGCAGCTCGGTGAGGTGTCGCTGCGCTGGATCCTGGCGCACATGATCGAAGAGACGGCCCGGCACGCGGGTCACGCCGACATTCTGCGCGAGCTGACCGACGGTGAGGCCGGCGCGCTCTGAGCCAGGGGTCGCGGCACTCCGTCGGCCGTCAACCGGTGGGCAACAGGCCCGGTGGGTACTCCATCCCGTCATGCGTGCAGGCCGCAGCGGCAACTCGCGCCGCGTACCGGGCGGCACGCGCCAGTGGCTCACCGCGCAGCCGGGCGGCGATCAGGCCGGCCGCGAAGGCGTCGCCCGCTCCGTTGCTGTCCACCACCGGCTTTCCCGGTACGGCGGGCGGCACGGATACCGCAGTGCCGTCGCCCGGGTACAGGTCGGCGCCGTCCGCGCCACGGGTCACCACCACCGTCCGGGGCGCCAACGCGCCGGCGAGCGACGCGGCCCGGTCGCCCAGCCGCACCCCGCTCAGCAGAACCAGGTCGGCGACCTCCGCGAACGGCTGATGGTAGGAGTTCTCGCCGTCCCAGTCGTGCAGGTCGGTGGAGAGCGCCACGCCCGTCGGAACCGCAGCCCGCACGGCGGGCAGCGACGGCACCGTCCAATCCATGATCGAGAGGTGGACGTGCCGGGCGTCGCGGACCAGTGCGGCCAGCTCGGTGGCGGGAAACGGTGGATCACCCTGCCATGGGCGCGGGTCGTACAGCGACGTGCGCCGCCCGCCCGGGTCCACCAGGTTCACCGACCGGCGGGTGCCGCCCCGGTGTTCGGCCAGCAGCGCCGGCACCTCGGCCCGGGTCAACGCCGCCCGGACCAGCTCACCGGCCGGATCCGCACCGAGGGTGTCGACCACCAGTACGTGCAGGCCGAGCGCCCGGGCGGCCAACGCCACCCCGGCGCCGGTGTTGCCGATCCGCAGCTCGATCGGCTCGACGGTGTGGGAATCGGCAGCCGGGAGGGGCAGCGCGGGCACCCGAACCCGTACGTCCACCCCAAGCCCGCCCAGAACCAGAAGATCGACCACAGCGCCGACGCTAGCCCGTTGCCGCACCCACCTCCAGTCCCCGCGATCTTGCGCTTTCTGCTGCGACAAAACGTGCACTCTTCGCCGAACGTCGACACAAACTGCAAGATCGCGCAGGTGGGCCGGTGGGCGCGGACGCCGGGCCGGGTGGGCCGCCTAAGCTGGGGGCGGGCGGCGACTAGGGGGAGCAGGTGCTGGTCATCCACGGGCTGTGGTTGCCCAGCGGCAGCTCGACCGGCGGCCTCGCCGTCTGGGCCGAGGACAGCACCGCACCGATTCCCGCTGCACGTTCGGGCCGGCCGGCCCGGGAACGCCCGCACCCCTTCGCGGCCGGGCACACCGACCTGGCCGCCGTCCTCGCCGATGCCGCCGAGCCGAGCCGGTCGGACACCGCGCTACTCACCCTGCCCACCCTGGCCGGCGCGCCGACCGACTCACCCGAGCTGATCCGGACCACCGTCGCACCCGCGGCCCGCGGCCGGCTCACCCTGGCCGGGTGGCGGGTCCCCACCCTGGTGTACGCCCCGGACGACGCCCTTTCGCTGCTGCGAGCCCTGGACGACATCCCGGCGGTGCCCGGGGCCACCCTGCGGCACCTCGCCGAGCTGGTCGACTTCGCCGCCGACCTGGTGACCCGTGGCCGTGTTCTCCCCGGCGTGCGCACGATGACGGCCGATCGGATGCCCGGCGCTGATGCGACGGCGGCCGACCAGACGCGCGGCGCTGGCGCGGCGGCGGTCGACCAGACGCCCGGCGCTGGCGCGGCGACGGCCGACCAGACGCCCGGCTCTGGCGCGACGGCGGTTGACTGGACGCCCGGCGCTGGCGCGACGACGGCGTCGGGCGGGCAGGTGCTCGCGCAGGCGGTCTGGCGTCCGCTGCTGACCGGCACCGACGCCGCCTGGGCGCGCGCGCTGGCGCTGGCCCTGCCACCCGCCGCCCGCGCTGCCGTCCTGCCGTCCGCCGCCGCGTTGCCGTCCGCCGGGTTGCCGTCCGCCGGGTTGCCGCCGTCCGCCGGCGCCGCTCAGGGGCCCACTGGGAACGCCGCCACCTTCGCTGCGGCGATTGTTGGTTCGGGCGGGTCTGAGCTGACCGCTGCCGCCCTGGTCGCGGATGCGCTCGACGCGTTCACCGATGCCGCCGCGCGGGCCGCGTTGGCGACCACCACGCTGGCACGAGGGCTGCGCCCTGGGGGTCCGGCGCCGGCCTGGCTGGCCGCGCTCGCCGGCCCGCAGCGGGACTTCACCATCGACCCGGCCGGGCTGGACAGCCTCTGCACCGAACTGGACGCCTGGCAGCGCGACGCCGCCGGTGGCCCGGTGCGGGCCAGTTTCCGCCTGGTGGAACCAGCCCCCGACGAGGTCACCGAACCGATCCTGGCCACCCGGGTGAGGTCCGCCGACAGCGCGCCCGCGTCGGTGTCCGCCGACGACGCGCCCGTGTCGGTGTCCGCCGACAGCGCGCCGGTGTCGGTGGGGTCGATCGGTGCCGGGCGCTGGCGGTTGGAGTTCGGGTTGCAGGCCGCCGACGAGCCCGGCCTGCACGTGGACGCCGGGGACATCTGGCGGGCGCCGCAGACCCTCGGCGGCCTGGTTGGCCGGACGACCAACCCGCAGGAGACGCTCCTCGCCGAGTTGGGCCGGGCCAGCCGGCTCTGGCCGGACCTGGACGCCGCGCTGCGTACCGCCGCCCCGGAGGCGATGGAACTCGACGTCGAGGGGGCGCACCGGTTTCTCAGTGCGGGCGCACCGGTGCTGCACGCTGCCGGTTTCGGGGTGCTGCTGCCGTCCTGGTGGCAGCGCCCGTCGGCGCGACTGGGCGCCCGGTTGCGGGCGCGCAGCCGCACCGCGCCGGGCACCGTGGGTGGCACCGATGCCGGAGTCGGCCTGGACGCCCTTGTCGACTACCGCTGGGAGATCGCACTCGGTGACCAGCCGCTCTCCGCCGAGGAGTTGGCGGCGTTGGCCGAGACGAAGACCCCGCTGGTACGGCTGCGCGGCCGGTGGGTGGAACTGGACCCGGGGCGGCTCGCGGCCGGGTTGCGCCTGCTCCGCTCCGCGGGCGAGCTGACCGTCGCCGACCTGCTCCGCCTCGGGCTGGCCGACGGTGAGGCCACCGGCGAGCTGCCGGTGCTGGAGGTGACCGCCGACGGGGCGCTGGGCGACCTGCTCGCCGGCGCGGTCGAGCGGCGACTCACCCCGCTGGACCCGCCACCGGGCTTCCGCGGGACGCTGCGGCCGTACCAGCAGCGGGGGCTGGCCTGGCTCGCCTTCCTGCGCTCACTCGGTCTGGGCGGTGTGCTCGCCGACGACATGGGGCTGGGCAAGACGGTGCAACTGCTCGCGCTGCTCGCCGGGGACCCACCGGAGGCCGGGCCGACCCTGCTGGTCTGTCCGATGTCGCTGGTCGGCAACTGGCAGCGGGAGGCGGCCCGGTTCACCCCGCAGCTGCGGGTGCACGTACACCATGGTGCCGAGCGGGCGCGGGGGGCGGAGTTCACGGCGGCCGCGCACGGCGCGGACCTGGTCCTCACCACCTACTCGGTGGCCGCCCGCGACGCCGTCGACCTGGCCGGCATCGACTGGCACCGGGTGGTGGTGGACGAGGCGCAGGCGATCAAGAACGCGTCGACAAGGCAGGCCGAAGCGGTTCGCGCGCTGCCCGCCCGGCAGCGGGTGGCGGTGACCGGCACGCCGGTGGAGAACCGCCTCGCCGACCTCTGGTCGATCATGCAGTTCGCCAACCCGGGTCTGCTCGGGCCGGCCGCGACGTTCCGCAAACGGTTCGCCGAGCCGATCGAGCGGCACGGCGACGTCGAGGCCGCCGAGCGGCTGCGCCGGATCACCGGCCCGTTCGTGTTGCGCCGGCTCAAGACCGACTCGTCGATCATCTCCGACCTGCCGGAAAAGCTGGAGATGGAGGTGCTCTGCAACCTCACGGCGGAGCAGGCCGCGCTGTACCGGGTGGTGGTCGACGACATGCTCGCCCGGATCGAGACCAGCGACGGCATCGAACGACGCGGCCTGGTGCTGGCCACCATGACCCGCCTCAAGCAGGTCTGCAACCACCCCGCCCAGTTGCTGCGCGACGGCTCACCGCTGGAGGGCCGCTCCGGCAAGCTGGCTCGGCTCACCGAGATCCTTGAGGAGGTGCTGGCGGCGGGGGAGCGGGCACTGCTCTTCACCCAGTACGCCGAGTTCGGTGCGATGTTGCGCGGTCACCTGTCAGCGCGGTTCGGCCGGGAGGTGCTGTTCCTGCACGGTGGCCTCGGCAAGGCCGAGCGGGACGCCCTGGTGCAGCGTTTCCAGTCTGCGCAGGGTCCGCCGCTGTTCGTCCTCTCCCTCAAGGCCGGCGGCACCGGGCTGACCCTTACCGCCGCGAACCACGTGGTGCACGTGGACCGGTGGTGGAACCCGGCGGTCGAGGACCAGGCCACCGACCGGGCGTTCCGGATCGGGCAGCGTCGACGGGTGCAGGTGCGCAAGTTCGTGTGCGCCGGCACTGTCGAGGAGAAGGTGGCCGCGATGATCGCCGACAAGCGCAGCCTCGCCGAACGGGTGGTCGGCACCGGCGAGCAGTGGATCACCGAGTTGTCCACCGGCCAGTTGCGGGACCTGTTCGCCCTGGAAGCCGGCGCGGTGGTGGAGTGAGCGAGCGGAGCGCCGACGTGAGCACCGACCGGTTCGCCGACTACGGGCGTCCGCGTCGGGTCGACGGGGGTCTGCGGGCGCGCAGTGCCCGGGGCGCGATCGGCAGGTCCTGGTGGTCGCGGCGTTTCCTGGAGGTGCTGGAGTCGTTCGCGCTCGGCACCCGGCTGACCCGGGGCCGGTCGTACGCGCGAGCCGGTCAGGTGCTCACGCTCGACATCACCCCCGGGCGGGTCGACGCGGTGGTGCAGGGCTCCCGGCCGCAGCCGTACCAGGTGTCGATCGCGCTGAAGCCGTTCCCGGCGGCGCTCTGGTCCCGAATCGAGGACGAGCTGGCCGGGCAGGCGTTCTTCAGCGCCCGGCTGCTCGCCGGAGACCTCCCCGACGAGTTGGAGGAGCTGTTCGCCGCCGCCGGCGCGCCGCTCTTCCCGGCCGCCGTGGACGAGTTGACCCAGCGCTGCAACTGCCCCGACTTCGCGGTGCCGTGCAAGCACCTCGCGGCGACGTTCTACCTGCTGGCCGAGGCGTTCGACGCGGACCCGTTCGAGCTGCTGCACTGGCGCGGTCGGTCCCGGGCGGAGTTGCTCGGCGAACTGCGCGCCCGGCGGGCCGCGACCACCGGCGCCACCTCGGCGCCCCCACCGCTCGACCCACCGTCCGGACCGGACGGTGCGGTGTCGACAGTGGACGTCGTGGCGCCGGTCGGCGCCGCTCGGGCGCTGGCCGGGCTGTCGGCGACGCCGCTGGCGGATACGGCGGACCGGTTCTGGTCAGCGCCGGTGCCGCTGCCGGATCGGCCGCCCCGGCTGGTGACCGGCACCGACCTGCTGCTGCGCCAGCTCGGAGCGCCGGCCCCGGCCATCGGTGGGCCGGGACTGCTCGAACGGTTGCGCCGCGCGTACCGGGCGTTCGGTCCGGCCGACAGGTGAGTGTCACGTCCACCTGTTGAGCCGTCCCGTCGAGCGGTTGAGCGGTCACGTCCAGCGGCGGCGGAACCGCCACATGATCGCGGCATTGGCCACCAGCACCACCGCGCAGATCGCGCCGGTGAGTCGACCGGCGAACACGGCTATCGCCGGCAGCGACGCCCACAGCACGATGGTCAACAACATCAGGTAGCGGCCCCTGCGGGCTCGGGCCCGGTGGTCCAGCCGGTTGAAGAAGGCCGGGTCACTTTCCCGGAGCTGACGGGTGATCTGGTCGAATCTGCGCTGATCCTCTTTGCTGAGCATGGCGCTGCCTTCCCCTCACGCGTTCAGCGGTTCGGCGGCATACCCGCTGCGGTGGCGGCTCACGCTCGCCCGCTGCTGCTACTTTCCCTGCACGCGAGCGCGCTTCATGTCCGACTTACCTGAGCCTTAAGTTTGCCTTTGGTGGTGAACGAGGCCGAAACTGTCGCGTACGGCGGCGCGGTCCGATCCGTACTCGGCTGCCGCACGTACGCCCTGCTGGGAAGGTCTGCGGGCGGGTCCATCCCGCAGCCCGCCGCCGCTGTCGCGCTGAGCGCTGTCTTAAGTGCCCTCACGAGTGGGTTCCGGCCACCTTGAAGGGCCCTGGGGCCTTGGTTACCTTGCCGTAGCAACCCCCTCAGGCAACAGTCGCCGCACCTGCCGCACCTGTCCGGTAGCAGCTTCCGGCGCTCATCAGAAATCGGGATTGGTACATGGCCGACCAGAATGTGCCACCACGTCGACCGCGGGACGACCGCGGTTGGGACGGACATCAGCACCCCAGCGCTGACGGCTACGGCGACCCCCACACGCCCGCGCCCTACGGCTACGACTCGCCCCACCCCTACCAGGGCGGCTACGCCGCGCAGGCCGACCCGCGTGAGCAGTACGCCGGGCAGCCCGCGCCCGCCCCGCGCGGTCCGCAGTGGGTCGGCCCGGAGGGCCTCGGCCGTCCGGCCCCGGCACGACCTGCCGGTACCGGACTGCCCACCCTCGACGATGACAACGAGCCGGGTCGCAAGGTCGGCCGACGTAAGGCGATGGTGGCCCTCGGCGGCACCGCCGCCGTCGTCGCCGGTGGCGCCGCGCTCGCCATGACCCCGCAGATCCGTGGCCTCTTCGGCGACGAGGCGGCGGCCGGCGACGCGACAGGCAGCACGGTTACCGACGGCACCGCGGCGCGCCCCAGCGGCCAGCAGCCCAGCACGGTGCGTACCTACACCGAGCAGAACGAGAGCTACATGGGCTCGCGGGCCGGTGAGGCGCTGAAGAAGAACGCGCCGGCCGGCGGGCGGACCTTCTCCGGCCCGGCGGCGGCAGCGGCGGCGACCACTGTGACAGTCAAGACGGTGCTGGCCAAGGACCCGATCCTGCACCTGGCCCGGCGCGCCACCTTCGGCGCGACGCCCGCGGTGGTCGCCGACATCAAGCGCGAGGGCATGGACGCCTGGATCCGCGCCCAGCTGGACCCGGAGAAGTTGGAGCCGAGCAAGGGTGAGCTGAAGCTCGCCGAGCTGCCGACCCAGAAGCTCTCCGTGCAGCAGCTACGCGACCAGCGGGACAAGCTCAACGAGCAGGACGCCCACCCGGAGCGGGAGATGGTCGACGCCACCATCGCCCGACAGATCTGGTCCAAGCGCCAACTGTTCGAGGTGATGGTCGACTTCTGGAACGACTTCCTGCACGTCGCAGCGGACTTCGACGGCGGCGAGGTGTACCGCAACTCGTTCGACCAGGACGTCGTGCGCAAGCACGCGCTGGGCAGCTACCCGGAGATGCTGGTCGCCGCGAACAAGCACCCGGCGCTGCTGATCTACCTGAACCAGAAGGACTCCCGCAAGGACGCGATCAACGAGAACCTCGCCCGGGAGAACCTCGAGCTCTACTCGGTCGGCGTCGACGGCGGCTACAAGGAGCCGGACGTCCGGCAGGCCGCCATGTTGCAGACCGGCCGCGGTGTCGACGACAAGGGCAAGTACGTCTTCCGCCCCGAGCAGCACTACGTCGGCAAGGTGAAGATCCTCGGCTTCACCCACGCGAACAACTCGGCCGACCCGAAGAAGGCCGAAGCGGCGATCGACGCGTACATCACCTACATCGCGACGCACCCGTCGACGGCGAAGTACGTGGCGCAGAGCCTTGCCACCCGGTTCGTCTCGGACACCCCGCCGAAGTCCCTGGTGGACCGGCTGGCCAAGACGTACACGACGAACAAGGGCATGATCAAGCCGGTCCTGATGACGCTGTTCTGCTCCTCGGAGTTCTGGGCCGGCGTGGGTCAGAAAGTGCGCCGGCCGATGGAGTACCTGGTCGCCACGTACCGCACCCTGGGCGTCTCGCCGGAGGCGTCGCCGAAGCACAACAACGGCGACAGCAAGCGCACCGCGTACGCCCGGGGGCTGCGCCAGATCCACGACAAGATGCGCGAGCTGGGCCAGTCCCCGATGGGTCATCCGACCCCGGACGGCTACCCGGATGTCTACGTCGCGTGGACCTCGGCCGGCACCATGGTCAACGGCTGGAACGAGGCGGGCGAGATCCTCGCCGGTTACCGCACCACCTTCACGTACACGGCGCCGGAGAAGCTGGTCGCCAAGCCGCCGGCGACGGCCGGGGCGTACGTGGACGCGCTCTCCCTGCGGCTGGTGGGCCAGAAGTTGAGCACGCGGGAGAAGAACCTCATCCTCGGCGTGGCCGGTGTGGCGGCGACCACCAAGGTCGACGCCACGTTCAACGGGGCCATCACCGCCGTCGCGCGGGCGATCCTCGCTTCCCCCCAGCACCACCTCCGGTGAGGCACCCGATGGAGAAGACTGTGTACAACTCTTTCCCCCTGCACCCCGAATGCCCCGACGTGCGACGGCTGGCCGACAACCCGGCCGAGGCGTTGCTGCGCGCCGAGGCGGACATCGTCGCCGCCGAGAACGCCGCCGAGTTCGACAGGTACCGCACCCTGGAGGACCTGGAGGAGGCCCAGCAGGACGGTCGCGGCGTGACCCGGCGGACCTTCGTCGCCGGTGCCGCGGCCACCGCCACCGCGCTGGCCACCGCCCAGTTCGTCACCACCTCGGCGTCGTTCGCGGCGACCAAGACCGGCACCCTGATCCACGTCTTCCTCTACGGCGGGCTGGACGGCCTGAGCCTGATCGCGCCGGACAACGACGCGGTGCTCAACAAGGCCCGGCCCGACCTGCTGCTCGGCAACGACTCGCTGGCCCTGGGCCGTGGTTTCAAGCTGACCAGCGCGTTCAAGCCGCTGGAGAAGTGGCTCACCGCCGGTCAGCTGGGCTTCATCCCGGCGGTCTCCGACGAGCGGCTGTCCCGCAGCCACTTCCAGGCCGCCGACGCCTGCAACCTGGGCGGGCTGCCCAACGAGACCGGCGGCCGGGGTTGGCTCGACGGTCTGGTCGACAACCTCGGCAAGGGCACCGCGTTCCGCAGCGTCGGCATCGGCAGCACGTTGCCCCGTTCGCTGGTCGGCAACAACGGCGCGCTCTCGCTGAACAACGTCGGCTCCCTGCGGCTCAACGGTGACGAGCGGTTCCGGGCCGCCACCGAGAAGGCCATCAAGGGCCTCTTCACCGGGATCAACCACCCGGTCGAGGAAGCCGTGCAGGAGGGCATGGGCGCGCTGGCCACCGCCCAGAAGCTCGCCGCCAAGCCGTACCAGCCCGCCGAGGGCGTCAAGTACGAGGGCGTCGGCAACGCGTTCCAGCAACTCGCCCAGTTGATCAAGGGCGGCGCCAACGTTCGGGTCGCCACCGTCGGCATGGGTGGCTACGACACCCACGAGAACCAGGGCACCCGCGAGGGCGGTCAGCTGCACCGCCGCCTCAACGAGTTGGCCAGCGCGATGGCCGCCTTCTTCACCGACCTCGGCCCGAAGGCCGCCGACGTGACGATCATGGTGTCCAGTGAGTTCGGCCGTCGGGTCGGCTCCAACAACAACGGCACCGACCACGGGCACGGCGGCGTGGTCACCCTGCTGTCCGGCAAGAAGCTGGCCGGTTCGCTGCTGGGCACCTGGAACGGTCTGGACAAGCTGGACTCCGGTGACGTGCCGGAGTACAACAACATGTTCAACGTCTACGGCGCTGTGGCGCAGGGCCGGTTCGGGCTCACCAACGCGGAGGTCGACAAGGTCTTTCCCCGCCAGAAGTACGCCCCGATGAAGCTGTACGCGTGACGTATTCGCACACCCACGCCGCCGGCCGTCGTACCGG
Organism: Micromonospora sp. NPDC048986; assembly: GCF_040649335.1. NCBI lineage: Bacteria > Bacillati > Actinomycetota > Actinomycetes > Micromonosporales > Micromonosporaceae > Micromonospora > Micromonospora sp. NPDC048986. Next base: position 276,760 of record NZ_JBEZFJ010000008.1, read on the forward strand.
GACCTCGTCCCGGCACGGCGGCCGGTCGGCGGTACCCGTACCCCCGCAGATCCCGGACCGGCGCGGGCCCGGCGGCCGACGGCTGCTGGGCGTGCTGCTCCTGGTCGGCCTGCTCGCCAGCGTGCTGCCCTGGTGGTTGGGCACCCCGGCCGGATCGTTGCGGAGCACAGCGGCCACCGTCACCGCGGCCGGCCGGATCACCGGCCTGGTCGCCGGCTACCTGCTGCTGGTGCAGGTGCTGATGATGAGCCGACTGCCGGTGCTGGAACGGTGGATCGGCGGCGAGCACACGGCCCGCTGGCACCGGGACATCGGCGCCACCCTGCTGGTCACCGTGCTGGCACACGTGTCGCTGATCCTGGTCGGCTACGCCGACCTGCGTAACCAGTCGATCCTCGCCGAGGTCGGCACGTTGCTCGGCGACTACGAGGACATGGTCTCGGCGTTCGTCGCCGCCGGCATCATGATGCTGGTCGGCTTCAGCAGCATCCGGGCGATCCGGCGGGCGTTGCCCTACGAGATGTGGCACCTGCTGCACCTGTCCAGCTACCTCATCCTGCTGCTCGGCTTCGGCCACCAGTTCACCCACGGCGCGCAGCTGTACCGGCCCGGCCCGGTGCGCACCGGCTGGATCGCGCTGTACGTGCTGGTGGTCGCCGCCCTGCTCTGGGGCCGCGTGATCGCGCCGCTGGCGTTCAACCTGCGCTACCAGCTGCGGGTCGCCGACGTGGTCGCCGAGAGCACCGACACCATCTCCATCTACCTCACCGGGGAGCGGCTCGGCCGGCTGGCGATGCTCGGCGGCCAACACTTCCGCTGGCGGTTCCTCACCCGGGGCTGCTGGTGGCAGTCACACCCGTTCTCCGTCTCCGCCGCCGCCAACGGCCGCTGGCTGCGGGTCACCGTCAAGGTGGTCGGCACCCACACCGCCGACCTGCGCGACCTGGAACCGGGCACCCGGGTCTGGGCCGAAGGCCCGTCGGGCACCTTCACCGCCGCGCACCGGCTCGGCGAGCGGGCGCTGCTGATCGCCGGTGGCAGCGGCATCACGCCGATCCGGGCCATGCTTGAGGAGTTGCCGCCGGGCGTCGCGCTGATCTACCGCGCCCGCACCCCGGCCGACGTGCTGCTCAGCCGCGAGTTGGACTGGCTGGCCCAGGAACGCGACACCTCCGTCTGGTACGTCATCGGCTCCCGCGACGACCCCGGCCCCCGCCAGCTGATGAGCCCGGACGGGCTGCGGCAACTGGTGCCCGACGTGGCCCGGCGCGACGTCTACCTGTGCGGGCCGCCCGGGTTGGTGGAACAGTCGGTGCGGGCGCTGCGGCGGGCCGGCGTGCCCCGACGGCAGATCCATCTGGCCACGTTCGAGCTGTAGGAAGGGCATCCCCATGCGTCGCGCGCTCCTCGCGATCACCGGCCTGGCCGCCAGCACCACGGCGCTTGTGGTGTTCAAGGGCTCGCCAGGCACCAGCCAGGTCGCCCAGAACCTGCCGACCGCGCAGCCGGTCAACCCCTCCGGGCCGGGCACCGAGCCGGGTGCGCCGGGCACCGACCCGACCGCCGGCACGCCGACACCATCGGGAAGCGCCAAGCCGTCGACGTCGCCCAAGCCCGGCAAGAGCACCGCGCGCCCGTCGGGCACCAGGACGACGAAGGCCCCCAGCGCGCCACGGACCACCACCAAGGCGCCCCAGTCGACCACCCGCCGGGTCACCGGCAACGGCTTCGAGAACGAGTACGGGTACGTGCAGGTGCAGATCGTCGTCTCGGGTAGCCGGATCGTCGAGGCCGTGGCGCTGTCGCTGCCCAGCGGGGGTGAATCCGACATCCACAGCGGCGACGTCCGCAACAGTTACGACGGCAGGGGCGGCGAGGTGGTGCGGAAGCAGAACGCGAACCTGAACACCGTCTCCGGGGCCACCGAGACCAGCAACTCCTACAAGCAGTCGCTGCGGTCCGCCATCGAGCAGGCATTCTGACGTGCGGGCCACGCTGACCCGACCCGGGCTGTGCCGGGTCGAACAGATCATGGGTACGACGATCACCCTGGATCTCGCCGACGACCTGCCACCGGCGACCCTGCGCGAGCTGGCGGACGAGGTCTTCGCCTGGATGCACGAGGTGGACGGACGGTTCAGCACCTACCAGCCGGACAGCGAGGTGTGCCGCTTCGACAGGGGTGAGGTGCTGCTCTCCGAGGCGTCCGCGGACCTGCGGTACGTGCTGGAGACCTGCGCCGACCTGTGGGGCACCACCGACGGGTTCTTCGACGCGTACGCCACCGGTCGGCTCGACCCGTCCGGCTACGTCAAGGGCTGGGCGGCCCAGGTCGCCTCGGACCGCCTCGTCGCCGCCGGTGCCGTCAACCACTGCGTGAACGCCGGTGGCGACGTACGGGTGCGGGGTCTGTCGCCGTCCGGGGAGCCGTGGCGCATCGGCATCCGGCACCCGTGGGACGCGATGGCGGCCTGTCTGGTGCTCAGCGGGACCGACCTGGCGGTGGCGACGTCAGGCGTGTACGAGCGGGGCCGGCACGTGCTGGACCCGCGCCGCGGCGCACCGGCCAGCGGGCTGCGCTCGGTGACCGTTGTCGGCACCGACCTCGGGTTGGCCGACGCGTACGCCACCGCCGCCCTCGCCATGGGCACCCCCGGCCTCAACTGGCTGGCCCGCCTGAACGACCACACCCACGCGGCGATAACCGACACCGCCCGCGAGTACCACTCCGCCGCCCTCCCCCTAACCGCCTAGCCCCTCACGCGCCCCCCGCGCTCCCCGCGCTCTCCGCGCCCCCTTCGCTCCCCGCGATCTTGCAGTTTCGGTTGCTGGTTCGTCCCGTTAGGTGCAGTTTGTCGGGACAGCAAGTGCAAGATCGCCGAGAGCGGGGTGGGGGTGGGGGAGCCGAGAGCGGGGTGCTGCTAGCGGATGGGGCGGTGGGTGCCGGCTGGGCGGGAACCGGTGGGGCGTGGGCGGCCGGGGCGGGACCCGGACGGTCGGGTGCCGGCCCAGCGGCGCCCCGGGTGGCTGCGCCGGGGCGGCTCGGTGCCGCCGGGGTGAGGCGCTCTGTCGTTGGTGGACATCGTTCCCCCGTTCGTGGCGCGCGTTCGCACCGTCCCCCTGTCAACGAGGACCGACACCTCGGCGACGCTGTCGGGCACCGGATCGAATCGTCGACCGGGCCGGTTTCACATGCCTCGGCGAGGCAGCGGCAGGTGACCGGGGAGCAGGTCGGGGGCGAGCGTCACCCCGGCGGCGCGCAGCGCCCCGATCAACGTGTTCTGCACGAGGTACGAATCCGGAAGCTGCCAACGCGCCTGTTCCGGGGCGACCGCCCAGCGGACCGTGCCCTCCGGCAACCGGGTGGGCGGCGCGGGGATCCACGAGCCCGGCCCGTGCCGGACCACGTGGAAGCAGTGCTCCAACTCCGGTCGGAGCGGGTCGCCGGGGCGGACCAGGAACATCCACCGGCCGGTGGGCGTGACCAGCACCGGCCCGCGTACGCCGGTGCCGGCCGGGTGGATCTGGACCGCGTCGAGCACGTGCCGGCCGAGGTGGGCGGGCACCTCCAGCACGTCGAAGGCCCGGCCGGTGGGCAGCAGCACCCCGTGCGGTCGGCTCCGCCACCAGGTGGCCACCCGGGCCGGGTCGGCGCTGGCGGCCAGTTCCCAGTTCTCCAGGGCGGGGTGGCAGCCCACTGTGGGGCAGCCGGCCCGCCCGCAGACGAAGCGGCTGCGGGCCAGACAGGCACCCGGGGTGACCTCCCAGCCGTGTACCGCGTACCGGATGGCGACCCGGCGCAGCCGGACCCGTTCCAGCGGCGACAGTTCGGCAACGCGCGGTACGACATTCCCCCACATGTGTGCCAACTCCTCTCGTCGGGCCCGGCGTTCGCCAGGTCGCATGTCGAGCACCGTCACTGCCGTAACCCACGATCGTTGAGGTTGACGAACGGCCCGTGCAACTTGCACGAAAACTACGAGGACTACCTGTACGGCTGACGTACATCCTGTGCGACCAGCGCAAACCTGAAAATGAACGGCAGTCGCCGCACCCGCGGACATCGCCCCGACTCGATTGGTTGTCGGTGGCAGGGGAGGATGGGGAGATGGACGAGCTACCCATAGGACGGCGAGTTGCCTACTGGCGGGGGCGACGCAAGATGTCGCAGCAGGTCTTCGCGGACCGGCTGGGCAAGTCCAAGAGCTGGGTGGACAAGGTCGAACGCGGCGTCCGACGGTTGGACAAGTTCTCCGTCCTCTACGAGATCGCCGACATCCTCCAGATGGACGTGCAGCTGCTGATGGGCAAGGATCCGGAGCGGCGTGCCGACGCCCTCAACTGCATCGACCAGGTCGAGGTGCAGGAGATCCGGGCGGCGCTGGAACGCTACGACTCGATGAGCGCGTACTTCGACGCGGCGCCGTACCCGCCACCGATGGACGACATGCGCAAGGCCGTCAACCACGCCTGGCTCACCTACCAGTACGGCCGCTACGGGATGCTCACCCGGGCGCTGCCGAAGCTGCTGCGCGACGCCCAGGCGGCCGACGCCGCCTACGGCGGTGAGCAGGCCGCCGAGGCGGCCCACCTGCTCGGCCAGGTCTACCAGATCGCCTCCTCGGTGCTGCGCAAGCTCGGCGAGTGCGAGCTCGCCTGGTTGGCCGCCGACCGGTCGATGGCGGTGGCCCAGCGGGCCGACGACCCGCTGCTCGCCGGGATCGCCACGACCCGGGTGTGCAACGCCCTGGTCGCGATGGGTCGGGCCCGCCCCGCGCTGGAGCTGAACGTCCAGATCGCCAACCGGCTGGCGCCGGGTGGCAGCAACGAGGTCTCGCCGGCCCGGCTCTCCGTCTACGGGATGCTGCTGCTCCAGGGGGCGATGGCCGCGTCCCGCATCGGTGACTCGGCCAGCGTCGACGACCTGATCAACTGCGCGCAGGAGGCCGCCACCCTGCTCGGCGGCGACCACAACCACTACTGGACGTCGTTCGGCCCGACAAATGTCGAGCTGCACCGGGCCGCCGCCGCCGTGGAGCTGGGCGACGGGGGGCGGGCCGTGGAGGTGCACCAGCTGCGCATCGCGGAGCCCTCCTTCAACGCGCTGCTGCCCGAGCGCCGCGCCCACCACCTGCTCGACATCGCCCGCGGGTACGCCCAGATAGGCGACGTGGCGAACGCCGGCGAGATGCTGCTGCTCGGTGATCGGCTCGCCCCGTCGGAGATCCGCTGCCGGCCGATCGCGCACGAGGTGATGTCCGACATCCTCCGTCGCACACGTGGTGCGCCGCCTTCTCCGGTAGCGGAGTTGGCTGAGCACATGGGAGTAGGGGTATGAGCGCGGAGCCGGTCTGATGGCCGGTGCAGCGCGCAACAGTGGGCACCGCGAGGTGCTCTACGTCATCGCCTGCGGTTCGCCGCTGGCTCGGCACGTCGGTCGTCTGGTCGACCTCGCCCAACGCGACGGTTGGGACGTCTGCGTGGTCACCACGCCGGACGGCGCGAAGTTCGTCGACCAGTCGGCCCTGATCCGGCAGACCGGCCACCCGGTGCGGACGCACTACAAGAACCCCGGTGACCCGGACGTGCTGCCGCCCGCCGACGCCATGATCGTCTGCCCGGCCACCGTCAACACCGTCAACAAGTGGGCCGCCGGGATCACCGACACGCTGGCGCTCGGGCTGTTGGTCGAGGCCCAGGGCAAGGGCGTCCCCATCGTGGCGGTGCCATACACAAACGCGGCGATGGCCTGCCACCCGGCGTTTCGTGCCGGGGTGGCCCGGTTGGCCGAGTGGGGCGTCACTGTGCTCTTCGGCGACGATGTCATCGCTCTGCATCCGCCCGGAACGGGGGAACAGCACCTGCACGCCTTCCCCTGGGCGATGCCGCTGGCCGCACTGCAGACCGTCTCCTGGAGCGCCGCCTAGCGCGTCCGGCAGATCTTCCACCCGACGCGGCCCGGCCGGGTGTCACCGCCCGGCGGCCCCGACGCCGGTAAGCTGGCCCGCCGTGAGCACAAGCGGATCCGCCCCCACAGTCAGCGACGTGGTGGCCGCGCTGGAACGGCGCTTTCCGCCGGTCTGGGCGCAGGAGTGGGACCGGGTGGGCCTGGTGCTCGGTGAGCCAGCGGCCCCGGTCCGCCGGGTGCTCTGCGTGGTCGACGTGGTGCCCGAGACGGTCGAGGAAGCCCTCGCCGCCGACGCGGACATGATCGTCGCGCATCACCCGCTGCTGCTGCGCGGGGTGTCCTCGGTCGCCGCGACGACCTTCAAGGGGCGGATCATCCACCAGTTGATCCGGGCCGGGGTGGCGCTCTACGCGGCGCACACCAACGCCGACGTGGCCTGCCCGGGGGTCTCCGACGCCCTCGCCGCCCGCTTCGGGCTCACCGGCCTGCGCCCACTGCAACGACCCGCGCCCGGCTCGCCCGTTCACGGCGACGACACTGGTTTCGGCCGGATCGGCGAACTGCCCCAGCCGATGACCCTCGCCGAGCTGACCCGGCACGCGGCGGCGGTGCTCCCCGTCACGTCCTGGGGAGTTCGCGCGGCGGGGGATCCCGGGCGTATGGTTCGTACCCTCGCCGTCAGCGGCGGGTCGGGGGACAGCTTCCTCGGCGCCGCGACCGCCGCCGGGGTGGACGCGTTCCTCACCGCCGACCTGCGGCACCACCCGGCCGGCGAGCACCTCGCCGCCGATGGTCCCGCCCTGATCGACGCCGCCCACTGGGCGACCGAACGACCGTGGCTGGACGACCTGGCCGCCTTCCTCCGGGAGGCGCTGGACGTCGAGACGCTGGTGTCCGACCTGGACACCGACCCGTGGACCGTGCACGCCGCCGCACCCGCTGTGGACGACAAGGAGCCCGACCGTGAAGGCTGACCCCAAGGTGCAGCGCCGCCTGCTCGACCTCCAGGCGATCGACACCAACCTCGCCCAGCTCGCCCACCGTCGGCGTTCGCTGCCTGAGCGGGCCGAGCTGGAGTCGCTGGCCCGGGAGTTGTCGTCGATGGAGGACGAGCGGGTCCGCGCCCAGGTGGCGGTGGACGACCTGGACCGGGACATCGCCCGGTTGGAGAAGGACGTCGAGCAGGTCCGGGCCCGCAAGGAGAAGGACGAGAACCGGCTGGCCGCCGGCACCGGCCCGGCCCGTGAGCTGGAGGCGCTCCAGCACGAGCTGGTCTCGCTCAAGCGCCGCCAGGGCGACCTGGAGGACGCCGAGCTGGAGCTGATGGAGCAGCGGGAAACCGCGCAGGGCGTACTGGACGGCGTGGAGCAGCGGCTGGCCGAGACCCGGGACAAGCGGGCCGCGACCGAGCAGCGCCGCGACGAAGCGCTGGCCGAGATCGCCAAGGAGGAGGAGTTCAAGCGGGGCGCCCGTCAACCGCTCGCCGCCGACCTCCCCAGCGATCTGGTCAACCTCTACGACAAGGTCCGCGAGGACACCGGGTTGGGTGCCGCGCTGCTCACCGGGGGTCGCTGCGGCGGATGCCGCCTGGACCTGTCCGGCGCCGACCTGGCCCGGATCCGCAAGGCCGCCCCCGACGACGTGGTCCGCTGCGAGGACTGCCGACGGATCATGGTCCGTACCAACGAGTCGGGTCTGTAGGTCGTGGCGCCGCGCCTGGTCTCCATGGAGGCCGACGGTGGGTCCCGGGGCAACCCCGGCCCCGCCGGCTACGGGGCGGTGGTCCGCGACCCGGAGACCGGCGAGGTGCTCGCCGAGCGCTCCGAGTCGCTCGGCACGGCCACCAACAACGTCGCCGAGTACCAGGGCCTGATCGCCGGGTTGACCGCCGCCGCCGAGCTGGGTGCCGCCGAGGTGGACGTCCGGATGGACTCCAAGCTGGTGGTCGAGCAGATGTGCGGCCGGTGGCAGATCAAGCACCCCGGCCTGCGGCCCCTCGCCGCCCAGGCCGCCGCGCTGGTGGGCCGGTTCGCAGCGGTCCGGTTCAGTTGGATTCCGCGCGAGCAGAACAGGCACGCCGACGCCCTCGCCAACGCCGCCATGGACGCCGCCGCGGGTCGTCCGTCGGCGACTGCGGCCCCCGGTCGCCCGGCGCCAACGCCGACCACCGGCCAGCCCTCGACGACGCCCGCCACCCCGATCGTCGGCAGCGATCCGGCGACCGCTCCGGCCTCCTGGGAGCCACGGCCGACCTTCACCGCCACCCGGCTGATCCTGGTCCGCCACGGCGAGACCGCGTACACCGAGCAGCGGCGCTACTCCGGGCGCGGCGACGTTCCACTCTCCGAGCGCGGCCGGGCCCAGGCCCGCGCCACCGGCGCCCGGGTGGCCGAGCTGGCCCCGTCCGTCGCGGCAGTGCTCAGCTCACCGTTGTCCCGGTGTACGGCCACCGCGGCGTCGATCGCCGGGGCGCTCGGTGACGTGCCGGTCCGCACCGAGGACGACCTGATCGAGTGCGACTTCGGCCAGTGGGAGGGGCGCACCTTCGCCGAGGTGCGCGAGCAGTGGCCGGGGGAGATGGACGCCTGGCTCGCCTCACCCCGGATCGCGCCGCCGGGCGGGGAGTCGTTCACCCAGGTCGCCGAACGCGCGCACCGCGTCATCAGCGGGCTGCTGACCGCGTACCCCGGTGAGACAGTGGTGGCCGTCTCGCACGTCTCGCCGATCAAGCTGGTGCTGCGCGACGCCCTGGCGGCCGGCGACGGTTTCCTGCACCGGCTCTTCCTGGACGCGGCAGGCATCTCGGTGCTCGACATGTGGGCGGACGGCGGCGTGGCGGTACGCACCGTCAACGACACCGCCCACCTCACCACTCTCTGAGTCGATTTACTCCCGGCCGGTCGGCCGCGCCGTTCGGCGCAGCCGACCGGCCGTTCGGCGCAGCACCCTTCGGACGGGTCAGGTGACCGCCGTCACAGAGTCGTAGCCTCCGGCCGTTACATCGGAAGCCACGACTCCCCGGAGGTGTGTCAGATGGCTGCACCCGAACCGGAGGCGCCGCCCACGGTGCCGACCAGGGCGAAGGACCACAGCCCCTGGAACTGGTTGCTCTTCATCCCCATCGTGGTGCCGCTGATCCCGGCGTTCTTCAATGGCGACTCGCCCCGGGTCTTCGGCTTCCCGCGCTTCTACTGGCTGCAACTGGCCTTCATCCTGCTCGGCGTCGGCACCACCACGTTGGTCTACCAGATGACGAAGAAGCGGGGAGGCCGCTGATGTGGCGCGACCATCTCACCGAGATCATCGTCTTTTCCGTGCTGTTCCTCCTGGTCAGCGTGATGGGCTTCGTGGCCGCCCGGTGGCGGGCGCCGAAGGACATGGCGCACCTGGACGAGTGGGGGCTGGGCGGGCGCAGCTTCGGCGGCTGGATCACCTGGTTCCTGGTCGGCGGTGACCTCTACACCGCGTACACCTTCGTGGCGGTTCCGGCGTTGATGTTCGGTGCCGGCGCGGCCGGGTTCTTCGCCGTGCCGTACACCATCGTCATCTACCCGCTGGTCTTCCTGGTGCTGGTGCGGCTCTGGTCGGTGTCGCACCGGCACGGGTTCGTCACGCCGGCCGACTTCGTCCGCAACCGGTTCGACTCGCCGGTGCTGGCGCTGCTGATCGCGATCACCGGCATCGTCGCCACCATGCCGTACATCGCATTGCAGTTGGTCGGCATCGAAGCGGTGCTCAAGACGATGGGCGTCACCGGCGACAACGCGCTGGCCCGACACCTGCCGATCATCATCGCGTTCGCCATCCTGGCCGCCTACACGTACCAGTCGGGGTTGCGTGCGCCCGCGCTGATCGCGTTCGTCAAGGACAGCCTGATCTACATCGTGATCCTGGTGGCGGTCGTCTATCTGCCGTACAAGCTGGGCGGCTGGGGTGACATCTTCGCCGCCGCCGACGCGAAGTTCGACGCCTCACCCAATCCGAACGACGGCATCCTGCTCAACGGCAGCAACCAGCTTCAGTACGTGACGCTGGCGCTCGGCTCGGCGTTGGCGCTGTTCCTCTACCCGCACAGCATCACCGGTGTGCTGGCCAGCAGGAACCGCGACGTGATCAAGCGGAACATGTCGGCGCTGCCCGCGTACAGCCTGCTGCTCGGGTTGATCGCGCTGCTCGGCTACATGGCCATCGCGGCCGGCGTGAAGCCGCTGCCCGGTGCTTCGGCCGGCAGTGTGGACAACAACACCGTCGTGCCGCTGCTGTTCGACCAGCAGTTCCCGGACTGGTTCGCCGGTGTCGCGTACGCGGCGATCGGCATCGGCGCGCTGGTGCCGGCGGCGATCATGTCGATCGCGGCGGCGAACCTGTTCACCCGCAACATCTACAAGGAGTACCTGAAGCGGGACGCCTCCCCGGCCCAGGAGGCGAACGTCTCGAAGATCACCTCGCTGGTGGTGAAGGTCGGCGCGGTGGCCTGCATCGTCTTCCTCGACCCGCAGTTCTCCATCGACCTCCAACTGATCGGTGGCGTGATCATCCTTCAGACGCTGCCAGCGGTGGCGCTGGGCCTCTACACCCGGTGGTTCCACCGCACCGGCCTGATCGTCGGCTGGGTGGCCGGCATGGGGTTGGGCATGTGGATGCTCTACCAGGTGGCCAGCCCGACCCGGAAGCACTTCGGCGGCTCGGCGTTCCCGCTGTCGGAGTTCGGGTTCGACACCACCAGGACGATCTACGTCGGCATCGTGGCGGTGGCGGTCAACCTGGCCGTGGCGGCTCTGGTGACGCTGGCGCTGCGGGCCGCGAAGGTCGAGGAAGGAGTCGACGGCACCGAGCCGGACGACTACTTCGCCGACGAGGGCGACCCCCGTATCACCCCCGGCCCCGACCGCGACGCCGACCCGGCCCGCGAACCGGTCGCCTGACCTCGGGCCCGGCGCGCGTTTTCGCGTCGATCATGGAGTTGTGGTGCCTGGTTGATGGCTGTTCACGGCAGTCGTCCCGCACCACAACTCCATGATCGACGAAGTCTGGGCCTACGAGCCCTTGTGGACCGACTCGCGCCGGTCCGCTGACCCGATCCCCCGGAGGGCGAGGGTCAGCAGTTGTTCCGCCTTGGCCGCACCCGTCGGTTGCGCCGCGAGTGAGATGCCGTTGGCGAGGATCATCAGGTCGGCCATGGTGATGTCGGGCCGTACCGAACCCTCGTCGACGGCTCGGCGTAGCAGTGGTTCACCGGCGGCGACGAGCGTCGCGCCGCAGGTGTCGGACTCCTGGGCGGGCTCGTTCAGGAGCGAGTCCGCGAGGCCGCGGGTTGTCGTGGCGTACGCGGTCACCTCGTGCAGCCAGGTCGTCAGCGCGTCGAGCGCGTCCGGCGCGGCGAGTAGCTCTCCGGCGCGCGCCGCCAGGTTGCGGACACACCCGCCGAAGACCGCCTGGAGCAGCGACCACCGGGTGGGGAAGTGCCGGTGCAGGGTCGCCGAACCGACCCCGGCGGATCGGGCGATCTCCTCCAGCGAGGCGTACGCGCCGTCGCGGGCGATCGCCTCGGACGCCGCCGTGACGATGAGGTCGTAGTTGCGCTGCGCGTCCGCTCTCATGGCCCGCCTTGCAGAAATGGGGTAGTCCCCCGTATCGTAGCCGACGAAAAGTGGGGGGCCACCCCATTTGTTTCTCAGGAGGCATCGTGGCTGTTCTCGTCATCGGCGCGACGGGTAAGCAGGGCGGGGCAACAGCCCGAGCGCTGCTGGACCGTGGCGTCCCGGTCCGCGCCCTGGTCCGCGATCCCGGCACTGACAGCGCCCAGGCTCTGCGGGAGCGGGGCGCCGAACTGGTCACTGGCAACCTGGACGACGCCGACTCGCTGCTCGCCGCGGCGGACGGGATGGACGGCGTCTTCTCCATCCCGTATCCCGATGTGACGGACATGCAGGGCGACGCCGAAGTGATCCGCGGCCGCAACGTCGTCGAGGCGGCGCGACGGGCCGGCGTGTCGCAGTTCGTGCACAGCAGCGTCTCGGGTGCCGGCGACTTCCACCGCAACCAGCCCGGCTGGGCCGAAGGTCGGTGGGACAGGCACTACTGGGAGAGCAAGGCGGCAATCGACGAGCTGGTGCGCTCGGGTGGCTTCGCGCACTGGACGGTCCTGAAGCCCTCGACCTTCATGGAGAACCTGGTCGGGTGGTCCTACCTCTTCGGCGACTGGTCCAGTGGCACGATCATCACCGGCTTCGCCGAAGACACGCGCATGCCGTGGATCGCCGTCGACGACATCGGCGAAGCGGCGGCGATCGCGTTCACGAACCCGGGCAAGCTCGACGGCCTGGACGTCGAACTCGCCGGCGACCTGCTCACCATGACCGAGGTCGCGGCCATCCTGAGTGAGGTCACCGGTCGGGCGATCACCGCGCCCGTGCTCACCCCACAGGAGGCCGTCGAGCGCGGCCTGCTGCCCGCCATGGTCAAGGCGGTCGAGCAGATCAACGAGAACGGAAGCCCCGCCCGTCCGGAGATGACCCGCGCCCTCGGCCTACCGACCACTGACTTCCGCACCTGGGCGCGGCGAACGTTCTCCTGAATCCCGGCGGGTTCGCCGCAAGATCGTGCTCGATCGTTGTTGTAGTGGTGTCGGAGCGCGCGGGATGCCACTACAACCAGGATCTTGCGCGATCTTGGCGGTGGAAGGGCTTCTTCGCGCGACTGGATGGCGCGGTGAGCCACGCCACGACACCCCGACGCGGGGTCAGCGGGAGCGGTTGCGGTTCACCAGGGCCTGGTTGAGGCGTCCCAGCAGCCGTGCCAGGGTCTCCCGGTCATCGGTGGTCCAGTCGGCCAGCATGTCGCCGTAGAGCCGGGTGCGGGCGGCCTGGACGGCGGCCATCCGCTGGAGGCCGGCCGGGGTGGGGGAGATGACGGTGCCGCGGCCGTCGGACGGGTCCGGGGTGCGGGTGATCAGGCCGTCGCGCTGGAGCGCGGAGACCTGTCGGGTGACTGTCGAGCCGTCCAGGTTGAGTCGGGCGGCGAGCGCCGAGACGTTCTGCGGGCCGGCATCGGCCAGGTGGCGGAGGATGACGTACGCCGCGCGGTCCAGCACCCGGTGCTCGGCCGTGCCGGTGGCCCGCCGGGTGGCCTCGCCGAAGCGCATCAGCAGGGCCACCTCGGTCTCGATCTGGCCGAGGGTGCTCTCGTCACTGTCGTCGCTCATAGCTGTATGATACAGAATAAATACCTGTACGATACAGCTATCTGAGGAGTCGGAGTGGATCGGCGTTCCGAACCGAACCGCAGTGCCATCTACGCCACCACACTGGTGGCCTTCCTCGCCATCGCCGGCATCGCCGTCGTCGACCCGATCCTGCCCGCCATCGGCGAGGCGATCGGGGTCACCGCCTGGCAGGTCGAGCTGCTGTTCACCGCGTACATCGCGGTCATGGCTCTCGGCATGATCCCGGCGACGCTGGCCAGCGGGCGGTTCGGCTTCAAGCCGGTGCTCATCACCGGCGTCTCGGTTGTCGGCCTCGCCGCGATCCTCGCCTCGTTCAGCGACAACATCGTGCAGCTCTCCGTGCTGCGCGGCGTCTGGGGGCTGGGCAACGCGATGTTCTTCGCCACCGCCATGGTGGTGCTGGTCAACCTGGCCGTCGACCGGGAATGGGTGGTGGGCCTCTTCGAGACCGCCCTCGGCCTCGGCTTCGCCGTCGGACCGCTCATCGGTGGCCTGCTCGGCCAGGTCAGCTGGCGGCTGCCGTTCTTCGTCTGCGGCATCTTCATGGTCCTCGCCCTCGGCGTGGCCTCCCGCAAACTGCGCGAACCCACCAACCGGCAGGCCCCGGTACGCGTCGGCCAGATCTTCACCACCTACCGCCGACCGGCGTTCATCGCCCTCTGCGTGGTCACCGCCGCGTACAACTTCGTGTTCTTCGTGGTGCTCGGCTACACACCGCTCTTCCTCGGCCTGGACGTCATCCCGCTGGGGCTCGCGTTCACCGGCTGGGGCCTCGGCCTGGCCGCCGGCATCATGGTGATCGGTCACCGGCTGGCCCACCGCATCGGCGCGGTACAGACCGTCGGCGTGGCCATCGCCGGGCTGCTGGTCTGCATGGTCCTCTTCGCCACCTCCACCAGCACCGCCGAGGCGCTCGTGGTGCTGGTGCTCGCCGGACTCTGCATGGGGCTGGCCAACGCCAACCTCACCGACCTGGCGCTCGGCCTCGGCTCCAGCGACCGGCGCGTCGCCACCGGAGCGTTCAACCTGGTCCGCTGGGGTGCCGCCGCGCCAGCCCCGATCATCTCCGGCAAGCTCGCCGAGCAGTCGCTGTCGCTGCCGTTCTGGGTCGGCTTCGGGGTGCTCGCCGTCGGCGTACTCGTCTACCTGGCCTTCGCCCACCTGATGGCCGCCGGCTACGGCGAGCGGGTGCTCTGGTCCCGCTGGAACCGCGCCGCCGCCAGCGCCGAGAACACGGCCGAGGAGCCGGTCGGCGAGGCGTACTGACGCGTCAGTTCAGGGCGCGCCAGAGCAGGTAGAGGCCGATCGTCGTGCCGAACACCACGATCACCGTCTTGAGCACCACCGGCGGCAGCCGACGGACCAGGCGGGCGCCCGCGTACCCCCCAATCAGGGTGGCCGGCGCGACCACCGCGACGGCCGCCCAGTTCAACGGGCCGAACACTGCGAACACCACGAGCGTCGTGCACCCCACCACCGCGGAGAGCAGATTCTTGATCGCGCTCACCCGGGCCAGTGTCGCGTCCAGCACCAGGGCCAACCCGGCCACCAGCATCACCCCGAGGGCCGCACCGAAATAACCGCCGTACACCGCACCGAGCGCAACCATCGTCTGCACCGTCACCGTCCGCCGGCGTGGCGTCAGGTCCCGGGGGTGACCGACCAGGCGACGCAGCGGGTCCTGGAAGGCCAGGACCGCTGTCGCGCCGAGGACCAGAAACGGTACGACCAGCTCGAACGCGCGGGCCGGAGTCGCCAGCAGCAGCAACGCCCCGAGGATCGTGCCCACAATGGTGGTAGGCACCAGCGTGGCCAGCGCGCGGGGGCGCGGCAGATCCTGCCGGCTACCCGCCACGCTGGCCAGGTAGCCAGGGAACACCGCGACGGAGTTGCTGACGTTCGCCGGCACCGGAGGCAACCCGATCGCGATCATCGCCGGAAAGGTGATCAACGAACCGCCACCGGCCACCGCGTTGACAGTGCCAGCGGCGAGACCGGCGGCGAGCAGCAGCGCGGCGTGGGAGAGATCCATAGCCCCACGAGGCTAGCCGTCGCCTCACGGGACGAATTCGCCGGATCGTTCTGAGCTGCGCGATCTTGCCCAGGCGGGGCGGCAATACCGGCAGCACGCTCGTCGTTAGGATGAGAGCGCGACGGACGAGTCGACCGGGCGGCCGCGTCGGCGGGCTTCGGCCCGCCGCCGAGGAACGTCCGGACTCCACAGGGCAGGGTGGTTGTTAACGGCAACCCGGGGCGACCCGCGGGACAGTGCCACAGAAAACAGACCGCCGACCCCAACGGGGACGGTAAGGGTGAAACGGTGGGGTAAGAGCCCACCAGCACCCCGGGTGACCGGGGTGGCTCGGTAAACCCCACCCGGAGCAAGGCCAAGCAAGGGCCGTCACCGCAAGATGACGACCCGGCGCAGACGCTTGAGGGCTGCCCGCCCGATGTCTGCGGGTAGGCCGCTGGAGCCTGCCGGCAACGGCAGGCCGAGATGGATGGCCGCCGCCGGCGCAAACCCCTCGGGGTACGCGCCGCGCACAGAATCCGGCGTACAGGTCGACTCGTCCGTCGCCCACCAGCTCAGAGCCGCGATCAAGGCTCTGAGCTGGTTCTATGTTCGGGCGTCGATGGTCGTAGTTGGTCAACTTTGGCCGGCGTTTGACGCCCTGACGACGTCCTGACGCCCTGGAGACGCCCTGAGTCTTGGGTCAGTAGACCGCCAACTCGGCGCGGCACATCGCCTCGTCCTGGCGGCCGTTCGGTGGCTTGGTAGGGCTCCTGCGCGGTGCCGTTAGCTGTCGTGTGCCCGGCACGTCCTGGCGGCGGTGCTCCTGGCGAGGCTCGGAGACGCGGTGGCAAGCCAGTCCCGGGGTTGGACTGGCGCGGCAGCCGGAAGCCCCGTCCACGCGATCAGGCCGACCCATCGGCTTCCGTCACGGGCTCGTTGGAGCTGGTCCCCTTCCGATTGGCGGGGCGGTGTCCCGGCGGCTGTCGGTGGCTCACCGCCCCGGTGCCGAAGGCGACCGGGGCGGCTTGCCGCCGGCCGGGCTTGCCGCCTCGCACCGCGCGGAGCGCGGTGCCTTGATCCGAAACAGAGAAATTCGGCAAGACTCCCTCCCTTACGGCCCGACGTCGTCCGGCTCGGATCTTGGTGGAGGATCTGGAATTCGAATGAGACGATCCTCTTGGGTCAGCTCAAGGGCGACACGTTCAACGAGCTCAACGATAATTTCGCGGGACAGCTCATTGTCAACCGCAACGATTTGTAGTGCGCCTCGATATAGGTCGTCAGCCGCTACCTTGCTGAGAAGTCGGTAGGCGTCACGAATGCGGTCGAAACTCAAACCCTCTTGTCCGCTGTTTGCTGAGATCCCATCCAGAATGAGAAGCCCGGGCAGTGGGAGATTTCGGTCGATCGCCACAGTGTGGTGAGCGAGCGCGTGTGCAATGTTGACAAGTGTCTTGAGGCCTTGACTGGATAGTTCGTCGAAGCTGCGGCCGGATACCTCGGGCAGGTACGTTTTCCGGTTTATTTTGACCGTAAGTTCTTGGCCGAGGTCTGGGATGCGCAATTGCTGGAGATATTCGAGCATCCGTTTCTCGAGGGCTTTAACGTTCTCTTCCGCATCGTATCGAGAGAGTTCACGCTCACTTATGCGAAGCCTGATATCTTCTTGCTGAGCCTCAAGTTCATCGCGGCTGGCGAGTTGTTGTGTGTGCCGTCGGATGAGGTCGGCATATTCACGGAGGCGTTTGATATCGGCCTCAAGCTGAGCTTGGCGGCTGGCTAAATACTCGATCTGTGTAGCGCGATCGGAGACGAAGGCTTGGGTGAGTTGGTCGAGGTCGTCGGCCAGCTCGGCGATGAGCTGGTCGAGCCGGGTTGCCTCGTACGCCAATCTGTCGAGAGCGCGCTGGCGTCCTTCGAGGACCTCGTTGGTTTCCGTAATCTGACTCGCGATGCGGTCCTGCTCGCTCAGTAGCTCGGCTTCGGAGGGCGCAGGCCGCGGCTGTTGCAGGCACAGATAGCATAGGTGCGGATCGGTCCTTGCTGGTTCGATATCGTTACCGCAACGCGGACAGACTACGAAGTCGAAGTCTACAAGCCATTCGCCGGCTACGATAGCGCGAGTGAGTCGGGCGGACTGACTATTCAGCTGCCTGACCAGATCGCTGAGATCCTTGATCTGCGCCTGGAGTCGAGACATACGATCCGCGAGGTCGGCACGACGGCTGCGTGCGGCGAGCAGGTGTTCTCGCGCCTGCTGGACGCCAGGCACGTCGGCTACTTCGCTTCCGATAGCTCGGCGTTGTTCAACGACGTGATCGAGCTCTGTCGTGCTGGCCGCCAGTTGCAAGTCAAGGGTGGCGAGGTCCGCGAAGGGGGTGTCCTTGAGAAAGTGGGTGCGGACCTCAGCATCGTGTTCGAGGGAGTCCAGTTGTCGTTGCAAGTGGCGCAGTTGGGAGTTGAGGCGGGCGACTTCGGGTTCGTAGTAGCCGTAGGCGATCTCGAAGACCCAGCGCCGTTTGACGTCGCGGTAGTGTCGCTTGTGTCCGAAGACCTCAGTGTCGAGTTCGTCGCCAGTGATGATGCAGTATCCAAGCCAGTCGGTCATGGTGACTGGGCTCTGCACACCGGTGGGGTCAGTTCGGGCTTGAGGAACGCTGATTACTGGAATGTTGAGTCGGTCGAGCAGAAAGGTGCTGTAGGTGTGAGTCGAGCGGGCAACGGGGAGCCGTATTGATAGGGCTTCACGACCGGGCTCGTTCTCGTCTTCGCTGATCTCGACGAGTGCGTCACTGGTAGTGGTGCGGGGCCGATAGATCTTCCATGCGCGGTCGCCGAGCATGACGTGCCCACGGATGGCGTCGACGTAGTCGACTTCGGGTGGTAACTCCTTGGGCATGGTGCCGAGCAGCGCTCGGATCAGGCGGATGAAGGTGGTCTTGCCGGTGGTGATGTCGCCGACGATGTGGTTGAGGCCTGCATTGAAGGTGACTTCACGGCCACCACCTACAAGATCTACTTGCAATAGTTCGAGGCGATTTGGGTGAACCGGTTGGCGCTCGGTTTCCGGTTCTGGCGGGGTCGTGATGGGTCGGCTCACGTCAGATCCTCGTGCCATGCGGCGTCAGCGATCTCGGGTAGTTCGTACAGGTAACTTTTGAGTGTGTTTCCGGATTTGTCGAGGTGGCGGCGTAGGAGGGCTAGGCGTTGGTTGATGTCGTCGAAGCTGCCGTCGGCGCGCAGGTTGGCTGCGAGTTCCGCGCCGGTGTTAGTGGTGCGGTAGCCGAAGCCGTTGCCTAGGGGGGCTACTACGACGAGGCTACGGCCGATGAGGGATCCGAGGACAGCGTAGTAGGAGGGATCCCATGGGCCGTAGCGGTAACGCATCATGCGGGCGTCGAGAGGCGCTTCGTTGGGATCGAGTTGCTCGATCTCGTCAGCACTGACGCCCCGGGAAAGCAGAACGCGGCGTAGTTGGCGCGGATAACGGAGCAAGAAGTCAAGCTTGGCTAGCTTGACCCGGCCCTCGAGGTATCGGGATTGGCCTCGGGCTTTGCGACTGAAGGAGTCAATGAGCAGGAGGACTCGCGCCTCGGCTTCGCGTGAGGGCCGGAACCGGGCGCGCGGTGATTGGTCCGGGTACAGCGCCGACGGTCCTCCGCGCCTGGGCGGGGCGCCGGCCGCAGATCTCGTGCTGGGAATCACGAGAGACCCCAGTCGAAGCGGCAGAGGTCGGACAGGTGGCCGAGGTACCCGAAGATGAGTTCTTCGTCCTGGTGGAGCAACGGTTTCCGGTCGCATTGGGCGAGATCGTGGGGGCGGGCACGCAAGTCAGCGGCGATAAATTCGGCGGGGCGGCCGGCAGCGACGGGGTTCCCAACGGCAGAGAGCTTGATGCGAGTAGAGGTAGCTTGGGCCATCCGCAGCACGCGACGGGCTAGATCCTCTAGTTCGGGCTCTGCACTGTCGCGACTGGCGAGTAGGAGTTGACGCTCGACTTCCACGGTGGCTCGCAGTTCCTGAACATCTTCGATGAGCGTTGTGCTGGCACCTGCAGCTCTCATCTTCAGTTCCATTAGCGATGTTGCGGTTCCATTAGCCATGCGCGCGAGGAGTTGGTGTTGTCGTTCGCCGGGTAGGGGCGGGGTGAGTGCGGTGAGCATGCTGCGACTAAGAGTTTGGTTGTGTATAGGCTCAATGTCTGACCAGCCGGGCTCTCCTGGACGCGGGAGGTCGTGACTCACGTGCGGGAGCGTTCCGGCCAAGATCGCTTGTATGGATGCCGGCTGACTAGTGCCAGCAGTTTGTGCTGCGCTTGCGGCGCTGAGAAGCCGTTCGTAAAGGTGCTGCACTTCCTGATGAGACAGCGCGGGCCACAGGGCTGACATCTCCCACATCGCCACCTTGTCGATATACATTTGGGTGGGCTGCCCGGGCTCGATGACTAGGCGCTGCAGGAAGTCGTCCACCCAGGCTCTAATGAGGCCGTGTGCGACGAGGCGGCCGCGGACGTCGTTGCTTGCTGTGGTGGGGTCACGCACGAAGCTAGCGGTGTCCGCCTTCGGTGCCGTCGTGCCTTCAAGCCAAAGTTCGTAGCTGTAGAGTTCGTGGCACTTGGCTTTGCGCGCGTTGACGTACGACCGGACAAGCGCGTCAAGTCCGCTTTCGCACATGGCGACGACGCTCCACGAGCCCTTGTCACGGGTCTTGAGCTGGATGAGGCGGACCCTGTCGGAGTGGACAAGGGCAAGGTCCTCGATCTGCTCACAGACGGCAAAGGCAGGCCCGTCTTGTTCCCGCAAGCAGGTCAGCCACTGTCGCACTACTTGCTTTGCCTGCCAGATGTAGCGGGCGAAGGTATCGAGTCCGGTGGGGTCGTTCGTGACTTTGGCGATCGCGGCGAGGTTGCCAAGGCCGGGAGTGGGCTCTTGCTTCGTTGCGTCGGTCACCCGAAAGACACTCCCACCTAGACGACGTCGAGGGCCAAACCCGTATCACGGGGGGTGGTGGTCCTACTACTCAGGGAAACGATGTTAACGGATGTGTTCGGTGCGGGTCGACCCGTCGTGCCCGGTCTGTTCGGCTGGTCTTGTGCATGCCGGGCCGGTCCTCGACGAGCCGTTTAGATGACGGTTCCTGGCTCGCCGTTCTGGTAGCCACGCTGAATCGGTCCTTTAAAGCAGCGCCCTACCGGTCGCTGCCTGCCATCCCGTCTGCACGGACCCGCACTCCTGTGGAGTGGTCTGCTGAGTCTGCTGCACCGATGGGTGACAGTTGACCTGCTCGGCTTGCCTGGGTCGGTGGCAGGCGGGATGGCCTAACGCAACCGCCCGCGGACCGCGATCCGCCGACGGAGCTGCAGCCATCTCGAAGGTAGAGAAGGTGCGCGCTGTCCTACTGCCCCGAGCGGCGTAGCCGGTAGCTTCTGACGACTGATTCGACAACTCCGTTGCGTCGGTTGACGCGCTGCTGTCCGATCAGCGTCGCGCCGACCTCAACGCCGAAGAGGGCTGCGAGCTCCGGGTCTGCGGCGATCTCGCATTGGCCGGTGTCTGGCTCGACGGTCCGTTCCGGGCCGTGCTCGTTGGCGATTGGTCTCGCGGATGTGCCACGCCCGTGCTCGGTGGTCGCTAAGCCTTCCTCGCGTAGGACGGCTATGGCTTGACGGACGGTGCCACGACTCGCCCGGAACTCAAGCGTGAGGGCACTCTCCGTCGGCAGAAGCGCGCCCGGCGGGATGCTGCCGCTTTCGATGCGTTTCCTGAGTTGGTCCGCGATGACGCGGTAACGGGGCTGTCCGTAGTGCGGGGTGGGCACCGGGTCACCGTACCTGGCACTTGTCGTATCAAGTGTCAACCAGGAGGCACGTTTCGATGTCTAGACAACTCATCCACTTGTAGGTACGTTTCCGAATGTGCGGCTGGGGTGACGGCTCGTATCAGGGGTGGTGTTGCGCTGCTCCTGGTCGCACGTGATGCGCGGCGTCCTGTCGGACCGGTTGCGGTAGCTGCGCGTACAACCTGGCTCGGCGATACCCGACCCGTCTGCGTCGGACGGTGCGCCGTGCCCTCATCCGGACCGGTGGCCGGCTGCGTGCCTGCGTTGCTGACCACCGGTCCGGCCTATCCGTGGAGGTGCGATGTCTGGCTCTCATCGTCGGCGGCGTTGGTTCTCGATCTGGAGGTCCCGCAGGCGTCCGCCGTCCAGTCCCGGCGGGAACGCGGCTACCTCGGGCCGCTGTACGCCCTGCCTGACGCCGTTGCAGGCGTGGGCCAACGCGCCGACCCGGAAACTGCCGGTGCTGAGAAGTGCGCCGCTGATGACACCGGCCCAGATCTACCGGGGCAACGGTGGGCGGTGGGTGCGGTGAGCAACGCGGGCAAGCTGACCAGTGGCAGCCACCCGGCATGGTGTGCTCCCGACCGATGTGGCCACCTGGTGCCGCCGCTGATGGCCCACATGCCGCGTCGTCACCGTGGCGCGATGCACCGCCTCGGCGAGAGTCGGCAGAGCGGCCAGGTCGTCACGTACCTCGTCGGCTCCGACGCTCGCGTGCCCCTGGTCGCGGTGCACGTGACGAGCCGGGGCGGGATCGCCTGGGTGGAGCTCTCCCCTTCGCAGGTTGCCCAGCTGATCGGGCAGCTTCGTTCCTTGTTGGTGCAGGCCGGTACCCGAATGGAGGCCATCGGTGACTGAGCCCGAGGCCACGAACGAGCGGGGACCGACTCCGTCCGCGAATACCGCAGACTGCCCGAGCTGGTGCCGGGGCTGCGGCCAGAACGATCCGATGCATCGCGGGCTGCTGCGGACCATCGGCCGGGAGCGAACCGGCTGGATCAGCGTTCAACTGCTGGCCGACCGGTTCCTGCGCCGCGACCTGGCCGTGAAGCTCGACGCCAGCCGCAGCGGCGTCACCGAATCGATCCTGCTCTCCGGAACTCAGCTCGACCGGCTCATCTACGAGCTGACCTATGCCCGCCTGGTGATGATGACCAAGGGGCAACCTCTGGAGGGGTGCCATGAACACCGCTGAGCGTCGGCCCGTCGGACGGATGCCCTCGCCGAGCGCCCGGCCCGTGAAGCGGCCAGCGGCCGTCGTGCCTCCGGTGCCGGAGCGGCCCGCAGGGGGGACCGCCTGGCAGACGTTGGAACGTCTAGGGGGTACGGTGACCGGTGTGCAAGGCCGGGACTGGCGCCCTCGTTACCTGCAACTCGCGGAAGAGTTGCGGGCAAAGATCGTGGCCGGAGAGCTGGCCCCCGGCACGCTAATGCCGAGCGAGACCGAGCTGGCCGACTCGTCCGGCCTGTCGCGCACCAGCGTCCGCAACGCCATCCGACAGCTCCGCGAATGGGGCCTGGTCCGCGCGGAGCAGGGGCGCGGTACCTACGTACGGGCACCCCGTCAGCGGGTACGGCGTCGCAACGCCGAGCGCTACCAGTGGGAGAAGGACCGGGCGCTGCTCGACGAGTCGGAGCGGCTGAAGACCGGGGCCACCGAGCACGACACCGGCCTGACCGTCGATGACCTGAAGTTCCACGCCGAGTACGCCCGCGTGGAAGCGGATTCGGACATGGCGGCGGCCTTGCAGGTCGAGCCCGGTACGCCGTTGCTGCGCCGTGTGTACTGGACCACCTCGCGGCACGAGAACGCGCCGCTGACCATGTCGTACTCCTATCTGCCGTACGACCTGGTGGCCGCGAACCCGGACCTACTCGACGCGGGCAAGGAGCCCTGGCCGGGCGGCACTCAGCACCAACTGCACACCCTCGGTGTAGAGGTGGACCGGATCGACGACGAGATCCGTGCGCGCCCGCCGTCGCCGGACGAGGCCGAGTTGCTGGACATCGACCCGGGCGTCTCGGTGCTCACCGTGCGCAAGACCTCGATCGACACCAAGGGCCGCGTCGTCGAGGTTGCCGACGTGGTGATGCCGGGGGACCGGACGGAATTGGTCTACTCCCACAAACTGCAACGGTGGAAAACTTGACGCAGCTCGTCTCGGTCATCACGCCAGTCCACGCGCCCAGCATCGAACACCTGACCGGCGCGTATTACTCGTTGGTCAAGCAGGAGATGCCTGACGGGTGGGACTGGCAGTGGCTCGTCCAGGAGGACGGGCAGACCGGCGCGCTGAACGGTGTCCTGCCGGACGACCCTCGCATCAGCATTGGCGGTGGTCGTCCCGGCGGGCCAGGTGTTGCCCGTACCTCCGCTCTTTCCCGTGTCGCCGGGCAACACGTCAAGGTGCTGGACGCGGACGACCAGCTGACTCCCGGTGCCCTCGCCCGGGACATTGCCGCTTTCGAGGCGCATCCGCACATCGGCTGGACAACTTCCCGCGTCCTGGACCTGATGCCCGACGGGTCTACTCTCGGCTGGGACAAGGACCCGGAAGGCGGAACCATCGCCCGCGGTGCCGTCCTGGCCTTCTGGCAGGCGAACGGTTACCGCTCCCAGGTTCACCCCGCCACCCTGTGCATCCGCCGGGATCTGCTCCTGGCCCTCGGCGGCTGGATGGCGCTCCCTGCCTCCGAGGACACCGGCCTGCTCCTGGCGGCGAGCGCGATCAGCGACGGCTACTTCACCCGTGAACACGGCCTGCTCTACCGCAAGTGGCCTGGCCAGGTCACCAGCCAAGCCGCCCACCGCGAACCCGTCGAGTACGAAGGCCGGATGAAGATCATCGAGGCCAGAGCCGAAGCCCTGGCCTCGATGCTCCCGAACGGGCTGCCGGTCACTCCTGCGGCGTAGCCTCGTGCCCCGGCATCCCATGGGTGCGCCGTCGCTCCTTCATCTCCGCCTCGTAGATATGCCGCCGACCGCCGGCTAACTTGTCCCGGGCGTACCGCTCGACCTCCTGAAAAGCCGCGTAGTAGCCGTCGTCGAACTCCTCCATGATCTGGAAGGTCCAGCGGCCTGGTAGGACGTTCCGGCCTAGCAACTCCCGCTCTACCCGGTCGGCGACCTCGTCGTGCCCCGCCTGCCGGAGCAGCTCGACGACACGGTCAAGGGTGAGGTCCGCCCCGCCGACGAGCTGATGAGCGGCGTATAGGTGACCGCGCACCCGGTGGATTGTCTCCAACGCCTTACTCAGTTCGCCTAGCCCCTCGACTGTGGCGTCATCAAGGGAGTCTGGCCGTGAATGCAATTCATCGACAGATACGCGTGTCGCTTCCATAGGTCTCCTCTACCCCTGTGAAGGGTCTTGCTAACCCGACATCGGCCGATGCTAGCGCTCCTCGCGTTGGCCGGGGGATTGTTCAAGCTGCAACTCACGCTTACGCTGCTCATCCCGCAATCGTTCGACATTCTCGGCAAATAGCCGCAGGCGTGCCGCTTCTGCTTTGGTGCCTGCGTCGGATTTCGGATCTCCGGTTTCGGCGTCGCCTGCGCCGTATTCGCCTAGGCGGAACTGGGTTGCGTTGTAGTGCTTCTCGATCTCGTCTGCTGTGGATTGCAGGTTGTATCCACGCTCCCGGAACTTGAAGTAGGCCGCGAGTCCTGCCGTAATGCTGATGAAGGCTGTAAGGCCGGTAGAAACCCAGCTCAGCGGGTGCTCGCCTGCCATTAGGGCAGTTGTAGTCGAAGCGCTGATAGAGCCGATGATAATAATTGCCTGGACCGTATTGTGTGCTCGCAGATTCCGGGTTGCCCGTCCCCGGAATTGTGTAACGATGTCTTGGGATGCTTCGCGATAGATTCGCAGTGATTCGAGTGAGTCGGAGGGTATTCTGGCAGCGGCACTTTGGCGATCATGGTTTAGGTTCCGTACCTCCACGTCGAACTCGACGATCCGTCGACGGTTTTTGACTGCGAGATTTCCTGCTGCAATGCATAGCACGAGAAGCGCTATGAGTCCGACGTATCTGGTCACGACAGGTTGGTCGCGCCAAAGTCCGATAACCACAGAATAGGCGAGGAGTGCTACTAGCGTGAATGCGGAGAGTAAGACCAGCAAGTAGGCGAACTGCGCGGATCTGGCTGAACGCAGCCGGTCGACAGCTAGCTCGTATTCCTTGCCGAGTTGCCGGTACTCCTCTTGGGTGTCGGCCGGGCTTTCGTGGTACTCGCTCCTGCTTGCCTGATCGTTTGAGTCGCCTTGAGGGGTGGTCACGGGCTCTCCGTACTCTCTGCGTTGCTAACCGTGATGAGCCAGGCAGTATCGCTCGGTCCACTGTGGCCTACCAAGACTTTGTCGCCTTCACGTCGATGCGTCGCCGGGTATCAGGCGCTCCGAAGCGGCCTGTCTCTGCCGCTCCAGGCAAAGTTGTTGACTTGTCTGCCAAGTGCCGTCTACCTTGGATCGCAACTTGGCAGACAAGTTAACAAGTTGGAGGTTGAGCGATGGCTCTGCGAGGCGGAACGCGGTTCGCTGTGCGGTTCGAGGACGTGTTCCCGGCTGGGTGCGCGCTGGTGCCCGAGTCCCTGGGCGAGGTCGAGGACTACGACGAGAAGACGGGCCGACGGTCGCCGGCCAAGGACAAGGTGACCGGCCAGCGGGTGTGGCAGGTCCGGGTGATGGACCTCGACCCCGAGCTTGGCAAGCGGTCCCGGGAGACGACGGTGAAGATCTCGGCCGATTACCAGCCGGTGCCGCCCACGGGTGGCCTGTTCGAGGCGGTCGAGTTCGACGGGATGACTGTCACGCCGTATGTGGCGAACAACGGTCGGATGGCGTACTCGCTGCGGGCGACCGGGCTGCGCGCCCCGGCGGGCGTCAACCAGAAGGCGTCGGCGTAACCGGTTCTGGTCAGGGCGGGGCTGTCAGGTCTTGGCGGACGGCAGCCCCGCCCCGGTGTCTCTTCCCCCTGCTCTGTCGAGAGAGGTGCAGACGTGTCCAAGGGTAGGCGTCGGGCTGGCCATGGCTGGCCCCGGTGCGGTGTGTGTCAGACCCGATCCAACCTGGCCGGTGGTGCCAAGTGATCGGGCGGCCTCGGGGTGAGGTGTTGATGACCTCGGCCGGGGATCTGCTGGTGATCCGGCCGAAGAAGCTCAAGCTGCCGTTCTGGATGGTGCTGCTCGGCCTGCTGCTGAGGTGGTCCGGGCGGGTCCTCTGGTGGTGCCTGCGGCACCCGGTGGCCACGGCTTCGGTGGTGCTGACGCTCTGGCTCTACGTCGAGTTCGACTGGCCCGGCCTGTTAGTGCCGCTCGTGTTGGCGGCTGCGGCGTCGGCGGTGTGGCGGTGGCGTGACGAGCCGTCCTGGTGGACCTTCTTGGCGGGTCCGCTGCTCGGCTCGTGGCGGCGGGCGTTCGTCTACCGGCGGGCGTGGCGTGAAGCCATGACCCTCTGCGGACTATCCGAGATGTACGACCATCGTCCGGTCCTGCCCGAGCTGCTGCGGGTGCGCTCGGATCAGGCGCTCGACGTGCTGACCGTCCGCCCGGTCCGGGGACAGACGCCAGAGCAGTTCCAGTCGGTGAGCGCCAACCTGGCATACGCGTTCGGGCGGCGGCACGCGCGGGTCTACTCCGAGCGTCCGGGCGACCCGCCGACCCGCACCGGCCGGGGCGCGTGGTTGCTGCGGCTCGTCGACCGGGTGCGGAATCGGGATCGTCCGACGCTGGTCTACCTGGCGCTGGTCCGTACCGATGCGCTGCGGACTGTGGTCCCGCCGTTCGCGGTGCCGGCGGTGCCGGACTTCACCGCGCTACCGCTGGCGCGGCGGGAAGACCTGCGTACCTGGTCGCTGCACCTGCTCGCCACGCATGTCCTGGTGGGCGGCGCGACCCGGTCCGGTAAGGGCTCTGTGCTGTGGTCGCTGGTCCGGGTGCTCGGTGGTGGGATCGCCTCCGGCCTCGTCCGACTCTGGGTGATCGACCCCAAGGGCGGGATGGAATTCGCGCTCGGCCGACCGATGTTCGCCCGGTTCGCGTGCAAGTCGTTCGAGGCGATGGCGGACCTACTCGACGAGGCCGTGACGGTGCTGCGGGAGCGTCAGACCCGCCTGGCGGGAACGGTTCGGGTGCATACGCCGACCGAGGCTGACCCCCTGGTCGTGGTCGTCATCGACGAGATGGCCGCGCTGACCGCGTACCTGCAAGACGTCGAGCTGCGCAAGCGCATCGCGTCGTCGCTGGGGCTGCTGCTGTCCCAGGGCGCCGGCGTCGGCGTCCTGGTGGTCGCCGCGTTGCAGGACCCGCGCAAGGACGTACTGCCGTTCCGGGATCTGTTCCCGACCCGGATCGCGCTGGGCCTGACCGAGGCGTCACAGGTCGACATGGTTCTTGGCGACGGTGCCCGCAAGCGGGGAGCGCTCGCGGACCAGATGCCCCGGTGGGCAAAGGGCGTCGGGTACGTGATCCTCGACGGCACTCCCGACCCGATGCGGGTCCGGTTCTCGTACGTCAGCGACGACGACATCCGCGACATGGCCCGGCAGTATCCGGCCCCGGCCGAAGCGGCGGACATCCTCGCCCAGGTCGGCCGGGAAACCGCCACCGAACCGGTCCGGCTCCCGCTGCCCCGTAAGCCGTCCGGGCCGTTGCTCCCGGAGTCCCTGCGCAACCTGCTCGACCGGGACGCCGGGGGTGATGCCTGATGACCGGCCGTCGCTTCTACCGGCTGCGTACCCCCGAACCGGTCACCGCGGTCTCCGTTCGCGTCGACCCGGAGCGACCCGACGCGTACCCCGTCTATCTGGCGGTCGGTGCCGGCCAGCGACGGATGGCCCTGACCCCCGACGAGGCGTGGGCGCTGTGGCGCTGCCTCTCCGAAGCTGTCGCCGCGCTCGGCACCCCACCCGACTACATCCGCACCGACATTCGACCGGCCCGGAGGTAACCGCCGTGAACCCCTTCACCCGCCTCGTCGACCGGCTCCGGCGTCCGCTGCGCATCCGGCTCGTCGGCCCCTCCGACCAGACCTCTGCCGCCCTGCACGGCGTGGCGCACATGGTCAACCGCCGCCCCGACATGGACGGCCGGCGCATCCGCATCGACCTGACCATCCGCGAGAAGCCGTTGGAGGAGTGGCGATGAGCAAGGGCACCGAATCGGCGGTACGCCTGGTGATCCTGCTCGCCATCGGCACCATGGCCGGTGCCGCCGCCTTCACCCACGTTCACGACCTGTCCGTTGCCCACGGCCAGCCCGACTGGATCGGCTGGGCCAACGCGGTAGCGGTCGAGCTGATGGCGATCTACCTCGGGTTGGAGATCCGTGCCCGCCGGCGTGCCGGTCGCCCGGTCGGCCTGGTCGGGTCGCTCCTGGTGGCGTTCGCGTTGCTGTCCCTCGCGGCCCAGGTCGCAGAAGCCCAAGCGTCGGTGTGGGGCTGGATCGTGGCGGCGGTGCCGTCGTTGGCGTTCCTCGCACTGGTCAAGGTCGTCTTGTCCAACGCGCCGGTCCACACGCCGGCCGACGAGCCGGACCAGCCCTCCGCCTACCAGTACGAGGAACCCGAGCGTCCCACCACCGCCGTCGAACCGGTCCGCTCGGCAGAGCCGACGCCGTCCAGCGCCCCGGCGGTGGTGCCTCCGCGCGCGGTCGTCCCGTCCAACCGGCCGCACGTCGTCGGGATCATCCGATGACCGCTCCGACCCTGCCCGGCCTCGAACCCGCCCCGACCCCGGATGCACCTCGCCCAGGGTCGCGGGCGGCCCGCATGGCGCTACCTCGCTCCGTCGACGTACTCAAGGAGATTGCGGCCGAGTACGGCGTCTGCGTCCGACCGCTCGCCATGCGCCGCACGGACCTGAACACCGGGCTGACCGAGGTCATCGACCTGCCCTGTGGGGCGACCCGGGAGGACAAGTGCGCCCCGTGCGCCAAGAAGAACCGCCGGCTGCGGCAGGCGCAGATCCGGGAAGGCTGGCACCGCGACGACGAGCCGCTACCGCCACCAGAGCCGGCGACCGAGGAACAGAAGGCGCTTGTCCTGCTGCGCGGGCACCTGGAGTTCTCCCGTGACGAGGCGTCCCGGGCGAGCCAGTGGGACCAGGTCACCGACCTCGACGAGGCGATCCAGGAGGTGGAAGAGGCGATTGCGGCTGAAGGACTCCGGGGCCGGGTCGCGCCGCCGCACTCGACCGGCGACGAGGACCAGGGCGACGAGGACAGCGGCCGGCGCCGCAAGCGCTCCACCCGGCGGCGGCAGGATGCCCCGGACCTGCCTCGGCGTAAGGTCGAGCGCCGCACGGTCGGAAGGACCTACACCGCGCCGGACGGCTCGACCTACCGGCCGTCGATGTGGCTGACGCTCACTCTCGGCTCGTACGGCCCGGTCCGCCCGGACGGCACTCCGGTCAACCCCAACCGGTACGACTACCGCCGCGCCGCCTGGGACGCGGTGCACTTTCCCCGGCTGCTGGACCGGTTCTGGCAGAACCTGCGCCGCTGCGAGGGCTGGAACGTCCAGTACGCGGGCTGTGTCGAGCCGCAACGCCGTCTCGCCCCACACGCTCACTTCGCGATCCGGGGCACCATCCCGCGTGACGTGCTGCGGACGGTGGCGGCGGCGACCTATCACCAGGTGTGGTGGCCCTCGGTCGGCGTGCAGCGGTACACCCTCGACCGGCTCCCGGTCTGGGACGAGCGGGCAGCGGCGTGGGTCGACCCGGACACCTGTGCGCCGCTGACCACTTGGTCGGAAGCACTCGACGCGATCGACGACGACCCGGACGCCGAACCGGTGCACGTGGTGCGCTTCGGCTCCCAGGTCGACGCTCGCGGCGTCATGCCCGGCACCGAGGAGGCCGAGCGGACTATCCGGTACGTCACGAAGTACATCACCAAGCACACCGGCGACGTTCACCAGATCACGAGCGGTCGGCAACGGGCGCACCTGGACCGGCTGTGGCAGGAACTCCAGCTCACCCCGTGCACCGACCGGTGCGCGAACTGGTTGCTTTACGGCGTCCAGCCGCGCAAGACACACGCGAAGCTCAAGCCGGGCCGGTGCAAAGGCAAGGTCCACCAGCGGGACACCCTCGGCATCGGCGGCCGGCGCATCCTCATCTCTCGCGACTGGTCCGGCAAGACGCTCAGCGACCACAAGCACGACGTGCGGGCCTGGGTGCGGACCCTGCTCGGCGTGAGCGTCGGCCTGGGTGGCGTCGACGACCAGGGCGCGACCGTCGAACCAGTCCGGCACGCCTGGGAACTCGCCCGACCCGACGACCCCGACGTGCCGGCCATGGCCCACCGGCTGCTGCGGTCGATCAGCGAACGTGCCCGCTGGCGCTCCGAACTCCTCGCCGCGAAGGACCGTGCCGCGCAGCTCTCCGAGGCCGAACCAAGGACGGGAACGGACGGCACGACGGGGGAGAGGCTTTGATGGCGGCGAACGATGGGCTCTGGACGATCCGGGACGTGGCGGCGTACTTGCGGGTGCCGACCGAGACGCTGTACCGCTGGCGGAAGGTCAAGTACGGCCCGCCTGCGGCTCGGGTCGGCAGACACCTGCGGTACGAGCCGGAAACGGTCCGGTCCTGGGTACGCGAGCAGGCGGCGGCCTGATGGGGCACGTAGAGGACCGCTGGCACAAGACGCTGCGCCACCCAGGAGGGCGAACGGAGCGGGTCAAGACGGAACTGTTCGGCAAGGGCCTGCGCTACCGGGTGCGGTACATCGGCCCGGACGGCAAGGAGCGCAAGAAGTCGTTCCCGGACCGGGCCAAGCGGGAGGCTGACGCCTTCCTCGTGTCCACCGAGTCAGACAAGCTGCGTGGCACATACGTCGACCCGCTCGCCGGCCGGATGACCTTCGCCGAGTACGCCGAAACCTGGCTCCGGACCCGCTCGTTCGACGAGTCGACCCGGGAGAGCACCGAGTTCCGGGTACGCAAGCACCTGCTGCCGTTCTTCGGCTCGCGGAAGCTGGCCGAGATTAAGCCGGGCCACATCCGGGAGTGGGACGCCGCAATGGTCGGCAAGCTGGCCCCGGCGACACGGGCCGTGGTCTTCGCGCACCTCCGGACCATCCTCGGCGCGGCCGTCGACGACGAGCGGATTGCCAAGAACCCGTGTTCGGCAAAGTCGGTCAAGCCCCCGCGACCGGTTCAGCGCCGGGTCGTGCCGTGGCGGTACGACCAGGTTTCGGCAATCCGCGGTGGCCTCGCTCAGCGGTACCGCGCGATGGTCGACCTGGGTGCCGGCTGCGGGCTGCGCCAGGGCGAGATCCTGGGGCTCGGCATCGACGACATCGACCTTGACGCGGGATGGGTGCACGTCTCACGTCAGGTCAAGCTGGTCCGCTCCCGGCTCGTCTTCGGCCTGCCCAAGAACGACCGGGACCGCCGGGTGCCGCTGCCGGACTCCGTCGCCTTGGTGCTGCGGCAGCACATCAAGGACTGCGACCCGGTGATGCTCACGCTGCCGTGGGAGAACCCGGCCGACGACGAGCGGGTCAGCGTGCCGTTGCTCTTCACCACCACGCGGCGAGGTGCGATCAATCGGCGCACCTTCGACAACAAGAGTTGGCGTCCCGCCGTGCTGGCGGCCGGCATCACGCCGACCCGGGCCACCGGGATGCACGCGCTCCGCCACTTCTACGCCTCGTCGCTGCTCGACGCGGGGGAGAGCATCAAGGCGCTCGCGTCGTACCTCGGCCACGCTGATCCCGGGTTCACCCTTCGGGTCTACACGCACCTGATGCCGGCCAGCGAGGAACGCACCCGGCAGGCTATTGACCGCTTGTTCGAGCCTGCGGCTGGAGACCCGGGACTGCGCGCGTGACGTCGAGTGCTGGATCTTGCCCCGGTCCCCGAGCGGTGCCAGGCTTCGCAGATGACCTTGCTTAGCCTGATCGAGACGACTCCAGAGCAGTATTCGCTGCTGCTGGAAGCGGGGACCACGCCGGTTGACGACCTGATTAGGGAACTCGGTCACGAGCCCAACGGGTACTTCTGGGAAGGCGTCGCACAACTTCTCGTCAGCACCGAGGCCCAGACGCTCGAAGGCCGGTTCGACTATGACTCCGAGGCCGGCATGTTCTGCGCTGACGGCACCGATCGAAGCGCGCTGGAAGAGTTGGCAGTTCAGATGAACGTGGTCGTGACCGACGGCGAACGCTTGCGGCGGCTCGTCTTGGAGGCCAAGGCGAGCGGGTTCGAGTTCGACGACTGACAGCCGTTCAGCCAGCGGCCTTCCGCACCCGCAGAGCCCGGACGCCCTGGCGACGCCCTGAGCGGGTCTCTGGCAGACGGAACGCCTGCTCAGGGCGTGTTTCACGTTCATAATCCGGCGTACAGGTCGACTCGTCCGTCGCCCACCAGGCCAGCCGCCCCGACATGGAGGGCTGACCTGCTGTCTCTTCGGGCGCTGCTGGTCGTCCACGGTCGTTATTGGTTGACGTTTGACGGCCGGTTGACGGCCCAGGCGGCCCAGCTCAGCGACGCCGCGGCGGCGGCGGCCTGTAAATCCGTCGCGAAAGCTTCAGAGGCTCGAATCCTCTACCCGCCACCAGGTGCAGACACGGCCCCTGACCAGCAGAGATCCTGAGCAGGGGCCGTTCTCGTTGTGCCAGCCAAGTTCGGTGAATCCCGCCTCCTACGGCTCCCAGTGGGCACATGGTGGGCAGGTTGATCTAGCCGGCCGAGCGGCCCGCTGAAGGCTCAGAGATCGACCGAGGGCCCTGGGTAGTGGGTACGCCCTACGTCGTGTTGGAACGGGCGTCTCGGGCGTGCCCCGTGGTCGTACGCCTGGCGGTGGTTGGCCCTGGGAGTCAGGCCGAGGGCAAACCAGTCCGGGTTGTGGACCGGCGCGGCAGCCGGAAGCCCTGACCGGGACCAGATCAGCCCCGCCGGCTTCCGTACCGCCTGACGGCGGTCGAACTCGCCCGAGCCTGGTGCCTCCCGGCTTGGTCGTCGAACCGACCGGCAGGATGGCCGCGTGGAGCGAGACACCCTGATCGCCCTTCTCGGAGCTGAGGACGGCGAGGTCTATGAGTCATGTGGCAACGCTTTACGAGCGGGCTACGACTTCAAGGTCTTGGACGGGGCGGCGTCGGTTGGGGCTCTCGTCGCCATCTATCGGCGTCGAGAGCGTCACACCCGCACGCGCGGTATCCGGACGCTCGGATTCGTGCAGGCGGTGGAGCGGCTGGCCTCGGCCGAAGGACTGGAAGAGTTGCAGCTCGGGCAGGTTGGCAACGCCGGGACGGCCTGGTTCTATCAGCTCTTCCTCGCGCCTGACGGCTCCTGCGTCGTTGCCTGCCTCGCAGTCCATCAGGTCAAGGGAGACACTTCACGCCCGTAGCTCGGCGGCTCGCTGTCCCATCTCGGCACGAGGGCGGCCTCCCGGCGGCTGTCGATGGCTTCCCGCCCCGGCGCCCTAGGCAGCCGGGGCGGCTTGCCAGCGGCCGGGCTCGCCGCCCCGCACCGCGCGAAGCGCGGTGCCTTGATCTAGAAGAGAACTATTCGGCAAGTTCGCTAGGTCGGGCGCACATCAGCTGTTGATCACACACTGCCACGTCGGCATCGGGGCCGCCAACACGTGGAACAGCCGGCGCTGGCTCCTCCACCCTCCTCGCGTGCGCGGCTGAAGCGGCGGTAGTTCTCTGACCAGTGGTAGTTGGCACGAACACCGGCGATGACCACGAGCACGCTGCCAAGGACCGCGGTGATCGCCGCAGATTGGGCGCGATCACGGCGACGACCAGGATGGACGCCGAGATCACCACGGCGCCGACGTCGGCGATCCGGTGCGCCCGCCGCGGCCGCCGCCCGCGGTCGGCGGCATGAGCGGGCACCTGATCAAGCGGTGGTGGCAACAAGCTGACAGTACGGCTGGAGTTAAGACAAGGTGCCTCACAATGCCAACAGCGATGTCAGGGGTAGCAGCCTTGTTCTGCCGGTAGGGGCAGGTTTGATCTGATGTCGGCGTCGGCGCCATTCGAGCACGGCCACGACCAGCGGAGATTTCGCCGTGGTTGTCGTCAGCAATAACGCGCGATTGCGGTCTTGCCCGCCCTTAGTAAGCTGTGGTCCACACTACTGTCGGAAGGGATCCGTATGCCGGTTTGTAATGTGCTCCCCTTTCCGGTATCTCGGCACCAACTCGCGCCCACCCGGCCCGCCACCAACGTCAGACCGAAGGCATAATGGACGACAAGGAAGATGTCGAGCTAACGCCGATAAATGAGAAAGTTAATCCGCACTCGTTCAAGTTCGTTATTGGCGCAAGCACCACGAGCGCCATCGCTGGGGCACTCGGTCTTGTGGCGGACGCGGGTCAGTTCGCCTCCCTCGCCCTCGACATCACGCTCGTTTGCGTCGGCGCCGTTTCGGCGGCCTTGTGCGTCGTGGGCCTTTTGCGAAAGGGGTTCACTGATTCCAGGCGGCGAGTGACTTTTGTAGTGACGATATTGTTGATCTCCGGCGCAGCTATAGAGGTCGGGATAAAACAAAGATTCGGAAGCGACCCCGAGCCTCTGCCGGCGAGTGCCGCACAAGTCGGACCTGAACGGGTGATGAGCCCCATTGCCGACGGGCACTTTCTAGAACCGCATGAACCCTTGTTGGCCTGCGCTCTGGCAAAGATCTACATCGAGGGCGGTGCCCCGAAGACCGGATGGGTATACGTCGTGGGGCACCGGGACCATGGAACCAGTCGCATATATTTCGTTGCGGTCGAGAGAGTTTCAAATGACAGGTGGGCCAGCAGGGTTCCCACTGGCAGCAATGCGGCGGAAGTGTGGCTCCTTGCCGTGGCGGCCGACTGGGTCAACTACCTCCCAGAGTTGGCACCGTCAGCTCAGTCAACTCAATGGTCCTCCGAGGATTTACCGCCGGGATCTACGTCACTTGACCACGCAACTTTTCCGCTGGCTTCCGGTTGTTAGCATTTGCGGCGGCTCGATCGGGTATCACCAATTCGTAGTTCCGGATCATCCGCGCTATGAAGCTTCTATATTGAGTGAAATGCCTAATCCTGTGTATTCATCTCAGCGTGATCGAGTGCGCTGGCATCGGCATGAGCGGACGTCTCGCCAGCGCGGCACCGCAGACAAGCGCTCGCGGTCAGACCATCGTGACCATGTGAAGGATCAGGTGAACCGCCCTCTTCGAGGTAGGTGGCACGGGCCTGCTCCCGGGCCTGCATGCTCGCTCGTAGTCGTCGAGCGAGTCTGGGGGGATGGCCAGCTCGTCAAGCTGCTGGTCTTCCACGAACGCCCATCTGCGATCTCGCCATCCCGGAAGGCGGCGAGTTGGTCAGCCGTGAGTGTGCCTCGTCTACCGCATCCTCCTTGCTGGCGGCGAACGCTGAGGCGTTCCTTGTCTCGACGGAGACGGACAAGCTCCATGCTCCTACGTCGACCCGCTCGCCGGCCGGATGGCCTTCGCCGGTCTGGGAAGGGGGTCGCGCAGGTGTTGGTCGGCATCGAGGCTCCGGCGTTCGATGGGCGGTTTACGTACGATTCCGAGGGTGCGATGTTCTGCGCCTACGGCGCCGACCGACGCGTTCTGGAGGAGCTTGCCGCTCGGATGGGCGCCGTTGCGACGGACGGCGAGCGTACGCGGCGGCCGAGGTCAACGGCTTCGAGTTGACGACTGAGGTCCGCTGTCCCGTGTGAGACCCGCATTAGGCGCGCCATCGACTGCCCGCTGACGGACACCGAGATGCCCTGACGCCCTCCGGTGTGCAGGTCGAGTCGTCCGTCGCCCGCCGTGCCGCCTGGGACGCCGTGCACCCGGATTTATGACTAAGCACTAGCGCATGGCCGCGTAGCTCGGTGGCAGTTTGCGACAAAGGGTCAGTGAGGCACACCGGCCGGAAACTCCTCGACCCCCAGCACGCGCAGCAGCTCAAGCTTCTCCCGGGCCTCGGCGTCGGCCGGTGTCAGCACCAGCAACTGCTGGCCGAGGTCGGGGGTGACCAGGGTTTCGCAGTCCATCGTGATGCGGCCCACGCGCGGGTGCATGAACGTCTTGCGGTCGGCCCGGCGCACTGCCACCTCGTGCTCGGCCCACAGCCGGCGGAAGACGTCGCTCGCAGCCCGCAACCGTTCGATCAGGCCGGTCACGGCCGGGTCGCCGGGCCGCCGGCCGGCCACCGCGCGCAGGTCGGCGACCTGTTGGCGGGCGTGCCGCTGCCATTCGTCGGGGCCGTGGAGGTCGCGGATGACCGGGTCGGTGAAGTAGCGGTAGGCGACGTAGCGGCGGTCGCCGGTCAGCCCGGTGTGGTCGCCGGTCAGCAGGATCGACATGCGGTTCTGCGCCAGGACCTCGCCGAGGTCGGACAGGACCATGGCGGGGGTGTCGCCCACCAGGTCGAGCAGGCGGACCAGGCCGGCCCGGGCCAGGCGGGCGATGCCGTCGGCGGGCGGCGGCTGGTGGCCGGCCAGGTGGAACAGGTGGCTTCGCTCGTCGTCGGTCAGGCGCAGGGCCCGGGCCAGGGCACCGAGCAGTTGGGTCGACGGCTGGCTGCTGCGGCCCTGCTCGAGGCGGATGACGTAGTCGACGGACATGCCGGCGAGCATGGCGACCTCCTCGCGGCGCAGGCCGGCGGTGCGGCGGCGGGGGCCGTCGGCGATGCCGACCTCGGCGGGGCGGATGGCCTCGCGCCGGCGCCGCAGGAAGTCGGCGAGCTGCTCACGCTGCATGCCTCCATGCTGCCCCGGCACTGGGCACCGAGCCAGGGAGCGGCGCTCCCACGATAAGCGCTCCGCTGCCGGCAGGCCGGGAAGTGGCGCACTGTGGAGCCGAGATCGACCGATGAGGGAGAGTTTCGATGCAGACACGCACTCTGGGCAACACAGGCCCCAAGGTTTCCGCAGTGGGGCTGGGGGCGATGAGCATGTCGGGCACCTACGGCCCGGCCGATCGCGAGGAGAGCATCGCCACCGTACGGGCCGCGCTGGACGCGAGGGTCACGCTGGTCGACACCGGTGACTTCTATGGCATGGGGCACAACGAGCTGCTGCTGTCGGAGGCGTTGCGGGGACGCGACCGGGACAGCTATCTGCTGAGTGTGAAGTTCGGGCAGCAGGTGGGGCCGGGCATGCGGTTCGCCGGTCAGGACTCCCGTCCGGCTTCGGTGCAGAACTTCCTGAGCTACTCGCTGACCCGGCTCGGCGTCGACCACGTGGACATCTACCGGCCGGCCCGGCTCGACCGGTCGGTGCCGATCGAGGACACGATCGGCGCGATCAAGGAGATGATCGACGCCGGTTACGTGCGGTATGTGGGGCTCTCCGAGGTTGACGCGGAGACCGTCCGGCGGGCGCACGCCGTACATCCGATCGCTGATCTTCAGATTGAGTATTCGCTGCTGTCGCGGGCGGTCGAGGCCGACGTGCTGCCCACGCTGCGGGAGCTGGGCATCGGGCTGACCGCGTACGGGGTGCTGGGCCGTGGCCTGCTCTCGGGGACCTGGGTGCCGGGGCGGGCGGACGACCCGCGTAACCACAGTCCCCGCTTCTCCGCCGAGAACGCGTCGCACAACCTCGCGCTGGTGGAGGCGTTGCGCCGGGTCGCCGACGCGAAGGGGTGCACGGTGGCGCAGTTGGCGATCGCGTGGGTGGCGGCGCAGGACCCGTCCATCGTTCCGCTGGTCGGTGCGCGTACCCGCCAGCGGCTGGCCGAGGCGTTGCCGGCGCTGGAGGTGAAGCTGTCGGCCGGTGATCTCGAAGAGATCGAGGCGGCCGTGCCGAAGGGTGCCGCGCGCGGTGACCGTTACCCGGCGGCGTTCATGTCGAGCCTGGGCGTCGGTAACTAGTGCCTCGGTTGCCGCGTCCCCGATCCGCACAGTGACCCGCCTCGCAAACATTTGCCTCTGACGTTAACGTGAGGTTCTAGCGTGGGGGGCATGCAGATCAACGGTACCAAAGCCCTCGTAACAGGTGCCAACCGTGGGCTCGGCAAGGCCTTTGCCGAGGCGCTCGTCGCCCGCGGTGCCACCACCGTCTACGCCACCGCCCGCCGCCCCGATCGCATCGACATCCCCGGCGTCGTCCCGCTCCAACTGGACATCACCGACCCGACGTCCATCGAGGCCGCGGCGGCCGAGGTGGGCGAACTCGACATCCTCATCAACAACGCCGGCATCTCGACGAACGCGCCGCTACTCGGCCCCTCCACGGAAAACATCCGCCGCGAGTTCGATACCAACTTCTGGGGCACCCTCAACGTCGTCCGCGCCTTCGCTCCCCGGCTTGGCGGGGGTGCCATTCTCAACGTCATCTCAGCGCTGAGCTGGTATACCTTCGCTCCTGCCAGCAATGGCTACGCCGCTTCCAAAGCCGCCGAATGGTCTCTCACCAACGGCATCAGACTTGAGCTTGCCGACCAGAAAACCCAGGTCACCGCCCTCGCCCTGGCGATAGCCGACACCGACATGATGGCCGCCTACGACATCCCTAAACTGCCACCCCACGAGGTGGTCGCCATGGCGTTGGACGGCCTGGAAGCGGGCAAGCTCGAAGTAATCGCCGACAGCCCCACCGCCAAGGTCAAGGCCTCGCTCTCCCGCGACCCGGCCCTCTTCTACGCCGACATCTCCGCCGCCCTCTTTGGCTGACACCACCACCGCCTGTCGTCAGGGAATGTGAGGCGGCTCAACGTTGCAGCAAGAGAGCTGTTGTGAACTGCGGTGACGGTGTCGTTTGTCCGTAGACATTGCAGCAGCCACCGCCGAGTCTCGAAGGTCGCGTGGACCCAGGACGAGGCGGTGGCTGCCGCCGCTACGAAAACCGCAGTTGGCGGGCCAGCCGATGTGCGTGAGGCGTCCGGCAACTGCATAGGGGATCTCGACAGTGCGCCAAGTGGGCATGCCAGCCCAATGCACCACGCCCAATCCGCCTCGGGGGCGGGCGCTACGGCCGCTTGGTGACCTGGGCGACGAACGCGGCCCAGGCGGCCGGGGGGAAGGCCAATGCTGGTCCGGCGACGTCCTTCGAGTCGCGGACGGCCACAACACCGGGCAGGTTGTTTGCCACCTCGACGCAGTTCCCGCCGCTCGCGCCGCTGCGGGTGGACTTGCGCCACCGGGCGTTACTGAGGTCCATGATGGCTCTCAACTTCCTTCAGCAGGTCAATGGACTGCCGGCGCGGTAGAGCCTCGTTCCGGACGCTCTCCCACCTTGCCTGAAGCGTAGCCACCTCATCGTCCTTGTCGATGACATCCCCGCCAAGCTGGTTTTCGAGGTGTCCCACCCAGACGCCCTCGCTGGACCGTGCCAGCGCGAACGGTCCGGACAGCCCGATGTGCAGGCCGCTAGCGATCGGGATGACGTGTACGTGAACGTGGGGGAGTTCGGCCATCGCGACCAGGTGGGCGACTTGCTGGGCCATGATCCCGCCCAGACCATCACCCGTTCGCCGGATCGCGGCTTCGTCCAGCACTGCGACAAACTGTGGCCGGCGCTCGCCGGTCAGGATCGCCTGCCGGCTCATGCGCCCCTGCACGCGCTGCTCAACCTCGTCATCGGTGAGGCTTTCGACTGTTCGCAGGACCGTGCGGGCGTAGTGCTCCACCTGTAGCAGCCCGGGAATCAGGTTCGGCTCGAAGTAACGAAGCTGTGTCGCTTCGCGCTCGGCGTCCAGCCAGGGCAGAAACCACGACGGTGCGCCGAACTTCGTCGCCAGGCGCTCGAAGAGCCCGCCGTTGTTCAGCGCCCGGTCGGCGCCCCGGATGAAGTCCATCGTGAGTGCTCGGGTGCCGCTTTCCACGGCGCTGACGTGTGAGGCGCTGAAGCCCGCTGCCCGGCCGAACGACTCCTGCGTCATCCCGGACGCACCGCGAGCGCGGCGGATCTCGCTCACGATGAAATCCGCGAGGGGACTCGGCACGTCAGCCATTCACCGCTCCTCAAATCGGAGATCGACTACCCGAGGTGCCACAGGTCGGGACCCCGTTAGGCCAGGTCAGCCCGGACGCCGGAAGCACCTTCCCAGCGTAGTGGCCTCCACAGCAGAGTGTCACCAGGCGGCGCGGCTGGTGAGGACCACGAAACCCGGCGGTCGCGTTCGTAGCGGGGCCGCTCCCGACGGGCGAGCACTCACGGGAGCGGCCCCTTCCCAACGGCACCAGAGGGGGAGACCGTGCCCGACGACAAACCCGAGAAGCCGACCCCGGAGCCGATCAGCGCGCCGGGCGCGTACCCGTGGGGTTTGTGGTGATCGGAAAGATGAAGGCCGGGGACGTGGTCTGTCTGACCACCGCGGCGAGCGTGCAGTTCCTGCGCCCGATCTTCGTGCGCGTCATCCGCGAGTTGCCCGAGCGGCACACGTACCACGGGTGGGTCTGGATTGAGGGCTACGAGCTGAACGCGGCGGGCGACGCGGTGGCGCGGCGCGAGTTGTACGTGATGCGTGCGGGCG
Organism: Micromonospora sp. NPDC048986; assembly: GCF_040649335.1. Lineage (NCBI taxonomy): Bacteria > Bacillati > Actinomycetota > Actinomycetes > Micromonosporales > Micromonosporaceae > Micromonospora > Micromonospora sp. NPDC048986. The sequence continues at coordinate 317,163 of NZ_JBEZFJ010000008.1, forward strand.
TGCGGAAGCAGGCCCCGCCAACCAGACACCAGCGGCGTCCGGTGCGGGTCGGATGATCGCGCGCCCTCGCCCGCACCTGCCGATGCGCCCTGCGTGGCTGTGCCGCAACTGCGCCGCGCCCTGGCCGTGCGGCCCGGCTCAGCTCGCCCTCATAACCGAGTTCTACGGCCATTCGATCGCGCTGGCGTTCTATCTCGCCGCATCGATGCAGGAGGCGATCGACGACGTGTACGGCCTGGGGCTGCGCCCGAACTCGGCCGCGATGCACGCCAGGTTCCTCGGCTGGCTGTCGCTGGCCCGCCGGCCACAGCGATAGCCAGGAAACGAACCGGCCGGGCGGGGTTGCCCCCACCCGGCCGGCGTCTTGATCCCTGAAACGTCAGTGCTTCTTGAACACCGGCATGGTGTCCAGCGTGGTGGTGATGTTCTGCGTGGTGCCGCCCCGGTACGTCTTCCCGGTGAAGATGTCGGTCCAGGTGTCGCCCGGCGGGAACCACACCGACGTGGTCGCGGTGGTTCCCGGCGTCGTCACCGGTGCCACCAGGTAGTCCGGGCCGTAGAGGTACTGGGAACCGGCGGTGGCGTACGCGGCCTGCTCATTCGGGTACGCCAGGTACATGGAGCGGACGATGGGCGTACCCGTGCGGGTGGCCTCCTTGGCGGCGGCGTAGGTGTACGGCTGCAGTTCCTTGCGCAGGTTCAGGAACTTCTTGGCCGACTTGTTCGCCTCCGGGCCGTACTGCCAGGGCAGCCGGTCGCTGTGGTTGGAGTGCAGCCTGTCGATGGGCTGGAACGTGCCGAACTGCACCCACCGGGCGTAGAGGTCATCGGGCAGTTTGGTGCTGCCCGGTTCGGTGCCCGGCTCCTGGAGGCCGCCGGTGTGCCCGCCGATGTCGTGGCTGACAGCGGCCAGCCCGGTCGCGGCCGACTCGCCCGGCGTGTAGCCGACCTCCATCTGGAGCGTTGACCAGTCGGAGGTGGTGTCGCCGGTGAAGTGCAGCGTGGTGCGCTTGTCGGCCCATGGTCCGGTCGAGACCGAGGTCGGGCTGCTGTAGCCGCCGGCCTGCAACGAGCCGTACGCCCGGGAGAACGCGAAGCCGGTCTTGTCGGCGTACTGCTTGTTGATCCACGCGTCGGCTGTCACCCCGGCGAGCGAGGACTTCGTGTTGTCGCAGCACCAGTCCAGCCACCACAGGTCCGGGCCCTTGCTGCCCTTCGGGATCATCCCGTCGTGCAGCTGCATGTACGCCTTGAGCTGGTCCGGGTCGCCGAAGTCGAAGGCGTAGCAGTCGGGACCGCCGTTGCAGCCGACGCGTTGGAGCTTGCCCTTCGCAGTGGCCTGCGCCTGCGCGAACTTCGGGTCCGAGCCGAGGATGCTGGGGTGGATGTTGATGCCGGTGTGCAGGCCCTGCTTCTTGGCCCAGTCGAAGAAGGCCTTCGGGTCGGGGATGCGGGTGGGGTCGATGCTCCAGCCGTTCCACTTGTCCGGCGCCTTGACGTCGGTGTCGAGGACGAGCACGTCCAGCGGCACACCCTCGGCCTTGGCCCGGGTCACCAGGTTCTGGAACTCGGTGGCGGTGCGGTCGTAGTACTCGGAGTACCACACCCCGTACGCCCACTTGGGCAGCAGTTTCGTGGGCCCGGTGAGGGTCGACAGGTCCTTCAGGGCGCGGGTGAAGTCCTGCCCGTACGCGAAGACGTAGCCGTCCTGCTCGGCGGCGGGCCGCGGCTTGGTGGTGCTCAGGGCCGAGGCCGAGTCGTCGAGCAGGTACCAGCCGTCCTGGTAGAGCAGGCCCGGAGCGGTGAGGGCGGAACCGGTCACGCCGTCCAGGCCCCGGCGGTAGCCGCCGAGCGGCGCGTGCGGGGCGAGCAGCGGGGAGTTCTTGCTCGTGACGGCGACGGTGTCGACGTTGACGTTGCAACTGGCGTCCGTGGGGCAGCCCAGGGCCACTGTGTTGGTGCCTCGGTTGAGGTGGACCGGGACGGAAACGGTGTTCCAGTAGTCCCATCCGCTGGTCGGCGGAAGGGTCGCCGTGACCGGCGCCGCCGTTCCCGCCGTGACCGACATGGTGCGCGTCTGGCTCGGCTGGGCACCGGCCCGGCCGTTGGCGTAGCGGATCTGCACCTGGTAGTCACCGGCGGACGGAACGTCCGTCACTGTCAGCGTGTCGGCTGAGCTGGTGCTTTCCAGGCCGGCCAGGAATCCCGTACCGGATGCGCCGTTGTGGTCGTTCGCGGGCCTCGCGCCGCCGGTCAGCGCGCCGGTCTCGGCCTCTGCCAGCGTGCCGAAGCGCAGAGGCTGCGGTTGGGGCGGGGTCGGCGCCGGGAACGAGTCACCCGGGTTGACCACCGCGAGGCTGTCGACGTTCACGTTGCCGGAGTCGTTGGGACCCCGCACGATGCTGATCTCGTGCCGGCCGGCGGTGAGGTCGACCGGCGCGCTGGCCAGGCCCCAGGTGTCCCAGTTGGCGGTGGGCGGCAACGCCAGCGTGTGGCCGGCGTCGCCGTCGACCCGAATCGTCAGGGTGCGGTCCACGTTCTGGCCGTCGCCGCCGGTGCTGTTGGCGTAGCGGACGGCGAGCTGCTTCGTGCCGCCCTCCGGAGCGTCGAGCGCGAACGTGACCGAGTCGCCGGACGAGGCGAAGCCGGCCGCGAAGCCGCGTCCGGTGAATCCCTGGTGGTCGGTGGCCACGCCAGGGCCGTTCAACTGCAGCGCTTCGGCTTGGCAGAGTGCGCCGAACGCGCAGGTCGGGGCGGTGTGACCGGCCCAGGGTTGGCCCTGGACGGTCTGCTTGCCGGCAGTGAGCCGCACGGTGAGGTTGTCGGCGGTGAACGCGCCCGACCCGACCCGGTACCGCAACGTCATCGCGCCGGTGTCGATGGTGAGCCAGCCGTGGTCGACGTGCTTGGTGAAACGCGTACGGGGGAAATCATCGCGCCCGATGGCGTTGAACGTGGCGGCGTCGGTGAACCTGCCGTCCTTCTGGTACTCGGTGCGGATCAGTGTCGGGGACAGCACCTCGAAACGTGCGTCACCCGACCGTACGGCTCCGTCTTGCGCCCGGTGGTGGCTGGCCTGGGCCGGCGCGGACGGAGCGAGCGCCAGTCCCGTGATGAGAATGCCGACTGCGGCGACTGCTGTCGCGCTGCGGCGCGGTGAGTTCCGATAGAGCAAGATGCGCTCCTCGTCTCAAATGGAGGAAATGAGTCGATGACAACGCTGTCACTCGCTCGAAACGCATGTCAACGGGCCTCCGAGGGTGTCGCTTCTCTCTTTCCCGTACTGCCAGCGGCTCAGACGTACGGCGACCAGGGCTCGGGCCGTTCGGCGTCCCAGCCCAGCTCGTCGAGTGCGCGGTAGGTCAGCCCGCCACGACGAGCCGGCGCGCGAGTCGCAACGCGCCCGCGACGCGCAACCGACGCAGCAGGTCCAACCCGCCCCGTACCGGCGGGAAGGGCGAGGTGATCGCCTCCAGCATCGGCTCGGCCACGTCGAGCCGCTCGAACCCCACGGCCTCCGACATCGTGATCTCTTGAACGAACGGCACCGCCCGTTCCGGCAGGACGAACGACACCGGTACGGCGTTCCGCCGGGTCGCCTCGGCGTCGCCGCGCGAACGCTTCGTCCACGAGGTACGAACCCACTGCACCACGGCATCCACCCGGCGATGCTCGGTCGCTACGGGTCCTGACGCAACCGGGATTCACACCGGCACCGATCCGGCGCACGGTCGACGCGTCTGCGGCTTGACCTCCTGCCGCACGATGAGCCGGTGAAGGTACGGCACTCGTACTTCGACCGTCTCGTGCTCCTGGTGTTCGGGATGCTGCTGCTCACCGGAGCCGTCGGTATCGCGTACGCGATGATGGACATCGCCTGGGTCGGCCTGTTCCTGAGTGCGGCTGCTGTGGCGTTCGGCCTGGCCACAGGTGGCCGGCTCGTGCGCGACGCGGTGTTGCCGTTCCGCGTCGACGTCGACGCGCACGGCTTGTCGGTGCGGATTCCGAAGCTCAAGCGCCACCTGCCGTGGGATGAGGTCGCTGCGGTCGTGCTCGCCGACGCTCCCGCGACCGCTGACGCTCCCGCGACCGACGTCCGACGCATGCTGCGGCGTCCACGTCTGCTCCTGGTGCCTGCGGCCGGGGTGAGCCTGGGCGTCCCACTGCCCGAGAAGAGCCCGGTGGACGGCCGGGCGGCCATCGAACTGTTCGCGCTCGCTGAGGTGGCCTACGGGGAGGACCAGTTCGCGCGGGACCTGGCGGCGCTGGCGGGTGAGCGCTTCCACCATCTGTGTCAGCAACCGAGCCAGCCGACCAGCGGGGTCCCCCTGCGGCGCTTTCCGGGCCAGCCCGACCGTGCCCGGCTCAAGCGGTGGCTGGACCGGCGCAGGGCCCTGCTGTTCGTCGGCTGGTACCTGCTCGTCCTCGTTCCGTCGCTGTCGCTCACCATCGTGGCGACACAGCACAACGAGCTGCTCGGCGGCGTCGTGCTGGTCGTATCCCTGGTGGTGGTCGGCACCATCACCACGGTCGTTCGGCACATCACCGAGAATTGCCGGGACCTGCTCGACGACGAAGCGATGATCGACGGCACTGATCTCGTCATCGGTGCTGGTCTGGAGTCGCCCCGGATCAGCCTGGTCTCCGGGATCGTCACGGTGCTGCAACCGGGGCAGCTCAAGGGCTTCGGCGAAGCGTGGGTGCTGGCCCGCTCGACAGGCGAGGAATCCCCCGTTCCCCTGCTGCTCCTCGCTGACCCGCGTAGCGGACTGCTCCGCGACCGGGACGACCTGCGTGCCCTGGAGGCGGTCCTGCGTGGCTCTGCCTCCGAACGGGACCACGCCGCGGCTCGGCAACTCGACGAACTGGCGAAGCAGGAACCGGCATCCGTCGCCTCGCCCGCCATGCCCTCAGCGGGAGCCCGGCCGGCCCTCGTGCACGCGACAGCCCTGTGGCAGGCGTCAAAGGGAGTGGGGCGTGCTGTCGTGCTGCTCGGCGTCGTGGTCACAGTGATGATCGCGGGCGGATGGGTGGTCGAGGAAACGACAGTCGTGGGGCCCGCCCTGATCGTCACCGCCATCACCATGTTCTGCGTGTGGCTCATATACGCGGTGTACCGGGTAGCGGTGCTGCTCAGGGCGCTTCTGACGCTTGTCGCGCGCGCGTTCCGCTGAGGCGGATTCCCGGTGCACGGCGAGGCTGGCGATCCTGCCGCCACGGCTGGGTCAGCAGCGGGGGCGGTCGAGGGGAGCAGCGGCACCCGCCAGCGCTTCGACTGTCGCCGTCGGTGCGGCCGATTCGGTCGCGGTCGGCGAGGGCGGCGCAGCACTGGGGCTCGGCGGGGCCGCGGGTGAGCTGCTGGGCGTGGGGGAGGTGCTGGCGAGGGTGGCCGTGCTGCGTTGCACCTGCTTGGTGACCAGCCGGATGCCGGTGGCTGTCGCCTGGCGTCCGTACACGTCGGTGACCCTGATGCTGTACGGACCGGGGCCGATCCCGCCCTCGATGGTCCAGTGGTTGTCGCTCTGCCGGGCGGCCTTGCGGAAGCCGCCACCGGCCCCTTGCGCCTCGACCGAGCGGAGTGGGTTGCCGTGGTTGCCGACCTGCACCGCGAACCAGTATTTCGAGGTGCCGCCCTTCATCCGGAAGGTGAGCCCTCCGTTGAGCGGTGGGTTCACCACCGCCCGGTACGTCACTGACGCGATGCCCTGTGACCGGTCGGCGATCTTGGTGAACGCCTCGGTGGAAAGGTCGATCTTGCTGGGTCCGCAGCCGCCGCACTGGTCCATCACCATGACCCGGACCGTGCCCTTCGGGCCGCTCACCTCCAGATAGCTGCCGCAGGCCGCCGATCCGGAGTACTGGGATGCGCCGAGGGCCGCGTAGAGCCGGTCCGCTGGCGGGCCGGGGAAGGAGCAGTTGCCGCCCGAGCGGCCCGCGTCGTAGAAGCTGGCCTTTCCCTTGTGGACGGCGTTGCCCGTCGGCGGTGCGGCGCAGGCCGGGGCGGCGCCGCCGCGGATGGCGAGGGTGATGCCCAGGACGGCGGCCAGGGCGGTGACCCCGGCGCCGGCCACCCAGTGCCTGATCCGCCGACCCGACCGAGGTGTGCCGTTGTCGCCGGCCGGGATGTCGTTGTCGGGGGCCGTGCCTGGTGCCGTCACGGCGCCTGATGTTGCCGCACCCTGCTGTGGCAGCGCAAAGCCGTCCCACCGATCGTCACTCGCCGGATCGACGCCGCCGCACTCCGTTGAAGGCGGTGGTGGCGGCGATCGATCCCGCTGGTTCATCATCGTCCCAGCCGAGGAAAGGGGCACGAGGTGACGCACCCCATCTCCGATGTGCGGGAGTACCTCTCACTGGAGCCGCTGACCACGCGGATCCAGACACATCAGCGCTACAGCGAAGTCCCGGACGACGTCGAAGGTACGGTCCGGCAGGCGGTGTCGCTGTCCATTGACGCGGATCTGCTCGATGTCGGCTGCGGCACCGGCGCCTTTCTCCGCAATCTCGCGGAGCGGGGCCATCGCGGCCGGCTCGTGGGGCTGGACACCTCACCCGCGGCCGTACACGCGCTCTCTGACGCCGCAGGCGTGTCGGCGCAGCTCGGCAACGCGATGAACCTGCCGTATGACGCGGCGGCCTTCGACGTCGTCACAGCGCGGCACATGCTCTACCACGTTCCGGATGTGCGGCGGGCGTTGGCCGAGTGCCGGCGGGTGCTCAGGTCGGACGGGGTCTTCGCGGCCGTGGTGAACTGCCCCGGCACGATTCCTCGGGTGTCCGCGCTCGTCGCCGAGCTGGTTACCTCGGCGGGGATCGACATACCGGTCGTGCCCAACTCGCGGGTCAACAGCGACAATCTGCCCGAGATGATCGAGTTGACCTTCGGCGCGGTCGCCGTACACCGGTTCGACAACGCCCTCGTCTTCGACAGTCCGGAGCCGGTCATCGCGTTCGCTGCGGCCCAACTGTCGTTCTACGGCGTCGAGCCCGACTCGGCCCTGCGCCCGGAGTTGACGCGTGCCATCGGCGCGAAGGTGCGCGCCTGGTTCGCCTCCGAGGCGGGGCCGTGGCGCGACCCCAAGGGCTACGTGATCTGTACGGCGCGTCGGGGCCGGCAGGGCTAGTCACTCGCCGGACCGGCGGGGGCGCAGTCCGTTGAGGGCGGTGGCGACGACGAGGTCGGCGTACTCGGCGGTGAGCGGGCCGCTGCGGTGCAGCCACCGGTTGAGTATCGGCCCCCAGATCATGTCCACCGCCACGGCGAGGTCGACGTCCTCGGCGATCTGGCCTGCCCGCTGGGCGCTGCGCAGGCGCTGCCGCTTGGCCTCCCTCAACGGCCCGTCCAACCGTTCGGCATACGCCGCCGCCAGCACGGGGTCGAGCGCGATCTCGGTGGCCAGCGCGCGCATCGGCTGCTCGTACCGGGGGTCGTTCATCTCCTCGACAGTCGCGTGCAGCACCACTGTCAGGTCCGCCGCCAGGTCGCCGGTGTCCGGCAGCGTCGGCGGCCCACCCTCGGTGGCCTCGCTGAGCATGAGGAAGGCGTCGAAGATGACAGCGCCCTTCGACGGCCACCAGCGGTAGATGGTCTGTTTGCCGACGCCGGCCCGCGCGGCGATGCCCTCGATGCTGAGCTTCGCGTACCCCGTTTCCTGAAGCAGGTCGAAGGCCGCGGTGAGGATGGCGCGTCGGGAGGTCTCTCGCCGGCGGGCCGTGTTGGGCGTCATGGGCAGAAGGATATCAGTCGACGAGACGAACCGTCTCGTCTTGACGCAGATGCTGTGGCGGGCCTAGTCTCGGCACATCACGAGACGGACCGTCTCGTCTTGAATTGCTGGGAGAACACATGCGTACCTGGTTCATCACCGGTGCCAGCCGCGGCCTGGGCCGCGCCTTCGCCGACGCCGCGCTCGACCGGGGTGACCGGGTGGTCGCCGCCGCCCGGACCATCAACCAGGCCGACTTCGACGAGAAGTACGCCGACCGGCTGCTGGCCCTGACCCTCGACGTGACCGACCGCGCCGCCGTCATCGCCGCCGTGAACACCGCCGTCGAGCACTTCGGCCGGCTCGACATCGTCATCAACAACGCCGGCACCCTGTCCATGGGCATGATCGAAGAGTTCACCGAGGCCGAGGCGCGGGCCCAGTTCGAGGTCAACCTCTTCGGCGCGCTCTGGGTCAGTCAGGCAGTGCTGCCGCACCTGCGCGCCCAACGGTCCGGCCACATCGTGCAGGTCTCCAGCATCGCCGCGCTCGGCGGCTTCCCGAGCACCGGCCTGTACAGCGCGAGCAAGTTCGCGCTGGAGGGCATGAGCGAGGCGCTGGCGATGGAGGCGGCGACCTTCGACATCACTGTCAGCATCGTGCAGCCGGGCGGATACTGGACCGACCTCTACACCAGCGTGCGCGCCACCACCCCGATGGACGCCTACGCGCCACTGCGTGCCGAGTTGGAGCGCCAGTGGGCGCAAGGCTCGATCGACAGCGAACCGCGGCTCGCCGCCGACGCGCTGCTGCGCCTGGTCGACAGCGACGAGCCGCCGCTGCGGCTCCTGCTCGGCAGCATGGTGTACGACCTCGCGTTCGACATCGCCCGTCGACGGATGGACACCTGGGCGAGCTGGGAGCAGGTCAGCCGCGCCGCCGAACACGCCGTCGCGGCCCCCGGAGCCGACACATGAGAGGGCTGCTCGTATCGCCACGAGCAACCGGTGCGGCGTTCTAGGCTCCGAGATATGGCGGCGGCGTGCCCATCGTTGGCACATGAGTCCGGGCAGAGCCTTTCACCCATGATTTCTCCTCGCGAGGCGCAAACCGAGACGGAGAGGAAACACGCATGGCTGTCAAAACCAAGACTCGTCCGGGCACCACGGAGATTCGGCCGTTCTCGGTCGACATTCCGCAGGCCGACCTCGATGACCTGAAGAGGCGCATCAAGGCCACCCGCTGGCCGGACAAGGAAACGGTGAACGACCAGTCGCAGGGCGTGCCGCTCGCGACCATTCAGGCCGTCGCCCGCTATTGGGAGAAAGAGTACGACTGGCGCAAGATCGAGGCGCGGCTGAACGCCGTACCGCAGTTCATGGCCACCATCGACGGAGTGGACATCCACTTCATCCACGTGCGCTCGAAGCACGAGGACGCGCTGCCGCTCATCGTCACCCACGGGTGGCCGGGCTCGGTGATCGAGCAAATGAAGATCATCGAGCCGCTGACCGATCCGACGGCGCACGGCGGAAGCGCGTCGGACGCCTTCCACCTGGTCATCCCGTCGCTGCCCGGCCACGGCTTCTCCGGCAAGCCGACCGAGTCCGGGTGGAACCCGCAGAAGATCGCGACCGCCTGGACGGAGCTGATGAAACGGCTCGGCTACAACAGGTTCGTCGCGCAGGGCGGCGACTGGGGCGCTGTCATCGTCGACCAGATGGGCATTCAGGCGCCCCCGGAACTGCTGGGCATTCACACCAACATGCCCGGCGCCATCCCACCCGAGATCGACCTGTTGTTCCAGGGCGACACCACCGGGGCGAACAACGCCATGGGCTCGCTGCCAGCAGGGCTCTCCGACGACGAAATGCGTGCCGCCGAGGAAGCCAACTACGTCTGGAAACACGTCGCCTACGCCCTCATGATGGCGACACGTCCGCAGACGCTGACCGGGCTGGCGGATTCTCCGGTCGGTCTGGCGTCGTTCCTGCTCGACCACGACGCGAAGAGTCTGGCCCTGATCTCGCAGGTCTTCGACGGGGCCAAAGCGGGCCTCACCCGCGACGACATCCTGGACAACATCTCGCTCTACTGGTTGACGAACACGGCGATCTCCGCGTCCCGGCTGTACGCGGAGAACAAGCTCTCGTTCTTCGCCGCCAAGGGCGTGAAGGTCCCGGTCGCCGTGAGCGTCTTCCCCGACGAGCTGTACGAGGCGCCGCAGAGCTGGGCCGAGCAGGCGTACTCCAACCTCATCTACTACAACAAGCTCGACGTGGGCGGGCACTTCGCGGCCTGGGAACAGCCGAAGATCTTCTCCGAAGAGCTTCGTACCGCCTTCCAGTCGCTGCGCTAGATGGGCGTGCACCTGCCCCCGCTGAACGGGGCGGCCGAGTGGCTCAACTGCGAGCCACTCGGCCCCGCCGACCTGGGTGGGCGCGTGGTCCTGGTCAACTTCTGGACACTGACCTGCATCAACTGGTTGCGCCAGGAGCCGTACGTGCGGGCCTGGTCGCAGGCCTACCGCGACGACGGGCTGGTCGTCATCGGGGTGCACACGCCGGAGTTTCCGTTCGAGCACGAGGTCGACCGGGTGCGGCGCGCGGTGGCGGCCCGATCGATCGACTACCCGGTGGCGGTCGACAACGACTACACGATCTGGCGCGCCTTCGACAACCACTACTGGCCGGCGCTCTACTTCGTCGACACCGACGGCGTCATCCGCGACGAACACTTCGGCGAGGGACGCTACGAGCAGTCCGAGCGGGTGCTCCAGCACCTGCTCGGTGTCGAGCGCGAACCCGTACCCGTCAAGGGGCTCGGCCCGGAGGCGGAGGCCGACTGGGACAACCTGCGCACGCCCGAGACGTACCTCGGTTTCAGTCGCGGCGAACACTTCGCGTCGCCGAACGGCCCGGCGCTCGACGAACGCCGCGCCTACCAGGTGCCGGAGAGCCTCGACCTCAACCAGTGGGCGCTGGCGGGGGAGTGGACGATCGGGTCGGAGAACGTCGCGTTGGACCGGGCCGGCGGCGGCATCGCCTTCCGGTTCCACGCCCGCGACGCGCACCTCGTGCTGGCCGCCGGGGTGGGAGCGTCGATTCCGTTCCGGGTGCTGCTCGACGGTGACGCTCCCGGCCCGTCACACGGCGTCGATGTCGACGAGGACGGCAACGGCGTACTCCAGGACGGCCGGCTCTACCAGCTCGTCCGCCAGGACGGCGCGGTCCGTGAGCGGACCCTCAAGATCACGTTCGGCGGGCCGGGCGTCCAGGCGTACGCCTTCACCTTCGGCTGACGCGCAGATCGACAGTGCGCACAGTGCCGGAGACCGGTGAGAAGCTGCGTATTTGAGCGCCGGGACGTAGCCGACTGTCGGTCGCGTACCTTGCGGCGAGCGCCTTCTCCGCCGCCTCGTCGCCGTCGTCGGCTTCGAGCAGCAGGGCGGCGATCTCATCGGCGAGCGTGAGGTCGGCGGCGGCGAGGTCGTCGGTCATCGCGCCGAAGCTGTCCCACAGCAGCAGCTCGTCCTTCTGCCGGTGGGCCAGTTCGTGCAGGACGTAGTTGTAGATGAACCAGGCGCCGTGGACCGGCAGGCCGGGGGCCACGCCGTAGACGTCGGGATCGATCGTCCCGGCCCGGTACGCCGACCACACCCGCGCCGCCGAGTCGAAGAGCCCCGCCCCCGGGTCGATGTCGTAGCCGTCGAACCGCCAGTCGCCGGCCGGGTCGAGCTCCGGGTCGGCCCAGACCCAGCGCTCGCCGTTCCAGTACTCCATCACCACGTGATCGTGGTGCCAGCCGGGAGTGAAGTAGGAGGCGAAGCCGACCCGGCTGCGGCTGGGAATGCCGTGCTGACGGAGGATCGCGATCGATAGCAGCGTGTGGTCCCGGCAGCAGCCGGCCACCCGGTCCACGGCCGGGCGCTCAACGCTCAGCGGCAGGGGAAAGCGGGACTGGTCGGTGTCGAGGACGCGGTCCACCCAGCGGTGGTTCACCTCGTCCAGCCGGTCGACAGGCAGGTCGACGCCGCCGGCCCGGTAGTGGACGATCACGTTGCGGGCGGTCGCGGCGACTGTGGGGACGTCGGAGGCCACGGCGTCGAGGAGCCCGCCGTGCCGACCGGGGTCGCTGTAGGGGGAGTGTCCCCGGTAGTCATCAAGGTCCATGGAGCCAGTCTCCAGCCCGCCGCCGTGTCAGGGTCAAGGCGCTTTTCCGGACAATGTCGACTGCCCGGCCGGCGGCCGGCGGCCAGATCTTGGACAGTTTCCGTTAGCTGATAACGGAAACTGTCCAAGATCTGCGTGTTGCCGTCGACTGCGCGGGGCGTCAGGCGGCGAAGATGCGCGCGTAGATCTCGTCGATGACGTCGTTCTTCGCGAGGCTGTAGTCGCGGGGCTGGTGCGCGGTGTCTCGTGCGAGGCGGCGCTTGGCCGCGGCGTACCGCTCCCGGTCGTGCGGATGCGAACGCAGCCAGTCGCGGAAGAGTCGGTGCCGCACGGGTTCCGGCGCACCCGGCGGCCAGACGTGCAGGTTGACGTCCTCGCCGGGGCTGACGAGCATCCGATGCCCGTGCCACCAGGGCTCGCGCAGGACGAGCCGGTATCCGAGCCGCTCCAGCGCGGGGAGGTAGGCGGCCTCCTCGGCGGTGTCTTCGACGATGAGGTCGATGTCGATGATCGGCTTGGCCGCCAGCCCCGGCACCGCCGTGGACCCCACGTGTTCCACAGCGAGGGCCAGGTCGCCCAGCGCCTCGACGATCGACGTGCGGAGGGCGACGAATCGCTGCGCCCGGCCCCTGTCGTACTCCTCAATGACGACTGACGCCCAGGTCCGTGGCGGCTCGCCGACCAGGCCGGCGTCGACCTGCTCGGGGGTGCCGTGGAAGCGCTGCACGACGTCCTGCGGATACTCGGCCACGTCGACCTCCTCGGGAAGCAAAGCTACGACATGACGATCGGTGCGGCCGCACCCGACCGATGCGGGCATCGGATGTCGGGTGGGCCACCGGCCCCGCGACCTAACGTCGGTGCTCGAAAGGGAAGGAGGCCCGGGTGCTGGATCGGCTCAACGAGGCCATGGCGTACATCGAGCGCCACCTCGACCAGAAGATCGAGGTGGCCGAGCTGGCGCGGATCGCGCTGACGTCGGAGTACCACTTCCGGCGGCTGTTCTCCGCGCTGGCCGGGATGCCGCTGTCGGAGTACATCCGTCGGCGTCGGCTCACCGTCGCCGGTGCGGACGTGCTGGCGGGGGAGCGGACGTTGCTCGACGTCGCGGTGCACTACGGCTACGGCTCGGCGGAGGCGTTCGCCCGGGCGTTCCACGCCGTGCACGGCGTGGGCCCCGGAGAAGCTCGGCGTACGGGGGCAGCGCTGCGAGCCCAGCCCCGGATGTCCTTCCGACTCACAGTCGAAGGGAGCGGCAGCATGGAGTACCGGATCGTCGACAAGGACGCGTTCGCGCTGGTGGGGCGCAAGGCCCGGGTCCCGCTGGTGCACGAGGGGATGAATCCGGCGATCGTCGCGTTCATCCGGAGCATCGACAAGGGAACGACAGAGCGGATCGAGGCGCTCTCCGATCAGGAGCCGAAGGGAATCGTCAACGTCAGCGACAACCTCGCCGACAGTCGGCAGGAGGGCACCGAGCTGGACTACTGGCACGGGGTGGTGACCAGCGTCGTGCCACCGGAGGACCTTGACGCGTTGCCGGTGCAGGCGGGGTCGTGGGCGGTGTTCACCACGTCCGGTGCGTTTCCGCAGGCGGTGCAGTTCCTGTGGCGTGACGTGTTCACCCAGTGGTTTCCGTCCAACCCGTACCGCAGCCGACCTGGACCGGAGATCTCCCGGGTCCGGGTGTCGGCGGACGGCGCCCAGGCGGACGCCGAGCTGTGGATTCCCGTCGAAAGGGTACCCACCCCTATGTAGAGTTCCGATACAGTGGCCGGATGCGGATGACCATTCCGGTCGCGAAGGTGCTCGCGGCGCTGCTCGCCGAGCCCGACGAGCAGCGCTACGGGCTCGACCTGATGCGAATGACCGGCCTGCCCAGCGGCACCCTCTACCCGGTGCTGCACCGCTTGCAGGGGGCCGGCTGGCTGGCCGCCGACTGGGAGGCGATCGACCCCGTCGCGGCCGGCCGGCCGGCCCGCCGCTACTACCGACTGACCGCCGTCGGGGTGACGCAGGCCCGGCAGGCGCTCGCCGACCTGCGGGCCGCGATCCCCGACGGCGGCCGTCGCTCGTGGGGCGGCACCGAGCCCACCGGAGCACCGGCGTGGTGACCCGCCGGGTTGTCGAACTGCTGTTGGAGTTGGCAGCGCGTCGCTGGCCGGCCGAGGTTCGCGACGACCTGCGCCGCGAGTGGGCCGCCGAGCTGCACGTGCTCGCCGGGAGCGGCCGCCGGACGAAGATGGTCGGCTTCGCGGTGAGCCTGGCAGTCAGTCGCGCCGGCGCCCCGATCGTCGACAGCACAGTGCTGCGTGGTCGGACCGGTCGCACCGTCGCCGCGCTGCTGCTGTCCCCGATCGCCTGCGTCGGAATCGTGCTCGCCAGCGCGGTGGCCCTCATGCCGATCGAGCGCATGGTGACCCAGGGCTGGTCCGAGCGGGTGCAGCAGCCGATCTGGACGGCGCTCACCGTCGGGCTGGCGGTGCTGCTGGCGGTGTTCGCCGCGCGCTGGGCCCGGCACGCCGCACTCGACGGCCCACTGCGCATCGCGCTCGGCGTGGTGCTTCCCATCGGTGCGGTCGCTGTCGTGTTTCTGTCAGCCATCGCCCCGGACGACATGGTCACCTTCGTACCCGGGCTGCTGCTCTGGTTGGCCGGCCTGACGCTTGCCCTCTGGGCCGCAGCGAGCCTCGCAGGCCGGAATCGACTCCGCGCGGCCTGGTGGGTGGGCGTCCTCGGCGCACTCGCCGCCGCCGACCTCGCGGTGATTCTCGCTGTCGTCGACGTCATCGCGGCGGGCGGTCGCGCCGGCCCGGTCAGCAGTCCGACGCCACTGGGCGGCCTCGACTGGATCTCCGCGCCGTTGTGGCTGCCCGCCACCTGGACGGAATGGAACATCAGCCTGCCCCGACCCGCCATCTCATGGGAGATCTTCCACATCGTCACCAACGAGGTGCGGGCGGAACCCATGCTCTACCTGGCCTGCATGCCGTACGCGCTCGCGTACACCATCCGGGCGGCCCGGTCGGCGCCCGCCGAGCCGGTGGCCCTCGCGCCGACCCCCGTGTAGACCTCAGTCGGGTACGTCGTCCCACGTCGTACCCGGCTCCAGGTAGCCGGCCAGCTGGTTCTCCCGCAACGCGTACGCGATGACCAGCAGGGCGTGCTTGTCCAGCTCGGGCAGCCGGTCCAGCGCAAACCACCGCACGGCCAGCGACTCGTCGTCGTTGACGCGGGCCGTGCCGGCCACCAACCGGCACAGGAACCCCAGGTTGAGGTATTCGCAGCGGTCCCCGTTCGGGTACGTGTGCGGGTGTGACACGGCGCTGGACATCCGCACCGGCGCCACCTCAAGGCCCGTCTCCTCACGCACCTCGCGGACCAGCGCTGTGGCCGGCTGCTCGCCCGGCTCGACGAAACCGCTGATCACCGACCAGCGCCCGTCGTCGGCGCGCTGGCCGAGCAGCAGCTCACCGGCGTCGTTGCGGACCACCGCGCTGACGCTCGGCAGCCAGAGCAGGTCGTGGCCGATGTGCTTGCGCAGCCCCACGATGTAGTCCGGTGTCGCCATCCGGCGATCATAGAGGTGCCCAGCAGGGATGCTCACCTGCGCATCTTCTGGAGTTCCAGTCCCACGCGTTTCGCCATTTCGGCCCGACGAACGCGATGCGTATCTACTGTGGAGATCGTCGGCGACTTGTGCGATCCGGTGGCGGCCGGCCGGTTCGCGGTGCACAGTGATTCCCATGAGCGACAGCGAACGTGGTGGGCAGTTCTACTGGTGCACCCGGCATCACCGGGTCGAGACGGACGCCAACGTGTGTCCGGCGAAGCACGTTCTCGGCCCGTACGACTCGGCAGCCGACGCGGAGAACGCCCTGCAACGAGTGCAGGAGCGAAACGAGGCGTGGGATGCCGAGGACGCTCGTTGGGCCGGGGACGACAGATAGGCGGCGCGGGACGGGCTCGCGCCGAGGTATTCCGTGCTCCGCGAGGACGCACGCGAGAGCACGTCCCCCGAGGAGGGAACCACGATGGCCGAAGCACAGCAGGCCACCAAGCGCCCGGCCGCCCGACGCACCACCGCGAAGAAGACCGCCGCGGCGGAGCGGAACACGGCGGCGAGCCGGACCACCCCCGTGCGCAAGTCCACCGCGGCCGCCGCTAAGGCGCCGGCCCGCAAGGCCGCCGGCGGGGCGGGCCGCGCTCCGGCCAAGAAGACCACCACTGCGGCCACGAAGGCTCCCGCGAAGAAGGCCACCACCAAGACCACCGCCGCGGCCAAGAAGGCCCCCGCGAAGGCCTCGACCACCACCCGCAAGACGACCGCCGCCGCCAAGCGGGCTCCGGCGTCCACCGCACGCAGGACCACCACCGCCGCGAAGAAGACCACCGGTACGGCGAAGAAGACGGTTGGCGCGGCGAAGAAGACCACCGCCAGCGCGACGAAGAAGACCACCACCGCGGCGAAGGCCCCGGCGCGCAAGACCACCACCGCGGCGAAGGCCTCGGCGCGCAAGAGCACCAGCGCGGCGAAGGCCCCGGCGCGGAAGGTGGCGACCAAGGCGTCCGCCGCCAAGAAGACAGCGACGAAGAAGACGGCAGCGGCGAAGAAGACAGCGTCCACCCGCCCCAGCGGCGGCGCGCGCAAGGCTCCGGCCAAGAAGGCCCCCGCCGCGAAGGTGACGGGTACCTCGTCGACCACCGCCCGCAAGGCGGCGGCGAAGAAGGCCCCGGCGAAGAAGACCGTCGCGGCCAAGGCACCGGCCCGCAAGGTGACCGCCCGCAAGTCTCCGGCCCGCCCGGTCGCCGCCCGAGCCACCGCCCCCAGGGGGGCCCGCAGCGCCGCCCGCAAGGCGACCGGCTGAACGCGGAGCATCCCCTCACCGGGCGGATTTTCGGCCGGTCACCGGAAGCGGATCACCCGTGGCGCTGTCAGGATTGACCCGTGGTCATTCGACGCGTACTCGCGCCCCGCATCGACTTCGGCGCGTTGCGCCGCGAGCTCGGCCTGCCGGAGGAGTTCCCGGCCGACGCCCAGCGTGAAGCCGACAAGGCGGCTGCGGCACCGCCGCAGCCGCCCGTCGACCGCACCGACATCCCGTTCGTCACTGTCGACCCCGCCACCTCGCGGGACCTGGACCAGGCGATGCACCTCAGCCGCCGCCCCGGTGGGGGTTACCGGGTGCGGTACGCGATCGCCGACGTCGCCGCGCACGTCACACCGGGTGGGGCGTTGGAGGCGGAGACCTGGCGGCGGGGGCAGACCATCTACCTGCCCGACGGCAACGTGCCGCTGCACCCGCACACCCTCAGCGAGGGGGCGGCCAGCCTGCTGCCCGACGACGACCGCGCCGCTGTGGTCTGGACCATCGACCTGGACGCCGACGGCGGCACCGTCGCCGTCGAGCTGGAACGCGCACTGGTCCGCAGCCGCGCCAAACTGGACTACACCGGCGTGCAGGCGGCAGCCGAGGCCGGCCGGCTACCCGACCCGATCGCGCTGCTGCCGGAGATCGGCGACCGACTGACCGCCCGTGGGCTGAGCCGGGGCGCCATCAACCTGCCGCTGCCCGAGCAGGATCTGGAGCCCGACGGTGAGGGCTGGCGGCTGGTGCTGCGCGCGCCGGTGCCGATGGAAGAACACAACGCGCAGATCTCCCTGCTGACCGGGATGGCTGCCGCCGACATCATGCTGGCCGGCCGGGTGGGTCTGCTGCGGACGATGCCGGCGCCCAAACCGGAGGCGGTGCAGCGGCTCCGGGCCGCCGCCGCGCCGCTGGGCGTGCACTGGCCGGACGACGTGGGTCCGGGGCAGGTCATCGCCGGTCTGGACGCCGCCCAGCCACGCGCCGCCGCGTTCATCGACCAGGCGGCCGAGCTGATGCGCGGTGCCGCGTACACCGCCTTCGACGGGGAGCTGCCGGAGCAGCCGGAACATGGTGGCGTGGCGGCCGCGTACGCCCACGTGACGGCGCCGTTGCGGCGGCTGGCCGACCGGTACGCCACAGAGGTCTGCCTGGCCCTGCACGCGGGCCAGGCGGTGCCCGACTGGGCCCGTGCCGCGTTGCCCCGGCTGCCTGAGGTGATGGCGAGCACCGACCGGGTCGCCTCGGCGGCCGCTCGTGGCGCCGTCGAGTTGGCCGAGGCGGCGGTGCTGGAGCACCGGGTGGGGGAGACCTTCGACGCGGCGGTCCTCGACGTCAACGCCCCGCCCAACGGTAAGTCCCGGCCCCGACCGCCCGGCGGCACCGTCGCGCTGGACGCCCCGCCGGTACGCGCCCGCTGTCTCGGTCAACTGCCGCTCGGCGAACGGGTCCGGGTCCGCCTTGTCACCGCCGACCCGGCGGCCCGTACCGTCCTGTTCGAGCTGGCCTGAGCGGGCCGCCGGCCCGGGCCCGATCCTCGCCCGTGGGCGTGGTCGCCGGTCTTGGCCCGGTCCTCGGCGGCGCTGTCGCTCTTGGCAGCGGGGATTCTCACAGCGCTCGGCGCTGCTGACCGGCCGAGCGGTTTGCGAGGATGAGGCCATGGCATACGACGCGAGCACCCTGCCCGACGTGTCCGGGCTGACTGTCGGCATCATCGGCGGCACCGGCGACCAGGGGCGGGGCCTGGCCTACCGGTTCGCGCGGGCCGGCCAGACGGTGCTGATCGGATCCCGGTCGGCGGAGCGGGCCGCCGAGTCCGCGGCCGAGATCGCCGCCCTGCCCGGGGTGCCGGCCGGCGGCAGCGTCACCGGCGCGGCCAACGACGAGGTGGCCCGACGCAGCGACGTGGTGATCATCGCGGTGCCGTGGGACGGGCACGCCGCCACCGTCGCCGCCCTCGCCGAGCCGCTCGCCGGCCGGATCGTCGTCGACTGCGTCAACCCGCTCGGCTTCGACAAGCAGGGCCCGTACGCGCTGACCGTCGCCGAGGGCAGCGCCGTGCAGCAGGCCGCCGCGCTGCTGCCCGACTCCCGGGTCTGCGCCGCGTTCAACCACGTCAGCGCTCCGCTGCTGGCCGACCCCGAGGTCGACCGGATTGACCTGGACGTGCTGATCTGCACCGAGGACCGCGAGCTGGTCGACATCGTCGGCGCGCTCGCCGCCCGGATCCCCGGCATGCGGGGCATCTACGCCGGCCGGTTGCGCAACGCCCACCAGATCGAGGCGTTCACCGCCAACCTGATCGCCATCAACAAGCGCTACAAGGCGCACGCCGGCATCCGCGTCACCGACCTGTGAGCCGAGCGGCGCGATCCACTCCGGTTTCATGAAGACGGGGTGTCCCGGTGCCCGGGACACCCCGCTTTCGGCGCAGCCGAGCGGATCACGCCGTGCCCGGTCCTAGAAGGTGTGTTCGGCGGCGGGGAACTCGCCGCCGCGGACCTCGTCGGCGAAACGGCGGGTGGCGTCGGTGAGAGCGCCGGCCAGATCCGCGTACCGCTTGACGAAACGGGGCGCCTTGCCCGTCCGCAGCCCGGCCATGTCCTGCCAGACCAGCACCTGCGCGTCCGTGTCCGGGCCCGCGCCGATGCCGACAGTGGGAATCGGCAGCTCGTGGGTGATCCGCTTGGCCACCTCGCCGGGCACCATCTCCAACACCACAGCGAACGCGCCCGCCTCCGCCACCGCCCGCGCATCGGCCAGCACCTCGTCGGCGGCGTCGCCGCGACCCTGCACGCGGTAGCCACCCAGGGTGTGCTCGCTCTGCGGGGTGAAGCCGATGTGCGCCATCACCGGGATGCCGGCGCCGACGATCGCGGCGATCTGCGCGGCGTTGCGGCGGCCACCCTCCAACTTCACCGCGTGACAGCCACCCTCCTTCATGAACCGGACAGCGGTGCGCAGCGCCTGGGCCGGGCCCTCCTCGTACGAGCCGAACGGCAGGTCACCGACGACCAGCGCCTGCCGGGTCGCCCGCACCACTGCCCGGACCAGCGGAAGCAGCTCGTCGGCGGTGATCGGCAGGGTGGTCTCGTAGCCGAACACGTTGTTGGCTGCCGAGTCGCCGACCAGCAACACCGGAACGCCGGCCTGGTCGAAGATCGACGCCGTGTACTGGTCGTACGAGGTGAGCATCGGCCAGCGCTCGCCACGCTCCTTGGCGGCCATCAGGTCGCGGGTGCGGACCCGTCGGGTGGCCGGGCCGCCGTACAACGCGGTCACCTCGTGCCCAGTGGACTCCACCATCTCTGTCTCCCTTCCTCGAGGCCGCCTGCGCGGTCCCCGGGTTCCGTCGCGATCGTCGCACCGCGAGACGGGCTGACGGCAGGGCCCAGTGCAAGATGTCACTCCACCAGCGCGGGGCCGCCCCACCCGGCCGCCCGCGCCGTGAGGTCACCGCGCGGCGGCGCCGGGCCGCGCCACCGACCCGGCACCCCCAGGGGTACGGCTCAGCCGTGCTCGCGCCACCGGTTGGTGATCGGCAGACGGCGGTCGCGGCCGAACGCCTTCATGGAGATCTTCGTGCCCGGCGCCGACTGCCGCCGCTTGTACTCGGCGGTATCCACCAGCCGCAGCACCTTGTCCACGATCGCCGGGTCGTGACCCGACTCGACCAGCCCGTCGCGGCCGAGGTCGCCGTCGACGTAGCCGATCAGGATCGGGTCCAGGACGTCGTAGTCGGGCAGGCTGTCGCTGTCGAGCTGGCCCGGGCTCAGCTCGGCGCTCGGCGGCTTGCCGATCGAGTTCTCCGGGATCGGGGCTGTCTCGCCGCGCCGCGCCGCGTCCCTGTTGCGCCACTTCGCGAGCCGCCAGATCAGCGTCTTCCAGACGTCCTTGACCGGGTTGAAACCGCCCACCGAGTCGCCGTACAGGGTGGAGTAGCCGACCGCCAGCTCACTCTTGTTGCCGGTGGTCAGCACCAGGTGGCCCTCCTGGTTCGACAGCGCCATCAGGATCACGCCACGGACCCGGGCCTGCAGGTTCTCCACTGCCACGCCGGACAGCGACAGGTTGGCCAGGAAGCCGTCCACCATCGGCTGGATCGGCTCGACCCGGTAGTCCAGGCCGGTGCGCTTGGCCAGGTCTGCGGCGTCCTCCCGGGAGTGCTCCGAGGAGTGCTGACTGGGCAGCGACACCCCGACCACCCGCTCCGGCCCGAGCGCGTCGACGGCGAGCGCGGCCACCACCGCCGAGTCGATGCCCCCGGAGAGACCGAGCACCACCGACGGGAACCGGTTCTTGTTGACGTAGTCGCGCAGACCCAGCACCAGCGCCTGCCACACCTCGGCCTCGTCGGCCACCGGCTCGATCAGCCCGCCGGTGGCGGCCGGCCCGGACGGCGTGGGCGGAATGCCGTCCAGCGTGCTGTGCACGATCCGCATGCCGTCGGCCAGCGTCTCGGTGGTCGGCGCGGCGGCGGCGGCCGGCAACTCGACGTCGTGCACGAGCAGGTGCTCGACGAACTGCGGTGCCCGGGTGAGCAGCTCACCGTCGGCGGTCACGATCATCGAGTCGCCCTCGAAGACCAGCTCGTCCTGGCCGCCGGTCATGTTCACGTACGCGATGGCGGCACCCGCCTCGGCGGCGCGGCGGCGGACCAGCGGCAGCCGGATGTCGTCCTTGTTCAGCTCGTACGGCGAGCCGTTGATGTTGACGACCAGGCCGACGCCGGCCCTGCGGGCGGCGGCGAACGGACCGCCGGCCTGCCACAGGTCCTCACAGATGGTCAGCGCGACGTCCACGCCGCCGATCCGCACAACTGTCAGCGCGTCACCGGAGACGAAGTACCGGTCCTCGTCGAAGACGCCGTAATTGGGCAGGTGGTGCTTGAAGTAGCGGGCGGCCACAACGCCCCGGTGCAGCAGCGCGGCCGCGTTGCGGGCACCTCGGCCCGGCTCGGCGTCCCCGCTGACCTGCGGCGGGCCGTCAGCGTCCAGGTAGCCGACCACGACCGGCAACTCGCCGAGACCGTCGGCGGCCAGGTCGGCGGCCAACCGCTGCACGGCGGCCCGGGACGCGGCGACGAAGGAACGCCGGAAGACGAGGTCCTCGACCGGGTACCCGGTCAGCATCATCTCCGGGAAGAGCACCAACTGGGCACCGGCATCGGCGGCCTGGCGAGTCCAGCTGCGGACCAGGTCGGCGTTTCCGGCGAGGTCGCCGACGCTCGGGTTGACCTGGGACAGGGCGAGACGCAGGGTGGGCATGCCTTCATCTTGCCCCAGCCCCCGCGCGACAATCCGTACCCTCGGACGAGATTGCCGCCACCCGCCGCCATGCCGCAGCGGCAGGAGCTCGGCCGTCGTGCCGGCGGACGCCGTGGTACGGCGGGGGCACGCGCTCGTCGGGCGGGACACGAAGGGACGGCCGGCGGCAGTTCGCGTAACGTCTGCGTAACCAGGCCCGGGAACACTGGGCGATCAGGTCGGGTGCAGCCCGGCCAAGGCGGACAAAAGAGTGTCGCGAGGGGTTGGGGAAGTGGACCGTCAGCAGGAGTTCGTCCTCCGCACGCTGGAAGAGCGGGACATCCGGTTCGTCCGGCTGTGGTTCACCGACGTTCTGGGCACGCTCAAGAGCGTTTCGGTGGCACCCGCCGAGCTCGAGGCGGCCTTCGAGGAAGGCATCGGCTTCGACGGCTCGGCGATCGAGGGCTTCGCCCGGGTCTTCGAATCGGACATGGTGGCCATGCCCGACCCGACCACCTTCCAGGTCTTCCCCTTCGAAGGCGGCGTCAGCGGCGAGAGCGCCCGGATGTTCTGCGACATCCTGCTGCCCGACGGCGGGCCGTCCTGGGCGGACCCCCGGCACGTGCTGCGCCGCGCGCTGTCCAAGGCAGCCGAGAAGGGCTTCACCTTCTACACCCACCCCGAGATCGAGTTCTTCCTGCTCGAAAACGGTCCGCAGGACGGCTCGGTGCCCACCCCTGTCGACACCGGCGGCTACTTCGAGCACACCACCCACGCGGTGGCCAGGGACTTCCGCCGTCAGGGCGTACTCGCGCTGGAGCGGATCGGCATCTCGGTGGAGTTCAGCCACCACGAGGTCGCGCCCGGCCAGCAGGAGATCGACCTGCGCTACGCCGACGCGCTCACCACCGCCGACAACATCATGACCTTCCGGCACGTGGTCAAGGAGGTCGCGCTCTCCACCGGTGTGCAGGCCAGCTTCATGCCGAAGCCGTTCACCGACCAGCCGGGCAGCGGGATGCACACCCACCTGTCGCTGTTCGAGGGGGAGCGCAACGCCTTCCACGACGGCGGCGACCCGATGAAGCTGTCCAAGGTGGCGAAGTCGTTCATCGCCGGCCTGCTGGTGCACGCCCGGGAGTACACGGCGGTCACCAACCAGTGGGTCAACTCGTACAAGCGGCTCTTCCCGCAGCACCTGCCCGACCGGATCACCGAGAGCCCGGCGTACGTCTGCTGGGGTCACCTCAACCGGTCCGCGCTGGTCCGGGTTCCCGCGTACGGCAAGCCCAACTCGGCCCGCGTCGAGGTCCGCTCGCTGGACTCCGCGGCCAACCCGTACCTCGCCTTCGCGGTGCTGCTCGGCGCCGGCCTGAAGGGCATCGAGGAGGGGTACGAGCTGCCGCCCGGCGCCGAGGACGACGTCTGGTCGCTGACCAGCGCCGAGCGGCGTGCCATGGGCTACGAGGCGCTGCCGGAGAACCTCGCCGAGGCGATCGACGTGATGGCCGGCTCCGAACTGGTCGCCGAGGTGCTCGGCGAGCACGTCTTCGACTTCTTCCTGCGCAACAAGCGGGCCGAGTGGGAGCAGTACCGCCGTGAGGTCACCCCGTACGAGCGGCAGCGCTACCTGGCCCTGTAGACGCAGGGGCTGACGCCGTTGCGCGCTGCCGCTATCGTCTCGATCACCGCGCCGGTACCCCTCCGGGCGGAGAGTCGGGAGGCAAGTCGGTGCTGGAGGATCTGTTCAGCGGTGCCTGGCAGAGCGTCGTGTTCGGGATCGTCGGCGTCGGCCTGATGGCCGCCGGTTTCGGGCTCGTCGACCTGCTCACCCCGGGACGGCTGCGCGACCTGATCTGGGTCGAGCGCAACGCCAACGCGGGGTTGCTGCTCGCCGCCAACCAGCTCGGCATCGCCGGGATCGTCTTCACCGCGATCCTGACCAGCTACAGCGACTTCGGCAAGGGGCTCGCCTCCACAGTGGTCTTCGGCCTGGTCGGGTTGGCGATCATGGCGTTGGCCTTCCTGGTGCTGGACCTGCTCACCCCCGGCAAGCTCGGCGAGGTCATCTGCTCACCCGAGCCGCACCCGGCCGCCCGGGTCAGCGCCGCCACCCACTTCGGGGCCGCGCTGATAGTCTGCGCCTGCATCGCCTGAGGCGGCTTTCCGCGTCGCCGTGCGGCCGGTCCGCCGTGCGGGCGTGCGTCCTCGCGGTCGTGCGTCTGCGGTCGTGGGTCCTGGTGGGTGTGCGTCTGTGGGCGATCGCCGCGGGCGTCGTACCCCGGCTGTAGCGTGCCCGGCATGAACCGCACGGATCGCCTCTACGCGCTGGTCGAGGAGCTGCGGGCGGTGTCACCACGGCCGCGCAGCGCCAGCTGGCTGGCCGCGCGCTTCGAGGTGAGCAGCCGGACCATCGAACGCGACCTCGGCGCGTTACAGGAGGCCGGCGTGCCGATCTGGGCCGAGCCCGGGCGCACCGGCGGCTACGTCCTCGACCGCGCCCGCACCCTGCCGCCGGTCAACCTGACCGCCGCCGAGGCGGTGGCGATGGCAGTGGCGCTGCATCGGCTCGCCGGCTCCCCGTTCGCCGGGCCGGCCGCCACCGCGCTGCGCAAGCTGGTGGCGGTGCTGCCGGCCGCCGACGCCGCCGAGGCACACCGCCTCGCCGGCCGGGTGCACCTGATCGGCGACGGGCCGGCCGCGCCCGTCCCGGCCACCGTCGCCGACGCGGTCGCCGCGCGGCGCGTGCTGCGCATCCGGTACGCCGACCGCGCCGGCGCCGACTCGACCCGTGAGGTCGAGCCACTCGGCTACCTCGGCAACTCCCGACACTGGTACCTGGTCGCCTGGTGCCGGCTGCGCGACGAGCTGCGCTGCTTCCGCACCGACCGGATCCGGAGCGTTTGCACGCTGCCCGACGTGGTGGCCCGGGAGCTACACCTGACCGACCTCGACATTCCGCACGAACGAGTCCGTTCACTGAGCCTGGTCTGAGACGCGTGCTTCCCGGCGCCTCGTCGGTGAAAACCCGGCCAGGTGACCCGGAAACACCGACAGGACGCTGTCGCGAACGGCGCCGAGACTGCTCCAGACGACGGCCGAACGGCCGGCACGGAAATTCTGGAGGCAACAGATGTCCAGGTCCACGACGCCCATCACCTGGTTCGAGTTCGGCACCGACCGGCCCGAGGATGCGGAGCGCTTCTACGGAGAGCTGTTCGGCTGGACCTTCGAGGAGCAGGGTCCGCCCAACGGCGGGTCCTACCGGGTGACCGGAGCCGGTGGCGACACCGGGATCGGCGGCGCGATCCGGGCGACCGACGGTACGTCGCCGAACTACGCGGTGTTCTACGCCGAAGTCACCGATGTGGCGGAAACCTGCCGACGGGCCGAAGCGGCCGGCGGCCGGGTGCTGGTGCCGGCGCGTACGACTCCGAGCGGTCTCACCTCGGCCCACCTGCTCGACCCGACCGGCAATCGTCTGGGCGTGTTCTCGCCGCCGCAGCCCTGACGGCCCTCCAGGGCTGGGCTGACAACCCCGAGCCGGTGTGACGGCCGAGGCAGTCGGGCCGACGCCCTCGGGTCGGTGATCAACTCGGTTTTCATGATGTCGGGGCGTCCGAGTGCGGCGGATATCGCGACTTCAGGGAAACCGAGTGGATCAAGCCGCGCCTGCGGAGGCCGGCCCCGGCAGGTCAATGCCTGCCGGGGCCGGTCCCGCCGGATTACTTGCTGGGCGTACCTTCGCCGTGCTGGCCGCCCTCGCCGTGCTGGCCGCCCGGGCCGCGGTGGCCGCCGGGGCCGGGGAAGACGCCGGCCTCAACGGCGGTGGTGATGGCATCGGCCTGCTCCTGGGTGAGCTTGCCGTCCTTGACCGCCTGGTCCAGGCGCTGCTTGAGCGCGGCCTGCCGGTCCTCGGCGGACGGGCGCTGCGGTCGGTCGGCCGGGCGGTGCTGCTCGCGGATCTTCTCCAGTGCGGCGGTCACCTTGTCGGTGGGAACGCCCAGCTCCTTGGCGAGCGCCGCGGCGAATTCGCCCTGCCGGTCGGCCTTCGCGCCGGGCGCCGTGCCCGGAGCCGGGGCGGTGCTGGTGCTCGGTGTCGGCGTGGGAGCGTCGGCGGCGAACGCGATCGTCGGGGCCGCGATCCCGACGCCGAGGACGCCGGCGGTGGCCAGGCCGGCCAGCAGGTGTTTCCTGCGGATGGTGCGGGACATGCTGTCCTCCAGAGGTTCGGTCATCCTGCGCTGTCGTGACCGACTGTGACCGGGCAGTCTGGGCGGAAGCCGTGGCGACCCTGTCAGCGAGCTGACAATCAGGGCCGGCGGTGGACGAAATCGGTTGTGTGGTCGCTGGCCGAGGGTCAGGGTGGACGATCCACCCGACGGAAGGACAGCGCAGCATGACCGTCGAGATTCGGGAGATTCCACTCGTCGAGCCGGGCACCGGACCGTACGGCATCACGCCTGGCCCGGACGGCGCGCTGTGGCTGACGTTGGCCCATGCCGGCGGCGTCGCCCGGTTGTCGCCCGACGGCGCGGTCCGGACCTATCCGCTGGAGCCGGCCGGCGGTCGCCCGTTGATCATCACGGCCGGGCCGGACGGGGCGCTCTGGTTCACCCGCTCGGGAGACGACCGGATCGGTCGGATCACCGTCGACGGTGAGCAGCGCACCGTCGCCCTTCCGGCGGGCACCGGGCCAGGCGGCATCGCGGCTGGGCCTGACGGCGCGCTCTGGTACGCCGGGATGACCTCCGACACCATCGGCCGGGTGGAGACCGACGGCACCCACACCGCGTTCCCGCTGCCGGTGACCGGCGGGTTCGCCTCGATGATCACTGCTGGCGCGGACCAGGCGCTCTGGTTCACCCTCAACCAGGCGAACGCGATCGGCCGGATCGACCTCGACGGCACTGTCACGCTGCACCCGTTACCCACAGCGAAGGCGGGCCCGGTCGGCATCACCTTGGGCGATGACGGCGGCATCTGGTTCGTGGAGATCGCCGCCGGTCAGCTCGGCCGGATCTACCCGGACGGCGAGATCGTCGAGATCCCGCTGCCGGACCGGGCGGCCCGTCCGCACGCGATAGTGGCCGACCTGGACGGCGGCGCGTGGTTCACCGAGTGGGGTGCCAACCGGATCGGTCACCTCGACCCCGCCGGGCGAATCGAGGGCTACGCCCTACCCACCCCCAACGCCGAACCCCACGGCATCACCCGCACCCCCACCGGCATCTGGGCCGCCCTGGAAATCGGCGCAATAGCCCACCTGACCCCACCCACCACCCCCTGAACAGCCCCACCCCCTGTCCCACCCCCCACCCCGCCGTTGATCATGAAGTTATTGCCACGACACGCCGTGACGAGTGACAACAACTTCATGATCAACGGCTCCGGGGTGGGCCGGGGGAGGGGTGGGGAGGGGTGGGGTGGGGGAGTGGGAGGGGTGGGGGTTAGTGGACTGCGGGGGTTGCGGTGAGGGTGGCGGTGGTGGTGTCGAGGGTGGCGGTGGTGCCTATCGGGACTGTGAGCTGGTTGGGGCCGTGGCCGATGGGAAGGCCGCCGAGGACCGGTACGCCCAGGTCGCCCAGACGTTCGGTGAGCACGTCGACGATCGTGGTGTCCCAGCCGTCGGCGCAGTCGGTGAACTGCCCGACCGCCACCCCGGCCAGTCCGTCCAGCGTGCCGGCCCGGCGCAGGTGGGTGAGCATCCGGTCGACCTTGTACGGGGGCTCCTGCACGTCCTCGATCAACAGCACCGCACCGGTCAGGTCGGGCAGGTCCGGCGTGCCGATCGACGCGGCGATCATGCACAGGTTGCCGCCGAGCAGGGTGCCGGTGGCGCGACCCGGTACGCGCACGCCGAAGGTCTCCTCGGTGGGGACCGCGGTGATCGACACCGGCTCGGTGGTCATCAACGCCGCGTGCAGGGACTCGGCGGAGCGCAGTGGCGTCCGCTCGTCGCGCCAGGCCGCCCCGGGGCCGTGCACCCCGGCCAGGCGGGCACCCCGCCACAGTGCGAACTGCAACGCGGTGATGTCCGAGAAACCGGCCACCACCTTCGGGTCGCGGCGGACGGCGGCCATGTCGATGGCGTCCACGATCCGCTGGGCGCCGTAACCACCGCGGGTGCAGATCACCCCACGCACGTCCGGGTCGGCGAAGGCCGCGTTCAGGTCGGCGGCGCGCAGGTCGTCGGTGCCGGCGAGGTAGCCGTGGCGGGCGTACGCGTTGGGCGCCGGCACCGGGCGCAGGCCCCAGCCGGTGAGCAGCTCCATGCCCCGGGCCACCCGCTCCGGCGAGGTCGGCCCGGACGGCGACACCAGCAGCACCGTGTCACCCGGGCGCAGCACGGGCGGGCGTACGACGGCGCTGTCCTCGCTGATCACAACCGCAGAGCCTAACGACCCCGACCATGGCCAGGCCGTCACCCAGCGGGCGGACCTGTGCCGGGGCGTGGTGCCGTGCGGCGTACCGGCTAGCCTCGACGGGTGGCAACCGCGCTGGTGATCGAGAACGACCCGACGGACGACGCGCGCCGGCTGGGTGAGTGGCTGACCGAGGCTGGGCTGGAGCTGTGGGTGGTACGCCCGCACGCCGGCGACGAGCTCCCCGCCGACCTGGAGGGGTACGCGGCGCTGGTGGTGCTCGGCGGCGACCAACAGGCGTACCCGTTGCCGGACGGCTCGCCCGGCGCACAGTGGTTTCCGGCCGTGGAGGGCCTGCTGCGCAAGGCGGTCCGCTACCGGGTGCCGACCCTGGCGGTCTGCCTGGGCGCGCAGCTGCTCGCCACCGCGCACGCCGGGCTGGTGGAGCGCAGCCCGTCCGGGCCGGAGATCGGCCCCGGCGTGGTCGGCCGGCGCGACGCCGCGGAGAACGACCCGTTGTTCAGGTACGTGCCGTTGATCCCGGACGTGCTCCAGTGGCACGCCGACGAGATCACCGAGCTGCCGCGGGGCGCGACCCTGCTGGCCGCCTCCACCCGCTACCCGCATCAGGCGTTCCGCCTCGGTGACCGGGCCTGGGGGTTGCAGTTCCACATCGAGTGCGACGCCGCGATGATCGCCGACTGGGCCACCGACTCGACCCAACTCGCCGAGCTGGGCTACGACCCGGAGCTGGTGGTCGCGGCCTGCGCCTCGGTGCTGGCCGACGTCGAGGAGGTCTGGCAACCGTTCGCCGCCCGGTTCGCCGCGCTGGCCCTCGGCGAGCTGGACGACAGTACGACGCGGCGTGGCCTGCCGTTGCTCGGGCACTGATGAGCCGGCCGACCAGGGCACCGGGCCGGCTCGCCCGGTACGGCTTCGGCACCGCCGAAGGCGATGGCGGCGCGCGCGCCGCGGACCTGCTCGGCCCGGAGGGGCTGCGGCTGTGGCAGCCGGCCGAGCAGGAGCCGGTCGACGAGGCCGCCGCGGAGCTGCTCGCCGCGCTGTCCCGGGCCGCCGACCCGGACCTGGCGCTGCGCCAACTGCACCGCATCGTGGAGGCGGAGGGCCGCAGCACCGAGGGCGCCGAGTCGCCGCTCCTCGCGGACGTGCACGCCGATCCCGGACTGCGGCGGCGGCTGATCGCTGTGCTCGGCGCGTCGGCGGCGCTCGGCGATCACCTGGTGGCCCACCCGGAGCACTACCAGGCGCTGCGGACCGCACCGGACGGGCTCGCCCCGACCGCCGAGGGGCGGCTGGAGCCGACCGACGGCGGCAACGCGGTGGCATCGCTGCGGGTCGCGTACCGCCTGGCGTTGCTGCGGATCGCGGCGGCCGACCTGACCGGCGGTCGCGGCCTGGAGCAGACGATGGCAGCGCTCTCCGCGCTGGCCGACGCGACGCTCTCCGCGGCGTACGAGATCGCTGTCGCGGAGCTGGCGGAGGGGACCGAGCGGCCCCGCCTGGCGGTCGTGGCGATGGGCAAGTGCGGTGGCGGCGAGTTGAACTACGTCTCCGACGTGGACGTCATCTTCGTGGCCGCCGAGGACGCCGACCTGTCCGCCGCGACCCAGGTGGCGACCCGGTTGATCTACATCTGCGGGCTGGTCGCCTGGCCGGTGGACGCCGCGCTGCGCCCCGAGGGCAGCCGCGGCCCGTTGGTGCGGACCCTCGCCAGCCACCTGGCCTACTACCGGCGGTGGGCGCGCACCTGGGAGTTCCAGGCGCTGCTCAAGGCCCGCCCGGCCGCCGGTGACCTGCCGCTGGCTCAGGAGTGGATCGATCAGCTCGCGCCGCTGGTCTGGCGGGCGGCCGAGCGGCCCGAAGCCGTCGAGGACGTCCGCGCCATGCGCCGCCGGATCATCGACCACATTCCGCCGAAGGAACTGGAACGCGAGATCAAGCGCGGTCCCGGTGGGCTGCGCGACATCGAGTTCGCCGTCCAGTTGCTGCAACTCGTACACGGTCGCGGCGACGAGACGCTGCGCCCGCCCGGCACCATCCCGGCGCTGCGCGCGCTCGTCGCCGGCGGCTACGTCGGGCGGGCCGACGGCGAGGCCCTGCTGCGCGGCTACCGCTTCCTGCGCAGCGTCGAGCACCGGCTGCAACTGCAGGGTCTGCGTCGTACGCACACTGTGCCCGCCGAGCCGGGCGCGCTGCGCTGGCTCGCCGCCGCGCTGGGCTTCACCGCCGCGCCGGGGCGCAGCGCGGTGGAGAGCTTCCGGGCCGAGTGGGTCACCCACGCCACCGAGGTACGCCGACTGCACGCCAAACTGCTCTACCGGCCGCTGTTGGAGTCGGTGGCCCGGGTGCCGGCCGACGGGTTGCGACTCACCCCGGAGGCGGCCCGGAACCGCCTGGAGATCCTCGGCTTCGCGGACCCGGCCGGGGCGTTGCGCCACCTCCAGGCGCTCACCGGCGGGGTGAGCCGCACGGCGGCCATCCAGCGCACCCTGCTGCCGGTGCTGCTCAGCGAGTTCGCCGACGCGCCGGAGCCGGACCGGGGGCTGCTCAACTACCGCAAGGTCTCCGACAAGCTGGGCAGCACCCCCTGGTACCTGCGGCTGCTGCGCGACGGCGGCCCGGTCGCCCGTCGGCTGGCCCGGGTCCTCGCGCTGTCCCGGTACGTCGCCGACCTGCTCGCCCGCGACCCGGAGGCGCTGCGGCTGCTGGCCGAGGAGAACGAGTTGGCGCCACGCGCGCCCGAGGTGCTGCGGGAGGGGTTCCTGGCGGCGGCGGCCCGGCACGCCGACCCGGTCGAGGCCACCAGCGCGGTGCGCGCGCTGCGACGTCGCGAGCTGGTCCGGGTGGCCTGCGCCGACGTGCTCTGCCGGGCCGGCGCGCTCGCGCCCAGCCCCACCCGGGCGGACGGCGCGAACCGGCCCGCCCGCGGGCTGTCCGACATCACCGCTGTCGGTACGGCGCTCGC
Source organism: Micromonospora sp. NPDC048986 (assembly GCF_040649335.1). Classification (NCBI taxonomy): domain Bacteria; kingdom Bacillati; phylum Actinomycetota; class Actinomycetes; order Micromonosporales; family Micromonosporaceae; genus Micromonospora; species Micromonospora sp. NPDC048986. The sequence continues at coordinate 348,506 of NZ_JBEZFJ010000008.1, forward strand.
CGACGTCACCGACGCCACTCTGGCCGCAGCGCTGCGGGCCGCCCAGGCCAGCCAACCGGCGCCGGAAGGGCTGCGGTTCGCGGTGATCGGCATGGGCCGGCTCGGCGGGTACGAGTCGAACTACCTCTCCGACGCCGACGTGCTCTTCGTCTACGACCCGCCGCCGGGCACCAGCGAGAGCGCTGCCAGCGCCGCCGCGCACGCCGTCGCCGAGGAACTGCGCCGGCTGCTCGGCGTACCCGCCCCCGACCCGCCGCTGGGCGTCGACGCCGACCTGCGACCGGAGGGCCGCCAGGGTCCGCTGGTACGCAGCCTCGCCGCGTACGCGCAGTACTACGCCCGCTGGTCGCGGGTGTGGGAGGCGCAGGCACTGCTGCGCGCCCGGTTCGTCTGCGGCGACGCCGACCTGGGCGCCGAGTTCGAGGCGATGATCGAGCCGGTGCGCTACCCGGCCGGCGGGCTGACCCGCGAGCAGGTCGTCGAGATCCGGCGGATCAAGGCCCGGGTGGAGACCGAACGGCTGCCCCGTGGCGCCGACCCGGCCACCCACACCAAGCTGGGGCGCGGTGGGCTCGCCGACGTGGAGTGGGCGGTGCAGCTCGTCCAGCTCCGGCACGCCGGCGCGGTACCGGCGCTGCGCGGCACGCGTACCCTCGACGCCCTCGCGGCGGCCGAGCGGGCCGGCCTGATCGACCCGACGGACGCCGCGGAGATGGCCGCCGGTTGGGCCCTGGCCGCGCAGGTCCGCAACGCGTTGATGCTGGTCCGGGGCCGGGCCGGTGACCAACTGCCCCGGCACGGGGTGGAGTTGGCCGGGGTGGCCCGGCTGCTCGGCCGCGACGACCCGGGGGAGTTCCTGGACGAGTACCTGCGCACCGGCCGCCGCTCCCGGGCCGCCGCCGAACGGGTCCTCGATGCCTGACGCGTCGCCGCGTCCGACCGGGCGGAGCGTCGCGGGTTGGGCGGCGGCGACCGCTGTGGCGGTGCTGCTCGCCGTCGCGTTCCTCCTCGCGCCGCCGATGGGCACCGACCTCGCCGCCCAGGTGGCCCGCGCCGGGTTCACCGAGCGGTACGGGGCCGCGCCGGTCGACTTCGGCTGGTACGGCGGCGTCAACCAGTACGGCTACAGCCTCTTCACGGCCAGGTTGGGCGCGCTGATCGGGGTGCGTCCGCTGGGGGTGGTCGCCGCCGTGGTCGGCGCGGCAGCGCTGGGTTGGCTGTTCACCCGCAGCCGGGCCCGCCGACCGCTGCTGGCCGGTGTCCTCGGCGCTGTGGTGCTGGTCGGCAACCTGGCGAGCGGGCGGATCACCTTCGCGGTCGGGTTGGCGTTGGGGCTGCTGGCGCTCTGCGCGGTCAGCGCGCAACGCCCGCCGCGCTGGCTCCGGTTGACGCTCGCCGCCGTCTGCGCCGCCCTGGCGACGGCGGCCAGCCCGGTCGCCGGCCTGTTCACCGGGCTGGCCGGCGCGGCGCTGCTGCTGGGCGCCCTGCGCACCGGTGCCGGGCCGGGCCGCCCGCTGCCCGGAGGCTGGCGAGCGGAGCGACCACTGGCCGAGGGGTTCGTCCTGGCCGTGGCGCCCGCCGTCACGCTCGCCCCGATGGCGTTCGTCTTCGGCAACGGCGGCACCCAGCCGTACTCCGCCGAGTCGATGCGCATCAACGTGGCGCTCGCGGTGCTGGTGGCGGTCGTGCTGCCGCGTCGCCGCCGGGTGCTGCGCGTCGGCGCGGCGCTCACCGTGCTGCTCCTGATCGCCGCGTACTACGTGCCCAGCCCGATCGGTTCCAACGCGCTACGACTGCCGATGCTGTTCGCGCTGCCCGTGCTGGCCGGGTACGCCGCGTTGCCGGGGCCGTGGCTGGCCGCGCTGCTCGCCGCGACAGTCTGGTGGCAGTCCCCGGTGATGGTGAGCGACGTGACCCGGGCCGGCGCCCCGGAGAGCGCCGCGAGCTTCTACCGACCGCTCGTCGCCGAACTCGACAGGCGGCAGCCGGCCGGGCGGGTCGAGGTGGTGCCGCTGCGCGACCACTGGGAGTCGGCGCACCTGCCGCCGACAGTGCCACTGGCCCGGGGCTGGGAACGCCAGGTCGACAGCGACCGCAACGCGCTGTTCTACGACGGAAACCTGAGCGCGCAGACGTACGAGCAGTGGTTACGGCACGAGGCGGTGAGCTACGTGGTGCTCGCCCCGGACGCACCCGCCGACAGGTGGGGCCGCGACGAGGCAGCGCTGATCCGCGGCGGCCTGCCGTACCTGCGGGAGGTCTGGCGTGACTCCACCTGGCGGATGTACGCAGTTGTCGATCCGACCCCGCTGGTCGGTGCCCCGGGTCACCTCGTCGCCGCCGACCGCGGCGCGGTCCGGTTGACCGCCACGCCCGGGGACGTGCCGGTCCGGGTGCGCTGGTCGCGCTGGCTCACGCTGAACGGCCCGGACGGATGTCTGCGACCGGGTGCGGACGGGTGGACCGAGGTGCGGGTCCGCGCCGCCGGCGACTACTCGATCTCCAGTGGGTTGGCACCGGCGCGCCACTGCTGACAGTGCCTGCCGTCGGCCTCCCACCGACGGGCTGGCAGCATGTCCGGCGTGCCTTCCCACCTCGCGCGCTGGACCGGCCTGGCCGGCTCGATGCTGCTCGCGCTCGCCGCTTTCCTCGGCGGCGCGTTTCCCAGCGGCCCCCTGCGCAGCACCCCGGTCAGCATCTGGCAGGGGCCCGACGGCCCGCTGATCCTCGCCGCCTGGCTGGTCGGCACCGGCCTGATGGCGTACGCCTGGTGGGCACTGCGCGACGGGGGGCCCTCGACGCGGTGGGCCCTCGTCACAGTCGGGCTCTGGCTGCTGCCGTTGCTGATCGCGCCGCCCTTCGGCAGTCGGGACGTGTACGCGTACGCCTGCCAGGGCGCCAGTTTCGTCGGCGGCATCAGCCCGTACGAGCAGGGTGTCTCCGCGCTGCCCTGCCCCTGGCTGGACACCGTTTCGGTCATCTGGCGTGACACCCCGGCGCCGTACGGGCCGCTGTTCGTGCTCGTCGCGGGCGCCGTGGTGAAGGCCACCGGTTCGCTGACCGCCAGCATCGTGCTGTTCCGTGCGCTGTCGCTGGTCGGCGTTGTCCTCACCGCGTGGGCCCTGCCGGCGCTGGCGCGTCGGGCCGGTGTGCCGGCGAAGCGGGCGGTGTGGCTGGCGTTGGGTTCCCCGCTGGTCGCCGCGCACCTGATCGGTGGCCCCCACAACGACGTGCTGATGCTCGCCGCGCTCGTCGGTGGGCTGGCAGTGGTGGCGGCGCACCCGGGCCGGCGCGGAGTGCTGCTGGTCGGCGGGCTGCTCCTCGGCATCGCGGTGGCGATCAAGGTGACCGCCGTGGTGGTGGTGCCGTTCGCCGCGCTGGCGGCCACCGCGGGGCCGTACCGGATCCGCACGCTGATCCGCGACGGCGGCTGGGTGGTCGGTGGCACCGTCGCCGCCGTGGTCGGCGTGACTGTCGTCGGTGGGCTGGACTTCGGTTGGATCGGCGGGCTGTCCCAGGGTGGCGCCGCCATCGCCTGGACGTCCCCGTCGACAGCCGTGGGGCAGACGGCCGGGTACGTCGCGGCGCTGTTCGGTGGTCACATCGACGCGCTGCCGGTCACCCGCGGGATCGCCGTGGTCGTCCTGGCCGTCCTGCTCGTCTGGCTCTGGTGGCGGGCCCGCACCCGCGACCCGCTGTACCACGCCGGCCTCGCGCTCGCCCTCACCGTCGCGCTCGCCCCGGTGGTGCACCCCTGGTACTGGACCTGGCCGCTGTTCGTGCTGGCCGCCACCGCCCAGCGGACCAGATGGTTCATCGTGGTCGCCCTGGTCGCGTCGTTCCTGGTGTTGCCCGACGGCACCGGGCTGCCCCGCTACACCAAGACGGTCGGGGCGCCGCTGATGACGCTGTTGGTGATCGTGCTGGTCATCCGGTTGGTACGGTCAGCTCGGGCGGCCCGTCAGCCGGTCGCCGCCGACTGAGGGAAGGTGCGCCGGTGACCGCTCCCGGCCCGCCCGCTGGCCCACCGGTTGCCCGCGCCGTCCGGTACGTCGGCCTGGCCGGCGCGGTCCTGCTCGCCGTGGCCGGATACCTCGGCGGGGCACTGCCCGACGCCCCGCTGGGCGTGACACCCGCGTCGATCTGGCGAACCCCGGACGGGCCGGCGACGCTGACCTGCTGGCTGATCGGCACCGTGCTGCTGGTCGGGGCGTGGTGGTCACTGCGCGAGGGTGCGCCGTCGACCCGTTGGGCGTACGTCACCGCCGGGCTGTGGGCGCTACCGCTACTGGGCGCGCCACCGCTGGGCAGCCGGGACGTCTACTCGTACGCCTGCCAGGGCTGGACGTACGCGCACGGCGTCGACCCGTACGCCGTGGGAGTGGCGGCGGCGGGCTGCCCCTGGCTGGACACTGTGGCGCCGATCTGGCGGGACACCCCGGCACCGTACGGGCCGGTGTTCGTCCTGCTCGCGGCGCTCGCGGTGAGTGTCGGTGGTGGCCTCACCGGCACGCTCGTGACGCTGCGGATCATCGCCGTGGCGGGGCTGCTGCTCGCCGCGCTCTGCGTGCCCGCTCTGGCGCGGGCGGCGGGGGTGCCGGCCCGTCGGGCGATCTGGCTGCTGCTGGCCTGCCCGCTGGTCGGCGTGCACCTGGTGGGCGGGGCGCACAACGACGCCGTGATGCTCGGGCTGCTGCTGTGCGGACTGCTGGTCGTGGTCCGTCGACCAGGTCGCCCGGCGGCGCTGCTGCTGGCCGGAGCGCTGCTCGGGCTGGCGGTCACTGTGAAGGCCAGCGCCGTGGTGGTGGTGCCGTTCGCCGTGCTGGCCGCTGTGCCCGGCCGGCACACCGTTCGGGCGTTGCTGCGCCACGGCGGCTGGCTGGCCGGCGGTCTGCTGGCCGCGCTGCTGGTCACCTCGGCGCTGTCCGGCCTCGGCTTCGGCTGGGTGGGCGGGCTGACCCACAGTGGCGACTCGGAGCAGTGGACGTCACCGCCCACCGCCGTGGGCTTCGTGGTCGACTACGCCGGCGCGCTGGTCGGCCGGGACCCGCAGGCGGTGCCGGTGCTCCGGGCGGTGGCGCTGCTGCTGCTCGTCGGGGTGCTGCTGGTGCTCTGGTGGCGGGCCTGGCATGTGCTGCGCGGGCTGAACGAGGCCGCGGCTCCCGAGGCGAGGGGGTCGGGGGCGGGGAGTTCCCTGGTCGCGTCTTCGGAGTTCGTCCGCCCTGAGGGTGGGTGTCCTGCGGCGGCGCGCTCCCGGGTGGCGCTGCACGGCGCGGCGTTGGCGCTGGTCGCCACCGTCGTCCTGTCCCCGGTCTTTCACCCCTGGTACGCGACCTGGCCGCTGGCGCTGCTCGCGCTCGCCGCCACCCGGACCACCTGGTTCGTGCTGCCGGCCGGTGCGGCGACCTTTCTGGCCCTGCCCGACGGCACCAACCTGGCCCGCTTCACGAAGGCCCCCGGCGCGGTGGCGATGACCGTCCTGCTCCTGTTCCTGCTCCTTCGGGTCCGGCGGAACGGGCCGAACCGCTCGTCACATCGACGGTCCGATGCTCAAGATCGCGCCCGAACATGGTTGTAGTGGCATCGCCGGACGCCGACGCCACCACATCCTGAATCGAGCACGATCTTGGGAGCAGGTCAGGGGCTGGGGAGGTGCGGGGCGTGGGCGGTCAGCGGTGCGTGTTCCAGGTCGAGCCGAGGGTTCAGGGCCGGGCCGGCGGGCGCGTACGGCCGCCGGCAGGGCGGTATCCCGGGGGCGTCACGAAACGGGCCGGGCCGGCTCCGCGATCGCGGAGGCGCCGTCAACAACCTGCACCTGGTTCGCGGCATGATCGGTCGGCCCGGCGCCGGGATCTACCAGATGAACGGCCAGCCCACCGCCC